>JADKGF010000004.1 GCA_016717105.1 Saprospiraceae bacterium | reverse complement strand
GGTACAGCAATTATTGATGATTTGGGCGACGAACATGTGCGAACAGGTTTCCGATCGTTTATACATCTGCAGATAGTGTATTTCAGATAGCCATGCACGAAGATGTGATACCTATAGAAAAGCAATATGAAATCTGTCAGATAGCCAGAAACATGCTTATTGGTGAGTATGAAGTAGGTCGTGTGATAGCCAGGCCATTCACCGGTACATCAGGCAATTATACCCGTACTTCCCGACGGAAAGATTTTGCCACCATGCCACCTGACAATGTATTAGATGCCATCAATAAATACGGAAAAGAAGTTTTGGGCATCGGTAAGATTTATGATATTTTTGCAGGAAAAGGTATCACCCGATCCATCAAAACCGCCAATAATACTGAAGGCATCGAAGCCACTATATCAGCCATTGAAAATGATCAAGCTGGTCTGATTTTTACCAATCTGGTGGATTTTGATATGCACTTTGGTCATCGGCGGGATGTGCCGGGTTATGCCCGATGTTTGGAAGCATTTGATGCTAAGCTTGCCTGAGATAATGTCAAAAATGAAAGAAGATGACCTCCTGATCATCACCGCCGATCATGGCAATGACCCTACATGGCCAGGTACCGACCACACCCGTGAGTATATTCCTATCTTAATTTATGGTAAAAATAACGCTTATGGTAAGGATTTAGGAGTTAGAAATAGTTTTGTGGACATAGCTGCTACGATCGCTGATGCTTTAGGCATAGATTTTGAGACTACAGGAAGTAGTTGTTTATTTTAAATCCACAAAACTAAGATTCTTGGTAGAACTTAAAAAAGAAAAGGGACGGACATATTTTGTCTGCCGAAGATATTCAATCGATTATCAATGGATATTTGACGGGTGAGATACCTGATTATCAGATTTCTGCCTGGTTGATGGCAGTTTTTTTTCAGGGGATGAATGATGACGAAACCGCTGCGCTCACAGATGTCATGATGCGATCAGGTGATATGATTGACCTTTCTTCCATCGATGGTATCAAAGTAGATAAACATAGTACAGGAGGTGTGGGCGATAAAACTACATTGATATTAGCACCATTGGTTGCTGCAGCAGGTGTGCCAGTAGCGAAGATGTCTGGTCGTGGCCTAGGTCACACTGGTGGCACATTGGACAAATTTGAATCTATTCCAGGTTTTCAAGTGGACATGACTGCCGGACAGTTTGTTGATAAAGTTAAACAACATGGTATAGCCATTTGCAGTCAAAACAACAAATTGGTTCCTGCGGATAAAAAACTGTACGCCCTCAGAGATGTGACAGGTACGGTGGATAATATTTCGCTCATTGCGTCCAGCGTGATGAGTAAAAAACTGGCTTGTGGCGCGGATGCGATTGTCATTGATCTCAAAGTAGGGGATGGCGCTTTCATAAAAACCATTTCTGATGCTGAAAAATTGGCCAATATCATGATCAATACAGCCAAAAAAATGAATCGCAAGCTTATCGCTGTCATTACCGGCATGGAAGAGCCACTCGGATTTGCCGTGGGCAATGCACTGGAAGTGAAGGAGGCGATCGATACCTTGCGTGGTCATGGTCCTGAAGATTTGACCACCTTGTGTTTGGAATTGGGTAGCTATATGCTGACTTTAGCTGGCCGTACGCATAGTCATAAAGAAGGCATCGATTTATTAAAATCCTTGATTCTTAACGGTAAAGCTTTTGAAAAATTCATTGAATTGGTGGCTTCACAAGAGGGAGATATCAATGTAGTCAAAGATATGAATTTATTGCCCAAAGCAACATTGACTTATGAATACAAAAGTAAATCAGCAGGATACATTTCCCATCTTAGCGCCATGGACATCGGTCTTGCTTCTGTAAAATTGGGTGCAGGTCGAGAGACCAAAGAAAGTCCGATAGATCATAGTGCAGGCATCGTTTTATCCAAGAAGGTAGGTACAAAAGTAGCTGTTGGTGAGACATTGGCTGTGTTACATGCCAATGATGAGACTTTTTTTGCAAAAGCCGAAGTGTACATGGATATGGCCTACACATTTAGCGAAACAAAACCTATCAAACAGCCGTTGATATTCAAAACCATTCGTTAATAAAATAAAATCTTAAAATACAATGTCGTTTTGATAAGGCCAAATTATGTAGTCTTTGCTTTTCAAGAGTAAAACAAATAAAAGTACCTTAACGAAACGACGTTGACATTCAAATATAAATCTATTTCAGATGATAAAAAATAAAAAAATAAGTCAGGAAACGATTTCACAAACTCATCATTTGCGAAATGAAGGTATTCCTTATGACGCATCACTTGATAGAAGGTATTAATATCAATCGCAGTGCTGTAGAGCGAAGAGCAGCCACTATCGGTACCAGAAGATCTGTCAAAAGGAATATCAAGCGGCTTGGTTGCTGAAGGCTATTTCTTGCATGGATCTCACTACGTTGGCTGGCGATGATACACGTGGTAATGTGGTCAGACTTTGTGCGAAAGCGGCGAATCCTGTTAGAAAAGACTTGTTGGAAGCGATGGGCATGGCTGATGCCGGCATTACTACAGGTGCTGTATGTGTTTATCATAATCTGATTCCTTATGCCGTAGAAGCACTCAAAGGTACCAATATTCCGATAGCTGCGGTATCTACTGGATTTCCTGCGGGGCAGATTTCTTTGCCAGAGAAGCTTAAAGAAATAGAATTGTCTGTTGCTTCTGGAGCCAAAGAAATAGACATTGTGATAAGCCGCACTTTAGTATTGCAATCAGACTGGAAAGCATTATACGATGAGATTGCCGCTTGTCGCAAAGCGTGCGGTGAAGCCCACATGAAAACCATCTTAGCTACAGGAGAAATCCCAACATTCACTAAAGTAGCCAAAGCAAGTATGGTAGCCATGATGGCAGGTTCAGATTTTATAAAGACTAGTACAGGCAAAGAAAGTGTCAACGCTACCTTGCCCGTTACATTGGTGATGGTACGTATGATTCGAGAATATCTTGAACTGACTGGATATAAAGTAGGATATAAACCTGCTGGTGGTATTGCCAAGGCAAAAGATGCGCTTAATTACCTAATCTTAATGAAAGAAGAGTTGGGGCATGATTGGTTGCAACCTGATTTATTCAGATTTGGTGCAAGTAGTCTATTGGGAGATATCGAACGCCAATTGGAGCATTATGTGACGGGAAGATACTCAGCATCGTATAGACATCCAATGGCGTAGTAAGTTGATGGCTTTAATTAAAAATAGAATGAAAAACATACTTATGTATTATAATGATTATTGCTGATCAACAATATATAACATGGCTTAGGGATATTAAATCAAATATTCAAAGAAGTCAAATAAAAGCTTCGGTTGCTGTTAATACTGAGCTAATAAAGATGTATTGGTTTTTGGGTAAAGAGATATTTGAAAAACAAGAGAATTCAGTATGGGGTAGTGGATTTATAGATCAATTAAGTAAGGATTTGAAATTGGAATTTCCTGAAATGTCTGGTTTTTCGCCTAAAAATTTAAGATACTGTAAAACATTTTATGAATTTTGGCAACAAGCTGTTGCTAAATTGCAATTGAATGAAAATCAATTACATATATTTAATATACCCTGGGGACATAAATCGTTAGTCAATACCTTCATATAAGTGAATTACCTGATAACCTTAAAACAAATATTCCTTCTCGAAAAGAATGGGGTATTATTCTTGATAAAACAAATTAAAATAAATATTCAATCATAACATAATGTCAATCAAAGAAATATATCAAACCATGGAATATGGTCCTGCACCAGAAAGCAATAAAGAAAGTGTTGCTTTTTTAGATTCCCATAAACGTAAGTTTTCTCTATTTATCAATGGTAAATGGACAAAACCTTCGTCTGGCGAATATTTTGAAAGTTTCAGCCCAGCAACTACTCAAAAACTGGCACAAATAGCTGAAGCCAATGAAAAGGATGTAGATGATGCTGTCAAAGCAGCCAAAAAAGCACTAAAGCCTTGGGTAGAATTGGGTGGACATAGCAGAGCTAGATATTTGTATGCTATCGCCAGACAAATCCAAAAACACAGTCGTAACTTTGCAGTATTAGAATCTATGGACAATGGAAAACCTATCCGCGAAACTCGGGACATTGATATTCCATTGGTCGCAAGGCATTTTTATCATCACGCTGGATGGGCCCAACTCATGGATACGGAGATGAAAGATTACAAAGAGATAGGTGTCATAGGTCAGATTATTCCTTGGAATTTTCCTATGTTGATGCTTGCTTGGAAGATTGCTCCTGCATTGGCTATGGGAAATACTGTTGTTTTAAAACCTGCGGAATTTACATCACTTACCGCATTACTTTTTGCAGATATTTGCAAACAAGTAGGGCTACCAGATGGTGTAGTCAATATCATTACTGGTCATGGTGGCACAGGAGCTGCTTTGGTCAATCATCCCGATGTATCGAAAATAGCATTCACCGGTTCCACCGAAGTAGGCAAAATCATACGCCGAGCCACAGCAGGTACTGGTAAGAAAATATCCTTAGAATTGGGTGGTAAATCCCCATTTATCGTATTTGAAGATGCTGATCTGGATAGCGTGGTGGAAGGTATTGTCGATGCAATTTGGTTTAATCAAGGTCAAGTATGTTGCGCAGGCTCTAGATTATTGGTACAAGAAAGTGTAGCAGAAAAGCTTTACAGCAAGATCAGAGCGCGCATGGAAACTTTGAGAGTGGGCGATTCATTAGACAAATCCGTAGATATTGGCGCTATTGTAGCACCTATTCAGCTCAAAACCATTGAAGATCTAGTGCAAAAAGGTAAAGATGATGGCAATATTTGTTGGCAACCGTCATGGACTTGCCCTAAAGAAGGATATTTTTATCCACCGACTTTATTTACGAATGTTTCGCCTTCATCGATTATTGCTCAGGAAGAGATTTTCGGTCCTGTTTTAGTAGCCATGAGCTTCAGATCGCATAGCGAAGCTGTAAAACTTGCCAATAATACGAGATATGGCCTTGCATCGAGTATTTGGACAGAAAATATCAATCTTGCGTTAGACATCGCTCCACAAATCAAGGCTGGAACTGTGTGGATAAATTGCAGTAATGTATTTGATCGTCGGGATTTGGTGGATATCGAGAGTCAGGTTATGGTAGAGAAGGCGGCAAAGAGGGCTTGTACGAATATGTAAAATATAGAGCCGAATCCGAATTCAAAAATGACGCACCAAAACTCAAAATTACAGAGCCATCTTCCAAAAAATCAGATAAGACATTACCAAATATTGACCGTACACCAAAATTGTATATTGGCGGCAAGCAAGACCAGATGGAGGCAACAGTTTGACGATCAAGGACATGTTTGGAAATCATCTTTCTCAAGTGCCCAAAGGAAACAGGAAAGACATAAGAAATGCCGTAGAGGCTGCGCATGCTGGTACATCTTGGGCGAGTATGACTGGACATGGAAGGGCACAGGTTTTATATTATATAGCGGAGAATCTTTCGGCTAGGGCAGATGAATTTGCATCTCGTATCGAACAAATGACCAATGTAAGTCCATCCGATGCAGCCAAGGAAGTTCAAGCTTCGATAGAAAGAATATATAGCTATGCTGCATGGGCTGACAAGTATGATGGGCAAGTACACCACACGACGCAACGCAATGTGACACTCGCAATGCCCGAAAGAGTTGGTGTGATTGGTATTGTTTGTCCTGATGTTTCACCGTTATTGGGCTTTGTATCCACAGTAATTCCTGCGATCGCTATGGGCAATTGTGTGGTAGTAATACCATCTGAAACATCACCACTGTCAGCTACTGATTTTTACCAAATATTGGAAACATCTGACGTACCAGCAGGTTGTATAAACATTGTCACTGGAGGTAAAGACGAACTTACCAAAGAAATGGCAAAACATGACGACATCGATGGTTTATGGTATTTTGGATCTGCCGAAGGAAGCAAGGAAGTAGAATTGCTATCTGCTGAAAATCTAAAGCGCACGTGGGTCAATTACGGCAAATATCGCAATTGGTATGATCGCGCTCAAGGCGAAGGTGCTGAATTTTTGCGACATGCTACCGAAATTAAAAATATTTGGGTTCCTTATGGTGCATAAGTAATAATGCAATGACTCAACTTAATCCAAAAGTAGATCTTTTTATAGCGGATGGATGTGGCAGGTGTGACTACTATGCCACAGACAAATGCAAGGTCAGATCGTGGCAAATGGAGCTTCAGCATCTTCGACAAAGCATGCTAGAAACTGGCCTTGTAGAAGATGTAAAATGGGGCGTACCAGTCTATACTCATCAAGGTAAAAACATAATTATCGTATCAGCTCTAAAAGATTGTGTTACATTTGGATTTTTTAAGGGTGTCTTGCTTAGTGATCCAAAAAAGATATTGGAACAACAAGGCCCAAGCGTCCAATCTGCGAGAATCATCAGATTTACAGCCGTAGATCAAATCATAAATCTAACCGATACCATCAAGGAATATGTAAAAGAAGCGGTAGTCATCGAAGAAAGTGGAGTCAAAGTCGAATTCAAAAAAGACCTTGAGCCTATTCCAGATGAATTAAATGACATGTTTGAAGGGCTGCCTGCATTGAGGGACGCTTTTTACGCACTTACGCCTGGTAAGCAGCGAGGATATATCATCCATTTTTCGCAAGCCAAGCAGTCAGCATCCCGAATCAACAGAATCGAAAAATGCATAGATAAAATCATGAATGGCGAAGGATTTCATGATGCGTATAAGAAGAAGGCGCTATAGGATTTTTTTTTATCTAATAGCCCAAGTTTTTCTTGAACCTAACTTCTTGACAGGTCTTTAATTATGGAATAACGAGTTGTCCAACTTGCGGGTAGCTTGCGGGGCATTATAAGTGTAGTAGCTTTGTTATATATTTTTAATTCATTATTACCTCTACTCGTCTATTAGCTTTTCTATTTTCATTGGATGTATTGGGAAGTTTTGGGTTTTCAGATCCTAAGCCTTCTGTTGAAAATATAATACTATCTGGGAATGATTTTTTTAAATATTTCATAACGGTTATAGCACGATTATGGGAGAGATTTAAATTGGTTTTCTTATTTCCAATATCATCCGTATAGCCAATAATTTTTATTTTTGTGAAATTATTTAATTTTATTTTCGAAACAAGGCTATCTAAATATGCTTGACCACTTGGTTTTAACTGTGAAGAATTGAAGTCAAAAACAACATCCTGAAGGGTTAATACTTCTATTGATTTTTGTCCTAATTTTTCAATATAAGGGCATTCAAGATCGCTACTTAATTTGGCTATATCAAATATTAAACCATATAGATTTGGGAAAGCATTGTAATACCAGATTTTCAAATCATAGGTTTTTGCATTTAAATGAACACTATTCATCAATTTTTTCATCGGATGCGGATGGTCGTTATTGATAATTATTTGATTGTCTATCCATAATATAGAACCATCGTCAGATTCAAGAGAGAATTGATAACATCCTTCTGTTGATATAGTTAGTTTATTTTCGAAAATGATTCCAAATAGAAATTCCTTTTTAACATTTGGAAACTTCTTTTTGGATTGATCTGAATTAGGGAAGTGTAGATCATTAAGTTCAATTTGACATAGAATTTGATTGTCAAATAGATGATCACCATATCCTTTACGCACTTCATTCATAGGAATATCATAAACCGTTCCAAGGAATTTATCTAAAAGATAAGGCTTTTGGGCTTGACTTTTAATTATAGGAGTCGTAAACAGTATTAAAACAAAATAAGAAATTTTCATTTACTAGATACTTAAGATGGTGATTCATTTGCTGCTTATAAAATACAAATAATTAACGTTTGTTTTGGGTATTATATTATAGATATAAAACAAGTTTTTAATGCTTTAACCATATTCAAATTCTGTTCCCCCTACAACCCACAGGCACACCTCACACCCATAAATCCATTCGTCTCCTGATGAAAAGGGTAGGCGAGTCCACTTCCATCTAATTCCCAGTAAAATTTGGTTCTTTTTTTGGTGGTGTTGCCTATTTCATCCATGGTATTGGTATCATAGAGGCGGCCATTGATCATGGTGTACACGACATTTTCGGTTTTGCGGATGTCTTCCATCGGATTGCCATCAATGACGATGAGATCAGCAAGTTTTCCAACTTTGAGTGTACCGATTTGATTTTGCATGCCTAGAAGTTCTGCACCATTCACAGTGGCACTTTTTAGGGCTTGATAATTGGACATGCCACCTTGCTGCAGCATCCACAATTCCCAATGTGCACCCAAACCTTGCAGCTGTCCATGTGCACCGAGATTGATATTGACACCAGCGTCGGCAAGTTTTTTACAAGATTTTGATGTCAAGATATGGCCATTTTCGTATTCTTCTTGGGGCACCATCGTACGGTGTCTTGAGCGAGCATCAATGATAGGCCTAGGTGTAAATTTGAGTAGTTTCTCCTTTTTCCATACCTCAGTATTTTGATACCAATAATATTCGCCGGTAAGGCCGCCGTAATTTGACGATAAGTGTCGGCGTATTGCTTGTTTTATTGGACCAGAAATTGACCACATCTTTGATAGCGGTGCTACGGGAATATTGTGCTCAATACTCGTATGTCCATCAGCTACCATGCTCATATTATGGTAGAAAAACGAACCACCTTCAGGTACAACTCTGATACCTAGCTGTCTAGCTGCTTCTATGACTTGTTGGCGTTGCTCACGTCTAGGTTGATTGTATGATTTTACAGAAAATGCGCCAAATGCTTGCGTTCTTCTAAGTGCTGATTTGGCATCTTCGAGACTATTGATCTCTGCTTTGAAGTCACCATCTGCACCATAGAGAATAGTACCTGTAGAGAAGATCCTTGGACCTGTGAGTACACCAGCTTTTACCATTTCTGACTGTGCAAAGGTGATTTCACTATTGACAGATGGATCATGGGTTGTGGTCACGCCATAAGCTAAGTTTGCAAAATATTCCCAATGTTTTTGGGGACTGATGCCATCTCTGAATGCACCCAAATGGGCATGTACATCAATCAATCCTGGCATAATAGTTTTGCCATTTACATCAATAATTTTTGTGCTTTTATCCAGTTTTATACCTGATGCAGGACCTACATATTTGATAATGTTTTCTTCAACAAGGACGATGCCATTTTTGATAACCTTATCATTTTCCATGGTGATGATATTGGCATTTTTGAAGGCAATTTTTCCTTTGGGTTTATCGGTTTTGATGGTAAGACTTATTTTAGTACCTAGAGTATCTATCGGCGGGATCGAGTCAAGAGCACCTTCGAGAAACAAGAATCTTCTATTGAGACTTTCTGTAAAATATTCATTACCTAGTGTCCAATGCAATTTTTGACTATCGGCTGACCAATGTAGATTGATACCTGCATCACGCGCCACTTGTGCAACTGGAATAGCTTTGGTTTTGGCTGAAAGACCGATTGGTTGGCCGGTTTTTGGCATCGGTGCGATATACACTTTATATAATTCTGTAAAAGCAACCCATTTATTATCAGGACTTGGGACGAAATTGGTCGTATAACTCGTATTGAAAACCACTTCAGTCTTTTGGGTTTTTAGGCTATATTTTTTGAAAGCTTTTGCGATAGAACCAAATAAAAAGCCTCCTGTGGTAAAATAGATTTCATTTCCGTCTGCTGAAAATATTGGGTTTTCACCTTCTTGCGTGATCAATGTCGCATTTTCTCCATTGACATCAGCAGTGTAAATCCCTGAATTGGTATTGTATTGGTAACCTTGATGACCATTACCACCTTCTTTTCGATAGACAATTTGGGTGCCATCGGGAGAGAATGAAGGCGTACGGTAGATGGCAGGATCTTTGGTTACGACAGTTGATTTTTTGGTCGCAAAATTATAGGTTTGAATTTTTCCTAAGCTTTCATCATCCCATGTGACATAGACGATTTGATCGCCTTTGGCATTAAATTGTGGCTCAGCTTCGAAGTCTGTACCGGTGGTCAACCTTACCGGTGTTTGTCCATTTTTTGAAACATATAAACTTCCTAATGCGCTGAATACGAGTTGGCTTCCATCAGGTGAAGTGACTGCGTTTCTAAGTACTTTGACATCAAAATCTTCTTCGTACGCCTTGTTTTCAAACTGCACCGTTTCCATCAGTTTATGTTTGGCATTGACAGTAAATGGAATATCCGTTGCTTTTTTGTCTGCAATATTGATTTTGACAATTTTACCTTTCGCCCAGATTACAATCTCTTTATCATCTGGCATCCAGTCAAATCCAGTATAAATACCGAATACCGTCCAAGCTTCTTGCTGGTCTTTGCTAAGTTGGTCGTAGATAGCCCATTCTCTGCCAGTTGATATTTCATAAATGTACAAGACGGATTTCTCTCGGACACGACGCACATAAGCTATTTTGTCACCTTTATTGGAAATTTGGGGCCTGCATGCACCACCTGGTCCGCCTGTTACTCTTTTGGTTTCGCCAGTTTCTATGTTGTAACTATTGATCACAAAAATCTCGCTATTAGGATCTTTATTGTATTGGAAATAGCCACCTGGATAGACATCTTCGCTATAATACAGCATTTTACCATCAGGCGAGATTGTTGGTTCATTGACATCTTGCTGATCATTTTTTCTTTTGGTCAGTTGGATGCCTTCACCACCTGAGATATGGTACATCCACATTTCTCCAGCACCCAGAGATCGACCAGAAGTAAAGTGTTTTCTTGCTATAATGTATTGACCATCAGGCATCCATACCGCATTATTGAGCAATCTGAAACTTTCTTTTGTGATTTGTTTTACATTTTTTCCATCGACATCCATATAGAAAATATTGTCTCCACCTGCAGAATCACTCGTGAATAATATCTTTTTGCCATCTGGACTCCAACGTGGCTGTACTTCCCAAGCTAGACCTGTACGAATGGCAGTAGTTGTTCCACCAGATATTGACATGGTATATATATCTCCTAGCATGTCGAAAGCAATCATACTTCCATCGGGGCTCACATCGACATTCATCCATGTACCTTCATTAGTGGTAAAAGAGACTTCTTTGAAGTTGCCTGGGGGATTATTGACGTCCCATTTTGGCTTTTCTTGAGCTAATATTGTGAGGTGAGATAATATCAATAAATAAATGATGAGCTGCTTCATTTGATGATGATTTAAGGTATTAGACTGTAAAATATGAAATTAATTCTACACTTGAAAGTGAATAAGTAATATTCATTTTATAGCAAGTTTTATAAAAGAAGTTGTAGTCTTTTGTGATTTAGTACATTCCATCATGATTGCCAATATCAATTAAGATAACCTGATCATCTTTGATAATAAAATCCAATAGAATCCTATATTTCATATTTAGAGAAATCGAATATAAATCGGAAAGATTGCCTTTTAGTTTATGGAGACGAAGTGATGGATGCCAAGGGTCAGCTTGCAGTAGTTTAATGGTTTTTGCATATTTTTCTTTTAGCTCTGGATGTTTTGATTTAAAAACATTAAGTTTTTTTTCATAATATCTTGTGGTGATTATTTTAGGCATGTATAAAATTTTATTTCAATTTAAGGCCATAATCTTTCCAAGTGTTCTTCAGCTGTTTCTACAGTATAATTCCCTTCTTCGATGTCTTTTTTGCAAAGCATATAAGCGACTTCGAGCTCAGCCATACGCATTTTGTCAAATTGCTCCACGGTCATAGCCACATACTTGACCTTGCCATGAACAGTAATAGCTGCTTCGGGTGTTTGGGCTAGCTGTTCTTCAATGGCCTTGATTCCTTTGGTTTTTAGTTCATTTGCCGTGATCATGATAATATAGTGTTAAATTTAGTGCGAAATATAATACTAACAAAGGTACGATATAATTTTGTATTTTATCAATAAATTGTATTTCCTATGGAATTTTCTCAAATATGGCCATTTAACTACGGTTGCACTACGTACCTTTGCAAAATACTAATCCAAAAAAATGATTCTGAAGGTGTAAAACGGGTGGCAGTATTTTGCATTATCAAAAGTGGCGATCAATATCTCCTACTAAAGCGCGCAAAAAATTCGTGAGACAAAAGAAGAAACAGGTATTACTATTTCTAGTCCCAAATTTTGTGGTGTGCTTACTGAAACATCACCGGTCAATTACAATTGGGTAAGTTTTATTTATGCAGTAGAAATAGACTGGATTCCAGCTCCAAAGTGTGATGAAGGCGAATTGTATTGGATCCAATCTGTTGACCTGAAGGACTTAGATACACCACCTACAGATTGGCACATATACCAATATATTGATGAAGATCGCCCTTTTGTGTTTAGTGCTAATTTTGATGAAAACTTAGTAATGAAATCGATGGTGGATGAACTGACGGGTGAAGTAGTAAAAATTTGATTTGATTATAAACAGGATATTAGGATAATTGTAGTCAAGCCAATAAATATACAAAGCGGTGTGTAAATCTTGTTGTCTTTTTTGGCAAATGGTGTGGTTTTTATTTTTTTGAAAATACCGACATAATTGAAATCGCCTATAGCTCTCAATAAGAATTTTCCTGCAATAACCCAAAGTCCATAATTATTCAGAATAGTTGGTAAACTGATAGATACCATCTCAGCTTTTATTAAGTAAAATAATCCAAAACAAAAAAGACCTGCAGCTACTATAAATGACGCTGCCATCCCAGGTACTTGTTGCAATTGTGTTCCATCTTCATTAGTAGGGAATGCATCTGCAAATGCCCACTTGCCACCAAGGCCCCAATAAATATGAATACATGATAGCCCAAAGAATATAGCAGCAAGCAAAATTGAAAGTAATATCATCATTTTATGATTATTTATAACTATAAATCACTTATCAATTAAATTTGCTAAAATATTTTAAATCAATTTTTGTGTTTTTGGTTTTAAACCAAGTTCAACTTTTTCAAACATAAGTACTAGCTTATTGCCATCGACTAATTCAATTGGAGGCGCTCCATCTCTAGATGCTTCTTTTTCAGCTTCTTTAGTAAAAGTTCCAGTTGTCATGATTATGGCTTTTTCGGCTCTACCTAACATTGCGTTTCTGAGAATCACCTACTTGAGATCTTGACACAGAACCTTTATATCTTTTACTTGAAAGATTACTTTAACTAACAAATGGGTTAAGTTCAAGTATTCCAAATCCGTCAATACACCCGTCGTACGATTTTCCTGTCCCTTCAACATTTTCAAAACCTGTTCTCTGAGCAATTCTTTACAAACATTTTCAAATCCAGATGGTGAATAATTTCAAAACATCCAATAAACTTTGTTCGGCTTTTAGTTCTATATTTTCAGGTTGTTCTTCTTCAAAATTCAGATATAACCTTTTTTTCAGTTTTGTTTTTCTCGCTTTTGGTTTATTTCAACCCATTTCATGAAAATTTTTGTGAAGATTCATAATCTAAAGTTGTATTTTGACCTAATTCAGTAGCTTCAAGTCCTCTTGTAGAAGAATCCAAGTCCTTCCCTGAAATGCTTGCCCATGCAACTTGATTTTGAAATCTATTTGTTCCAGATTTTAAATTTTCATCTAAAAATTCTTCTTTTAAATTTAGATTTGAAGCTATTTTATTACAAACCTCTTTTGGTTTACCTGAATAACCCAATTCTCTTAAAGCAGCTAATAATGGTCCAAACCATTGAACAAATTCAGCTTGTTTATTTCTTTGCCATTTTTTTATGATTATTTATAACTATAAATCACTTCTTCACATAGCCCATTTGCTCATCTTCATCTATATATTCTAGTTCGGCGTCCTTTTCCCAAATTTCCATCTCGCACGGCTTGCAATTAAATTTGAGTTTATACGCATTTTCGCCATGTTTTAGAGTTAGCGGCTCGACTACTTTTTCGCCCATGGTAGCACGTTGGAATCTAGCACATTTACCGAGTTCATATTTCACACAATACTTGGTGACCATGACCCTAGATTTGCCTGGATCCCACTGTAGTTCAAAGGCTTTTTCTATATCATTGACGCCATGACGTTTGTAAAAGTTTCGCGCCAACTGGTTGGATACATTGTAAGTAAAGTCTAGTTTTTCGACAGGATAAGGATGATTCGTTTTGGTAATTACTTGCGTTTCTCTGTGATATTGTGATATCCTTATCTCGACCAATTGTTCCAAAACTTCTCTGCGAATTTCATTTACTTTAGATATCGGCAAGAACCAATTGTCTGAAAAGTTTACATCGATCTCATCAACAATAAATACCGTATTTCCTGTTTTGGCCAGATTTTTTTTGATGTTGGGAATAACAGATTCATTGCTGTTGGCCTGAGTTTTTTCGCTCACGATGATCATTTCGCTTTGGTGACCATCTTCGTCAGTAGCTTGCAATTTGAAGCCATCTGTCGTCTCTGAAAAAACTAACCTGACACCAATCTTGCGTATGGCACTTTTTTCTTGCTCTACTAGTTTGATGAATTCTGCATCAGAATTTCTATAAATGACTGTTCCGACTTCAATAGATTTTTGAGAATTTAGTACTACGACATTATTGACAATGATATTGATTTGAGCACCATCAGCTTCTCCATCTGCATTGATAAAATAAAGTCCATCCGCATTATTGAGTAAATCGGAATTTTCTATCACATAGCCATTTGCTTTGATTTCTAATACTTTTCCTATGTATTGACCCTGTGATTTTGGTGTATCCCAACTTCCAATTTTTTCTTTTCGTTTATTGACAAAATAGTCGGTATACCCACGGTTAAAACTTCGGTCCATTTTCGGTTCGAAGTTATAGAATGTCCTTCCAGATGAGGCTTTTTGGTACTTATTTTTGTTATTTTCAAGAAACTCATCCAGTCGTTTTCTTAGGTAGGAAGTATTATTTTTGACATAAACAATGTCTTTAAGTCGGCCTTCTATCTTGAATGAAGAAATACCTGCTTCTATCAGATTTGGTAACTGATCACTCAAGTCCAAGTCCTTGATAGACAATAGATGCGCCGTCTGAATCAAGGTCTTGCCTGTTCCGTCTGTAAGCTCATAAGGCAACCTACAGTTTTGGGCACATGATCCACGATTGGCACTGCGTTCACCATTGGCAATACTCATATAGCAATTGCCACTGAAAGAAACACACAATGCACCAGATACAAAAAATTCCAACTCTACATCTGTAGCTTCATGTATTTCCCGCACTTGATCCAGATTGAGCTCTCTGGCCAATACCACTCTTTTGATACCGGCATCTTTTAGGAATTTTACATGTTTTGGATCTCGATTATTGGCTTGAGTACTAGCGTGCAAGACGATAGGCGGAAGGTCCATTTCTAGAATGGCCATGTCTTGAATAATGAGTGCATCTACACCAATATCATACAAAGTATAAATCAATTCCCTACAGGTTTTCAATTCGTCATCGTACAATATAGTATTAATAACAACGAAAACTTGCGCTTTAAATAGATGGGCATACCTAACCATCTCGGCGATATCATCGATGGAGTTGGTCGCATTGGTACGTGCACCAAACAAAGGAGCACCAATATAAACAGCATCTGCACCAGCATTAATGGCCGCGATACCTTGTATTAGGTTTTTGGCCGGTGCTAGGATTTCAATTTTTCGCTTCATGTTTTATGATCAATCTAAGTTGATTTTTTAACATCAAAGGTACTCATTCTTAGTCTAATTATAGGATTTTTTATAATGTGAATGTGCTTACATATGATAAATACGTAATATGAAAAATTGAATAAGTGTTGCCAATTGTAATTCATGGTATTAGTTGTCGTTGTATGAAGTTTGTTAAGAAATAACTAATAAATCGGTTATCTTGCTTGAAAAAATACACTTTTGGTGACTTTTTTGTTAATAATTTGTCAAAATACTATTCACTAACAAATCAAAATTTTTATTTATGTTACTTCAAGCAACAGAAATCGTTACAGCTCCAATTAACCTTGTATCACAGATCTCTAAGATTGCTATAGAGTATGCACCTAAGCTCGCAGGTGCAGTGGTGGTGTATATTATTGGATCTTTTATAATTGGAAGAATCGGCAATGTAGTCCGTACTGCACTTCATGCCAAAAAAGTAGATCCATCTCTTCAGTCATTTTTGTATTCAATGACAAAAGTGCTTTTGAATATTCTTTTATTGCTTACTGTTTTCGGTATGCTAGGTGTAAACTTGACATCATTTGCTGCTATCCTTGCGGGTTTGGCCGTAGGTGTAGGTGCTGCATTAAATGGTACGTTGGGCAATTTTGCCGGTGGTATCATGATGTTGTTATTCAAACCATTTAAATTGGGTGACCTTATCGAAGCACAGGGATTTACTGGTACTGTTACCGAACAAGGTATTTTCAACACCTTCCTTTTGTCACCAGAAAATAAAACGATAATTTTGGCAAATGGCGCCTTATCTACTGGCACGATAGTAAATTATACCACACACGGCAATCTAAGGGTTGATCTTGTAATGGCTGTAGATCCAGGTGTAAATATCGATCATGCTAGAAAGGTAGCGATCGATGCCATGCTCAAATTGCCGACTGTATTAGATTTTCCTGCTCCTGAAGTAAATGTGTTGAAAGTAGGCGATGGCATGACTACTTTGGGAATAAGACCTTATTGCAGTCAAGGAGATTACTGGACTGTTTATTTTGGTGCTCAAGAAGCTATAAAAAATGCATTTGATGCGAATGGAATTGCTGGACCTATCCCACATCGTGTGATTATCAATAAATAGATTTCAGGGTTTTATATTGTAAGAGTCCATTATCTTTCGAGATGATGGGCTTTTTTTTTTGTAAATTTCCTTTTTCAAATAATATTTTTTATTTTTACCTTACTAGGCTGTCTTTTTTTCTTTCAGAATTGAAAATAAAATCAACTTCACGCGAAGTAATGTTAAAAGACATCGACTATCTCAATCTTACAGCATCTCACACTGGAAATACAGCAAATACTGGTCTTGAATATAAAATATCGGATATTCCTTCAGGCAATTATAGTGCGGTTCAGTTTGGTATCGGCGTCCCGAAAGCTTCCAATGCCAAAGAACCAAAGGATTTTTCAGCATCCTCGATTTTGAGCAGTCCGGCAGAATATTGGTCCAGTTGGAAGAGTTATATTTTCTTTCGTCCAGAAGGTAAAATTGCATTGGATGGATCCACGGTTTTTGATACAGATTTTGCACTGCATTTGGGTTCAGACGACGCACTTACTACTTATGACATCAGTCGAACCATCCAAATTATCGATGGTCAAACCACAAATGTGGACATAACGATCGATATGCAAAAGTTTTTTAATAGCGTCACACTGCATGATATCGAAAATACTCCACAAATTCATTCATTGGTACAATTGCCTATCATGAAAAAACTGGTAGAAAATTTAAAAACGGCTGTAAAATAATTTTGCTATAGAATATTGCTGTATTTTCATTTTTGCGTACCTTGTCGGACAAATTTAAAGTAAGTCTGTGATGGGTAGAAAGATAAGAATGGGAATGATAGGCGGAGGCCAAGGAGCCTTTATTGGTGCTGTCCATAGGATGGCAGCCGCTTTGGATGGTCAGATAGAATTGGTAGCTGGAGCATTTAGCAGCGATGCGGAGAAATCTAGACTTTCGGGTGAAGAATTATTTATTCATCCATCTAGAGTGTATCGATCATACGAAGAGATGATCATGACAGAAAAATCATTGTCCGATACCGAAAGAATCGACTTAATCTCTATCGTCACGCCCAATCATGTGCATTTCGGACCGTCAAAAATGGCAATCGAAAATGGATTTCATGTAGTTTGTGACAAACCACTTAGTTACAATCTCGAAGAAGCATATGAACTTCAAAAAATAGTTAAAAATTCTGATCGAATCTTTGCATTGACCCATAATTATACGGGCTATCCTATGGTCAAACAGGCTAAACAAATGGTTAAACATGGCGATTTGGGCAAGATTAGAAAAGTGGTGGTAGAATATCCACAAGGTTGGCTTTCTACTTTGCTCGAAGCATCCGAAAATAAACAAGCATCTTGGCGGACAGATCCATCGAAATCTGGTATTGCTGGTGCAATGGGAGACATCGGTACTCATGCAGAAAACCTTGCTGAATACATCACTGGACTGAAAATCAATGAATTATGTGCAGATATATCTACGCTTGTAGAAGGTCGTCTTTTGGATGATGATGGAAATGTATTATTGAGATTTGACAATGGTGCACGAGGTATTCTATACGCATCGCAGATATCCGCTGGGGAAGAAAACAATCTTCGCATCCGTGTATATGGAGAGAAAGGTGGCTTCGAGTGGTCCCAAATGGAACCTAATACACTCACTGTCAGGTGGGCAGACCGGCCTGTAGAAGTGTATAGGACGGGAAGTTATAACCTATATTCCGAAGCCATAGCACATGCACGAATTCCCGCAGGTCATCCTGAAGGTTATCTTGAAGCTTTTGCCAATATTTATAGAAATGTGGCAAAATGTATTCAAGCGAGAATTGCAGGCCAAGATGTAGATCCTATGTACACAGACTTCCCAGGAATAGATGATGGAGTGAGAGGTATGGAGTTCATTTACAAAGTCATAGAGTCTGGCAAAAGTGATCAAAAGTGGATAAAATTTTGAAAATGTTAATAAATTTGTAATAAAAATGTGTATTTATTTTAGCAATTAATTAAATTAATAAACATGAAAAAGAGTAATTTTCTGTTATGTATGGCATTTATGTTAAGTATTGTTGCTTGTCAAAAAGAAGAAAAAATCATTGAAAAACCTAATGTCGAATTTTATACTAAAAAGTTAAATGAATCATGTTCAAAGTATAAAAATATACCTTTCAATTTTACGAACGATATTATAATGGAATTTTTTGAATACAAGAATTTTATAATTTTAGGTGGTTTAAATTCTATTTATGTTTATAATGTAAATACAAATTCAATTGTTGACCAAATATTTCAGATTGAATTAGGTACAAGAAAAATAGATTTGATAGATGATAAGGCAGTTATCTGTTGCCAAAAAGGTTTTTTCGAAATAAGTTCTGCAGGCATAATTAAAAAAGTAAGTGATGACGCATGTTTTGATTTCATTAAATTTAATAATGAGTATTTATATGTTTCATATGTTGGTATTTTAAATCAAAATAATAGAGATTTAACCAATATTAAAGTCTTAAATACTCACGACTATTCTTTTAAGTTATATTTAGATCCAAATTATACAGATGAAAATATTATTTTAATGAAATTAATCGAGTTTGAAGGTAAAATATTTGTGTTAGCAGATTTAAATCGTAAAATCCATTTAATCGAAATTGACAATAAAATACCAATTAAAATTTTAAATAATGAAAATGATCTAGGATTAAAATCAATTGAATACAATATGTCACTTGTCGATATTCACCCAATTATTTTGAATGGTAAGTTTTTTTTGCTCGCCAACAAATGCACTTGCGAAGTATCTCCTAAAGTATGAAAATGGTGGATTTAAACTGGAAATGATTTGGGATGAAGGTTATCGTTCAGATGATTATAAATTTAAACAATTTAATTCTTGTCACTTTAACAAAATAGTTCAAAATGGGAATAACGTCAATATCAACACGAATGCGGGGCTTTTCACCTTTTCATATGAAAATGGTAAGTTTAGTTATGATTTATTAATTGATCCTTTGTTGCCATCTATGAATTGGAGTTTTCATTCAATCAAATCTGGACAAATAAATTATGTTCTTACTAATCATAATAATTTAACACAAATCATTTGCGAATAACTATGTAAAAATCATAATTTTTATTTCCAATCTAAATCGTATCTTAATGAAAACAATAAAAGGACCCGGTATATTTCTTGCTCAGTTTATGGGTGATGAAGCACCATATAATTCATTGGAATCTATCTGCCAATGGGTAGCTTCTCTAGGGTACAAAGGCGTTCAAATTCCTACATGGGACAAACGACTCATAGACCTCGATCTAGCAGCTGAAAGCCAAACATACTGTGACGAACTCAAAGGCAAAATCAATAGTTTTGGCTTGGAAATCACAGAGCTAAGTACGCACTTACAAGGACAATTGGTAGCAGTACATCCGGCTTATGATCTTATGTTTGATAATTTTGCACCTGATGAACTAAAAGGCAAACCAAAAGAACGCACCGAATGGGCTAAGATCCAAGTCAAAAATGCTGGTAAAGCAAGTCAACGATTAGGTCTAAAATCTCATGCTACATTTTCAGGTGCTTTGCTTTGGCATACGATGAATCCTTGGCCACAACGTCCTCCTGGTCTGGTAGATCTTGGTTTTCAGGAGTTGGCAGATAGATGGTTGCCTATCTTAAATCATTTTGATGCGTGTGGCGTAGATGTATGTTATGAAGTACATCCTGGCGAGGACTTGCATGATGGATTGAGTTATGAACGATTTTTGGAAAAAGTCAATAATCATCCAAGAGCTTGTCTTTTATTTGATCCGAGTCATTTTGTCTTACAGCAGTTGGATTACTTGCAGTATATAGACTTCTATCATGATCGTATCCGAGCTTTTCATGTCAAAGATGCCGAGTTCAATTCGACTGGAAAATGTGGCGTATATGGTGGCTATGCAGACTGGAAGGATAGGGCAGGGCGATTTAGATCTCCAGGTGATGGACAAGTAGATTTCAAAGGCATCTTTAGCAAATTATCGCAATATGGATACGATGGTTGGGCTGTGATGGAATGGGAATGCTGTATCAAATCTGCCACCCAAGGCGCAAGAGAAGGCGCACCATTTATACAAAGCCATATCATAGAAGTGACGGAAAAAGCATTTGATGATTTTGCAGGTGCAGCGGTAGATGAAGGATTTTTGAGGAAGATTTTGGGGATATAATATCATAAATATACATTGTAATTTTGAAATGAAAATCTTAATATCAGCCTTTTTCTTTATTTTATTTTTGAGTTGTGAAAAGGAAAATGTTTCAACTCCTTGCATAAAAGCGATATCTGATCCTGGCTTTGATATAAAAGAAAATAGACTGTGCTTTCATTGGAATGGCTATGATTTGCTCGTTCTTGATATATTGGATAAAAAATCAGGTAAAAATTTTGAAAAATTAATAGATCATAATAATAGTTGTGTGGATTATGCATTTGAACCAGAAGGAGAATATATTCTGACGGTTTCATACAGGTGCTATAATTCTGGAAATTATCAAAAAACTTTTTATAAAGATTACCATTTTAAGCTTTGTAAAGAAGTTACAGTCTCAGATTATGTGCTTAAGGAAAAACCAAATGGAAGATTTCAATTACAAATAGAACCAATAAATGAAATAAATCTATTTGACATTATGATATCTCATGATGGAAGTGATTTTGGCCTTTTATCCTATTTTGCTAATGATTTTACAATTTTACCTGGCTATAAGTATAAGATTGAAATGAAACCAGTTTGCCAATTGGGTGAGTTGCAATATAGTTATGGAAACACTAGTACTTCATTTGACTTTGATGCTGGAGAAGCAGTACTTAAACATGAACTTCCTTCAATTTGTAAACCCTTCAACTGTGATACGATTGACTTGCCACTATTGATTTCTGCAAGTAATAATAATATTGAGAAAGATATTCCCTATCAAGAAGATAGCTTGACTGAATGCCAAATATATTTTCATAGAATTGTTTCACGATCAAATCCTTCAAAAAAAGTGGAATTTTATATGACAATCAGCAGAGATAATCAAGGTGGCTATATGGTTTATTATTTAGATGATTATTGCAGTAAACCTACATCACCTTTCACGATCAAGGGAATAAGTGTGCTTAAGCGTACTTTTGGTCCAAATGAATTTTGCGAAATATATTTTTATAAAAAATTTTATCAGTTTTTCTTATCTACTGATTTTGAAGTATTTAGGAAAAGGGTATTATAGAATTAAAATACTTTTTATTAAATATAAAATAAGGTAAATTTTATAAAAATCCAAAATTGTAATGCATAAAGTAATTCAACTTTTGACTTTAATTATCTTTATACATTTATGCTTTTGGATATCAACCCAAGAAGACATAAAGATTGATTTAGCTAAACGAAACCAAATCAAAATTGCGGAAGCATATGTCAAAGATTCATTGGGTAGCAATGATTCCTTTCTTATTACCAAGGAGTATTTTAACAAGATGGGTAGAACGACCTTAATGGAAATTTATGGAAGAGATGGACTACGCTGTTCGTATAGTTATTTCTATAAGGATGATACAATTAGAATAGAACGAATTACGGTTTGTTATGGGAAATTTATATCAAAGACAAAAATATGGTATGATCGTAAAAATCGAGAAATCAAAGCAATAGACTATGATGAAAACGGGAAAAAAACTGGCATCTTTTCAAAAGTAAAATACAATGATAAACGTAGAACAAAAGTAGTGACGATTCATTTTGGTAATGGTAGTACGAAAGAATTAAAATACCAATATGACAAAAACATGAATATTGTAGCAAGTTTTGAAAAGAAAAATGGCGTGTGGATCGATAAAAGTTCGAGTATTGATAAAGGCATTTCGAATTATGAAGAAAAGAATTATAAAGGCACACACCTTACTCGAACATCTACAACCATTGAAAACAAAGAAGAAAAAACTTAATAGCTTTAAAAGGCAAACTAAAGTTGGAAATTGGTGATAAACTTAAGACAGAAACATATAGAATGGACAATGGGCTTATATCGTATCAATATCAATACCTAAATGACCAGTTTGACGGTATGAAGCGATACATTTATTATACCTATTAAGAAATATAGATAATTATAAGCAAAATTGCTTATAATTAGAAATATAAGCAAATTAGCTTATAATTTGGAATATAAGCAATTTTCCTTATAATATTAGATAAATGAAGGTATATTTGTCAAATAAACCATATTAATTCAATAGAATGATATTAAATTTTAGATTCCAATTTATTGTTTTTCTAAGCATTATTTACCTACAAATTGGTTCTTCTCAAGTGCTAAAAGGAAAGGTTTTTGAAAAAACAGTGAAGCTTTGGTTCATTTTCAAATAAGGCTTTTAAATGGATTGAAAGAAAAAGAGTACATACATGAATTTGGATGGAGAATACGAATAAATATTAAGAAAAGAGAAAATATAAAGTATTTGTAGTTGGGAAAATATATAAGTGATACAATCAGTTTTTGTAATCAAATGATACATTATATCATAATTTTTATTTGGAGAGAGACAGTAGTTATTTGTGGCAATTTCCAATCATTATCACCGAAAAACCTTACAAATCAGGCGACCTCACAATGACCCAAAATCAATACAAGGTCATGCCGGCATCCTTCCAAGATCCTGCTCGTATTCTGATCAAATATCCAGGATTTTCTACACCAAATGATGGTGCTAATGCAATAATTTTCCGTGGTATGCCACCAGAATCTGCTCGTTGGCAACTCTTTGGGGCTGATATTGTCAATCCAAATCATCTATCCAATGCAGGGACTGCAAATGATCTAGCTACAGGAAATGCAGGTGGTGTCAATGCGCTGAGTGGATCGGTACTCGATTATTACCATTTCGAAGCAAATCCAGCTGATATATCCTATGCTAATGTAATGTCCGGCGTATCTAATATGAAAATGGCACCCAAAATCAAGTCATTTGTTGATATAAACCTTATCGGATTGGAAGCCGGACTGGGTATGAATCGAGGCAATAGAAATGTGTATGGGGCTTATCGCTACAGTTTTGTCGGATTGTTGGATAAATTGGGTGTAAATTTTGGAAATGAGAAAATCGGATATCAGGATTTGAGTTTATATGCCGATTTGATCAAAAACGATCATCAAAGTCTCAAGTTATTTGCAACGCTCGGCAAAAGTAGTAATAAATTTACTGCAGTGAGCAGAGGAGATAGTTTGACCCGATTCAAAGATATTCAGAATATTACATACGAAAGTGAATTGGTAATTGGTGGAGCACAATATACTTACGAAAAAGCCAATAAATATTACCAAAGCACGATTATTATGTCAGGGCGAAATGATAAAAGGGTAGAAGGTACTGATGCATTTTATATTGACAGCTTGGGATTGTCGTTGTCGTCTGACCAGCGCGTCAGAGAAAGACTTCTTTCTTGGCATAATCAATATATTCTCGATTATTCAGGAGCTAAAATGACTTTTGGTTTGCGCACAAATATGAAGGATGATGGTCGTATTGTAAATGGATTTGATGAACCAGTTTTAAGTATTTATCCATATCTCCAATATAAAAGTGACTCCTACAAACCATTTAATTATCATATCGGGATTGGTAGTTTTTATGAAAATAGAACAAAGGAAGTAACCGTCGAACCATCGCTTGGTGCAAGTTATAAACTTTCACGAGCTACTGTGGTCAGTCTCGATTACCGTTTATCTTCAGTTCAAGATTTTACATCAGGACAGTTTATCGAACAGGTGTACGAAAGAAAAAGAATCAAAGAACATAATTTCCAAACAGGAATTCAATACATCCAAAATAATCTACAAATTCGCAGTGCTATATTTCTGCATCAATTTTGGGATATTTCGACTTTTGCATCTGCCGATGGTGTTGGACATTTTACACCATTTAATGGCAGTAATTTAGGTTATGATCAGGTTTATGGATTCCTCAGTATCGTGCCGAATGGTACATCATCAGCGA
Organism: Saprospiraceae bacterium; assembly: GCA_016717105.1. Classification (GTDB taxonomy): domain Bacteria; phylum Bacteroidota; class Bacteroidia; order Chitinophagales; family Saprospiraceae; genus OLB9. The sequence continues at coordinate 205,062 of JADKGF010000004.1, read as the reverse complement.
ATGTACTAGGTGGTGAATTATATCTTGAAAATAAATCATTTATTAAACAAAATTCATTAAATTATAGCATAAACTTAAGCATTTTTGATAGCAAATACAATCTAAATAATAAAACTGATCAATATTATAATGGTCGATACAATTTTGGTTATACCAGCAATGCCAATGTGAGTTATTCGGTGGATATTTCTAAATCAAATAAGGATAGATCACTTATTATCAGTTTGTCCAATCATCTCCGTGGCGCTATGAGAGAACAATCTTTAAACCCTGTAAATGGTAAATTTTCAACATTATACAATGTCAATTCACCTTATGACCAAAAATTCCGTCCTTACCAAAGAATCGACTTTAGAGTAGTGTATACCAGCCAAAAGTTCAATAGCAATAAGACCCACAGATGGTCACTCGATATCCAAAATGTACTCAATCGAGAAAATGATGGCTTCAGATATTACGACCCATTGCTAAATTCTGTACTTTTGCAAAAGCAATTAGGACTCGTTCCTGTCTTGAGTTATAGATTGGAATGGTAAGCCTTCAATAATTTATCAACCTAAAAATATTTTTATCTATATGTTGCGACGTGATTTTATAAAAAACACTACGATGTTGTCTGCTACTGCTTTGGTTGTCAATCCATTAGATTGGGAATTTGGCCCTAAAGTTGATTTGACCAATATCGGAGTTCAATTATATACAGTTCGCACCGAAATGGAAAATGATCCATTGGGTACGCTCAAGCAAATCAAGGCCATCGGATACAATCACGTAGAAAGTGCAGGCTATGGTGCTCGAAAATTTTATGGACAAACTAAGGAAAACTTTAAGATGATCCTTAGGGATTTGGGCTTAGAGATGTACAGTGGACATACGATGACTGGATTCAATACTGCTAAAGATTCATACAACATGTCTAATAACTGGGAAGCTGTTTGTGAAGACGCAGCCTTTGTTGGGCAGAAATATATCGCATGTGGCTGGTTTTTTCCAGATGAGAGAAAGACTATAGACGATTACAAAAAACATGCTGATTTATTTAATAAATGTAGCGAAAAAGCCAAGGAGTATGGCCTGCAATTTTGTCACCATAACCACGATTTTGAATTTTTTCCTATTGATGGCATCATTCCTTATGATATCCTCTTGACGGAAACAGATAAGAATCTTGTAAAATTTGAAGTAGATCATTATTGGACACGCAAAGCCAATGTGGACACAAAAAAATTGATTAAGAAAAATCAAGGAAGATTCCCACTATTCCACATTAAGGACATGGACAATACACCTGAAAAATCATTTGCGCCTGTAGGTACTGGTATTATCGATTGGAAACAAGTCTTCAAATTGGCACCAAAAGCTGGTCTAGATTTGTTTTTTGTTGAACAAGATACTTGTACCAAAATGACACCGTTGGAAAGTATAAAAGTGAGCTTCGATAATCTAAGGAAATTAAAACTCTAACAAAATTTCTCCGTTCTGCTTTTCTAGTCATTAACGAGGAGTTTACCTTTTTTCTGATTACGAGATTGCTATTCACCATCGGTATGAAGATGGTACCTGTCTTATTGGGTTGGTATCTCTATAATCTTACGGAAAGCAAATTGGTATTAGGCCTTGTAGGACTTAGTGAAGTGATTCCTGCTATCCTATTGGCATTGCCTGCAGGTGTGAAGGTGGATAGTAGTGACAAGAAATCACTGATAATCAAGAGTTTAATTTTTTATACTATTGTGATAACAGGTTTGATTATCACTACTTCGGAATTATTTAATATTACTGAGGAATTCAGAACGGTTATCATCTTTATTCTAGTGGGTCTGACAGGTGTCATCCGTGCCTATATTTCGCCTGCTTTTTCTGCATTTTTGGCTCAGTTGGTCACTAAGGAAGAACTTGTCCATGCCGCATCCGTCAATAGCATGACTTGGTTGATCGGTGCTATTGTCGGCCCTACGTTTGGGGGATTTTTGATTGGGTATTTTTCGATGTCGTTTGTTTTTGTAATTGTCGTAATCCTGCTCGTATTGAGTATTTTTTTTATTGGATATTTTATTCTACCCAAACCAGTAACATATGACAAGAGCAAAGTCAGGACATGGGAAAGTGTACGTGAAGGACTTGATTTTGTTTGGAATCAAAAGGCTCTTTTTGGTGCTATGAGTCTAGATATGTTAGCAGTTCTTTTTGGTGGTGCTGTAGCGATATTGCCTGTTTTTGCCAAAGACATTCTTGCTGTTGGTCCACAATCTTTTGGCTTGCTAATGTCAGCTACCTATGCAGGAAATTTTTTAGCCATACTTTTTCTCACAAAATTTCCGCTTAAAGGAAGTCAAGGATTTAAACTTATCTACTCCATCGCAGGGTTTGGTGTTTGTATGATCGTTTTTGCTTTGTCAGAATCCTTTATTTTAAGCTTAGTTGCACTATTTGTAAGTGGATTATTCGATGGTGTGAGTGTCATCATTCGCGGTACGATCTTCCAGATTTTGGTACCTGACCAATTGCGAGGAAGAGTGTCATCCGTTAGTTCTATTTTTATCAATAGCACCAATGAACTGGGACAATTCGAAAGTGGTGTAGCAGCAGCTGCAATGGGTACAGTACCTTCGGTGGTATTTGGTGGTTGCATGACTTTATTGGTTTCATCTATTGCTTATTTCAAAATTCCAGCTTTGAAAAATCTTAAATATTAACCAACCAAAGATATTATTTACATATTGCGCGTTAGTTTTTGTACTACCTTAAATTCACTCAAGAAGACCTTACCGATTACTCTGAATGCCGTATAAAATGGAATTGCAAATACCATTCCCAAGACGCCGCCTATTTTAGCACCGACTAAGACAATAATAAATATTTCCAAAGGATGAGCTTTCACACTTTTCGAAAAAATATTGGGTTGTAAAATGATGTCATCTATCAGCCGTGTTACCAAAAAGACGATACCTACTTTTACCAAGAGTGGCATCATTTCGTCATAAAATGAAAGCTCCATATTCGACGATAATGTAATCACAAATCCGACCAAGGCTGCAATGATGGGTCCAACATAAGGAATGACATTCATGATGCCGGCAAAAAATCCAATAAGTAAGGCATTTTTCACGCCTAACATTGTGAGCGAAAAGGAGATAATCAGCGTAATTATTGTAACCTGAACCAAAATACCTACAAAATACCGTATCAAAAGCTTACTTGTTTCATCTACAGCTTGTTGTGTATGGGTTTCATATTTGGTAGGTACGATAGATGTGATGATATTGACGAAAAGTCCTTGCTCTCTTAAGAAGAAAAATCCTATAAAAAATATGGAAAATACACCCACAAAAACATCACCAAATTTATTCAACGCATTGCCAAAAAGTATTTGAATATTTTCAGGATTAAGGTAAGTGGACAGATTTTTCTTTAGCAATTCAAAAAAATCTTCTTGTTCTGATTCGATACTTTTATCTATCGCAGTATCGGCATTTTCGGTTTTCAGATGTATGTGTATGTCCAATTTTTGGTTGATGGCGCCACCGGTCTGACTGCTGTCCAGGCTTATTACATGCGTGACTTCAGGAGATGTAGTTGGTAACACTTTAGATGTAGAACCATAACTTGTATCTTGAGCAATCATCAGTTTTTTTCTTACCAACCATTTTTCCCAGTCGTGAATAGGCTCTTCGAGCGCAGTCACTACTTTTTCTATATCTATCTTGGAAATATTTTCTATCTGGTTTACCAATGGTGGTATAAAAATCCAGACCAAAGCGATAAATCCAAATACGAACAAGCTTAGTGTAACAAGAGCTGATAGATTTTTACCTATATATTTTCGCAAAAATACAACTACAGGTGCGCCTATCATTGATATAACCCAAGCTATCAATACGTAGGTTACGATTTCGCTAAAATAATACAATATCGATGCTACGATAACCAATGGAATCAAGGCCAACAGATATTTGTAAATGGGCTTCATGTGCGACATAAATTTCTGACGGTCAAAGATAACTGAAGTTTTTTGGAATTTGTTTACATTCATTAAAATATGGCCTTTTGTAAATTTCTTTTATAGGTTTAGCCTTAAAATTCATTATCTAGCTAATATCATAAAATTAAAGTTTCCTTTTTTGTATATAAAAAAATTGGATAAAAATGATGTACTTTTGCATTTTTTGAAAATTGTGTTAATGGAAGACGTTTTGTTTTCAGTTTCTGGTTTTGAAATACAGCTGAGTGGAATGATCTTAGCGTGTTTCATCATTTTGTTTTCAATTTATCTGTATTTCAAAATTGGAAATTACACCTTCTTTGAAAATGATGATTCTCGATTCACAAAGTTACATATCATCGGATTCAAATTTAGATTGGCTATTTCACTATTTTTTATTACAATTTTACTCCTGCTACGGATCATAAATTTTGATATCCGATTACTGGAATTTAATGGTTTTCAAATTACAATAAACCATGTAGCTGAAATACTGAGTTTGTTTAGTGTTGCAATATTGACTGATTGGATTATAAGTCACGTAGTGATCCGCAATAAATTCCGCAAACGTGAAGTGCCAGTGCGAACCAATTTTGACCACCATAAGACCAATGAAATCAAAGCAACCAAGCTTGTCAGATATATTGTTTTTATTTATCTTATACAAATCTTATTGCGCAGACTTGATCTCGATTTGATCTTATTCCAGCGCGAGATAAAAAGCGAGTTGTTTACAGTGCACCTTTCAGATATTTTGGTAGCTATTATGATCATGATGGCCGCAAAAGTTTTGGTTTGGTTCATTACACAAGTCACGCTGTATCGTACATACAAAAGCAAAGATTTGGATGAAGGTATCCAGTATGCGATCAATCAGCTAGTCATGTATGTCGTTTATGTGATTGCTTTTTTATTTGCCTTGGACAGGATTATATCTGACATGAGCATCATATATGGTGGAGCGGCAGCGCTTTTGGTAGGTGTTGGTTTAGGGTTGCAACAGACATTTAATGATTTCTTTTCTGGGCTGGTTTTACTATTCGAACGGTCGGTTATGGTTGGTGATATTCTGGAAATAGAAGGTCAAGTAGGTCGTGTGCTCAAAATAGGGCTCAGAGCTTCTCGGATAGAGACAAGAGATAGCGTTTCGATGTTGGTGCCCAATAGTAAATTGGTTAATCAGGCTGTTGTCAATTGGACACATTATGATGATATAGTTCGGTTTTCGGTCAATGTAGGTGTCGCATATGGTACACCTTCTGATGTTGTAAAAAAGTTATTATTAGAAGCTGCATCTACGGTACCTGAAGTGCTTGAAAAACCTGAAGCTTTTGTCAGACTTAACGAATTTGGCGATAGTAGTTTGAATTTTACACTATATTTTTTTACTAAGCAAGTGATGATGGCAGAAAATGTTAAAAGTGATGTAAGATGTGCAATAGATCGCTTGTTCATTGAGCACCATATTGTGATACCATTCCCGCAAAGGGAAGTCAAAATGTTATGAAAGTATTTGTCATAGCCATAGGAATTTTTCTGCTATTCCTGACAATCATAAACAAAATTAGCATCAGATTGGGCTTTAGAAAAGCCCATAGTTCTCAAAAACAATTTTATTGTTTGGACTTTCTTTTTCTGCTTCGGCTACTTTATTTATAATTTTGTACAATTATTATAACAATGTGCCATTATTTTCTACAAAACTGCTGGTTCCGTTTGTCTTTTTATTGATGTTTGCTGATCAATATAGAAGAAGGCCCAAACAATAACATTTACACAATGGTAGTGTAGTGATTAACCAACAATCTTACCATCACAAGGCCCAAATCCGACTCTGATACCATCTTTTTCGCACCAGCCACGCATCACTACTGTATCGCCATCAGCAATAAATTTCCGTTCCGTTCCATCTGGCATTTGTACTGGTTTAGTGCCTTTCCAACAGATTTCCAACATCGACCCATAAGAATCTGGTGTTGGACCACTTATGGTACCTGAAGCAAGCAAATCACCTATTCGCATATTGCATCCATTTACAGTATGGTGGGCCAATTGTTGACACATATTCCAATACATATATTTGAAATTTGATGTAGATACACGTTTTTGAGCACCATTATCCGCTAAGATATCTACTGATAGATTGATGTCATAATTTTTTGGCCCTTCGGTTTTGAGGTAGGGAAGTACTTCAGGTTCTTGGACTGGCCCTTCCACTCGGAAAAGCTCTAACGCCTCAAGTGTTACAATCCATGGAGATATAGTAGAAGCAAAGTTTTTTGCCAAAAAAGGTCCCAATGGAACGTATTCCCATTTTTGAATGTCTCTTGCTGACCAGTCATTAAATAACATCATCCCAAAAATATATTCTTCAGCTATTTCTGTCGTAATTTGAGTTCCCAATTGTGAATCCTTACCAATGACAAATCCCATTTCCAACTCGAAATCTAATTGTTTTGTTGGTCCGAAGATGGGTTTTTCACTTCCATCTGGCATGGTTTGTCCATTTGGTCTTTTGATCGGTGTACCCGAAGCGACTATCGACGAAGCACGTCCATGATAGCCGACAGGAAGATGAAGCCAGTTGGGAAGCAAGGCATTAGCTGGATCTCTAAACATGATGCCTACATTGGTGGCATGCTCTCGACTACTATAAAAATCTGTATAGTCGCCTATGTGAATTGGCAAGACCATTTGTACATCATGTATTGATACAAAAATATCGGTTTTATTGAATTTTTCATTATCCAAGAAGCCACCTTTGGTCAAAGCTTGTTGTACTTGAGTTCTTACAGCAGAAGTTACTTTTTTACCTAATCCTATGAAAGCATTTAGCACCGTATGTCTGAATATACCATGTGGCAAATGCAAATTGTCAAACAAGCCTGATTCTGCACATTGATGCAGATCTACAATTGTATCACCTATTCTAGTACACGCAATGTGGTGTCCATCCTTGATGAAAATACCAAAAGGTAGATTATGGATACTAAAATCAGAATCGGCTGCTACTTCAATAAAACTTAACATGATTTCTTATATTATTATAATGTAAACTACTTTTCTAAGGCATTGTTTCGCTAAAAGCAAACAAATAAATTCTGATTTTACAATATTTATTGATATCATCAAGCTACATTTTACAAAGTAAGTGATAAATTGTTCAACCAGATTTACTTATCATGCACTTATGTTTTGGTACATTCTAAATTTATTGGCAAAATTAAGCGAAAATACATTTTTGCAATAAGTATGGTAGTAAAAACTTAGGATTGAATCAAAATTAGATTATTCATCATTGTTTTAAGTTTTTTTGGCGCAATTTAGTTTTCTTCATAACGGAATCAAAAAACTTAAGATATATCTTGATGGCCATTTTGAACTATTAGATGTACATTATTTAGCTTGTTAAAATACCATTTTCGGATATTTTTTTAATTTTTTTATTAAAAAGTACGATAAATATCCATTACTATTGCATGATAAAAAGTAGGCTCTAGCTTATTGATCATGAAAAATGTTTTATTGTCTTTATTCAGTTTGGTATGTTTTGCTGCAATAGCACAACAAAAACCGCAATTTTCCCAATACATGCTCAATAAATTTAATGATAATCCAGCCTATGGTGGATTAGAGCGTTCTTTAAGTATCTACACATCATATAGAGATCAATATAGTGCTTTTACTGGCAATCCTAGAACATTTTACTTGGGTGCTGATATACCAATTTATATATGGAATGGCGCCATCGGTTTTACACTGTACAACCAAAAAGCTGGCGTATTCAGCAATACAAATTTCAAATTGTCATATAATTATGTAATGAATACATCCATGGGTTTCCTTAGCTTTGGTGGAAGAGCAGGCATTGACATGTTGAGTATCGATGGCAGTAGTATCATAACTCCAGAAGGAACATACAATGGCGGCTTTGATCACAACGACCCGATTTTGGGCAATACTAGATACAACGGAATAGGACCATCTTGGGAAACTGGTGTATATTTTTACGGTAAATATCTTGAAACAGGTTTGGTCATTTCAGAATTGCCAACACACGGATACTCAATTGGAAATGGCACTTATTCAAGGGCATTTTCGGGTAGTTTTTTTGCCCAATATAAATATGCATGGGATGATGCATTAAAGTTTTTTCCTTCATTTATGATAAAATCTGATTTAGGCGTCGTGCAAACTGATGTAGGAATTATTGCCAAGTATTATGATAATTTATTGGTTGGTGTCAATTACAGAGGGTATAACAAACAATCTAATGATGCTTTTTCAGTAATCGTAGGTACAAATCTTGGTAAAAAATATTTTGTTAGCTACAGTTATGACTTTGGATTATCGCAACTCAAGTCAGTTCATGAAGGAAGCCATGAGATTATGTTATCTTACAATTTACAAAAGCTAATAGGAATAGGCTTACCGCCAAAGATTATATACAATCCACGAGATTTATAATCTATCCGATTTTACATCATATATATTAAATATTTTGATATGTATTCAAATTTTATTTTGAATTCTATACAATAAGTGCTTTATTCCTTCGTTATTGAATAGCTAAAGAGTTTTTCAGAGATAAAAATATTTTAAAAAACGAATTTAAAATAGTTGTATTTTTAAAATAGACCATTATCTTTACGGCGCTTTATGCCAAAGCCCTTAAATTTAAATAGGTTAAATCGCTAAAAGAAAATGAAAAGTTTATCAAAATTAAGTGTATTACTATTCACTGTTATTCTTATCTCTTCGTGTGGGAAGCAGGAAACGGGTCAGCTTATAGGCTCTCAAAACCGACCAACATGGGGAGGCTTTAATCCTTTCGGTATGGTGTATGTGCCTTCAGGTACACTCACTATTGGTCAGAGTGATCAGGATGTATTTTATACCTACGCTCAACGACAAAAGAATATTTCAATTTCAGGTTTTTTCATGGATGATACCGAGATCACTAATAATGAGTATCGTCAGTTTGTAGAATGGGTTAGAGATTCCACAGCACACGAAATCATGGGCAACAAGTCGGAAGATGACGCTGGCAATGAGAGAATTGACTGGGAAACAGAACTGGACTACAGTGATGAGACATTAAATGATATGTATTATCAAGGTGACATGGCCTTTGAAGGTAAAAAAGAGTTGGACTATGCTGGTCTAAAATACAAATATCAATGGATAGATTGGCAAAAAGCGGCTCATGATAAGGAAGCAACACGTACTTCTATTATCAATAAAGCAGAAGTTACCATTTTCCCTGACACACTTTGTTGGATTAGAGACTTTACTTATTCATATAACGAACCACAAACACGTAATTATTTCTGGCATCCTGCCTTTGATGATTATCCAGTAGTAGGTGTAAGTTGGAAGCAAGCAACAGCTTTCTGTCATTGGAGAACAAAGCTTTGGAATCAGTTTAAGCAAGACGAACCTAATACTGAAGTATTCCGTTTACCTTCAGAAGTTGAATGGGAATATGCAGCTAGAGGTGGACACGATATTTCTCCTTATCCTTGGGGTGGACCTTATATCAGAAATGCTAAAGGTTGTCTTCTAGCAAACTTTAAACCTGGTAGAGGAAATTATCCTGAAGACGGTGGACTTCACACTGTAAAAGCAGACGCTTATTTCCCTAATGATTATGGTTTGTATAACATGGCCGGAAACGTTGCAGAATGGACATCGTCTGCCTTCCATGAAAATGCATATGACCATGAGCATGATCTTAATTCAGATTACCGTTATGATGCTAAAGATGAAGATCCTGAAGCATATAAGCGTAAAGTAATCAGAGGCGGATCATGGAAAGATATTTCATATTACTGTCAGACAGGTACTAGAGCTTGGGAGTTTCAGGATACCACAAAGTCTTACATTGGATTCAGATGTGTGATTACGTATCTGGGTAGATCAATAAATGACTTTTAATATTAAGTTTTATCACTTCAATTAGTGTGGCTAAAGATGGAGTAACAGTAACACTGTTTACTCTAGATTATATCAATTTTATTATTAACTAATCACAAAATTTAAATCACAATGAGTTTTTTCAAATCACCATCTTTTAAGTATTTAAAGAATTTATTAATCGGTATTGGTGCTTCAGTTGTTATGATTGGAGCCTTAGGAAAGTTGAACAGTACTCCTTGGGGAGGTATGGCTATTACGGCTGGTCTTTTGGTTGAAGCATTCTTATTTGCAATGTTAGGTATCTTAGGACCTGAAAAAGATTACTACTGGGAAAAATTGTATCCAGGTTTGGATCAGTATGGTTCACATATATCACCATTGACAGCTGGAGAAGTTGGAGCAGGACCTAAAGCACTTAATGCAGATGCAGTAGAGAAAAATTTGGGTGGCATGTTGACTGAACTTCAGTCTATGTCTAAAAGTCTTGGTTCGTTGAAGGCACTTCAGGAAGTAGATTTCTCCCAAACAGGAGATCAATTAAAAGCAATGAATAATTTTTATACAAGAATGAATGAAGCCATGAATGCATTGAATTCAAGTGTAGATGATACTAAGCAGTATCAGGCGCAAATGGCAAGTTTGAGCAAAAATTTGACATCATTGAATGGCGTTTATGGCAATATCCTTTCTGCATATAATGTAAAAGGATAATTAAGAATTTTTCTTCGCAAAAATTATTTATTAACAAGTTAAAAAGATAAAAAATGTCAATACCTAAGGAACCGCGGCAGTTGATGATCAACGTTATGTACCTCGTACTGACCGCGCTTTTGGCACTAAACGTCTCTGCGGAGATTTTTAATGCCTTTGAGATGGTGGATAAAGGGCTTAAGTCTGCAAATGCTACATTGGATGAATCCAATTCCCATTTGCCTGCAGTTATTAAAGAAGCTGCAAAAAAGAAAGCTTCATTAGCTACTTATGCTGACAGAATTGATGGTGTTACTACACTGTCAAAAGAAGCGACTGCTTATGTTAAAGGAATCATGGATAAATTGATCGATGAGTCTGGTAATAGAAATGGATCTGTAGATGGTGGTGATTATATTGAAGCAGAAGGCGTTACAGAATTATTGGGTAAGAGAGATTATGCCGGTACAACCCGTTTGATGGTTGATGAAGGCCTAGGAGAGGAGTTAAAAAAGAAGATGATGGAGTACAAGGCTGGATTTGCAAAGGTTGCAGACGAAGCTGATAAAAAAGCATTAGAATCTAAAATTCCTATTGGAATTGATGATGTTTCTTGGACAAAATCGGTCAACAAAAAAGAAAATTGGGCAGACTTTACCTTTGGACATATGCCATTAGGAGCTTGTATGCCGATTTTTTCTAAATTTATTAACGACATTAAAGCATCTGAAGCATCTGCGCTTAACTATCTAGCAAGCAAAGTAGGTGTTGGGGGTGAGAATATTGTTTTTGATAAGTATACAGTAGTGTCTGCACCTAAAAAGTCTTATGTTATCAAAGGTGAGCCTTTTGAAACTGATGTATTTTTATCAGCATCAGCTGGAACGGACTCTAAAACTGGTATATCTATTTCTGTAAATGGACGTACTTTGCCTACGAATGCTGATGGTGTTGCAAAATACACTGAAAGCGCAGGTTCTATTGGTGTAAGAAAATATAGTGCTGTTGCAAGTGTAAAAGACCCTGTAACTGGAGAAGTGAAATCTTACAAAAATGAATTTGAATATGAAGTAGGTGAGCGATCTGTTACTGTGTCTGCTTCAAAAATGAATGTATTTTATATTGGTGTAGATAATCCAGTTGAGGTATCTGCGGCAGGTGTTCCTTCTGCTCAAATCAAAGTCTCTATGGATGGCGGTAATATCTCTAGAAACGGAGATGGTACATATACAGTAAATGTAACCGCAGTTGGTAAAGCTAATGTTAGAGTAAGTGCACCTGGTGTAAACTATAGCAAAGAGTATAGAGTAAAAAGAATTCCTGACCCAACACCTTTGTTAGGTGGTAAGGAAAAAGGTGGATCTATAGGCAATGGTACTTTCAAAGCACATACAGCTATGATACCTATGTTGTTAGACTTTGACTTTGATGCTAGATGTAATCTTGCTGGTTTTACTTTAGTAAGAGTAGCTAAGAGACAAGACCCTGAGCCAGCAGCCAACCAAGGTGCAACAATTACAGGAAATGCGAAAACACTTCAAGCTAAAGCAGCACCTGGCGACAAATATGTTTTCCAAGATATCAAGTGCAAATGTCCTGGTGATGGCGCACCTAGAAACCTTGGTCAATTAGTTTTTGATATTCAATAATATAGGTTATAATTCAGGGGTGAAATATTTAAATATATACCCCTGAATTATGATTTTGTAATATATTTTTATAAATATCTTTCTTTTTTATCGTATAATTAAAAAAATACAAATGAAATCGTTTTTTAATTTTGTTGGTTTGATATTGGGTATTCAGGTATGTCTTGTGCAGTTTGCTACAGCACAAATAGATAAGCCTGCTACTGGTGCTGAAGAAATCAAGACAGAATCTTCAACTCCATCAGAAGATATTTTTATTGATGACATCGTAAACAAGAGGATTGTTGTTGACAATAAACTTATGGCCGCTCAACCAATAAGAGAGGCTGATATTGCATGGGAAAAGAGAGTTCAACGAGTTATTGACTCTCGTGAGAAGTTGAATCTTCCATTCCGAAGTCAGGAGTTGAATCTTTTTAAGGTTTTACAGACCATGATCGATAATGGTGATATTACAGGCTTTTCTGATGATCAGTTTAAAAATGTGTACACGGCTGAGGAAATCAGAGGTAAAATGGTGAAAATGGACACATCTTTTACCTTAGATCCGGAAACATACGAAGAGAAGATCGTCATTGCTAAAAACGATATTAATTGGGAGGATGTTTATCAATATAGAGTAAAAGAAGTTTGGTATTTTGACAAGCAAAGATCTGTTATGGATGTGCGTATTTTAGGTATTGCACCTATTTACCAAGGTCCTAAAGATAAAGAAGCTGGTATTCCTCCGAGTCCTTTATTTTGGGTGTACTATCCTGAATGTAGAACTCCAATGTCTAAATTTAGAGTATTTAATGACGAAAATGACATTGCACCAATGACTTGGACAGATTTATTTGATACACGTGTATTTTCAAGTTATATTTATAAAAGATCAAATGTATTAGATTATCGTTTGAAAGACTTTTTCGTACCAGATCCTGATGATACTGAAAATAGAGCAGGTATCGATATGTTGCTCTATTCTGAAAAGATTAAAAACGAATTACTTAATTTTGAACACGATCTTTGGGAATATTAATTTATTCAAAGTAATAAGAAATGGGAAGTCGCTTGTGCGCTTCCCATTTTTGTTTTATTGCCTTATTTATTTTTTTTATAGTTTTTTTGTCAATTTGTATTATGGTCAGAACAATAAAAACCGCTTTAATTTCAGTCTTTGATAAAGAAGGACTAGAAGAAATAATTCTTAAATTGAACGAGCTAGGTGTGGTAATTTACTCCACAGGAGGTACAAGGACTTTCATTGAAGAATTGAGCGTACATGTCGAAAAGGTGGAGGAACTTACTGGGTATCCTTCCATTTTAGATGGACGCGTCAAAACATTGCATCCGAAAGTATTTGGTGGTTTACTTGCAATCAGAAACGAAGACCATCTTTCTCAATTGGCAGAATATATGATTCCAACTTTAGACTTGGTTGTAGTTGATTTGTACCCATTTGAAGATACAGTCTCTGATGGTAAGTCTCATGAAGATATTATAGAGAAGATAGATATAGGTGGGATTTCGCTCATCAGGGCTGGAGCTAAAAATCATCAGGATGTGGTCGTCATTCCTTCCAAAAATCAATATCGTGATTTAAAGACAATCTTGGAAAGTGGTCTGGGAGAAAGTACATTAGAGCAGCGAAGGTACTTGGCTGCTGAAGCCTTCAAAGTTTCATCGCATTATGACACAGCTATATTCAATTATTTAGCAGATGCAAATCAGCGTGAGGCAGTTTTTAAAAGTAGTGTTATGAGTGGTACGCCATTGCGTTATGGTGAGAATCCACACCAAAAGGCAAGTTATTTTGGAAACTTAGATAAGGTTTTTGAAAAATTGAATGGCAAGGAATTGTCATTTAATAATCTTGTAGATATAGATGCTGCTGTTCAATTGATGAAGGAATTTAAGTCTGATCTTCCCACGTTTGCCATATTGAAACATACCAATCCTTGCGGCGTAGCTACGAGACCAACGGCATTGGAAGCGTGGGAAGCAGCCTTACAAGCAGATCCAGTTTCGGCCTTCGGTGGTGTATTAATTTCAAATGCTAAAATTGACCTGAATACTGCACAACAAATTGATAAGATATTTTATGAGGTATTAATCGCACCTGATTATGATGATGATGCTATCAAATTACTGATGGCAAATGCAAAACGAAACTTATTAAAGCTAAAATCATGGCCCGATTTTCAGAAAGTTTTCAGGAGTTTGCTTAATGGCGTTATTGTACAAGACGCAGATATTTCTGATGAATCTTGTCATAACAGTGAAGTGAAAACAGATAAAAAACCTACCGTAAGTGAGATTGTGGATATGGATTTTGGAATAATTTGTGCTAAACATCTGAAATCTAATACCATTGTATTGGTAAAGGACAAACAGATGTTAGGAATGGGATGCGGACATACATCCCGGATCGATGCTTGTCAACAAGCGATAGATAAAGCAATAAAATATGGTTTTGATCTTCAAGGTTCTGTTATGATTTCGGATGCTTTTTTCCCTTTTCCTGATTGTGTAGAGCTTGCAGTGAATGAAGGAATCACGGCTGTGGCTCAACCAGGTGGATCTATTAAGGATCAGTTGAGTATTGACTTCTGTAATGCACACAATATTTCTATGGTTTTTACGGGAATCAGACATTTTAGACATTGATGAATTTAATCATTGACCAAGGGAATACAAGGGTGAAGTGTGCTGTTTTTAATAGTAACGATGTTATAGTATTCAAATCCGTCAAATTAAAAAGATATGCGCACAGTATTTTGAATGAATTACCATCAACATTAAAAATTGAAAATGTAATATTGTCAAATACGTCGTTACCTGATAAATCCTTGATGGATCAATTACGCAAGTATCAACATTTTTTACATTTGGATCATTCTACAAAAGTACCGATTGTTAACAAATATGGAACGCCTGAAACATTGGGCAAAGATCGAATAGCTGCTGCAGTAGGAGCTTGGATGAAATATCCAAATGAAAATATTCTCTTCATAGATATGGGTACTTGTATCACCATGAATTTTGTCAACAATAAAGGTTGGTTTTTGGGTGGAAATATTAGTCCTGGCATCAACATGAGATTTAAGGCAATGCATAAATTTACAGCCAATCTACCGTTAGCGGAAAATGTATTAAACGATGAGTTCATTGCTGATACAACTGTTAAAGCTTTACAAAATGGTGCAATAAAAGGGACATTTCGGGAAATCGACTCGTTTATAACTGAAACAAGAAATAAATTTGGGGAGATTAAGGTGATTTTGACAGGTGGAGACGCATTTTTTTTTGAAAATTGGACAAAAAATATGATATTTGTCGCCCCAAATCTTGTGATGGAAGGCTTAAACGAAATTTTAAAGTATAATGTTAAATAAAATTGTGTTATTTGTGTTTGGATGGATGTTACTGGTTACTACCACAGTGTCTGCTCAACAAAACGACAATAATCCTTATTCGCGTTTGGGTATTGGTGATATCAACGACAATAACTTTAATCACCTACGTCAAATGGGTGGCTTGGGTGCTTCTTTTGTAGATGGGTATCATATTAATGTTGTTAATCCAGCGAGTTACTCATTTCTCAATGCTACGGCTTTTGACTTTGGTGTATTCGGAAAAAAAACGTGGCTTAAGGACAAAGAAAATTCCAATAGTTTTTGGACGGGAAATTTAGATTATATTTCTCTTGCATTTCCGCTTCGTAACCCAATAAACGATCTTTACGATGGTGTAAAAAAGATTACAAGTTGGCTATGTCGCTGACCTTGATGCCACACTCTGTTGTAAATTACGATATTGCTGTAAATGACTCTACATCTAGCGTCTCACCTTATACACACAATTATAAGGGATCAGGCGGCAGTTATAAGCTGATGTGGGGCAATTCAATAAAGTACAAAAACCTATCTTTTGGTGTTAATTTGGGTTATTTGTATGGCAATCTCAAGTATGAAAATAATGTGTATTTTAATGATGACGACTTTGTTTACAATAATTTGTATTCAAATCAATATAATATCAAAGGTTTTTTGTGGAATGCCGGCCTTATGTATTTTACGACGGTAAATAAAAAGCAGATTGAAAACAATAAGTTGACTCCAGCAAAACGAATTTCATTTGGTATTCATGCGAATTCAACCACTAGCTTTTCTACATCATATAATGTTTTTCATACCCTTGTTCAGAACTTACCCGCTGGAACGTTAGTAGACACAATACAAATCAAAAATGAAATCGCCGGTAAAGGTAAGTTGCCAGGTGAAATAGGATTGGGTGCAACATATTATAAAGGTGAAAAGTTTGCAATAGGTGTAAACTATGTTGCTACTTTTTGGTCATCATACTATAACGAAGCAGCCAATCATTCAAAAGGATCACTCACAAATGTTTCCAAAGTAAGTCTTGGTGGTTACATTAGACCAGATTATAAATCATTTGACAATTTTCTCAAAAGAGTTTATTATCGGTATGGTGTATATTACGGAACTGATCCAAGGATCGTTGAAGGAAAACAAATAGATACTTACGGGCTAACCTTTGGTCTTGGCATGCCATTTGTATTCCAACGTAAGGTTTCTCATATCAATATCGGGCTTAATGCCGGTATCAGAGGCAAGGATACGCCGATTTCTGAAAAATTTGTTAAAATTTCATTTGGCGTAACTTTTAATGATGACGAATGGTTTTTAAAGAGAAAGTATAATTAAAGTAAATAAATCATTAACTTAACACACACCACCTTATTATGAATTATCGTTTTTTATCTGTTTTTAGTACCTTGATTGTAGTTTTTGCTACTTCATTGGTCAATGCGCAATGCGAAAACTGGATTGGCAAGCCTACACAGACGGATGCTGAAAATGCGCATTCTATTTATCGACAAGCTTTGAAAGCAGGAGATTATACAACTGCTTTTGAAAATTGGCAGATTGCCTTTAAGCTTGCACCTGCGGCTGATGGTAAGAGAGATTATCACTATACCGATGGCGTAGCTTTGTACAAACATTTGTTGACAACCACTACAGATGAAAAGCTTACAGCTGAATATAAAGCTAAGATCGTTATGTTGTATGATCAGGCTATTGCTTGTTTTGAGTCAAAAAGCATCACTACAAAAAATGGAACTGATGATGAAGTGAATGCAAGATTGGGATATTTATATGGGCGTAAAGCGTATGATATGTTTTATTCTGTCAATAGTTCATATGATGATAACATAAAAGCCTTGGATCAATGTATCAAATATGCAGGCGATAAAGCAGAATACATCATTATGGATCCTTATGCCAATATCATCGTATATGAATTTAAGGAAGGTAGAATGCCAAAAGAAAAAGCGGTTAGTCTCTATAAGCGATTGTCTGAAATAGCCGAATACAATATTGCCAATAATGAAAAATTGTCTGAAGGGTATCAGCAAGCTAAAGAAGCTATGGAAGAAAAATTTGCTGAAATCGAAAAACAGATTTTTGATTGTGAGTATTTTAAAGAAAAATTGATCCCAGAATACGAAGAGAATAAGGAAGATGCACAAACACTTAAAAGGGTATTGCAAACACTCAAAGCACAAGGTTGTTTGGACACTGATCCTGTTGTATTGAAATTGGATGAAGAGTGGAAAAAATATGCATCCACTGAAAATGCAAGATTACAAGCTGAATTTGAAGCAAATAATCCAGCAGCAGCTGCTAGGGCAGCTTATGAAGCTGGTAGATATCAAGCCATTTCTAAGTATAAGCAAGCAATGAATGAAGAAACAGATAATGACAAAAAAGCAACATATATGTTTGGTATTGCGTCTATTGAATTCCGAAAACTCAATTTATACAGCCAAGCCAGAAGTACCGCCTATGCCGCCGCAAAACTTAATCCTGGTTGGGGAAGACCATACATGCTTATAGGTGATATGTATGGTAAAACAGCTAGATCATGTGGCGATCACTGGAGTCAACGATTGGCAATTTTGGCTGCTATCGACAAATATAATTATGCTAAATCCATTGATGGAAGTGTCGCCGGTGAAGCAAATGATAGACTGTCAAGTTATTACAGTTCACTACCTGACAAGCAGGAAGGATTTATGAGAGGTGTATCAGAAGGACAGAGTGTTTCTGTTGGTTGTTGGATAGGAGAGACTGTAAGAGTTAGATTCAAATAATCAATTTTTAAAAAATATTAAAGGGATAATCAACTGATTGTCCCTTTTTTTTTGATTTTTTTGTCAATTAGGGCTTAATTTTAGCCATTTTTTAGTAAATTTACATCACAAATATATTTACCATGTTATTTAGAGTCATCGTTTTTAGTATGTTTTTTGGATATTTTGCCTGCGCTCCTAAGGTAGCGACTGTAGTCAAAACAGAAGAACCAACAAAAACTGATACCATACCTGTCAAGCAAGGACCAGTGAGTCCATGTGCGACTTTTGCTGATTTGTCCGGTTACGACAGAGAACGTGCAGAGACAGCTTTTGTCTTGTACAAGGATTTTATGAAATTGAATAAATATGATGAGGCGCTTAAACATTGGAAACTTGCTTATAGCTTGGCACCAGGTTCTAATGGTCGAGTAAAATATCATTTTGAAGATGGTGCTAATATTTATAAAAAGTTGTTTGAGAGTGCTACTGATTCCATTCAAAAGCAGCGATATGTTGATACAATCATGATGATTTATGATAAAAAGAAGGAATGTTTTGGTGATGAAGCCTATATAAATGGACTGAAAGGTTTTGATTATTATTACTATTATCAACAGTACACCACAATGGACAATATTTTTGGGCTGCTTAAGTCCAATTTCGATGTAAAAGGTAAAAATGCAGATTATTTTGTTATCAATCCTTTTACCAAAATGGTTTATGATAGGGTAGTAGATGGCAGGTTGAATATAGAAGATGGTCGGAAATATGCCGATTTAATTTTTAAGGCAATAGAAAATGGAAAGGCTACTTGCAAAGGAAAAGCTTGTGAATCTTGGGAAGTCATCGACGAATATGCGCCTGTTAGATTGGAAGCTTTAGAAGGTATTGATAATTTCTATGATTGTAATTATTACGCAAATAAGTATTATACTTTATATAAACAATTTCCTGATAGTTGTGATATTGTAAATCTGGCTTACGCAAGGCTTTTGAGAGGTAATTGTAGTGCCGATGATACGAGGTTGAAAGAAATTAAACAAGTGAAATCTACCAAATGCTATGAAGCACCTCCAGCATTGAGTTGTGCCGCTCAAGGAAATGAAGATTATAATGACGGTCGTTACAATAAGGCCATTGAGTCTTACTTATCATGTGCCGAACAAGCAAATGACAGTGATTCCAAAGCCAAGTATTTGCTTTTGATAGCAAAAATTTATTATCGAGACCTAAAAAACTACCCAAAATCAAGAAAATATGCCCTGGATGCAGCGAAAGCAAAGCCGGGTTGGGGACAGCCATATTTATTAATAGGAAACTTATATGCATCTAGTGGCCCTTTATGCGGTACTGGAAGAGGCTGGGATAGTCAGGTGGTTACATGGCCAGCTATAGATATGTGGTACAAAGCAAAATCTGTAGATAGCAAGGTTGCAAATGAAGCCAATTCTCTTATAAATCGGTATCTACAATATATGCCCAAAAAGGAAGACATTTTCTTTAGAAACCTAAAAGCTGGGGACTCATTTTTTGTACCATGTTGGATACAAGAGACTACAACAATTAGGACTTCAGATTGATAATTAAAGTAGGTCAAACCAATAAAAATCCAAAGTTTCACAAGGAGAGACTTTGGATTTTTTGTTTAATGCAGTTTCTGAAAAAATAAATGTTAAATTTGTTGTAATTTTTCTTATCATTATCCCCAAAATAAAGGACACAGCATGACGCAAAAGTTTTTATATGTTTTGACAATGTTTGTAACCATTTTGTTGGTATTATTTCTTAATGGGAATATTCACTTTGGAAAGGATCCTTTACCACCACTTGGTAAATTTTTGAATCCATTCAACGGAATATGGACATCTGATACACGCAGCGAAATAAAGGATATAACCATCGAAGCTAATGGACTAAAAGATAAGGTGCAGATCATATATGATGACCGAAGAGTAGCACATATTTATGCCCAAAACCTTGAAGATGCCTTATTTGCACAAGGGTATGCTGAAGCCCAAAACAGACTTTTTCAAATGGAATTTCTCGCGATGGCCGCTGCTGGTGAATTGTCATCAATAATAGGGCCCAAAACCATCGAGATCGATCTCGAAAGAAGGCGAAGAGGTATGAAATACGCTGCTGAAAATGCAGTTAAAGGTTGGGAGAAATCTGATCGTTTTGCATCATCTTTCAGATACGTGGATGGAGTCAATGCGTATATCAATAGTCTTAGCCAAGCTGATTTGCCTATGGAATACAAGCTTTTTGATTTCAAACCATCGACTTGGACCGCATTAAAATCGGCACTTGTCTTTAAACAAATGTCCTTGGTTCTTGCTGGGAGAAATGATGATATCGAAAATACTAACCTGTTATATTATCTGGGTAAAGAAGATTTCAATCATCTATATCCTGAACACCAAAAAATTGAAAATCCTGTAATTCCTCAAGGCACAAATTTTCAATTTGATAGCCTTCGTGGCAAGCCTTTGGATACTTTGTCATTATACCGCAAGCCGATCTCAAATAAATACAATGAAAACAGAAATAAAGGAATTGGAAGTAATTCTTGGGGAATCAGTGGATCTAAATCATCGACAGGCAAACCAATTTTCTGCAATGATCCACATCTGAGTTTAGGATTGCCATCGGTATGGTTTGAAGTACATATTCATACACCACAATTTAATGCATATGGCGTTTCTTTCCCTGGATTTCCAGGTATTATGATCGGATTTAATGAGCACATTGCTTGGGGCGAAACCAATGTGGGACAAGATGTAGAAGATGTTTTTGCCGTAGAATGGACCAATCCAGAGAAAACAAAATATATGCTTGATGGCACAGAAAAAGAGGTCAAATATCGAATAGAAGAAGTCAAAGTCAAAGGTGGAACTTCAATTATTGATACTGTAAAATATACACATTGGGGACCAATTTTCAAAGCAACAACCGATACAAAGACTGACTTGGCACTCAGATGGATCTGCCATGATGAACCTGATACCGATGAGTTTAATGTATTTATAGATGCCATGGCTTGCAAAAATTATGATGAATACCAAAAGGCCACCAATAAATATATCTCACCTGCTCAAAATTTTGGTTTTGCCGCCAAAGATGGAGACATCGCCATGCGTGTAAATGGTCGTTTCCCGGCAAAGTATGACCAAGATGGTCGATTTGTCGAAAATGGCAATAAATCAGTGAATGGATGGAGCGATTGGATCCCTAAAAACCAAAATCCACAGATTATCAACCCATCAAGGTGATTTATTGCTTCCGCAAATCAAGTAAGTGCAGACAAGACTTATCCATATTATTTTACCGGAAAATTTGAGCGGTACCGAAATCGAAGCATCAATGACAAATTGACAAATATGAATGCTATTTCTCCTGAACAAATGCAGGCGATGCAACAAGATGCATTTTCTTACAAAGCTTCTGATTATATCAATGTTATAAAATCAATGGTCAAAAAAGAAGATTTACCAGCTGGGCATGGAACTATATTCGATCAATTGACATCTTGGGATTACCAATACAAGGCGAATGCTGAGATGCCTGTACTTTTTGATCTCTTGTATAAGAAGCTTGTTGAAAATACTTGGGACGAAATTCAGGTTCTTAAACAAAACAACGATGTTAATTATCCTGAAGCCTGGAGATTGCTCGAATTGATACAATCGGAGCCTGAAAATAAATTTTTTGACAATAAAACCACTGGAAATAAAGAAAATGCCAAAGATATCGTCATCAAGTCTGTCAAAGAATCAATTGATGCTTTTATAAAAAGAAAAAATGAAGGAGAATCAAACAAATGGGGCGAATACAAACCGTTACACATTTATCATTTGACAAGACTGCCTGCGTTTTCAGAAATGGATATTGCAGCTGATGGTTGCCCTGATGCGATCAATGCTACTGGATTTTCTTTCGGGCCAAGTTGGAGAATGGTGATAAGCCTAGAAGACAAAGTCATGGGTCATGCTGTATATCCTGGCGGGCAATCTGGGAATCCTGCGAGCAAATATTATAAGAATATGATCGATGCGTGGAGAAAAGGTGAATATTATTCCTTGAATCTGTATGCCAAACCAGAAGATCTCTCCAAAAATAAAACCCAATCTGTCATCCTAAATCCAAAGAAATGAAAATAGTTTTATCGATAATATATGTGATTCTAGGGTCACTTATTTGCCAATATTTTTTACCTTGGTGGATTGTAGGTTTAGTTTCTTTTGTGGTGTGTTATATCTTTTTATCTAATAAATGGGCTGCATTCGGTGTCGGATTGTTAGGAGTTTTGGTATTGTGGACTGTGAAAGCATATTTGGCTGATCAAAATTTTGATGTACCAGTTTCTTCATTGCTTGCTTCGCTGTTTGGACAGATTTCTACTTCAGCTGTTTATTTCTTAACAGGGATTACAGGTGGATTGATAGGTGGACTTGGAGGCCTTTTGGGTAGTTGGACGAGAGCATTATCTGTACAAAATACATCTCAAAAATGAAAAAGGTAGGCATCACAGGAGGAATTGGATCTGGGAAAACCACCATTTGTCAAATCTTCGAATCATTGGATATTCCTATTTATTATGCTGATATTCAAGCCAAAAGGATCATGTCGTCACATGCTTCTGTCAAGCAACAGATCAAAGCAGTCCTTGGCGAAGAAGCGTACCATGCCAATGGGAAATTGAACCGGAAGTTTATAGCGTCCAAGATTTTTTCTGATAAGAGTTTGCTGTTAGCGATAAATCAAATCGTCCATCCTGCGGTACAGACTGATGCTGATCGGTGGACGCAACAAATTAGAGCAGACTTCAATCCACCATATATCATTAGAGAAGCAGCCTTGCTGGTAGAAAACGGAAGTTACAAATCACTAGATGCAATAATTGTAGTGACTTGTCCAGAAAACATCCGAATCAAAAGGGTAATGAAGCGGGACAGATTGAGCAGTGAAGAAGTAACAAAAAAAATTAAAAGTCAAATGGCTGAATCTGAAAAAGTAAAAGTGGCAGATTTCGTGATAGTCAATGATGGCATTAAACCGATTATTCCTCAGGTATGGGAAATTCATAAAAAAATCAGCAAAATTTAAAGTTATAAAATGAAGATTGTAAAAATATTATTTGCATTTTTTGCTATTTGTGCTTTTGTGTACGCAATTGGCCCTAAAGTAAAATTTGAGTCACCAAAGATTTTGGATACAGAAATACAAGTAGATATAAGCGGATTGGACAGTCTGATTGCATCTGGTGAGCAGAAAATTTCTGATTTGAAACCAGATAATGAAGCAAGAATTGTATGGGCTGATTCACTGCATCAAAAGACTGAATTTGCATTAGTTTACTTGCACGGATTTTCAGCAAGTCAAGAAGAAGGTGCGCCTTTGCATACAGATTTTGCTAAACGATATGGCATGAATTTGCTTTTGGCTAGATTGGAAGATCATGGGAGAGTTGATACCAATTCTTTTGTGAATCTAACACCAGATAACTATCTGCAATCCGCAGAGGATGCCCTTGACATTGGGAAAAAATTGGGCAATAAAGTGATCGTAATGTCTTGCTCTACTGGTGGTACACTTTCGGCAATCCTTGCAGCTGCTGGCGAAGATATTCACAGTATGATTATGTATTCTCCCAATATAGATATCTACGATCCGATGTCTGCAATGCTGTTGTATCCTTGGGGGAAAAAGATATCAACCTTCGTATTGGATGGTAATTATAACCGAATCGATTATAAACCTGAAGCTCAAAAATATTGGAATTCTGTTTATCACACTAATGGCATTTTTGCAGTAAAGGCGCTTATTAACGATTTCATGAATCCAGAAACATTCAAGAAAATTAATGTGCCTGTTTTCTTGGGTTATTATTACAAAGACGAAGAAAATCAAGACCAAGTAGTATCTGTTTCCAGAATGCTTGATTTTTTTGATCAAATAGGAACACCTGCAACTAGCAAAAGGAAAATTGCATTTCCCAATGCAGGAAATCATGTCATTTCATCGCATATTATGTCAGCCGATATTGATAATATCAGAAATGAAACCTTTCGATTTGCGGACGAAATTTTGGGTTTAAAGCCTGTAAATTAGAATGTTACTTTTTTACAAACCATGACTGACCTAAGTCATCAATTAAAGTATTATTGGTGATCTTAAACTTTAAAGTTTTGCCTGAAAGTTTGTTTTTCAATAATAAAGCATGATTTTCTTTAGTCCATGTCATGGCATTAACAATATCACCAACTTTATACTCTGCTGTGCTGTCAGCATTGATCTTCAAGAAGCTTTCACCACCTTCTTCAGGTTTCTTACTTATTGGTGCACCATTTATTAAGTGTTGATCCATCCACCACTGTTGTCCGTTATTGCCTGATTGTTCTTCATAAAATGGATCATCGCTTTTGAAAATTAGATTTCCATCTTTTGAAAATTCAACATATTCGCCTTTGCCCATCAATTGGTAATGGTCGTTTTTGTAACTCATGCCAGATGCAGGATTATCAGTTATGAGTTCTATGGTCTCTCCATTGTATTGGACAGTTGCCGTACCTTTTGCATTGTCAAATGTCATTTCTAGCTTCTGTCCATCTTTGTTGGCTGCCGTACTTTTGACAATATCACTAGGAGCAGATTGTGTTTGCTTATCTTTGCAAGAGATCATGGAAATAAAAGCAAAAGTTACTAAGGAAAAAATTAGGATTTTATTATTCATTTTTAAATGGTGTATTAAAATTGTTATAAAATTAATGGCTTTTGATAAGCTTTTTGTAAACCACAAAATTATAGATTTTATTGTTATTGCTCTGAAATTTTGTAACAAAAATATTAGCTTATAAATTTTTCATAAATCAAATACAACAAGCCAAATGCAACTTTTTATAACTTTTGCGTCTCAATACCAGTAAATAATCATATCATTGTGTTTTAAAAGAATAATATGCTATTAGATATAATCGTCGCTATTGTCGTCTCATTGGGTTTTTATTTAGGATATACCCGTGGATTGATAAAAACCATTTTTGATTCATTGTCTTTGGTGATCGGCATTTTGGCAGCTCTGAAATTGTCACCGATTGTCATAAGCATCTTACAAGAAATTATCAAAACGTCACCTGCTGTTTCATTTCTTCTAGGCGTGGTCATTACCTTCATCGGAGTGATGGCGCTCATCAGATTTGTTGGTAAAAAGTTGGAAGATATGCTCGAAGCTGTCAACATCAATTTTGTCAATAAAATAGCTGGTGGTGCAGTACAAGGACTGTTTTTTGCTTATATATTAAGTCTTGCAATTTGGTTGGTCAATAGCCTTAACGTACTCAAACCAGAAGTGAAAGCTGCGTCTATCACTTATTCCTTGCTTGAGCCATTGCCAGAAAAAGGAAAAGCCATCTTTACATCTATGAAGCCTATTTTCAAGGGATTTTGGGATAAGACCGTAGAAGCAATGGATGGAATTAAAGGCGAAAATCAGACTGAACTTCCACCAGCTACACCACAATAACCTTCAATTGATTGCGATAGTTTGGCTGATATTTCAGCAATTTTGATAAAGAATATCATATCTTTGCGAAATATTTTACACCCTAAGCTAAATTAATCATGGATTATCGGAATAATATTTTGGAAACCATTGGTAACACACCTATGGTAAAGCTCAATAAAGTTGTAGAAGGCTTGCCTTGTCTTGTATTGGGAAAGATAGAGACATTCAATCCTGGGCACTCTACCAAAGACCGTATGGCACTCAAAATGGTGGAAGATGCCGAGAAAGAAGGCCGGATCAAACCAGGTGGCACTTTTATCGAATGTACTTCTGGCAATACAGGAATGGGTATTGCATTGGCTGCAGCTGTCAAAGGTTATAAGTGTATATTCACGACAAGTGACAAACAATCCAAAGAAAAAATGGATATGCTCCGTGCTGTAGGTGCTGAGGTCATCGTATGTCCTACAAATGTCGAGCCTGAAGATCCTAGATCTTATTATTCAGTAGCCGAAAAACTCAGCAAAGAAATTCCCAACTCTGCTTGGCTCAACCAATATGATAATCTTTCCAACAGACAAGCACATTATGAGTCAACTGGCCCTGAAATCTGGCGGCAAACTGATGGTAAAATCACGCATTACGTCGTCGGCGTAGGAACAGGTGGTACGGTATCTGGTGTAGCCAAATATTTGAAAGAGCAAAACCCTGAAGTGAAAGTTTGGGGTATAGATACGTATGGTTCTGTTTTTAAAAAATACCACGAAACAGGCATCTTTGATAGAAAAGAAATATATCCTTACATTACTGAAGGCATAGGTGAAGACATATTGCCGAAAAATGTTGATTTCAGCTTGATCGATCATTTCGAAAAGGTGACGGACAAGGATGCTGCACTTGCTGCCCGAAGACTTGCTAAGGAAGAAGGTATCTTGTTGGGTTATAGTGCAGGATCTGCACTTGCAGGCTTGCTGCAAATGAAAGATCAACTTAAACCTACTGATGTAGTGGTTATTTTATTTCACGATCATGGTAGTCGATATATGGGCAAACTATACAATGATGACTGGATGCGTGAGCGTGGATTTCTCGATAGTGAATTGAAAGTCAGAGACTTGATCACCAACAAAAGGGATAAAAAATTTATATCTGTACCATCAACTGAAAGTGTAAAAAATGTATTGAAGTTGATGAAAGATATGGATATTTCACAGCTACCAGTCATGGAAGGCGACGAGATAAAAGGTTCAATAACGGAAAGTACAATATTGGAATTTATCCTAAATAATCCATTGCAAAACAGCGAAAAACATGTTGCCTAAATAATGGCTCAGCCATTCCCAATCGTAGGAGTTGACCTTGCAGTCAAGGATTTGAATAAATATATTTCGAAAAATGTACCTGCTGTCATTGCCAAAGATTTATCAGGCGATCTGATCATCTTGACACAATACGATATCATTCAGGCGTTGTAGGAATGTGTAAAACGAAATATTACACTAGTTTTTAAGTTCGGAGCCTATTGGGCCAAACATGGATAAGAAAGGATGAAAACCTTTTGTTGTACAATTTAATCAATTTTGTATCTTTGTTTTATTATAATAATTGAATAAAAATATAGATTTATAAAATATTTGGCCGTTATTTTATTTGCAGTTTTACTTCCTGTTCCTAGTTTTCCACTTGGTGGAAGTTATTGGGAAAATAACACCGTAATTAAATGAACATTATGAAAAATATCAATTATATTATATATATGTTTTTTTTTATTTTATGTGGTATAATATATGGAATTTATGACAATTATCAGATGGGGCAAGAAATTAAAGATTTAATTAGAGTAGAATTTAGTAAGCCTTTAAAGATAAAAAAGAGATTTGTAAAGAGGTTTAGAGATGGAAGATTGTGGATACTAAATGACTCTTTTCTTCCTACTACTTCTATTGGCAGTTTTGATAAGAAGTTTTGGCTTGATGAAAACTGGGGTAAAGTGGATAGTTTAATAAAAGTAGCAAACTCAGATACCTTAAAATGTGTACTTATTAATGGCACTGTGTATGCTTAGAAGTTGAAAACCCTGCCAATGAAATATGAAATTTTTATTCAAAATAGAAAATGAAGTATTATAAAGCAAATTAATGAAACAGATCTTAATCATGATTATTTTTTTTTGGAATTGCCCATCTAGGCTTTACAAAAACCAGAACTAGAAATCAATATTATGCCCATATGTTAAGTGTCAATGTTGGTTTTTGGATCCCAAATTATCAATTAACGGTATTTTTACAAGACAACTTATTTTGATAAGTAATGACTGAGAAAATTGAGAAATTTTGCTTTTGGTATAACTATTTTAGTATAATAGTTTTTTTATAGTTGGCTATTATTGATAAAGAAATGAGCAAATTGACACCTTGTGATAATTTGTTATAAAGATAGTTTTATTTTATAGATAGATAATTCTTTAGGTATGATGCCAACTTTTTAAAGTTGATATTGTGAATGGAATTTATTTTGTTGGGTTATTATGATAATTTTCCTGGAAAGGATTCTGTAAAATATAATTTTAGTTCCCATTATTTGAACTTTAAAATTTTATCAAAAAAGGCGAACAATGACACCTTAATGACCATTGACCAAAATAGGCAGATTCGAAGCTTTAATTTAGATCAGGATGTGTTATGATGCCATTAAAGATGAAAGATAATTAAGGATAGAGCAAATCAGATTTTTACAGATTTATAAGAGATATTCTTTTTTTAAATAAAAAAAATTCAATGAAACAGATCTTAATCATGATTATTTTTTTGGGAATTGTTTATCTAGATTTTGCAAATTCCAAAACTAGAAATGAATATACAGTCTATATGTTAAGTGTCAATGTTGGTTTTACCGGAGCCCCAATAAATTTATCATTTTCTTATTTTTACAACACAACTTATTTTGATAAGTAATGACTGAAAAAATGGAGAAATTTTTGTTTTTTGGTATAACTATTTTAAGTATAATAGTTTTTTTAATAGTGCGTAGCTTCTATATTGATAGGGAAATGAGCAAATTGACACCTTTGAGAATTAGTTATAAAGATAGTTTTTACTTAGAGATTAATTCTATTAGGTATGATGCCAACTTTTTAAAAGTTGATATTGTGAATGGAAATTTATTTTGGTGTGGTTATTATGATAATTTTCCAGTAAATGCTCCTGGTGAAGATATTTTTGGTGAAAACTACTTGTACTTTAAGGTTTTGTCAAAAAAGGCGAACAATGACACCTTAATGACCATTGACCAAAATAGGCAGATTCGGTATTATAATATTAGATCAGGGCCTTGTTATGATGCCATTAAGGATGAAAATGGATATTAAAACAGCAATAGGTATTGGAGAAGCAGGAATAACAGGTATATTACAATTGTTTAATATCAAACTCTGAACATATTCAATGAAAAATTTAACATTTAAATTTTTAGTATATCTTTACAGTTATTATAGAACTGGCAATACAGCTGATATAGCTTATTATAGTACAATAATAGCATTTTTAGCAGTTTTATTATTTCACTTTATGACATTTGCATGTATTTTTATATGGGATGAGAATACAATATTGTTGCTTCAAATACCTAAATGGCAGCGTTTCATTTTATTTTCTGTTTTTATTATATTACCTTTTTATTTGCTAATAAATTATTTATTTCCAGAAGCAGAGATATTAAAACAATTGGAAAGAGAACCAATTTTGAAAAAAGGGAGATTATATGCGTTTGGGTATGTTGTTTTTTCTATTGCACTTTTTATCATTACGTTATTAACAGTTAAAGGTGTGATTTTTTGATGTTATCTAAAAAATTGTGGCTGTAAATAGATTTAAACAAAGATGACACCTTTATTTTTCGCAACGCAAGATGAATTTAGACAATGGTTGGAAGCAAATCACGATAAGGAATCAGCACTTATCGTCGGGTTTTATAAGGTGAATGCAGGTAATCCTTCAATGACATGGTCAGAATCCGTAGATCAGGCACTTTGCTTCGGTTGGATAGATGGCGTAAAACATTCGATAGACCAAGAAAGTTATCAAATCCGATTTACACCTAGGAAAAAGAACAGTATATGGAGTGCTGTAAACATAAAAAAAGTAGAAGGCCTGATCGAAAAAGGATTAATGCGCAATGCAGGGCTAGTGAGCTTTAACCACAGAACCGAAGATAAATCAAAAATCTACTCCTTTGAAAATGAAGAAGTCAAATTTTCGCCTGAGTTGGAAGCCATATTTAAATCAAATAAAGCAGCATGGGATTATTTTCAATCCCTAGCACCGACATACAGAAAACCATCATCAAACTGGGTAATGTCTGCCAAACAGGAAGCAACTAGACTAAAAGATTACATGAATTGATCGCCGATTCCGAAAAGGGTACCAATAAATGGAAGTACAATAAGTACAAAAAGTAATAGGTGGAAGTATTGAATCCTGCACCAGTTATCTCCAACTCAACAGTCTTATTTATCTATAATTAGGCATACTTTTAAAAATCTACATATTCAAATATCCTTTCCACAAAATATTATATGGTTTAAGGTGGTTTTATTGTTGCAATAAATTCACTTTGATAACTTAAAGCAAGCTACCACAAACTTAATTTTGGCTTAATATTGACTTAACATTGGCATTCTACCTTTGTGACATCTAATTTTTACAAATAAAACAAATTTTAAAGATGAAAGTCAATTTTAAATTCTTGTGCTCAGTAATGTGGATGTTTTTGTTCACGTTGAGTGTATCAGCTCAGACAGGAACCATCAAAGGCACTATCCACGATGGTAAAACCAATGAAACTATGATCGGAGCTTCTGTCATGATCGACGGAACCAGTATTGGTACTACGACAGATTTAGATGGAAACTTTGAACTTCATAACATTGAAGCAGGTACTTACAAACTTATTATTTCTAGTATCGGTTATGCAGAGATTGTTTTGGAGCACCTGCGCGTAGAAACTGGTAAAGAAACGATCATCAATACTAAGATGAACGAACAGTCGTTAGTGTTAGATGCCGTGGAAGTAAAAGCTCAAAGAAAGACGGATACCGAAGTCTCTGTAGTCAGTGAAATCCGCCAATTAGCAAATATTGCGGTTGGTGTTTCATCACAACAGATTACCAAAACACAAGACAGGGATGCATCACAAGTGGTAAGACGTGTACCTGGTGTGTCAATCTTTGATGACAGATTTATAGTAGTAAGAGGATTGAATGAGCGATACAATACTGTTTTGCTAAATGACATCGTAACGCCTTCTACAGAAGTAGATGTTAAATCATTTTCTTTTGACCTAATACCGAGTTCGGCTATAGACAGAATGATGGTATTTAAGTCACCTTCAGCTGACTTGCCAGGTGATATTGCCGGTGGAGCGATAAAGATTTACACAAAAACAATTCCAGATGGAGATAATGTTTCTGTAGGATTTACTATTGGTTACAGAGGAAATGCGACAGGAGCTACGGTCTTGGATCATCAAGGAAGTGCGCTAGATGGCTTAGGATTCGGAAGCAAGAATAGAAGTTTGCCCGCTAATTTTCCATCAACAAAAAGTGTGATCAATTATGCATCTACTGAGGCTATGATCGAAAACTTTCGCAATCTAAATCCTTACTACAGCGTACAAAACAAAACAATCTTACCTGACTTAAGAGCTAATGTTAACTTTAGTAAAAGATTTTTTGTAGGCAATAAAGAATTGACAACCATATCATATATCAATTATTCGAATACAAATACCTATCAAAAAATGCTTCAAAACAGATTCTTATACGACGAATCTGTACAAAGCACATTCAAAGATGATAATTATAGCAACAACATCAGACTTGGCGTAATGTCTAACTGGGCATTGATCTTGAATCCAAAAAACAAGATAGAGTTCAGAAACATATTTAATCAGTTGGCGACAAAAGAAACCGTCATCAGATCAGGTGAGCTATATGAAAACAGATTGGAAGTAGCCAATCAATCATTCAGATATGAACAAAAAAGTATTTTGTCTAGCCAGTTGAATGGTACCCACGAATTGTCTGATAAAACAAGATTGAAGTGGATCGGTGGATTTGGTTACACACGTAGATCAGAGCCTGATTTCAGAAGATTTACATCATCTAGAGAGTTGGGATCTGACGGTGCCTTTAAGATAGATTTGCAGCAATTCGAATCTCCAACCTTGCAGCAAGCAGCTCGTTTCTGGTCCAATATGGACGAATTTGTATTGACAGCTCACGCCAATATGGATAAAGTGATAGGTACAAAACACTCCGATGATGACAAAAATAAAGTGCTTAAAATGGGAATTTATTCCGAATACAAGGATAGATACTTCAAAGCTAGATGGTTCGGAATTGTAAATCCAAATAGGGTAGATGCTAGTATTACGACATTGACTCCTGAATTATTTTTTACCAATGACAATCTAAGGGCGTCAAGGGTATTTTATTCAGAAGGAACCAATTTTGATGACAAATACACAGCACAAAATATTTTGAACGCTGCTTATGCTAGTTTTTATATCCCTTTCAGTGATAAATTTAATGCGACTATTGGCATACGTGGTGAATACAATCAGCAATTGTTGCAAAGCCGTGAGCGTGGTGGTGGAAAAAAAGTAGATGTTAACAATGCTATATTTAGCCCTATGCCGTCATTGAATGCTACTTATAAATTGAATGAAAAAAATCTTTTAAGATTCGGATACGGAACCACTGTGAACAGGCCTGAATTTAGAGAGTTAGCACCATTTACTTATTATGACTTCATCTTCGATGTATCCAGAAGAGGTAACCAGAATATCAAGGTGGCTACGATTCATAATTTTGACCTAAGATATGACTTTTATCCATCAAAAGGTGAGTTGATAACCATAGGCGCTTTCTATAAAAAATTCTATAATCCGATCGAAGCAGCGGTATTTTATAATGGAAGTACGGTAGCCTTTACAGTTGCCAATTCAGAATCTGCAACTTCTTCAGGTTTAGAATTGGAAATACGTAAGAGCGTTGTTCAAAACTTGATGGTAGTATTTAATGCATCCATAATAAGCAGCAATGTTGTCGTAAGTGGATTGAATGATTACAGTAGATATTTACAGGGCCAGTCACCATATTTGGTAAATGCTGGATTGTTTTATAGTGTACCTGAGACTGGTATCCAAGCCAATGTTTTATACAATATCGTAGGTAAGAGAATATATGTGATCGGTGATAATGTGTTGAGTTCTAATGTCTTTGAGATGTCTAGAAATGTGATTGATGCCAATATCAGCAAAACATTTGGTAAAGTGGAAGTGAAAGCAGGTGCTCAAGATATCTTAAACCAACCATTCAAATTGATTCAAGATACAAACAGAGACAACAAAATTACAGATACTGACGGTGTATTTCAGGAATTCAGACGTGGTTCTAACTTTTATGTGAGTGTGAATTACAAGTTTTAACGCTGATTTTTTTGAACTGCCAGTAAAATAGATTTAGTAACATAATGTATTGATTAATAAACCATTAAAAAACATTTTAAAAATGAAATTTAGTTTAAAATTATTTACTTTTTTAGTATTGGCAGCTTCACTGACTTTCGCATCATGTGGTAGAGAAGAAGATGAAACAGAGGTGATTGTACCTGGCGAAAATCTCACCATCAAGGGATCAATTACAAGCAATACTACTTGGGCAGCAAAAAATAAGTATTTGTTAGAAGGTTTTGTATATGTAGAAGCTGGCGCTACTTTGACTATAGAGCCTGGTACGATCATCAAAGGCGACAAATCTACCAAAGCAACATTGATCATAAAGCCAGGTGCAAAAATCATTGCTGAAGGTACAAGTGCTAAACCAATTGTATTTACATCCAACCAAGCAAAAGGTAGCAGAAACTATGGTGATTGGGGCGGCTTGGTAATTCTTGGCAAAGCGACAGTAAATAAAACTCCAGCTACTATCGAAGGCGAAAATATTTCTACATTCGGCGGTAGTGATGACAATGATAATTCAGGTATTTTGAAATATGTCCGTATAGAGTTTGGTGGAATAGCCTTCGAAACAGATAAGGAAATCAATGGTTTGACCCTTGGAGGAGTAGGGAAAGGTACTACTATCGAATATGTGCAAGTATCAAACAATGGTGATGACGGATTTGAGTGGTTTGGTGGTACGGTTAATGCAAAACATTTGATATCTTTCAAAAACCTTGATGATGATTTTGATACAGATTGGGGATATTCAGGAAATGTTCAGTATGGTTTGGCATATAGAGACCCAAAAGTAGCAGACCAATGCTCTTGTTCCAATTCTAATGGTTTTGAGTCGGATAATGATTCATCAGGTTCAGACGCAAAACCTCAAACTAGTTGTAAATTTGCCAATATTTCTGTCATCATAGCTGAAGGTACACCTGATGCAAAATACAACTCAGCTTTCAGGTTAAGAAGAAATACAGCCCTATCAATCTATAATAGTCTTGCTATTGGTGCATTTCACAAAGGCGGTTTACAATTGGAGGAAGCTGCTGCTCAAGCCAACTTTGTAAATGACAAATCTGATTTCAGAGGATTGATCTTGGGTGGAATGACCAAAGGCATAGTATCTGGTGATGAAGC
This sequence comes from Saprospiraceae bacterium, assembly GCA_016717105.1. GTDB lineage: Bacteria > Bacteroidota > Bacteroidia > Chitinophagales > Saprospiraceae > OLB9. Next base: position 170,530 of record JADKGF010000004.1, on the reverse strand, counting down.
AAAACTGAATGAAGCTTCTAGGAAAAATAATTTTGCGGCAGACATTGCGACACTTGGTTTGAATGCAAATTATAAAGCAGCTACTGGCAAACCAGGTTTATTGCCTGTGTCAGGATCTACCTTGCTTACTGCTGGTGTAACATTGCCTACAGGATTTGAAGCAAATACAGTGGTTGGAGCATTTGGTACTACAGACTGGACTGATAGCTGGACCAATTGGGATCCACAGAATACTGATTATTGATAAGAAACTGTAAAACTACAAGGTTATCAAGTTTTTATTTTGTAAAATTAGATAGTGAAGAGCTGGTGGTAACACTAGCTCTTTTTGTTTGTATTACAACATCAACCACACTGGAAGTAATTTCGATCTTAAGTTATAAAATAGGCAAACATTAAAAGTTATCATGTCTCCATAGCGACAGATTGTATTTTTATTTTGAAACTTCGGTATATTTGAAAATATATGGCTTATATTTGTATTGATCTTTTGAAATATTATAATAATCTAAAACTTTTACCCATGAAAAAATTAGTCACAATCTGTTTTTTGCTTCATTTTTCTTTATTTGTTTTTGGTCAATCAAGTGATTGGAAAAGGATAGCTACGCCTAGATCATCCTATGTAGATATCATTTATCAAAATCAGAAAGGAGAGATTTTAGCTAATTCTGTACCTCGTATTGGTTTGGTCAAATCAAATGATGAAGGTAAAACATGGAATTTTATAGACTCTACAAATCAGTATGTTTATGAAAAAAGCTGTATTGAAAATTTAAATGGAGATTTATATTTTTTTTCTTACAACAAAATCTATAAGCTGAACTTTACTACAGGAGTGTTGGATACATTCTATGTAGATCCAAAAATTAATAAAGATTTTATTCAATTAAGTTCAATAGGGAACGATATAGTTGTTGCACTTGATAAAAATGGGTATCTATATATGATTAAACCTGGCAACAATGAACTTAATTGGTATATTATAAAAAAGGTTGTTAAACTAATGCCTACTTTCTTAAGTGACAAGGCTTTTTGTATCAATGAATACAATGGCGAGCATTTTTTAAATCAAATTAATGCTGATGGCACATACAAACAATTGTCAAAATTGTCAAAAACAGGTAAAAAGTATTTTTATCATAATAATATTTTGATTTGCGACAACACTTTTAGTACTGATTTGGGTCAAACATGGAGTCAATTTAATTTACCTTTTACTGAACCAGATACCATATTCCTTTATAATAAAATGTTGGCATTCGGAAAGGATAACAAAGTCTATTACAAAGATGACAATGCTTCTAGCTTTAATATCATAACATTACCGTCAAACACGGATATAAAACATACATTTGTTGGGAAAAATATTATCACTCAAGATATTGATCAAAACATAAATGATACTAAAATATTGAGAGATCAAAATGGCAGTTTTGAACCACTACAATATAATATTTCCTATCCGTATGTAGATGAGTTTGTGGCTGGCAATAATGAACAAATCTTGGCCAATTACCTGAATAATGATGTTTATTTTAAAAATGAGAACAACACGATTTGGTCGCTTTTGCCTTTTAAAACATATCGTTTTAGCCTTTCTGAAGATAATTTTATAGACATAATTGACAATGATTCTAATATACAGACTTCAAGCGATAAAGGTGTATCATGGCAGAAATATGTACAGCAAGGTATAAAGAGCAATTTTTATAGCAAAAAGAATGGGGTATTTACAGCGTCACGTGATGGGCTATTTTACCGCAAAGCCTTCGAGACGAATTGGTACTATAAAGCTATTGAAAATAAAGGCGGCAGCGAGCTGATTGAGATTTCAAATCAAGCAGATATATATAAAAATCACTGGGGAGCAGAACAATTGACACAATCTGACACATTCAACAATTTAAGAAATTTGAAAGATATTCGCAATTTTGGGTATAGAACCACTACGCACCATGAGATGAATTACTTTTACAACTTAGCAGACGAATTTAGGCCTTCAGATAGATATCATCGTCATTTTCTTTCAAGCTCATATGATAGAGGATTTACTTTTACGACGCTTTATGAATTCCCTTGGTCCAATGAATATTTTAGTGACATTGTTTCGACGCCTTCTGGCCATTTAATTCTAGTGAAAAAGAAAGAAATTTTGATATCATCAGACGAGGGAAAAACTTGGGAGCAAGTGAAAGTAGATCTGAGTGAAAGAGATTATATCACTAATATATCTGTGAGTCCAGATTATTACATATATATTAGTACGCTAGAAAAAGGCATTCTGAAATATAAAGACCCATTATCTATTCCAAACATTATCAAATTCAATCTAAAGGAAGATTATCAATCTGACTGTGATGATTTAAATGATATTTCGTCAATTAATGAACGAAAAATATCTATAAAAGGACTTTCATCTCAACTTACAGATCAAAACGGTGATGCCGTATTTTATTCACATTCTGAACAGAATAATTTATTTGTACATAATGAAAATGATATTTTCGATTTGTGTAAAGATACAATATCTGTTAATTTTTCTAGTGGTGGCGGACAATCTCGAATTGTAAATGCGAATGCTACCACACGAAATCAATGTGCCCAACTTGAAATGAAAATTGTAAACTACAGGGATGCTTACATTTTTGGTTCGAATTATTACATATTAATAAAAAATACAGGTAATACTAAAACTGACACCACTAGGGCACGAATTTATTTGGATCCATATCAATATTTATATGAAAATCAATTTAATACTTTCCCTTTTACAAAAATAGCAGAAGGTGTCTATGATGCAATTATTCCACCTTTAGATCCATTTGGTGAATTTTCTTTTAATATTATTACCAACCTTGTTCCTTATGTGCCATTTGACAGGTCAATATGTTTGGATGTAAAATTAATGGATTATAATGATCAATGTAAACCATACACAAATATTACCAAATGCAATTCAGTAAATAGGGTAGGAAAAAATAAAACCATAGCATTAAAGTTTTTTGAAGATGCAAATGCTGATTGTATAAAAGACCCATTGGAAAAATATACCACGGGACATTTTTATATAATGAATAACGAAAAGAGATATGATCCTAGATTATGACTCCACAAAATATATCATCACAAGTCTCGATACCAATAATATTTCATTTGTGTTTAATGATAAGTTGTATTCATTCTGCCAGGTGGAATATACTGTTTCTATGCATAAAGATAGCTTGATTTATACATTAGAAATCCCAATTAGAACACTTGATCATTGCTCAGATATAGAACTAAAAGGCATGCATGGTATTATCAGACCTTGTTTTGAAAATGGGATCGGACTCAATCTCATAAATTCCGGAAACGTTACAAGTGGGGCAATAAATGTAAAACTAAATTTAGATCCTAACTTTTTGGTTTCAAGTGTAAACCCGACTCCTGTAAACATAAATGGAAATGAATATGAATTTGTCATTGATCCTATAGAGCCTTTAAGAAACAAATTGGTGCAAATCCGTGGCACTGTGGATTGCAATTCGCCGATTGGTACTGAATATTGTTTTAGTTCTGAAATCAAAGAAGGCTTAATAGCAAATTGTCAACTCAATAATAACATAAACAATAACATTTGTATAAAAAGTATTGGTTCTTTTGATCCTAATGACAAAACCATATTTGTTGCAGGTAAGGAAAATGTACAAAATATTCAAAAAGATGAATTGATAGAGTACAGAATCAGGTTTCAGAATACAGGAACTGATACTGCTTATACGGTACGAATCGAAGATAAACTTTCTGAGAAGTTTGATATCAGATCGATGCGATTGACCAATTATTCGCACGAATGTACTTGGAAAATCGAAAATAAAATACTTATTGTCACCTTCGATAAGATCAATCTAGTGGATAGCTTTACAAACAATGAAGCTTCAAATGGATTTGTCGTCTTTGAAATAAAACTAAAGGCCGACATTAAAATAAATGACGAGATCAGAAATAGGGCATCTATATATTTTGATTTCAACGAACCAATTGTGACCAACGAAGTAATAAACTATTTTGGCAATCCTATCTCTACAGTTAAAGATAAATTGCAGGTGGCCGATAATATTGATGAAATCATATGTGTGCCTAATCCAACCAGTAATTCGTTCAAGGTACTAATCAAAGATCCTTCTGATATATCAGATATTTTGATTTTCGATACGAACGGACGTTTATGCAAGGTATTTTTGCAGCAAACATTAAGCAATGATTTCAATATCTCAGAACTTCATGCAGGGACCTATATCATTAAAATATTGAACTATAAAGGAATATCACAAGGCAGATTTATAAAATTGTAGTCACATAAAATTCCATATAATAAGTATAAAAAACTCTGCTTTTAGCAATAGATGTAAGTTAAATTAGATAGTGTAGAGCTGGTGGTAACACTGGCTCTTTTTGTTTGTATCTAAAGACTATACCCTAATCTAAATTCTAAAGAATTTAGACTGACTTTTTCATCTATATTATTGCTTGTAAAAAAATTTCTATTTGCGATGGTTGTGAAAAGCGAATTTACAGTATATCGGTAATTGACACCTAGATTGATATTGTCAACAATAGAATAATTCAGGCCACCACCGATTTGGTATAATGCCCTGCTGATCGAAGTGTCAAATTCATTTGTGGTATTGAAACTTGTGGTACCTGGAAAAGGAAAGTTTGTTGTATTTTCTGTTGTTGATTTAAGTGGAATAGTAATGGCTAAGTTTGCTGATACATTCAAATCATCAAATACATTATAATTGAAACTCAGAGGTAGACATAATGACAAGATGTTATATTTCAAGTCACCGCCACTAAAGAAAATACCGTTGCTTGATATATCTATTTGTGGATTTATATTGGTGATAATCAAGGTTTTTGGACTTCCAGGGTCGATTACTTCGTATTTATCTATTATTCTTTCTTCCAACGTAGTCTCATTACTTTGGTAATTGAAACCAAATACTTCTAATCCTACTCCATATGAAAATACCAATTTCTTGACTAAAGGTAAATTAGTCATAATACCTGCTCGATATGCTAGATCCCCTGAAAATATATGATCGTATTTCCTTCTAAACTGCCTTGAATAATAAACTTGAGACTGTGATTCAGTGTAGTAGGTTGTTGGGAATGACCAATTTTCTACTGAAGGAGTACTTATATTATTGTTTAGCAAGCCAAAGAATACGGTATATTTATTAAAGTGAGTGTCTGTATTTTCTTCAGTAGTTTCGCTGATGACCTCGATAGTTTCTGGATTTTTTCGTTTTTTTTGGTACTTTTTGTTTTGTGCCGACACCAATATACAACAATGGATTATTACGAGCATTAACATTGACTTTCTCATTGCTTTTTAATTTTCTTAACCCAAAGATAAGAGATTCTTTTATATTTTTACAATTAAGTTTAAATTTTTATAGTTTTGCACTATGATCAACGAAAAGCAAAGACCACTCAGCGATTGGCTGCCTATAACCAAAAAAGAAGTCGAAGCCCGGGGCTGGGACGAACTCGATGTGATCATCGTATCTGGCGATGCGTATGTAGATCACCCAACATTTGGCACCGCTGTGATCGGTCGGATCATAGAGAGCGAAGGATTTAAAGTAGCTATAATACCTCAGCCCAACTGGAAGGATGACTTGAGAGATTTCAAAAAATTGGGCAAACCCAAGTATTTCTTTGGTGTGACAGCCGGTTGTATGGACTCTATGGTCAATCACTATACGGCCAACAAACGACTCAGATCTACGGATGGATACACGCCTGGTGGCGAAGCAGGATTCAGACCGGATTATGCGACGATTGTATATTCCAATATTCTCAAAGAAATCTACCCTGATGTTCCTGTGCTTTTAGGTGGTATAGAAGCTTCATTGCGCAGGGTGACACATTACGATTACTGGTCTGATAAGTTGAAGCCTTCCATTTTGGTGGATTCCAAAGCAGATATGCTGGTCTATGGTATGGGCGAACAACCATTAAGGCAAATCTTAAAATTGGTCAAAAAAGGTGTGCCGCTTACATCTATCAAAGATATCAATCAGATTTCTTACCTTACGGAAAATGTCCCTGAATCCAAAAAGTGGAATACCGTTTCGCTTGTCAGTCACGAGGTATGTCTCCAAGATAAAATCAAATACGCATCCAATTTCAAGATCGTAGAAGTCGAATCCAATAAGTGGCAAGCCAATAGAATCATACAAGACGTTATGGGCAAAAAACTGGTCATCAATCCGCCATGTGTGACGATGACCGAAGCTGAAATGGATTATTCGTTTGATCTGCCATATACACGTTTGCCGCATCCAAAATACAATAAGCGTGGCGCTATACCGGCTTATGAAATGATTAAGTTTTCGATCAATATGCACCGTGGCTGCTTCGGTGGATGCAGTTTTTGTACAATATCGGCACATCAGGGCAAGTTTATAGCTTCGCGATCTGAGGCTTCCATTCTAAAAGAGGTCGATCAACTGACCAAACATCCCGATTTCAAAGGTTATATTTCCGATCTCGGTGGCCCATCAGCCAATATGTATAAGATGAAAGGCAAAGATGAAAGTATCTGCGCACGATGTCAGGCGCCGAGCTGTATTCATCCCGTCATTTGTTCTAATCTGGATGTGTCACACAAGCCATTGACAAATATTTACAAGAAGGTAGATGCTCATCCTGGAGTGAAGAAGGCTTATGTTGGGTCAGGGATTCGATACGATCTTTTAGTCGATGATTTCAATAAAAATAATCATGATGGCAATCACGACGAATACCTCGAGCAATTGGTCACCAAACATGTATGTGGCAGACTGAAAGTAGCACCCGAACATACTGGTGATGCTACGCTCAAGATCATGCGCAAACCTTCATTCAAATACTTCAAAAAATTCAAGGAGAAATACGATAAGATCCAAGAAAAACATGGACTGAAACAACCATTGATTCCTTATTTTATTAGCTCTCATCCAGGGACGACGGAAGAGGATATGGCCAATCTTGCAGCCGAAACCAAAGCACTGGGATTCAGGCTCGAGCAAGTCCAGGACTTTACACCGACACCGATGACGGTCGCCACAGAAATTTATTATTCAGGTGTTCATCCATATACTTTACAGCCAGTGACTACGCCCAAATCCAAAGAGGATAAAATCACCCAAAACAACTATTTCTTTTGGTACAAGGCGGAGTTTAGAAATTGGATCAGGACCAGACTCCACAAGCTCAATCGCCCTGATCTAGCAATCCAGCTCTTGGGAGAAGACAAACCTAAACCAGCAAATACTTGGCGTAAAAAAGGTAAAGAATCATCAGGTCGAAGCGCTCAGCAACAAGAAACATCCAATCCTACTCGGAAACCGAAGCAACAAGGTGGTCGCAAATATGGAAATAAGTGACGAAGTTTGGCAACAAAAGGTGTTCATATCAAATTAGGAGATTTCGGTGGTAGCATTTACACAAAATATCACCTAAGATAAGTAAATTTGTTGTTATTTTAGCGATCAAAAACAATATTCTTCAAAAACATGAAACATATTTGGCTTGTAGTATTTTTTCTATTTGTGTCTAAATCATTGGTAATTTCACAAAAAACGGGAAATTGTAATGTTTGTTGTCCATTTGATGTAAGCACTTATGGTGATTGTGTAGATTTTGAAAATTTAGTTTTAGGTCCAGTTATACCTCAATCGTCTCCACAATTTACGTTGTTTAGCGCTAATTCGTTGAATGCATCCATTGTATCTTTTCCAACTAGTGCAAATAAATGTATGTATGTAGAAAACGGCGATATTGATTATAATATAGATAGACAGCTCAGTGAAAGCAAATCTGCCAGATTGGAATGGAAGATGTTCGTGCAAAATGGAAAAGGCGCATCTATTGGATTAGAAACCAATGATCCTTCGGCCTATCCTTTAGTGATCTTGATGAGTAGTAACCAAGTTGGCACAGTATTTAGAATCCAAAACAACGGTTTTATAAAGTTGACTGACTTTAATTATCAAGCAAATTCATGGATAAAATTCGCTATTATTTTCAATCCGAAAGAAGATTTTTTTGAACTTTGGGCCAATGATCATTTTGTACATAGAGTTACTGACTACCGATCCAATAAGATAGCAGATCTTAATATTTATGGTGATGGAATGACTTCCCCAAATGGGTTTTATGTAGATGATATATGTTACCGAGAAGTGGATATTAATTTAAGTTGTACATTGGAATACGATCCAGTGTGTGTCAATAGTAAAAATTATTCAAATAGATGTTTTGCTGAATTAGCTGGTTACACATCGTGTGAATATTATGTTGGTGAATGTGCTAGCTCAACGAATGAATTCTTAAATTCTAAAATTAACATTTACCCAAATCCAAGTTATACAGGTCTATTTAGTGTAGAAGACAATGATATCAAATTTGCGAGTTTGGTGGATGTGCATGGGCAATCGTATCCTATGGTATTCACGCAGGAAGTTATCGATCTTAGGCATTTGCCCTATGGTATTTATATTTTATCGGGCACGAAAGGACAATTAACATTTGCGACAAAATTGGTATTTTTGAGATAAACGGAATAGCGAAATTATATGGCATCATATTTGCAATAAGTATAATATCTCATTCCAAAAACAAATCGCCTCCTGACCTCCTGGTTTTGGAGGTTTTTTTTTGCATTTTCAGAATTGAAAGTATAAAAACCAACTATTTGGGCCACTTGACGTGAAAGTTAGGTGGCCTTTTTATTTAAAATAAAAACTAAAAAAAATAAGAATTATGGGTTACTAAATTGAAAAGATGAATAAATATTTAGGTTGATCTTAGAAACTAAAATAATGGATCTTCAGATGTTTTTTCTTTTACTAAAATTGTACAATTAATTTTTCTGATAATGATAGCAAAGACCTATTCCACGATGATAAGATTTTATTTACTATTAATAACTTTTAGTCTTTGTCAATTATTACCTGCACAGGATCATTATCCATGCGGTGCTGTAGAAATGCAAAAGAAGCTATTTAACATAGATAAAAAATGGCAAGAATTACAAGAAAGATCTGAGCAATTGCTTGTCAAAAAGAAAGGTGGCTTTGTTGCAAATAGGGCCAATGAATTATTTACCTTACCAGTGGTTGTACATGTGATACACAATAATGGAAGCGAAAATATCAGTGATATTCAAATAGACCAAGCGTTAGCAAATTTAAATGCAGCATTTTCGCATTCTGGCCCTTATAAGTCCAAAGGTGAAGGATTCAATACCGAAATTCAGTTTTGCCTTGCTAGACGTACGTTTGACAATAAAGCAACCACAGGTGTGAACAGAATTGTTTCTGGTCTTACCAATTTGACTATGGAAACAGAAGATCAAGCTTTGAAAAATCTGAGCAGATGGGACCCAAGCCAATATATCAATATTTGGGTTGTCAATGAAATCTCCAGTCAAAGTCAAGGTTCAGGAGTAGCAGGATATGCATATTTGGCTGGTATGCATGGAAAACCGTTGGATGGTTTGGTTTGCGAGGCAAAGTTTTTTGGAAAATCTCCGTCTGATGATGTGGTTCTTATTCATGAGATGGGCCATTATCTCAATCTTTTGCATACATTCGATGGTGGATGTACTAATAATTTTTGTGACCAAGAAGGAGATAAAGTGTGTGATACTCCACCGGATCAAGCATTGCATTCTTCCTGTGTTTTTAACTCTTGTGGCACTGACAAAAATGACTCTAGAGCTATCAATCCATTCACTACGGATGTGAATGACATGACACAAAATTATATGGATTATTCGCCATTTGAATGCCAGTTTGCATTTACTAAAGGTCAGGCCGAAAGGATGCGTCTTACTATACAAAATATAAGAGAGAGCCTATTACAGTCACAAGGATGTTTGTCTCCTTGCGTGAGTACCATCTCTGGTGATATTTCTGCACCGCAAGAAGCCGTTACAGGTCAAAACGTAAATCTATCATTTTCTGGTTCTGGCGCTACTACTTTTGTGTGGTCTGTAGATGGCACACAAATAAGCACATCATCGGCACAAGACTATGTATTTACAACTCCAGGGACATATACCATTGCATTAGTAGCTGGAAATCAAGATGTAAATTGTGTGTATAAAACAAAACATACGATTACAGTAAAGTGCAATTTATCGGCAGATTTTAATCCCACCATCAGCGAAATAAAAGAAGGAGAAAATATCACTTTTACAAGCACTGGCACAGGAGGTAAAGATTATATATGGAAAATAGATGAAACGCAAGTAGGAACTGGTTCCAGCATAGATTATACCTTTCCACATCCAAAAGATTATTTGGTACAACTGCAAGTATCCAATGAATATTGTTCGCAAACCAAAACGGGAAAAGTGGTTGTTCAAAGTGCTTGTGGAGATTCGATATGGACAAAAAAATATACATCAGCAAATAATTGGAATGGGAGCATCACGAGCATTGGCGAAGATGGGTCTATGGTATCAACATTGTCAGATAATTTTAAAAGGATGATTCTGTATACAAATGCGAAAGGTGAGAAAATTTGGTCCAAGACTTTTGAAAAAAGTGATTATTTTAGGGTTGAACCAGTAATATTAAAAGATGGATCTATTTTACTTAGCTCTACAATAAATGAAATGAATTTTAACCGATTGTTCATCACAAAATTGAATAAAGCAGGAGATGTTCTTTGGACAAAAATTTTACTCAATGATTTAAATTCAAATATTTTTAGATTGGGAAGTTTGAAAAATGGCGGTTTTTGTATAGCTACAGTTACTCAGTTTTATAAATTTGATAAAGATGGAAATATTGTTTGGTCTTATAAATTGGAAAATAGAATGTTCAGAGCATGGACAGAGTCCATTAATGGGAATATAATGATTTTACTCGATAAGGATACATTAACGGATGTGGTTGTAATACTTGATGCTAATGGAAATGAAATAATCCAAAACGAGATTTTAGGTAAATTTAACGTTAATTATTTGCATAATACGGGCACTAAAGACGGGGGATTTTGTTGATTGGGAATTTTTGGGAAACTCATGGGAATGTTTTGCTTAAATTTGATAATAGGGCTCAATTGGTTTGGTCAAAAAAGTTATATGACTCAAATTATGCTAATGTAACATCAAATGAAAATGGCGATATCTTATTGATGACTTTTGATTTCGACGGAAAAATTTATTTATCAGTATTGAATGAAAATGGAATAATCACTTCAAAGCATGTTACAGTTAGAGAATATAAATTTAGCGAATATCTTTTTTTATGGTCTAAACAAAACAAAAGTTGGGTTTCTTTCGAAGGAATTAAAGGTAGCGCTGATTTTGATTTAATACCTATCTCACCGAATAAAAAGTCAGATAATTGTCTCTTAAAATCAATTAATTATTCTCAGTTAGCGGATGTAAATATTGAACTATTGATACAAAATGAAGATTACCTTATTCCAAATAGTAATATAATTTTTAAAGACTACAATATTCAATTATCTGATTATGATATTGTTGAGTCTAATGACTGTAGAATCCCCAATCCTTGCCCTAAAAATTGTAACCAGGACTTGGCACATAAGAAGATGGTTATGGAAAATAATGTTAATGTTTTTTTTCTAAATCAAACATCCTTCGATGAAGTTTTAATAAACGGAGTTTTTCTAAATCCTAACAGCCAAATCGGAACATTTTATGGAGTAGTTTCTAAAAATAACCAAAATAATTGGATGAAAGCTATCAAAGGTCAAAGCTTTAACTTGATAAAAATAGTAAAAAATGAAGATTTTTATTACCTTATTGGTTCGAATATGATCCCAAACTTAATTATTCAAAAAATAGATCTGAATGGAAATATAATTTGGAGCAAGATGTTTAATCAAATTGAAAAAGCTCATTTGATCCATGATTGTAAAATTATTAACAATATTATTTATTTTGGATTAGAGGTCCAAAGTAAAGTTATTGGTGAGAGCAAGCAGATTTTTGCAATAGATACGAATGGAAAACTTTTATGGTTAAAAAAATTAAACAATACATCCTTACAATGCAGTACCGTCGGTATTGATGGAATTTGGCTAGTTTCTCAAGTTGAAAGCACAAAGTTATTAATTTGTAAACTAGATTTTTATGGAAATATTGTATTAGAAAAATACTATGAAACAAATAGTACTATTAAATTTATTTATGATCCATGTGCTAAAACTGATGGCGGCTTATTGCTGAAATTTGGGTTTTCTATAAGCGATATTTTGCTATTATCGGCAGACAAATTTGCAGATATAATTTTTACAAAAAAAATTATAGGTGACCGTCATAATACATCAAATATTTCAGAAAATAATGGTTATATATTTTATTGTCATCATCAAGTTATTCCATCGCCGACCTTCAGTGTTTTAGATAAATCTGGAAATGTAATGTACACTAAGCGTATAAATGGAGTTTTCAATGAGCCAAGAGTTAGTAATTATAATAATGGTTGGGTTGCAGCCTGCGTATTTCAAAATTACGAACAATTAATTTACTTTTTTCCAGAATCACAAGATGATTGTATATTGCAATCTACAAATCCAATACAAGTAATCGATTACCCGATTACTGTAACAAGTGGCAGTATGTTACTGGAAGATTTCATTCCTTCTCCAGCTATAGATATCTCTGCTATTGAAAGTGAAGAAATGTTTGTATCCTATGATGCTTTGTGCACCGTCAATGCCCCATGTATCGAGATCTGCGACAATGGTATAGATGATGACGACAATGGTCTCATAGACTGCAGCGACCTTTCATGTCCTTGCAACTCTTGTCTCAATAAAGCGGATCTTGTATTATCTTCTATAGATAGCATACGTTGCATAGGCAATGAATACATGGCTACACTTACTATCTGTAACCAAGGGGATAAAGATTTTAATGGTAGTGTGCAAGTCACTTTTTACAACGGAAATCCATGGGGGAAATCAGTAAGTGCGCTTTCAACATCTTTACAATTTGTAGGCTCTTTAGAGAAAGATAGCTGCGCTCAAGTGACCTACCGTTTCACAAAATACAGGGATGGAGACATTTATGCTGTCATCAATGCTGGTGAAAACTTGGTGACACCATATGATGAAAATACTTTTTTCGATGATGTTGATTGTAATCTAACCAATAACACCAAGTCAATTCTATTTGCTCCGTCGATTCCGACATTGGATTTGGGACCAGATGTGGAGATTTGCCGTGGTCAAGTTGTGAACTTATCCGCACAAGACGGATTTTCTTCATACAATTGGCAAGATTTTAATCCAAATAAAAATTATACAGCATTTACCCAAGGCCTTTATGCTGTTACGGTTTCAGACTATTGTGGCAACATACAAAAAGATGAAATACTTATCAAAGAAAAAAAACTGGTTCCTATTCAATTAGGTGAAGACAAACTCATATGTCAAGGGACCTCATTGGAAATAAACTTGAATCCTCCTGCAAATGGTAAATTTTTATGGGATGATGGTATAGAAGGCGCTTATCGAAAGTTAAATTCATCTGGATCATATACTCTTGGTTTTTATACACCTGAAAATTGTGTCGTGAAAGATACAATAGAAGTTGTAGTTATTCCTGCGCCAGTGCTAAGTATCGAAGATAGTATTTCCATTTGCGAAGGCAGTACTTATACGGTTGTTTTGGCAGATATTGACATGAAATATAATTGGTACGATGGTGATACATCTTCAACAAAAGTTTTTAATCAAGCGGGCATTTATTCGGTTTCAGCATCCAATGAAGCTTGTAGTGTACAAGATAGTATCCAAATTGATGTCATAAATAAACCACAGATAAACCTTCCAGATTCTTTGAGTTTTTGTACAGGAGATAGTATCCGTTTATCTGTGCAACCACAACAATCCGCATCATATTTTTGGAATACAGGCGAACAAACACCGGATATAGTCGTAAAAAATTCCGGTACTTACATTTTAGAAGCCAACATAAAAAATTGTACGTCCAGTGATACAGTGCTTGTCCAAGAATTTTTTAAACCTGAAATCAGTTTACAGCCAATTATCACTGCTTGTCAAGGCGATACCATTGCGCTCAACGTGAATACCAATTCTGATCAAACAATTCTTTGGAGTAATGGAAATACTACTAATAGTACGCTTATCTCCAAATCTGGAACCTATACTGTACAAATAAGTAACAAATCCTGTATAGTCTCAGATACTTCCGAAGTCACTTTTTTTGAAAAGCCAATTGCAAATTTACCAGAACAGTTGTATGGTTGCGAAGGTAAAATACTACAATTAGAATTATCGGTTAAACCTATGGAAGAAATTATTTGGTACGATGGCACCAAAGATACATTAAAACAATTTGACAAAAGTGGATTATATTCATTAACCATCAAAAACGAGCATTGTGCTACACTTGACACCGTTCAAGTAACTTTTCATGAATTGCCAGAAAGTTTTGATCTTGGAAAGGATACTACGTTGTGTGATGATTTACAATTAGATATAAATGTTGTTCAAAATGAAAATTATCTTTATGAATGGAATGATGGTGTATCATCTGCATCTAGAAATATCTCCGAAACAGGTTTGTATAGCTTGAAGGTAGAAAATAGGTATGGATGTATTGAAACTGATAGTATCCAAGTCATTTTCGTTCCGCTACCAGAATTTAGCCTAGGTATGGACACGTCCATTTGTAAGGGTGATAGTTTTAATATAAATCTAATTCTACCCGAAAATAGTATCATTACTTGGAATGATCAATCTATGGAAAGAAATCGGACATTATTTAATCCAGGACTTTATACAGCGACATTGGATTATTATGGTTGCCAGACTTCAGATGATATAGAAATTTATGTAAACGATTGCAACCCATTTGAAGTACATTTACCAAATGTATTCAGATATAACAGTACTGTAAATGGCCTATTTAAACCTGTAATCAATGGAGATACACATTCTATTTCCGACTATATCATGACTATTTTTGACAGATGGGGAAACTTAGTTTTCAAAAGTTCAGATCCTGAAATTGGATGGGATGGCACATACCTAGGTCAGCCTTCAGAATCTGGTGTTTACATATATATATTAAATGTAGTATTTAAAGATCACAGCGAGCCGATTAGATTAGAAAAACAAGGTTCTATAACGCTTTTGAAATAATCCTAAAATATTTTTTAGGCAATTGGGTTACTAAATTCATTTTGTGAATCAATTAAATATTAACATAAAATATTTTTAATTCAATAACAAAAAACAAATAGCACTTTATGAACATCAAGATTTTTACACTTTTGTCTTTAGGAATATTATTTTCAACATTAGCATCAGGGCAGCCTTTGTCTGGGTCGCCTTTACCAGATACGATAACATATTATAAGCAATACAGGGAGATTTATGAATTTAATCCAGACAGTACCATTAAAGAATTTACAGTATTTTGGTATTTTCCAGAAAACGCACCATATACTAGATTTGCATACAGGAATCGAAATGTTTATACTAGTGATAGAAAATTAAAAGAAGTGTATTGGAGTAATACTGAAGGTGATCAAAGTGGTCAACTTATTACATCTTTCCAATATACCACCCAAGGATTGGACTCGATTATAACAAAATATAATACAGTTTTTAATACTTGGTACGGAAATAAGATAATCAGTCATCAATACGACAGTAAAAATCGGCTGATTAATAAGACAGAAACAAATACAAATGCAGCGGCAACCTATCCTGTAAGTATTGAAACTTGGTCATATAATAGTAATGATCAATTGGAATTACAAGCCACTGAAACTTATAGTAATGATAATGGTGAACTTTTGGATAAAGCGAAAACCACTTACATGTATGATGCGTCAGGCCTTAAAGAGCGAATCACTCAATACTGGGATCTTACTACAAATGATTGGGTAAATAATCTTAAATATGAATATACATATCCTAATGGTGATAACTTAACATACATAGAGCAGTGGTTTAATTTCAATCCACAAACTCAAATGTGGAATAAATTAAATGCAAGAAAAGAATTTTATTTTGAAGAGTTTAAGACGACGGAAACATTTAGGCAAAGGAATGATTATTATGATTACCGGTATACAAAGCGATACAACCCCAATAAGCAACTGATTAGTGACGAAAGGGATGAATATTGCAAAACATTAGGCATCTATAAAATTAGAGACAGAAAGGAAACCACATATAATACGGATGGCTCCATAAGTTTGTATAGTGAATATGTAGGGAATGCCTGTGAAAATGTGGATACCATGCTCACATTTAGAACAAATATTTCCTATGGTTATAGAAAGCCAATTGAGATACCATCTTGCACTAATATATTAAGTCCATTGAATGGGCAACAAAATATTGAAAACTCAGCTACAGTTATTTGGAATCCAGTACCAGCTGCTACTGGCTATAAACTGACAGTGAAGAATAGTAATGGAAACATTATATTAATAGAAGATGTTGGCAACGTCAACCAATATTTGTTAAATAACTTACCACCAAACACGGATATCTGTGTATCTGTAAATCCTTATATCGTTGCTGGTTATGAAAACAACACTTGTGATGTGATTTGTTTTAAAACGAAAAATGTAGTGCCTAATTGTACAGCCATTACATCACCAACTCACGGGCAAACCAATGCAGCAACTAATATGACCATCACTTGGCAGCCAACTTCCAATTTACAAGGATATCGTATAACTGTAAAAACTCCAACTGCAACTATTATCGATAAAATGGACGTGGGAAATGTCAATGTATTTGCAATCACCGATCTACCCAATAATACCTTAATTTGTGTGCAAGTCGTTCCTTACAATGAGTGTAGGTGAAAGTATAAATTGTTCTACGATCTGTTTTACAACAAAAATGTAGTCCCAAATTGTACAACCATTACATCGCCAACTCAAGGAGAAACCAATACGCCTACAGATATTGCAATTACTTGGCAGCCGACTACAAATGTGCAAGGATATCGTGTATCAGTAAAAACACCAACTGCAACAATTGTAGATAAATGGACGTAGAAATGTCAATGTATATTCAGTCAGCAATCTACCCAATAATACCCAAATTTGTGTAGAAGTCATACCTTACAATGAGGTAGGTGAAAGTATAAATTGTTCTACTATCTGTTTTACAACAAAAATATTATCAAGTATAAACGAAATAATTTCCAAAAATATACATATTTATCCGAATCCTTCATCAGAATCTATTACAATTACACTACCAGATGACCTACAAGTATCCAATGCAACGCTATATAACACTATAGGCGAGCAAGTCAATCAATATATCCCATCATCTACTACATTGATTATAGAAAAACAAACAAAACCTGCAGGAATTTACTACCTAAAACTTACTACCAATGAAGGCATTGTGACAAAACCAATTGTCTTCCTAGAATAATACTAATTTTTTTTCTAAAGAAAAAAATTTCAACAATTTAAGGTCACTTGATTTTACGTCAAGTGGCCTTTTTTTATAAAAAATTACGTAAAAAATAATTAAAAATAACTATAATTTGGGTTACTTTTTTGGGATTTTGAATTAATGGATATTAAATAAATATTCAAAAATTTATAGATTATGAATAAGTACCTTATTATTTTTATATTATTTTTTAGTATTGGTTGTTTTGGGATAGGCCAATTTCAAAAAATATTTTCATTACTCCAAAGCGCTACAGTTGAAGAAGAATTAACACCAGCTGCGGATATTGAATTAATAAATCCTAATCTTAAGTGTGTTAATGGAAGTTATATATTTGAATTTGCAATCAATAATAAACTAAAATTTAATTTAGATTCTGTAATTCTAGAGGTCAACAGTCCGTCAAGTATTTCCATCGCATCTAATTTAATTATCTTTAATCCTTATTTGGGCCCATCAGGAGTTTCTGGAATTATTTCAGTGCCCTTAATTGGCAGTCTTAATGCAGGACAAAATTTCTGTTATGTTTTTAGGTATGAAACTGGTGGTCCAACGATTTTAGAAGGATGTGTGGCTGCGCCTCCTTGTGGACCGTGTGCATCTTTCGAACAAAATTTATCATGTGTGGATGGATTCTACTTGTATGATCTTACCATACTTAATAACAGTTTGGATACCATAAAACTTTTGAAATTCACACCTGATGATCCAAACGTTGCCATAGGTGAAGGTGAACCGCCTTTTATTCAATCAAATCCATATACACATTCTGTCAATATTGCACCTAACTCAACATCCAACGAAGAGTACATAGTGTCTGGCAGTGGTGCTGCTTTTCCTAACTATTTTAATTATACACTTACGCTGTATGATGTAAACGGTGATAGTTGCACAGTACGATGTGAAGACCCAAGCTTACCCATAGAATCAGCCATGAAAGGTATTCAGTTTCCAGAATGTGAAGCTACATGTGAACGCACAAAAATTCACCTTAGTGCCAACTGATTCTTGTTGTTTTGTGCTTAATCTGGATAATCAACTAAGTCAGATCAATATTGAAAGTTTTACCTAATTATTCCTAATTGGGCGGGTGTGACGCCCGAATTAATTGACCCATCAAATTGGAAGATTGTACCTGTAAATGCAGGAATTTATACTATTACAAAGAATCCAGGCAGTGTCATTCCACCTGGTACAAAAGGACCATTAGTAAAATTGTGTAATCCTACTGGCAATAATACAGATTTAACCATTGACTTGAAATGGAAACTCATTACGAAAGATGGTACACCGCCATCAGTTCTTAAAGAGTGTGGTACTTCATTAAAAGCATCAATATCATGTGTATGTTTTAAGGATTGCTGCCGGGATGCAAGTGCAGAGATCAGGCCATCTGAATGTATAGATTCGACTTTGATTACCTCAGGTCCATGCACCCTAGAGTTTGATCCTGTTTGTGGTTGCAATATGCAAAATTATAATAATCCTTGTGAAGCTATGAAAGCAGGTGTAGCCTCATACGTCCATGGACCGTGCAATAGTGCTCAAGTATTTCCCGAAGAGTGTTGCTACGATGTAGATTTAAATATACCAGAAGGAACTGTATCAGTTTGCTTTAAATTGAATACACTAGGCATCACTTTCGATAGAGTATATTTAAAAAATGCAGGTTTTAAACTGGATACCAATTTGGTCGCAGGCATAGTATGTATTACAGATATTACTCCAGGAAGACCAAAATCTATCCCTGCTGGTTCTTATCCTAATATAATAAAGTATTGCTTGAGTAATATTGACTCATTAGTCAATGTACCTCAAGTAGTTGATGTGCTGTTTTATGAAAACGGTCCTTTAGATATTCCACAAATTAAGTGTCAAGATACACTGACATCATATTGTCAGCCGCCAGTACTAGGGTCAGATTGTGCAAGCATAGAAGCTCTCGCTACTTGTGTAAATACTTCCACGCAGAAATAAATTTAAGCATCTGTAACCAAAGTAATTTTGTTGCAAGCGCGGCCAATCTTGAAAGCTTAGATCCTAATTTACTATTCATACCATGCGGCGTGTCGAGTGCCACACCTTCCAATATTATTACATTACCATTATCTAATGGATTATCTACAGGAGAATGTTTGAGTAATATTTGTGTAAGGGTCATTTCCCAAAATCCTATCCCCGCGACCAATAATTTCTGTTTTAACACCACCTTATTTAATCGTGGACAAGGATGTACCAACAGCACTCCTACATGTGTAAATCTTGAGCCATGTAGTGATAGCTGTGACTTTCTTAGTATAAGTACACAATCTATCAGATTGATAGATAAAGACTCCTGTTGTAGCACTTTTTCGATCCATAATAACACAAATCCAAATATCCTATCAAAATCGATTACTATAACAAGTTCAGACATTCTTAATATTTCAGGCATTGATCCGCTTACATGGAATTTAATACCTATTGGATTTATTCCTGGTTATATGTATGAATTAGAGTATCTTGGCGGAGGCTCGATTCCTATGGGAACTAGCCAAAATGTTTTTGTACTTTGTAATGAAGCTGGGCACGACCAAACTATATATTTTGATTGGGGAGTCAATGCGTGTAATGATTCTATTTCTATAAGTTGTCCTGTATTGTCATCATGCTGTACAGACAGAACAAATTTTGATAACTTAGTTGCAAAAGGCATTGATGTTACGATCAGTGGATGTACAGTTTCAGTCTCATTACCACCTTTTGATACTTGTCATTATTTTAATAATGGTGGGCCAAACTGGGGAGATGGTGGTTTTGTAAACCCAGTTATTATTCCAGCTTTGAATGCTGGACCATACACTCACACCTATGCAAGTGCGGGTACATACAATATTTGTTTTGATGTATTTGAAAGTAATGATGGTGGTAATACACCATGCTGGAGTCAAAAATTATGCAAAACTATTAATGTTGATAATTGCTGCACTGGTGATGCCTGTACACAGACTGACATTACGCTATCTACGAGTGGAGGAAGTAATTGTTGCTTTACAGGCAGTATGACCAATGGATATTGTGATAATGTTTATACGGGCTTCCATGTACAAGTGACAGCACCAGCGACGATCTCACAAATCCAAGCATTAAATGGTTATACCTTGAGTATAATAGATGCAAACAACGCATACTTATATCCAGCGACAGGCTATGTGCCAAAGGGCAGCACACAGATATTTACCATGTGTCCAGAGAACTTAAATGGCAATGTCGAGATCAAAGTATCATTCGTCATATCAGGTTTCATAGGACCAGTGGATCAATGCACGAAAACATTTACCCGTAGCTGTACACCACCACCACCATCTAATAAATGCCTTACTTTGGTCAAGGACTCAATAGATTGTACAAATCAAAAATATTGCTTCCAAGTCAAAAATAGTACATCCCCAGGTTTCAATATAGTAGGTGTAGAATTGTACATGAGCACACCATCAAATGCCTTGTCTCCTACGTTTATAACTATACCATTGCTAGTACCTGGAGCTACATCAGATTGGATATGTGTTGATTATAAAAATGTAAATCCTAATGACAATGTATGCTATAAGCTAGTAGGTCATAGAGAGATAGTAGGTGGAAGTACAGAGCCACAATATTGTTGCATCGATACAATAAATCACTGTTTCAAAGTGCCTGATTGCTGCACGGGTGATGCCTGCGCACAGACTGACATTACGCTATCTACGAGTGGAGGAAGTAATTGTTGCTTTACAGGCAGTATGACCAATGCATATTGTGAAAATATTTATACAGGCTTCCATGTGGAAGTAACAGCTCCAGCGACGATATCGCAAATCCAAGCATTGAACGGATACACTTTAAGTATAATAGATGCAAACAACGCATACTTATATCCAGCGACAGGCTATGTGCCAAAGGGCAGCACACAGATATTTACCATGTGTCCAGAGAACTTAAATGGCAATGTCGAGATCAAAGTATCATTCGTCATATCAGGTTTCATAGGACCAGTGGATCAATGCACGAAGACATTTACCCGCAGCTGTACACCTCCGCCGCCATCTAATAAATGCCTTACTTTGGTGAAGGACTCAATAGATTGTACAAATCAAAAATATTGCTTCCAAGTAAAAAATAGCACATCACCAGGCTTCAATATAGTAGGCGTAGAATTGTATATGAGCACACCATCAAATGCCTTGTCTCCTACGTTTATAACTATACCATTGCTAGTGCCTGGAGCTACATCAGATTGGATATGTGTTGATTATAAAAATGTAAATCCAAATGACAATGTATGCTATAAGCTAGTAGGCCACAGAGAGATAATAGGTGGAAGTACAGAGCCACAATATTGTTGCATCGATACGATAAATCACTGTTTCAAAGTGCCTGATTGCTGCACGGGTGATGCCTGCGCACAGACTGAAATTACGCTATCTACGAGTGGAGGAAGTAATTGTTGCTTTACAGGCAGTATGACCAATGCATATTGTGAAAATATTTATACAGGCTTCCATGTGGAAGTAACAGCTCCAGCGACGATATCACAAATCCAAGCATTGAGTGGCTACACTTTAGATGCAATAGATCCAAACAACGCATACTTATATCCAGCGACAGGCTATGTGCCAAAGGGCAGTGCACAGATCTTTACCATGTGTCCAGAGAACTTAAATGGCAATGTCGAGATCAAAGTATCATTCGTCATATCAGGTTTCATAGGACCAGTGGATCAATGTACCAAGACATTCACTCGCAGCTGTACACCGCCACCACCATCTAATAAATGTCTTACTTTGGTCAAGGACTCAATAGATTGTACAAATCAGAAATATTGTTTCAAAGTCAAAAATAGCACATCACCAGGCTTCAATATAGTAGGCGTAGAATTGTATATGAGCACACTGTCAAATGCCTTGTCTCCTACGTTAATAACTATACCATTGCTAGTGCCTGGAGCTACATCAGATTGGATATGTGTTGGTTATAAAAATGTAAATCCAAATGACAATGTATGCTATAAGCTAGTAGGCCACAGAGAGATAATAGGTGGAAGTACAGAGCCACAATATTGTTGCATCGATACGATAAATCACTGTTTCAAAGTGCCTAATTGCTGCACTGGCGATGCTTGTGCACAGACTGACCTTACATTATCCACAAGTGGAGGTACTAATTGTTGCTTTACTGGTACAATGACCAATGGATATTGTGATAATGTATATACGGGCTTCCATGTACATGTGACAGCACCAGCGACGATATCACAAATCCAAGTATTGAGTGGCTACACTTTAGATGCAATAGATCCAAACAACGCATATTTATATCCAGCGACAGCCTATGTGCCAAAGGGCAGCGCACAGATATTTACCATGTGTCCAGAGAACATAAATGGCAATGTCGAGATCAAGGTTTCATTTATCATACCAGGCTTCACAGGCCCTGTGGATCAGTGTACGAAAACATTTACACGTAACTGTACACCGCCACCGCCATCTAATAAATGCCTTACTTTGGTGAAGGACTCAATAGATTGTACAAATCAGAAATATTGCTTCCAAGTCAAAAATAGCACATCACCAGGCTTCAATATCTCAATTGTAGAATTTTGGAATCTTGCACCTAGCGGTGTTAATATTTCACCTAATCCTATTAAGATTCCATTACTTGTGCCAGGCGCCACGTCTGATTGGATTTGTGTTGATTACAGTGGTATCTCATCTAGTCAAGAATTTAGTTATTCAATACTTGGACACCAAGATTACACCGCGGGCAGTGGAGGCCCTATATTATGTTGTACAGATACGATAGAAAATAGCATAATAATACCAGATTGTGGCTCTACCAATAATTCATGCTGTAAAGACTCCTTGCAATTCCAAAAATTATTGTCTCAAGGCTGGCAAATTTCTGTGAATGGTTGTGAAGTATCAGTTTATGCGCCACAATTTGATTCATGCCATTGGTTTTCAAATGGAAATCCTAGTTGGGGCGATGGCACACCAGTCACTAATGTCATAGTGTCGGCTGCTAGTGGAGAAATATTTACACACAAGTACTCAGCATCTGGCACTTATAATATTTGTATCAATGTATTTGAAAGTACAGATGGTGTCAATGTTGCTCCATGCTGGACTGGACAGCTGTGCACCACAGTGGCAATCGATAAAGCTTGTGACCCTGGTACATGTTGTGATATTACCCAAAGCGAATTAGATAAGAAATTAGACAATATTTCTTTAATATCTAATAATGTAGAATGCGAATTGTGTGTATCGATAAAGCTAGATTCATGTACGTATGCGCGAATTGACTTTGGCAACAATAATGTTAAAAATTTTGACCCTGGGGTAGATAGCATATATTGTGTTAGAATGGATCCAGGTGCTATTGGTGCAGACAGTATAAAGGTCAAAATATTCAGGAAAAACAGCAATGATAGTATTTGTCTGGAAGCCATTAAAACACTGAATTACAATAAGAATTGTCAAGTGGCATCTTCATGTTGTACACTTACCAATGCAGAACTCGAAACAAAATATCTGAAAGTATTGGACGATGCAGAGATTGTTGATTGCGAATTGTGTTTGCAAATGCCAATAGACTCATGTACTTTCATTTATATAAACTGGGGCGATAATATTGATACTATTGCTATAGGAGACGGTACAAAACACTGTCACAAATACAGTAATGCTGATAATTTTGAAGTATTAATGGAATTAGTAAGGCTGATGATATTGAGATCCATGTAATGAAACGACTATAACCAAAGAGTACCAAATCAGTGAATGTAAGAAAGATTGTGACATATCTGGTATAGTGGTATTTAACGCCATCACATCTAATGGAGACCAAGTGAATGAGTTTCTGAAAATCAATAATATACCTCAAGTATGTGGCAATGTAGATATAGAGATTTACAATAGATGGGGACAAAAAGTTTGGTCAGAAAATTCTTATAAAAATACTTGGAATGGTGAAAGCAATGAGTCGAAACCACTCCCAGATGGAACGTATTATTTGATTGTTACTTTTCCAGATACCAATGATAAGGAAAAACAAATCAAAACATTCATTGATCTCAGACGAGATAAATAATATTCATTATTCTTAACAAATTAAAATTAATTGATCATGAAACATAGTTTGAAATTTAAGTGCTTATTTGTGCTTTTAATTACTATATTTATCATAAATACATCACATAGTCAGCAGGAAATACTGCTGACTAAATACACCTACAATAGTCTATTTTTTAATCCAGCTTATGCTGGCTCACATGGTGAAAGTATCGGAACAGCCAATGTACAATATAGAAATCAATGGATTGGCTTCGATGGTGCTCCCATCACATTGATGGCAGGCGGGGAAATCAATCTCTTCAGGGATAAAGTAGGTATAGGACTTACAGTATACAATGAAAATATTGGTGTGGAAAGAAGGAATGAAATTGCCACCAATTATGCATACAGAATAAAATTAAATAAAGGTTACCTCTGTGGCGGATTGAGATTAGGAATGAGTTTCTTCAATAATGATTTTACACGAGCCACTTCTGAAGTTCCTGAAAGCAATTTCACTAGCTATAACATTATAAGTGGTGGCGCTGGTATTTATTATCATACAGATGGCTTATACTTTGGTGCTTCTGTTCCTACATTGTTTGTAGCTAGTAAGTCAAAGTCTATTGGGGATAGAGTCCCACACATATATTTTCATACAGGATTGATGATAGGAGATGAATATTCGGCAGTCAAGTTTGAGCCTTCGATACTTTTTAATATCCAAAAATCTGTAAAACCACAATTTACTTTTGGGACAAACGCATGGTTTAGCGATGATTTTGCTGTAGGTGTGCATTGGAGATCTGAAGATGCAGTTGCATTAAGTAGTGAAATTCATTTTATGGAAAAATTTAGATTTGGTATTGCATACGATTTTACGATATCACCTATCAGAAACCATTCTTCTGGAACATTGGAGGCAATGTTTGGATACAAATTCACAACTAATAAAAATAACCCACGCATAAAAAGTTTAAGATATGGAGGCCGTTTTTAATGTTTTCAAAAAATGCACAATAGTTGCAATTCTAATCTTGCTGTCTTCTTTGTCTGTTATCTGTCAAAACGAACTTCAACAGGGAGATGAAGCGTTTAGATTATTCAAATACGAAGAAGCAATACAGATGTATGAAAAACATCTTTTGAATAAGGATGACAATGCCGTAAGGGTAAAGCTAGTAGATGCCTTAATGTTTACAAGTCAGTACCAGAAAGCAGAAGTTGTCCTTGAAAAGTTACTTTTGACGCATAATGATGGCCATGCAATGCTAAAATATGCCAATGTATTGGTATTGAATGATAAAAAAGTAAGGCATCAAGCATATTGCAAGATTATATACGATCTTTCCCATCATCTGATGAATATAAAAGGCTTTTTGAGATCGTGCAACTGAAGAATGACCAAGAAGATAAGCAATTCAAAACTTTATTATCAAAGAGCGCTTTTTCTTCTGATGTTTCTGATTTTAGCCCTGTGTATTATGGATCTCAAATTATATTTACCTCACAGAAAGGAGGAAAAATAGATCCTTGGACAGGAAAATCTTTTACTAATCTATACATCACTGATGAAAATAAAAGTAACCCTGTGATACTTGATGGAAACCTAAATGGCAAATTTCATAATGGTGCGTGTACTTTTATGGATAATGAAACTATGGTCTTTACCAGGAATAATAGTAAGAAAGGTGCTAATAGTGATTATAACCTTATACTTGCTATTGCGACTAAAGTCAATGAAAAGTGGAATTTTAAACAAGAAATGCCCTTCAATAGCAAAGATTTTTCCAATGGCTATCCAACATATATTTCTTCGCAAAAAATACTGATATTTTCGTCTGATAGACCTGGTGGTTTTGGTAGTATGGACTTATATTACTCAAAATATTATGATGGTAAATGGGCGGACCCGATAAATTTTGGGTCGGACGTAAATACCAAAGGTAATGAAGTCTTTTCTACTTATGATGGTACAAATTTATTTTTTTCATCAGATGGTAGGCCTGGGTATGGTGGGCTTGATATTTTTAAGGCATCTATTATGGATGCAAACATAAGTACTATCGAAAATGTGGGAAGTACGATCAACAGCGCGCGAGATGATTTTGGACTAATCACTAAAGATAACATGCAATCTGGATATTTCTCATCAAATACAGGTGGAAATGGAGATAAAGATAATATTTGGTATTTTGAGAAAAGGAAAATTCAATTGCCTCCTCAAAAGATTTTAATCAATGGTAAGGTAATCGATGAATTCACAAAGTTGCCACTCAAAGAGACTTCAGTAGTACTGAAAAATACATTGAATGGTGAAGAGTTTTCCATTATTACTAAAGATGATGGAAGATTTTCATTCGAAGCGATCTCCGAGCAAAATTATAGCTTGACGGGTAGTAAAAATGGTATCCTAACATCTTCAGAAATCATAACTAAGGCCAATACATCTGATACCTATTATTTTACATTGCTACATAACGATCCAAGATTTTCACTAGAAGGATTTGCAATCAAAACCTTAGACAAAAAAGGTGTTCAAGGCGTTTCAGTGATTTGCTTCAACAAAACTAAAAATATTGAAGAGTCAATAGTCACTGACGAAAATGGATTTTTTAAATTTCAATTGGACCAAAATGCTGATTATGAGATCAGCGGTACCAAAGATGGGTATTATACAAGTGTGTCCGAAGCTTCAACAAAGGGCTTGAATCGATCACAGACTTTGTATGTAAAACTTTTTTGACCATAGAAGAAGTCATCATAGGAGAAACAAAAAATTTTGGGCAAAGAGTCTATTGGATCTTTTACATTTGAACCCATTTTCTATGACCTTGATAAAGCTGATATAAGGCCTGATGCCACCGTTGCATTGGATAAAGTGGTAGATTTTATGAATAAAAACCCAAAACTCACCATTGAGCTGGGATCACATACTGATAGTCGATCATCTGACTCATATAATGATGGTCTTAGTCAGAGAAGGGCACAATCTGCAGTCCAATACATAGTTTCAAAAGGTGTAAGTCAAGATAGAATTACCGCCAAAGGATATGGAGAGACCAAACTTGTAAATCATTGCTCCGATGGTGTCAAATGTAACGATGACTTGCACCAGCAAAATAGAAGAACTGAGATTAAAATTACTGGATACAATTAAATAAGTAAAAGGAAAGCGCCTAAGAAAATTAAATTTATATTTTTAATGGCACTTTCTTTTATCTCAATTGGCTCTTTCGTAGTTCGTTTTTTATCTTTTGTCTGAAATCCACAGCGATGATAAATTTATATTTTAGATTTGCGAGATAAATTGTACTTATATGAAGGACCTTTTAATGTTGGAATGGAAAAAATTTAGCGGCAATACAGTTTTCAGAGCGTTGAGCCTATTATATATTTTGGTAGCACCGTTTATCATCTTGGGTGGAAAAAATACCTTTAAAGACATGCCGCCACCGATGCCTAGTTCCAAAACCTTTTTTGAGTTTCCTACAGTTTGGGATTATCAAGGTTACATAGGCAACTGGATGATACCGTTTTGTCTAGGTTTTTTAGTAATTCACATGATCACATCAGAAGTGAGCAATCGGACCATGCGGCAAAACATAATCACAGGCATGACGAGAAAGAACTTTTTTCTATCTAAGCTTTATTCCATGTTTTTTATGTCCATTTTGGCTACGATACTCTACGTCATATCTACTATAGTTATTGGCGTTTTGCATACGGATGGATTTGATTTGGAGCTTATTATGGACAATAATATGGCCGTTATTCGGTTTTTCTTACTCTGTGTAGGATACATGAGTTTTGCGTTTTTGTTGGCATTCATTATAAGAAAAGGAATGCTGTCACTGTTGACGTATTTTATGTATGTATTGATTTTGGAGCCTATATTAATGTTGATCCACGTATATTATTTCAAAAATTCAAGCAGAAACTATTGGCCAATCAATAGCATTGAAGATTTGATGCCTTTTCCATTATTTAAGGTTCCTGACTATTTTGTGAATAAAGAATGGAATTTCAATATTTTATTACCGTATTCACATGCTATGGGTATGGCAGTTTTGTATAGTTGTATTTTTATAAGTCTTTCATATTATAGTTTCATGAAAAGAGACATATAAATGCATAAAAAACACAATGAAAACGTACTTCCGATAGGGAAAATATTACAAATTCATTTAATATAAATTATATAGCTATATTGTATATAATGTCTTCACATTAATATAATATATATGTATTATTAATTAGACTACAATTTTTAATAAATATATTTGTGTGTTATATTAAATACATATAAATTTGCATAATATTTAATAGCCAACACTTCTTCGGCAAATGTCCGAAATCTTACACTAATTCCTTCATAAATCCATTTTTGTAATCAAATTATTTATAATGTGTAATATATTTGATTATATGCTAAAACAAATTAAAAAAATTATATATATATTTTGATATTTTTTTGGTAAAAAGTGGGAAAAAGTGGGAATAGATGCTATCTTTGCCTTATCAACCAACAGAAAGTGTGAAGCAGTACCAATTCACAGGAGAATATGAGTGTAAACTTGATGCCAAAGGCAGGCTTAAATTGCCAGCAGCAATCATTAAGCAAATCGGAGGCGACGGAAATCTCAGGTTTACAATCAATCGTGGATTTGAAAAGCACCTTATGTTGTATCCCAATGACGTTTGGGAGATGAAGACGAACGAAATCAATCAATTAAATATTTACAGTACGCAGCAAAGGCAGGCGATCAGGTATTTTTATCGTGGGGCAACAGAGCTCGAAATAGATGCGGCAGAACGCATCAATCTTCCGGGCAGTCTGATGGAATATGCAGGTATAGATAAAGACGTAGTATTATTTGCATATCAAAATCAGATCGAAATCTGGGCTAAAGACAAGTATGACGAAATGCTTGACAACGAACCCGACGAATTTGGTTCTATTGCAGAATCCATTTTCGGAGGTATCAAACCATTAGGTAATTTACACGATCCTATGTGATGAGCGAGTACCATGTATCAGTTTTATTAGACGAAAGTATAGACAATCTCAAAATTAAACCCGATGGAAAATATGTCGATGTGACGTATGGTGCCGGAGGACATTCCAAGTCGATTTTACATAAGCTAAGTGCCAAAGGGCATTTGTTTGCTTTTGATCAGGATCATGATGCTGTTGCCAATTGTGTTCAGGATGACAGGCTTACGCTTATCGAAGCCAATTTTAGGTATCTGCGTAGATTCCTTAGATTGGAAGGCGAAACAGAAGTGGATGGAATCCTTGCTGATTTGGGTGTTTCATCTCATCAGTTGGATGTACCCGAAAGGGGCTTTTCCTATCGTTTCGATGCGCCGTTAGATATGCGAATGAACAATGAAGCCGAGTTTACAGCTACTTCTTTGTTGCAGACGTACAGCGAAGATGCATTAGTGGACATATTGAGTAGATTTGGTGAAGTGCGCAATTCCAGAACACTTGCTAAGGCATTGATTAATGCACGCAAGATATCTGAAATTCGAACGACATTTGATCTCAATAGAATTCTGGATCAACACATCATGGGGCCGAGGATGAAGTATCTTTCTCAAGTGTATCAAGCGCTACGGATGGAAGTCAATGACGAAATCGGAGCACTCGAAGAAATGCTGTCAGAAGGATATAAATTGCTAAAGCCTGGTGGTAGATTTGTGGTCATCACTTTTCACAGTATCGAAGATAGGGTAGTGAAAAATTTTTTCAAAACTGGAAACTTTGATGGAGAATTAGAAAAGGATGCCTTTGGTAATGTGTTCAGGCCTTTTACATTGGTGAATAAAAAAGTTATCACAGCCGATAGTAAAGAACAAAAAGTTAATGCAAGATCTAGAAGTGCAAAATTGAGAGTTGCCGAAAAGGTATTTTAATTACTAATTAATAATGTTCAATTACTAATTTTTAATGGAAAGAGAAAATATCATTCAGCAGAAATCTTATGATTTTGCAATAAGAATTGTAAAGGCTTATAAATACATTGTTGAGAATAAATCTGAATATGTTTTATCCAAGCAATTAGTTCGAAGCGGAACATCTATTGGTGCAAACATTGAAGAAGCAATTGGAGGGCAATCGACCAAAGACTTTTATGCAAAAATGTCAATTTCGTATAAAGAGGCGAGAGAATGTAGATTTTGGATTCGATTATTGACAGATTCAGATTACTTGACTAAAGATCAAGGTAATAGTTTGATACAAGATTTAGAAGAAGTTCAAAAATAATTACAGCAATTCAGAAGACAACAAAAGGTAAGATGAATGGACAGTAGTTAATCATTAGTAATTAACCATTAATAATTAAAATAAATTAATTCATTTTTTTATGACTAGTTTCCAGGATAAGAAAGCTACACTTTTTAGACTGAAATGGGTCGAATGGATTTTTGTCAATTTGCCGTTTGTATGCTATCTGGCGTTGTTGGGTGTGATTTATATCTCCAACGCACATGCTTCCGAGAAAGCCGTAAGGAAGATCGAAGCATTGAAGCAGGAAGTAAGAGATACCAAGTGGAGAGCCATGAATCTCAAGCAGGAGGTGATGCATGGTAGCATACAATCGCAAATTGAAAGCAAGGTCGAAGGTTCCGGGTTATTGCCTTCAAATACGCCGCCATACAAAATTGTGGCCGAAAAAGTTAATAAATGATAATGTAAACAGGTCGATGGACAGGAAGAAGGAGTTGTTATGGCGGGCATATTTAGTGATGTTTTTCTTTGTGATTGCATCCGTTGTAATCCTTTTCAAAGTATTTAAGATCAGTGTTTTAGAAAAAGATAAATGGCGACAGAAAGGTGAAGCCAATGTGAAGTGGATGGTAGTCGATGCCGATAGAGGGAATATTTATGCTGAAGAAAGCATTCTTCTCTCTACATCGATACAGTTCTTTGAGGTTCGGATGGATATGAGTGTGATCAAAAGCGATGTTTTTAATGCTGGTGTGGATTCATTGGCATATTTTTTAAGCAATTTTGATCCAAGTGTTATAGCTCCAAAAAGTAAATCGGAATGGTTGAAATCTTTGAAAGCTGCCAGAAAAAAGAAAAGTAAATTCTTTTTTATAGGCAAGGGATTGGATATTGAAGCCTATAGTAAGCTTAAAAAAGCCCCAATTCTTAGATTAGGAAAGATGCGTGGTGGCTTGATTGCCAACCGTTATGGTAAGAGATTCAAGCCATTTCAGGAATTAGCATCTAGGACCATCGGTGTTGATAGAGAAAATGCAGACCGTATAGGACTTGAAGGATATTTTGATCGGTTTTTAAAAGGTGATACTGATCAACGACTCATGAAGCGTCTCGGGAGAGAAGGTACACCAGATGGAAATGTTTGGGTGCCGGTTTTTGATCCCTCAGAAAACGAAATCAAACGAGGCGACGACATTTATACAACGATCAATATCGATATGCAGGATATTGTTCACCATGAATTGCTCAAAGCTGTTCAGAAAAACAAGGCATCAGGTGGTGTGGCTATCTTAATGGAAGTGGGAACAGGTGCCATAAAGGCGATCTCAAACCTTACCCAAAGCTCCGATAGTACCTACTTCGAGATGTATAACCAAGCTGTTGCAAGACTTAGTGAACCGGGTTCTACCATGAAACTCGCCACTATGCTTGCCGCTATGGAAGATGGGATGACCAATGTTGATACCATTATTGATCTTAATTATGGTGTAAAGCATTTTTCGGATCGTATTATGTATGATTCTGAAAAGCACGGACGAAAATTTGCCACCATGGCTGAGTCTTTTGAAATTTCCTCCAATGTAGGTGTGGCTAGTATTGCCAATGATCTCTACAATTCAAGAGATGGTCGCATACAATGGATCAAGCGTTTGAAACAGTTTGGATTGCACGAAACCACTGGAATTGATCTTGATGGAGAGCCTAGACCGGAGATTAAAGATCCAGTAAAGGATAAAGATAAATGGTATGGCACCACGATTCCTTGGATGGCGCATGGTTATGAATTGATGATGACACCTTTACAAATGCTCAATTTTTACAATGCTGTCGCAAATGATGGTAAAATGATGAAGCCGTATTTTGTTAGTGAAATCAGACGTGGAGACGAACTCCGTAAGAAATTTGATCCTGTTGTTTTAAGATCCCAAATAGCAAAACCCGAAAACATTTTGAAAGCTCGAAAGATGATGGAAGGAGTAATTTTGAAAGGTACTGGTGAATCTTTAAAATCAGAGCATGTCACCATGGCTGGTAAAACAGGAACTGCAAAAACCAATTACGCTAATAAAAGTGAATATGCCAAATACAATGGTAGTTTTTGTGGATATTTTCCGGCTGAAGAGCCTATGTATTCTATGATGGTAGTCATTTACGAGCCCAAAGCTGGTGTTTTTTACGGTGGTGCTACCGCTGGACCGGTCTTCAAAAATGTAGCTGAAAAGGTGTATGCCATGAAGACGCGACAAGTGAAATCATTGAGCGATTCGATATATACAACGACAAGTACACCAGGCAAAGCTATTGGTTATGGCAAAGATTTTGGGCAGATTTTTGATTTCCTTGAACTAAAATATAAAGATAAATCTGATAATGGTTTTGCCATTGTCAATCCATCCGACAATGCTATGATGATAGCAGAAAAAAAGATAAAGAAAGCCATCGTGCCTGATGTGAGTGGAATGGGTGCAAGAGATGCAGTTTTTCTTCTGGAAAATGCAGGTCTAAAGGTGAAAATCAGCGGCGCAGGTAAAGTAGTGAAACAGTCACTGCATCCAGGCGTAAGCGCGAAAGGACAGTCGATCATATTATATCTAAACTGACCATTAAATTCAGTTTCATGATAAAGAAGTTATTTGACATATTGCCGGTAGATTTTGAAACAAAAATCATTGGAGATTCAACCAGAAATATCTCTGGAATCGAGATAGACTCGAGAGGTGTAAAGGATGGATTTGTGTATGCTGCTTTGAGAGGCACAAAAGTTGATGGACATGCATTCATCAACAATGCTATAAACAATGGAGCAGTTTGTATTATTTGCGAAGAAGCAGCCGAAATCCAAGAAGGAATCACATATATTGTAACAAAAGATGTAAGGTCATTTCTTGGCGGATTATTGGACAATTATTTTGGGAATGCATCCGAACAACTTAAACTGGTCGGAGTGACTGGAACTAATGGTAAGACAACAGTCAGTACCTTACTTTTCCAGCTTTTTTCCGCATTCGGTTATAAATGTGGACTAATTTCCACAGTGGAAAATAGGATAGCTGAAGATATTATCCCAGCTACGCACACCACACCAGATGCTGTGAGATTGCATATGTTAATTGCTGAGATGCGCGATGCAGCTTGTGAATTTATTTTTATGGAAGTCAGCTCTCATGCCATTGATCAGCAGCGTATAGCAGGCTTGAAGTTTGATGGTGCATTATTTACGAATATTACCCATGATCATTTGGATTACCATTTGACCATGAAAAATTATATCGCAGCCAAAAAGTTATTTTTTGACCATTTGCCATCAAGTGCTTTTGCCTTAGTGAATGCAGATGATAAAAACGGACTTGTAATGGTGCAAAATACCAAAGCCCGCAAATTGACTTACGGACTTAGGACAATGTGTGATTACAAAGTAAAGATCATCGAAAGTTCTGTGCAAGGTCTTCACTTGCGCATCAATGACAGAGAAGCGTATTTTAGACTGATAGGTGAGTTCAATGCATATAACTTGGCCTTAGTTTTTGGAGCTGCTAGAGAGTTGGGTATGGAGACAGACGATGTGCTTGCGATTTTGAGTGGACTTCGAGGTGCAGAAGGCAGATTCGAACAAATTGTGGATAATAACACCGGCAAATGTGGTATCGTGGATTATGCACATACTCCTGATGCATTGGAGAATGTACTCGAAACCATTCACAAAGTAAATCAATCAGGCAGCAAAATCCTGACAGTAGTAGGTTGTGGTGGTGACAGAGATGCTACCAAAAGACCAGTCATGGCAAAAGTGGCTTGTACATGGTCTGACAAAGTGATTCTGACGAGTGACAATCCTAGGTCAGAAGATCCTGAACATATCCTAGATGAGATGGAAGCAGGATTGAGTAGTGAAGATAAGATAAAAATGATACGAATATCCGACAGAAGACAGGCCATTAAAACAGCGGTCATGATGTCTGGTAATAAAGATATAATATTAGTGGCCGGAAAAGGTCACGAAACATACCAAGAAATAAAAGGGGAAAAGTTTCCTTTTGACGATAAAAAGATATTGAAGGAATATTTTGGAATGGAATAAGTCTTGCGGCAATTTCAGTTTTTTGATTAGGTAAATATACTCAATCATAATTCTGAACTTAAGTTGCAAGTTAATACCTTCTTTAATCCTTACAATATCAAAGATTTAGGTTCTATTATCATTCTCAGGTTGATTTAACAGTAGCAGTGGGATCTTTTTGGAAAAAGTTTCGAATTGCTCACTGCACTGTTAAAATTTTTGCTTGCGAATGTATTTTATGCCAAATGGTTCTAATATCAGGGCATCATTACAAACAAAAACAAACAGTTAAATTATATATAGCAAATGTTGTACCACTTTTTTGAATATGTTGATAAATATTACAATGTGCCTGGCGCAGGGTTATTTCAATATATCACATTTCGTGCAGCTTTCGCTATTATTTTGTCCCTAATTATCTCTCTGGTCTTTGGTGGTAAAATCATCACCAAGCTGAAGCGAATGCAAATAGGTGAAACAGTCAGAGAGTTGGGTCTCGATGGTCAAAAGGCCAAAGAAGGTACGCCTACGATGGGTGGTATTATCATCATCATGGCTATATTGATACCATGTCTTTTGTTGGCAAAATTGGACAATGTCTATATTTGGTTGATGATATTCACGACCATATGGCTTGGATTGATAGGTGGTGCAGATGATTATATCAAGGTCTTTCTGAAAAATAAAGATGGACTGAGTGGGAAGACAAAAATTTTCGGTCAGGTTATTTTAGGTCTCATTGTAGGTATTACCATGCTTATATCCAATGATGTAGTCATCAGAATGCCACTTCAAGACGCAAAGGCCGGCGGATATGAAATCATCAAAGAATATGAAATCCCACTTCCTCGTGTAAATGATATTTCCCGAATGACCGAAATGGCGTATGTAAAGACAACGCTTACTAATGTGCCTTTTTTGAAGGACAATAATTTTGATTACAAGTATTTGGCGAGTTTTTTTGGTGACAATACCGATTTATGGTTGTCGATAATTTTTACCTTGGTCGTAATTTTTATAGTGACAGCGGTATCCAATGCGGCTAATCTAACCGATGGCATAGATGGATTGGCTGCTGGAACTTCAGCAGTTATAGCGGCCACGTTGGGCGTTTTTGCTTATGTGTCTGGTAATACGATCATTGCAGATTATCTCAATGTATTTTACATTCCCAATTCAGCTGAACTTGTGGTTTTTTCGGCTTGTTTTCTCGGTGCTTGTATAGGATTTTTATGGCACAATTCATTCCCTGCAAGGGTATTTATGGGTGATACCGGAAGTTTGACCATTGGTGGTATCATAGCAGTCTTGGCGATATTATTGCGCAAAGAATTATTGATTCCTATCCTTTGTGGCATTTTCGTAGCAGAAAATTTGTCAGTCATGTTGCAGGTTTCATATTTCAAATATACAAAAAAGAAGTACGGCGAAGGTCGTAGAATATTTAAAATGTCTCCGTTGCATCATCATTTCCAAAAGGACGGAATGCACGAAGCAAAAATTGTAACTAGATTCGGGATCATCTTGGCCATCGTTTCAGTCATTACACTTAAAATCAGATAATTATGAAAAGTGTAACGATCATAGGTGCAGGAGAAAGCGGTGTTGGAGCGGCTTTATTGGCAAAGAAGATGGGCATGGATGTCTTTGTCAGTGATTTTGGGTCTATAGCTGAACATTACAAAAAAGAGTTAACTGATAGTAACGTTCCCTTTGAAGAAGGAGGACATGATTTTGAAAAGGTTTTGGTAACTGAAGTGGTTGTTAAAAGTCCCGGTGTTCCGGAACATGCGCCTGTCCTTCGCATGCTAAAAGAAAAAGGACGGAAAGTGATTTCCGAAATTGAGTTTGGTCACTCATTTTTTTCCGGACTGACCATCGCTGTCACAGGCTCAAATGGGAAGACTACAACATCGGGACTTTTATACCACGTACTGAAAACCGCAGGATTAAACGTTGCATTAGGAGGCAATTATGGGCGAAGTTTTGCCCGCATTATTGCCGAAGATGCACCAGAAGTGATGGGACTTGAAATTTCAAGATGTAGGTTGGATGACATGGAGACTTTCAAGCCACATATTGCCATCTTACTCAATATCACACCAGATCATTTGGACAGGTATGAGTACAAAATGGCAAATTATGTGAATGCTAAGTTCCGAGTTGCCATGAATCAGACGAGTGCGGATTATTTTATCATCAATGGAGACGATCCAGAGATTACAAATAAAATGCAGGAATTTGCTTGTGAGCAAAAGGTAGTAAGAATCACGGAAGATGCATACTTACAAGGCATTGTATCAAAGGATGCAAGCAAAGTTTTTGAATTGAGTATCAAAGGAAGGCACAATCTTTTCAATGCAGCTTGTGTTGTGGAAGCTTGTCGAATGCTAAATTTACCTGAGCACGCGATCGCCACAGGACTCAAATCATTTGTCAATTTGCCACATAGATTGGAAAGTTGTGGTGAAATCAATGGTATCGAATTTATCAATGACAGCAAAGCAACCAATGTGGATTCTGTCTATTATGCACTGGATGCAATGACGAAGTCAGTGATTTGGATAGCTGGTGGTACAGACAAGGGCAATGATTATAGTGTGTTATTTCCTTTAGTAAAAAATAGAGTGAAAGCCTTGATTTGTCTCGGAATGGACAACGAAAAATTGAAGAGCAGTTTTAAATCCCATATTCCGATTATTTACGAGACGACTAAGGTATCAGAGGCGGTGGAGACAGGATTGAAGTTGGGTGAGTCCGGCGATGTAGTCCTGCTGTCACCAGCATGTGCGAGTTTTGATCTTTTCAAAAATTATATGGATAGAGGTGATCAGTTCAAAGCATGTGTAGAAGGATTAAAAATTAGTAATTAAAGATAAAGTTGAATATACAAAGTACATATCAAAATCTAAAAGGAGATCGGTCAGTTTGGCTGATAGTGGCACTATTGTCATTATTTTCTTTGTTGATTGTGTACAGTACATCTGGTAGTGAGGCATATAAGTTTAATGCGACCCATGGTACCGAATATTATTTGGTTAGGCAGTTGGTTTTTATTGGATCTGGATTGATGCTCATGTACACAGCCTACAAAATGCACTACATGGTGTATGCAAAATTAGCACCTATCATGATGGTAATAGCCGTTCCGCTGTTGGTTTATACCGCACTTTCGGCGAGAAAATCAATGACGCATCCCGTTGGATAAAGATACCGATATTGGAGCTGTCATTTCAGACATCAGACTTTGCCAAGATAGCATTAATCATGTTTGTAGCAAGGTCACTGGCCATAAGGCAAGATTATATCAAAAGCTTTAAAGATGCTTTTTTACCTATAATAGCACCGGTGATTTTGTTTTGTGCCTTGATCGCACCATCCAATTTATCTACAGCGGCACTACTTTTTGTGACAGCTTTTATAATGATGTTTGTCGGACGTATCTCTATGAAATATGTCATTTTGCTGACGATTTTGGGTATTGG
This sequence comes from Saprospiraceae bacterium, assembly GCA_016717105.1. Classification (GTDB taxonomy): domain Bacteria; phylum Bacteroidota; class Bacteroidia; order Chitinophagales; family Saprospiraceae; genus OLB9. Next base: position 132,193 of record JADKGF010000004.1, on the reverse strand, counting down.
TGTTTTCGCTGGTATATTCTTAATTGGACAATATTTTCCGGAGCATTTCAGGGTAGATACGTGGATAAGCAGGATAAACGATTTCTTGTATTCTGATGGTGGATATCAAATAGAGCAATCTAAAGTTGCTATTGCAAATGGTGGATTTTTGGGTGTAGGGCCAGGAAATAGCAATCAGAGACACTTTTTGCCCTTTGCTTATGCAGATTTTATTTATGCTATCATTTGCGAAGAATATGGACTTATAGGTGGCGCAGTTATATTGTTTCTTTACTTATGGTTACTCTTCAGAACTATAAGTTTGGTGACGAGATGCCCTAAGACTTTTGGTGCAATGCTTGCCATGGGTTTGATGTTGAATATTGTGATTACGGCTTTCGCCAATATTGCTGTATCAGTACAGTTGGTTCCTGCTACGGGACTTACATTGCCAATGATCAGTATGGGTGGTACTTCATTTTTGTTCACTTGTTTGTCTTTTGGGATCATCCTAAGTGTGAGCCGTTATGTAGAGCAAGCGTATGAGGAGAAGAAACAGTTAGAAAAAATGGAATTGGATGGCACGAGTGATCATTAGTGGAGGCGGTACAGGTGGCCATGTTTTTCCGGCCATTGCGATTGCGGATGCAGTAAAAGTTGCAGCACCCGAAACAGAGATTCTTTTCGTAGGTGCTAATGGCAAAATAGAAATGGAAAAAGTCCCGAAAGCGGGATATAAAATAATAGGATTGAATATTTCAGGTTTTCAGCGTAAGCTAAGTTTGAGGAATCTAAGTTTCCCGTTCAAGTTAGCAGCGAGCATGTTCAAAGCTTTCATGGTCGTAAGAAAATTCAGGCCGGATGTTGCTGTAGGTGTTGGCGGATATGCGAGTGGTCCTGTTTTAAAGATTGCTAATTCGATGAATATTCCTACCGTCTTGCAGGAACAAAATTCCTTTGCGGGTGTGACTAACAGAATATTGGCATCTAAGGCAAGCGCAGTTTGTGTAGCTTATGATGGCTTGGAACGATTCTTTCCGAAAGACAAAATAATTTTTACAGGAAATCCAGTACGTAAAGACATATTGGACAAAAAGATAAATGCAGCGAAAGCAAGAAATACACTAGGGTTAGACCAAAATAAGAAAACTGTTTTAATTTTTGGTGGAAGTCTCGGGGCAAGAACGATCAATGAAGCCGTTCTTGCCAACGCAGACGCCTTGCTTGAGATGCGTGATGTGAACATTATCTGGCAAGTGGGCAAAATATATTATGACGAATATGTCAATGGTCCACTTTCAGGAAAAGACAACATCAAAATTTTATCATTCATTGAAGATATGGATATTGCTTACAGTGCAGCAGATATCGTTGTCTGTCGTGCAGGTGCTTTGACTATTTCGGAGTTGGCAATTCTCGGTAAAGCGTCGATCCTTATTCCATCTCCCAATGTTGCCGAAGATCATCAAACTGTCAATGCCATGTCTCTTGTAAATAAAGGTGCTGCGGTTTTGGTGAAAGATGTGAATGCAAAAGAGGAATTGATATCAGAGATCCAGTCGCTTTTGAATGATGAAGTAAAGAAAAATGGTTTGGAGAGTAACATAAAGTATTTTGCCAAACCTGAGGCCGCAAAGCAGATTGCAGCTGAAATTTTGAAGATATGTGCAAAGAAAGGAACATGAAGTTGAATGAGGTCAGTCATGTGTATTTTATCGGAATCGGTGGCATCGGTATGAGTGCCATTGCAAGATATTTTATTGCTCAAGGCAAAAAGGTATCAGGCTACGATAAAACAGAAACTGTCCTGACCCAACATTTGTCGGATGAAGGTATGAATATTCATTATCATGATGAAATATCTGTTATCCCAACAGATATTGATTTGATTATTTATACGCCTGCAATTCCTAAGGATCATAAAGGTTACAACCATCTTTTGAACTCAGGAATTCCGATGATGAAGCGATCCGAAGCACTTGGTTTGATTAGCAATGATAAGATTTCGGTAGGAATAGCTGGAACGCATGGCAAAACGACAACGAGTGCTATGACGACTCATGTTTTGAAAGTAGGAGGCATTGATGTATCGGCATTTTTGGGTGGAATTGCGGTAGATTACAATAGCAATTTCCTAATTGGTAAAAGTGAAGTAGTTGTGTTAGAAGCGGATGAATACGATCGTTCGTTTTTAAGATTGAATCCATTTATCGCTTCTATCTCATCGATGGATGCAGATCATCTAGATATCTATGGAGATAGTAAAGTGATGATCGAAGGATTTAAATCTTACGCTGCCAAAATCAGAGACAACGGTTTTCTGATTATAAAAGAAGGATTGTTGGACCAATTCAAAATCAATGAATTGATGGAACTAACCAAAAGAGGCGTTTCTGTTTTGGAATATGGTACCGGCAATGTCCAAATAAAAATGACCAGAATCAGAATCGACCAAGGGAAGTATGTGTTTGATTATCAAGGCGTAGGGCAGGAGATTAAAGATATAGTGATGAGTATGCCTGGCAAACATAATCTCGAAAATGCATGTGTCGCTATCACAGTCGGACTGTTGAACAAAGTGGCACCTGATGATATAAAAAAAGCATTAGCTGGTTTCAAAGGAATTCAGCGTAGATTCGAAAGAATCATTGATAGAGAAGATTTGGTTTTTATAGACGATTATGCACATCATCCTAGTGAACTAAAAGTGGCAATCGATGCAGCCAGAACACTTTTTCCGGGAAGGAAATTGACAGGTATTTTTCAGCCGCATCTTTATTCGCGGACTAGGGATTTTGTAGATGGATTCGCGTCAGAGTTGGACAAATTGGATGAGATCATATTGATGGATATCTACCCAGCTCGAGAGTTGCCAATCGAAGGTGTAACATCTGAAAGCATTTTCAACAGAATGAAAAACCCAAACAAAAAATTGGTCACCAAGGAAACATTGATGGACACATTAAAAGCATATAATCTTGAAATTTTAATGACCTTGGGTGCAGGTGATATTGACACTTTTGTTCCCAAGATCAAAGAGCTTTATAAATAAAATAAAATGAGCGATAGAAAATTAAATATGAAAAGGGTCAGAGACGCCATGATATGGCTGACACTGATTGCCGGGATATCGGCCCTGCTTTTCTTTTCTATCATGCGAAAATCCAATGCTGAAGTAAAGACTTTAGTAGTTGAAATTGAAAAGATTAATGATGGCGAACAGCTCATTTCTGAAAAGGAAATCAAACAAATTTTGCAACTTGCCGCAGGAAAGACCATTACAAAAGCCAATATCAAATCATTGAATTTGCGAAAATTGGAAGCAAAGCTCAATAAAGATAAAAGGATACAAAGGGCAGACCTGTATTTTGATTCCAAGAACAGACTTCATGCCCATATAATCCAGAAAAAGCCGATCATTCGGGTTATAGAAGAAGAAGGAGGCGAATATTATTTGGATGAGAATGGCAAACAAGTGCCTGTGACAAGAGGAAGTGCTGTGAGAGTGCCCTTGGTTACTGGTATAAGGGATACATTTAGTTTGGTAAACACAAAATCTGACCGACCATCAAAGTTGAAACAGGTTTTTGATATCATGAAGTACGTAGCAAAGGATCCATTTCTTACTGCATTGATAGAGCAAGCTCATGTGGAGCATGATAGTATTGGTGACATTGTGTTGATACCTAAGTTGGGAAGAGAAAAGTTGATATTTGGTGATGCTAGTGATATTCAAGCTAAATTTGACAACTTGAAGATATTTTATAGAGATGGTATGCCCAAGTTAGGCTGGAGCAGGTACAAATCACTCAATCTGAAGTATTCACATCAAGTGAGAGGCATGCTGGCCAATCCTGAACATGCTGCCAAAATAAAGCCGATTCTTAGAGATACATTAACCGCTCAATTAATAAAAAAAGATAATAAGTAAAGTATTCAAAATTAAATAATTTGTACTATGAACGATCAGTTAAAAATAAAAAACACAGCAGTTGCGCTGGACATTGGTACCACCAAGGTATGTGCAATTGCAGGCCAGCTCAACGAGTATGGTAAACTGGAGATTGTTGGTATGGGTGTTGTCAGATCAGAAGGTGTATCCAGAGGTGTGGTGTCTAATATCGACAAGACGGTAAAAGCCATCAGAGAAGCCGTGGATATAGCTGAACGAAATGCGCATTGCAAATTCAGAGTTGTCCATGTGGGCATCGCTGGCCAGCATATCAAGAGCCTTCATCATCATGGATTATTGGTTAGACATGACTCCAATACTGAGATAAATCAGGATGATATTGACAAACTGATCAAAGACATGTATAAGTTAGTTTTGCCACCAGGTGATAAGATATTGCATGTTGTGCCACAAGAATATACGGTGGATGATGAGCAGGATATTTTCGATCCGATAGGAATGTCTGGCGTGAGATTGGAAGCAAATTTCCACATCATCACTGGACAGATATCAGCAAGCAGAAACATCTTGCGATGTGTAGAAAAAGCTGGACTTGAAGTAGCTGACGTGACTTTGGAGCCTATTGCATCCGCAGCATCTGTCTTGAGCAGTGAAGAAAAAGAAGCCGGTATTGCCTTGGTAGATATAGGCGGCGGCACCACAGATATTACGATCTTCAAAGACGGCATTATCCGTCACACTTGTGTAATCCCGTTTGGAGGTAATGTCATCACAAAGGATATTCGCGAAGGCTGTACGGTGATGAATGAGCAAGCCGAAAAACTGAAAGTGAAATTTGGCTCTGCGATGGCTGATGAAATCGTAGATAATAGAATCATTACTATACCTGGATTTAAAGGTAGAGATCATAAAGAGATTTCCGAAAAGAATCTGGCAAGAATCATTCAGGCTAGGGTAGAAGAGATATTTGATTATGTATTGTGGGAAATCCGTCGATCTGGATATGACAACAAGCTCAGCAGGTATGGTACTTACAGGTGGTGGATCTTTGCTAAAACATATCGACTTGCTTGCTGAATATCATACAGGATTGCCAACCAGAGTTGGACAACCAATTGAACACTTGGCTCATGGATATTCATCGCAGTTGGCAAGTCCGATTTTCGCTACAGCGGTAGGATTGCTCAAGCATACAATAGATAATTTTGGTGATAAAACCAATTATGTTGAAGAGTTCAAAAAGATCACTGAAGAGCCTCGATTTGCAGAATCTTATTATCCGCCTTTAAACAATAATACTACTAAGCAAACACCTAAACAAGAAGAAGGATGAGGAGGAAGATGAAGAAGTGGTTGAACAAGGTAAGAAAAGGGATTTTCAACAAGTTGTTTACCCTGACCAAAGATTTTTTTAAGACTGTACCAGATTCCGAATTCTAACCTATTATTTAACAACAGAAATTAAGAGAAATGAAATTTGATATACCAACAAATCAAAAATCCATCATCAAAGTTGTGGGTGTAGGTGGTGGCGGCGGTAATGCCGTAGGACATATGTTCAGACAAGGTATTACAGGTGTGGATTTTGCGATCTGCAATACCGATGCACAAGCGATGGAAAACAATCCTGTGCCTGTACGTATTGCCTTAGGGCCAAACCTTACTGAAGGTCGTGGTGCCGGCAGTATGCCAGAAGTCGGAAAACAATCTTGTATAGAGTCAATAGAAGACATTCGCAAATGGTTGAGTGATGGCACCAAAATGCTTTTTATTACGGCCGGAATGGGCGGAGGAACAGGTACTGGAGCAGCTCCAATCATAGCCAAGGTAGCCAAAGAAATGGAAATCCTTACGGTAGCCATAGTAACTTTACCATTCAAGTTTGAAGGACTGAGAAGACAAAGGCAAGCACATGAAGGTCTTGAGCAATTGAAGAAAAATGTGGATTCTATCCTTGTGATCAGTAATGACAAGATGAAAATGATCCATGGCAATCTTGCATTATCAGCGGCATTTGGTCAAGCAGATGATATACTTACTACAGCAGCCAAAGGTATAGCTGAAATTATTACGGTACCTGGTTACATCAATGTGGATTTTGAGGATGTCAACACGGTCATGCGCAATAGTGGCGTTGCAATCATGGGTAGTGCCATGGCTGACGGTGACGACAGAGCGCGCAAGGCAATCAATCTGGCTTTGGCATCACCATTGTTGGAAGATAATGACATCAGAGGTGCACAGCACATCTTGCTCAATATTACATCAGGTACCAAGGAAGTCACCATGGACGAAATAGGTGAAATCACAGAGCATGTGCAAGAAGAAGCTGGTTACGGTACAGACCTTATCTGGGGAAATTGTAAAGATGAGTCCCTTGGTGAAAAGATCATGATTACCTTGATAGCTACTGGATTTAGAGAAGGAGGGACAAAGCGCAAAGAAGTAGCGCCAGAGAAAGTGAAGGTATCACTTGAAAGTGAAAGAGTCAATGAAATTGTGGAGGAAGACTACACGGTTTTTGATTTTGACACAGCTTTCGCTGAAAATGTGGTAGATTTCGATACCGATGATGTCAAAAAAACCATCAATATGTTGGGTGTGAAATCTGAAGATCCTTTTGTGAATAAAAGAGGACATCTTACCGAAGAGCTTAAGAAAAAAAGTGAAGCAGACGCAGCACGTCGGGAATATCTTCGCAAGACAAATAGTAAGCCATTGGACAATCCAAAAATCATAGCCGATATGGAAAATGTACCTGCTTATGCACGAAGGAATGTAATGTTGGATGAAACCAATAAAGCTAATGGTAAACATAATTCAACATATATGGTAAATATGGATGATGAAAATAACATCTTCGTATCAAACAATTCATTTCTATATGACAATGTAGATTAAAGATAAAAAGTGATGAGGATTTTATAGATTCTCATCACTTTCCCCCTGACATTTTCGAATTTTATCTCATTTAGAACAATCAACTGAAGACCGACCAACCGATCGTTCGTTAAGAAGTAATATTTAGTTTTCACAACCTGAAATAGATAGAATCCTGTAGAAATAATCCCGATAGTTTGGGGATAGTACAACAGCAATGTTGATTTCAATTTTGGATTTTCGTCTTTATTTATAAACTTTTTAATGAGATTGGTTTATTAATTACAGGTCCATGGCTCCCCGCCTGGACCTTTTTTTATTTTAGTGTGCAATGTTGAAGCCCTTTTCATTTAAGGATTATTAGTTGTATTTCAATTATTTTTGTTTGTGGTATTTTAAATAATACGATATATTTGCATATTAAAACATTCTTTTATGAAAACTTATAAAATAGAAGAACAAAATACATCCAACGAACTCAAAGAGCCATCCATAGATTATGATCGGATTTACACTTATGCTGATTACCTACAGTTTGAATTTGAAGAAATGGTAGAAATCATCCGTGGCAAATTGTTTCGGATGAGCCCAGCACCAAGAGTGAAACATCAATTAATTAGTGGCAATATTTTTGGCAGATTGCACCATCAATTAACAAACCAAAAATGTAATGTTTCAATTCGCCAATTGATGTTGTACTTCCAATCGAAAACAAAAACGCAGCAAATCTACGACCGTTGTTCAGCCCGATATTTGTGTGATTTGTGATCCAAAAATTATAGAGGAAACTGCTGTCTTTGGCGTTCCTGATTTTGTAATAGAGATAATTGCTGGTAAAGATGTAAAACGAGATACAAAAGACAAATACAGCGTCTATGAAGAAGCTGGTGTTGGTGAATATTGGATTGTATTTGGAGAGATGCGTTTTATTGAAGTTTATATTTTGGAAAATGGAAAATATCAACGTCTCAATGCCTTCTCTGAAGATGATGTGATACCTGTGAAGACATTGCCTGGACTATCGATTAGTATTGAAGATATTTTTGAAGGTGTGTGAGATTTATAAAATAATATGTTATATTTGTTTTCAAAAATGATCATGAAGGAATACAAAAGTATAGAAGACACAGATATTAATGAAGCCAAGGAGCCTATCATGAATTATGATAAACTTTATACTTATGGAGATTATCTCAAATTTGAATTTGAAGAAATGGTAGAAATTATCCGCGGCAAGTTGTTTCGGATGAGCCCAGCGCCAAGAGTGAAACATCAATTAATTAGTGGCAATTTATTCGCGCGGCTACACCAAAATCTTCGTGGGAAAGGCTGTAGAGTGTATAGTGCGCCGATCGACGTCGTACTTCCTATTGCTAACAAGAAACGCAACAAATCTACGACTGTTGTTCAGCCCGATATTTGTGTGATTTGTGATCCAAAAATTATAGAAGAAACTGCCGTTTTTGGTGTCCCCGATTTTGTTATAGAAATCATTGCCGGTAAGGATGTAAAACGAGATACAAAAGACAAATACAGCGTCTATGAAGAAGCTGGAGTTGGCGAATATTGGATTGTATTTGGAGAGATGCGTTTTGTTGAAGTATATATTTTGGAGGAAGGAAAATATCAACGTCTCAATGCCTTCTCTGAAGATGATGTAATACCTGTGAAGACATTGCCTGGACTATCGATTAGTATTGAAGATATTTTCGAAGGTGTGTGAGATTTATAAAATAATACTTTATATTTGTTTTCAAAAGTGATCATGAAGGAATACAAAAATATAGAAGACACAGATATTAATGAAGCCAAGGAGCCTATCATGAATTATGATAAACTTTATACCTATGGCGATTATCTCAAATTTGAATTTGAAGAAATGGTAGAAATCATCCGCGGCAAATTGTTTCGGATGAGCCCAGCGCCCAAAACAAAACATCAGCAAGTGAGTATGAATATTTTGCGTACATTTCTTCCAAAACTAAAAGATAAAACTTGTAACATATTTCACGCTCCTACTGATGTTGTATTGCCTATTGCAAACAAGAAACGCAACAAATCTACAACCGTTGTTCAGCCTGATATATTTGTGATTTGTGACCCAACCATCATAGAGGAAACTGCCGTTTTTGGTGTCCCCGATTTTGTAATAGAAATCATAGCCGGTAAAGATGTAAAACGAGATACAAAAGACAAATACAGCGTCTATGAAGAAGCTGGAGTTGGCGAATATTGGATAGTATTTGGCGAGATGCGTTTTGTTGAAGTATATATTTTGGAAAATGGAAAATATCAACGTCTCAATGCCTTCTCGGAAGATGATGTGATACCTGTGAAGACATTGCCTGGACTATCGATCAGCATTGAGGATATTTTGAAGGTGTGTGATAATATACAAATTATGTCTTGCGAATTAAAAAGAAATAATGTTACGTAACCTGGTTCTTATCGGTATCAATTTATTAATTTTTGTTCTTTTGACTTATTTTGTTAATTATGAAGTCAAACTTGACAAAGTATGCAAAGAAATCATCAAAGATTACAATTGGGAACTAGACAATCGCTTTTCGGATCTTAAAGATGTTTCTAAAATTTCAAAAACTATAGATGAAAAAGTGAATAAAATTCGACCAGTAATTGAAAGCATGGTGAATGTGAAAACCTTGGATGAAGCCGATTCGTTATCACAACAAGCGAAAAAAGTGATAAACAAATTGGGATGGGATTTTGACTTAAATTGTAGTAATCATAGAGATTTAGGTGTCAATATCATTGATCAATTTATGGAGAAATTTGAAATCACAGATGAAGAAAATTACGATTCTAAATTGAATATTGTCATTAGAGAATTAACCACCAAAGGTGACTCCTCCCACATTGTATTAACGCCAATATTTATTAACCCTAATTTCGCTTCCATTATGGTAAACGGTATTGAGGAAATCCATGAAAATCCATTTTGTTTTGAAAAACCTGTACAATTTGTAGTATTGAAAAGTAAATTAGGGCGTTGTGATAAATTTTCATTTATAAATTCTAATGAAGTTGCGGAATAATTTTTTCACCAAGTTTCTATTGCTTTTATTGCTAATACAAAGTGGATTGTTATGGCTTCAATATTCTACGGTAAATGCTAAAACCAAATATATCCAATCAAGATCAAATGCACTCAAACAAGAGAACGATAAATGGCTAAATTTTATAACCAATTCATTATTTTTTTTAGCTGAAAAAGATAGAGTTAGAAAAGAAGGCTTGTTACATGCTATTTCTGAAATCGATTTTTATAAACCAAGCATACAAGACGGTTTTGTTAAATGCTATTTCTGGAATCGATTGTTATGAACCAAACATACATAATTCTACGATTGAAGTTTATAAATCTCACAAGTATATTAACCCACAGATAATGTCTTTAACACAACATATCAAACAAATATATGGATGCTTCTGGGCCCCCAAGTTATTATGTTTTTAAGGACTTTTATTCAAAGCAATATTTTGTGGGAAATTATACTTACTACTATTTTAGAATTGAAAGTCAAAATTATGAAAGATATAACCTTGTCATCAATGGGAATAACTTACCTTGGAATAATAAACACACGTATACAATTGCCAAATCTGATAGTCTGAATATTCATTTGACTAGGCAGTTTTTGGATTTCAAAAGTGGTGAATTAATGACTGACGCAGTTCAAAGGGTTTTGAAAATATAAACAAATAAAACAGACCTGAAAATGATTAAAATAAAGTACATCTCAATTCTTTTTTCTTCTTTCTCGTCAGCTGCAAAGATAAAAATCTTACAAATTATCAAAATGAAATCGATCAATTGTCAACATATAAAAAGCAGTCTGAATATTTGGAAAGGATTTATAATTTAGATCAAAATATAAGGGAAGAAGGAGCTAATATATTGCAGAAAACTGGAGATAGGAGCATCGAATATGTTATTAATAGAGACTCTATGATGAGCCTTGATGAAATAAATCTTGCAAAAATAGAAACTTATTTGGCGAAATACGGGCATCCATCATCCAAAACGCATACAAGTGTAGCAACAATGACTCCTTGGCTTATCATTCACCACAATCCAAGTAAGGAAACTTCTAAAAAACATTTCACAACACTATACAAAGCGTATAAAAAAGGTGATCTCGAAGGTGGCGCTTTTACATTGTATCTGGGTAGATATTATAGTATCACTTTTGACCAGAGATTGGATTTGAAAAGTCCATACACTGAAGAATTTGAAGTAGATACCATAGTGAAAGCATTGGGCCTAACCAAGATGAGAGATGAAGTGGATGCAGCATTAGAAAAATTATAAAAACATGTCACCTTCACGACATAAAACAATATTCTTGTTGTTCAGTAAGTAATCCGATCATATATTTATGGAAAATTATTAATGATAATGACTCGGTATTTGTTTTTATTAATTCTAATCCATATTTCAAATTTTACTTTTGGCCAAGTAGGTTCTTTAATTTTAAAGAACGAAATTCGAGGTACTGTTGTGGATAGAAAGACTAATAGAGAATTGCAGTTTGCCACAGTTTTTAATCTTAGCCTTAATCTAGTTGCGGATACCAATGAAGAAGGTAACTTTACCTTAGAGTATAAGAATTCTGCAGATACCATTATTACTTTTTATCTTGGATACAAACCAGATACAACCATTGTTTCCAAGTTAAAAGAGGTAATTTACTTGGAGCCAAGCCAAAACCTAATTGCGGAAATAGAAATTACCGACAATAGAAATGCCAGAATGATCAATAATCCAAAATTTGCACCTATCAAATTTGTAGCGTCTGATAGTTTAATATATTTGTTAAGTATGATACAAAGTGGATTTAAAAAGAACTATGAATTGGAGATATTTCGCAGTAATGGTGTTTCAGTTAAAAAAATACCAATTGCGCATGTAAAGAAAATGAATATCTTATTAAATTGTCAAAATGAAGTTTTCCTGCATATTGATGACGAATGTATAAAAATAGTTTTCGAAAATCAACAATTAACCTTGATTGAAAAAATGACATTTAGAGATTATCAAAGTTTATTTGGCCATTGTTTGGCTTCAAAGGAAGATGTACTCATTTACGAAAAAGCTCGATGGAACGACCTCGAAAAGCACTACTTTTTGGTAAACCTAAATGAAGGGAAGTCTGCATTGATAACTTCTGTAATCCATAATCAAAGACTACAGTCATATAAGCATGACTTGGGTTTTATTGATTATGGCAAAAAAGTTTCAACAATGGAAATTACTAGTGAAGGCAATAATAGGTTTATAAGAAATCAACAAGCTGATAGTCATTTTTTGGAGGTAATATTTCACAAAAACCATACTGACAATTACTTCTTCGCCTTAGATTCAGGTTTTGTTTTTTTTAATTTTGATGAGAAGTTGATAGAATTTTATAACCCAATAGGTGACTTGAAACAAACAATCTTAGACCATCAAATATTTAATTCAAAATGCAAAAGCTATTGTGTTCTTCAGGACAAATTGTCCAAAAAATTATATTATGTTCACGAAAGATACAATGATTTTATGGTAAGTGAAATTGATTTTGGAGCAGGAAGTATTTCTGATGGCATTGCACTAGATATAGTATTTTATGAATCTATAGCAGTTGTCGGTGGCAATTTATTTGTTCAAGGGAGAAAAAGTCTTATTGAAGATTATGAAGTGTATTATAAACGATTAGAATGACCTATAATGCACAGAAATATGAAAATTTTCAATGCAGTTATTTTTCTTATTTTTATTATTTCTTGTAATGAATCCTTCAGTCAACTGAAATTTGATCATTTGCTTAAAATCGTCAATAATGAAAATGTAGGTATTCGTGATGCTGTAGTTTTGATTGATGGGCATGATCCAATGCTTACAGATGAAAATGGTGAAGTATTTTTGACTAAATTCACAGAAGGGCAAAGACGTATTATAATCAAACACTTGACCTATGAAGCATTGGATACTGTGATTTTGTTTCCAAACTATCCACTACGATTTGTTTTGAAATTGCAAAACAAAGAATATATTTTGGATGAATTGACAGTGATGCCAAATCTTCAAATTACTGATAGACAAGTGAAGCACATCACCGACATTTGTCTTTATGAAGATCATATTGTTGCCTTGTTTGCAGACCGGAACAAGACAACAATTAGACTTTTCGATTCATTAGGGATTTTTATTGGTGAAGAGTACAATTTTCAGGGCGATCACAGTTTCTCAATGATGAATCGAGGCCATCTTCCTGGATCTTTTTATCTTATTGGTTCAAAGGTATGCCTGCCATTTAATTTTCGCTTAAAACCATCATTTAGTATTAGCGAACAAAAAGAAATTTCACAGTATGAGTATAGAAAAACAGTAGGTAATGTAATATATTTTGATAATAAAAGTTTGATAAAGAATGAAGTGAGTAATTCAGGCAATAGAATAAAATTGTATCATTACAACAGCAAAAGCCTTGAACGTAAGTTACTTTACGAAATTTTTGATCGAGAAAAAGAAGAAGCTGCTATCAAAAATTTTAACATTATAAAGAGTATGTATCTTCGAAACATTCATAATCCGCATCCCAAAGATATTGATTACGGATTTCAAAAGAACAATGTGCTTGAAGATCCTAATTGGAACGGAGACATTCTGGATCTATATGTAAATAATGAACAGAATCCTTATATAAACTTGTATAAAATTGCTACGCAAGGATTAAAAATGGGTGTAAAAGTTAGGAATAACGATATATGGATAATTGATAATGTTAAGCAAAATATTATAAATTCTTCATTAGATTTTTTGCGATTTTTGCCTTATATTTCCTTGCCCGAAAGCAAAACGACTTTTAATTTTGTACAGTCTGACAAATTGATTTGCATAGAAAACGGAAATGAATATTTTATTCTTGATGAACAAAATAAAAAATGGATTTCAATACCCGTAAATGATGGCAAGATTTACTTTCCAAAACGAAAAATATTATTGGGTCAATACCTGTATATTTTAGGGCAAAGAGATAATAGTTCGCAAGAAAATACTGTTGTGAAATTTAAAGTTATTGAATAAGTCTATAAATAAAAGATTAAATTCCTACATTTTCGCCCATCTTTTATGTATCCAACCTTTATCGGTCTTAATTGAAATTATGTACAATCCACTTGGCAAATTTGAAATATTTATGGCCAATAGATTTGTATATTTTACTATCAAATTTTGATTATTAACCGTACGTATTTCAATGTCGTCTATCTGGAAATTTGCTTTGATATTTAAGATATCTTCAGTCGGATTCGGATAGATGGTTATTTGATTGGCATTGATGTTGTGAGTTCCACTAGGTTCTACCAAAGCTATCACATCCAATAATTCACTTTCGCAGCTTGTAATGTCGTAATGAATTTCCCAATCATAAAAATACATATAATATCCGGCACCAAAGCTAGACGAAAGCAATGTGATGACATTAGCCAATTCATAAGGATATTTGACATTAGTGGCAGAACGTACCAATCGTGGTGATTTATAACCCAAAGATGCTTCATTTACCGATTCATCTGTTGATATGCTGTATGAGCCGATTTCCATTTTGGCATCCATTACAATTCTATTAAACCCGACAATCAAAGATACTTTTTTGGAGAAAATGACTTCTTTTTTGTCATTCAAAATGATAATTAACCGATCTCCTTCTGTATCTGTATTGACCGTAAAAGAATGGATGATACATGGACGTTCGACTTTAAACAGGATAGCTCCCGTAGTGGTATTGGCGCCATAGAAATTGCTTGAAGGAAATATTGTCTCTCCTACATTGGCGATCTTTTTATCTATCACTGTTATGGCATTTGCCTTAAATATAGTTGTCTTTTCTAATGGCTCTGTGATCAATGTGTCTCCTACAAAGATTGGGTCTTTGATATTGTCTTCTGTAAACCATTGTGTGGTTGGATTATTTGAAATAAGTGTTGCTCTATTTCCTTGCATTATGGTATCTCCGGCAACTTGAATTTCCACCGAATGATAAGACATGTACAGACTATCAGATGTAGTATTGCCGCAATAATCTGTTGCAATTAATGAAATCCATCCTGATTCATCACTGGTATAGTCTGATGTAGTACGTCCATCGTTCCACAAGTATGTTGCTGCTGTGGATGCTTGGATTGTCACGATGTCTCCTGTACAAGATTTTATTTCTTCTCCATACGGTAAGAGATCTACATCGGCTGGGAAACATCCTGAGATAAGAGAAATGGGTTTTGAAATGGTGGTACAGCCTGCATGGTCAGTCATCGATACATGATAGCAACCATCTGGTAATGAGATGCTTGCAGACGTATTTCCTGTGCTCCACAGGTAGAATGGCCAACCAGATGGCGCTGATATTGTCAAATTGCTGTCCTTTACGATAAGCTGATCTTGGAAAAGCTCAACTTGTGCAGTCATACATTTTCCTTCTTGGATATAGTAAGTTTTTCCAGCAATAAGTTGATTATATTTTTCTATTTTGCCTGATGGCCAATGGATTACAATGCTATCGGCTTCAGTAGCATTTCCGATACCAAAAATTTGTTGCAGCGAATTGAAAATACCATAACTTTCGCCACCTTTGACATAACGAATCTGCTTGCCCCAACTACCATACAATGTCAGATGTGTTCCTATAGCAGACTTGTTGGATGTATTTCCTTGGAGATTAAACTTGATGTACTGATTCTTTCCACCTTCATTAAGCCATAACTGATCGTCCAATTCGCCTACTTCATTGATAGGTAGAGCCATGTGGGCATGAATATCTGGATAGCCGTCATCATTAAAATCACCGCAGGTAATCGACCTAGGTTGTGCTGGACCGATGATGTATTTATACAGTTCAAAGGTCATATTCTTTTTGTTGTGAAGCAATGCACTGCCTTCCACTCCGGCCAACATGATATCCAACCATCCATCATTATCAAAGTCTCTGATTACAGCTTGAAAGCTAAACGATGCGTGATTTTCAGGCAATGGCCGATTGACAAAATGTGTAGAGCCTACATTCTCCATCAACTGATGCGGAGAGTAATGGTTGACTATTAGCGCATCTTGATCGCCGTCATTGTCAAGGTCCCCAAAGGCAGTTACCCAAGATTGTGCACCACTATTCATGCCAAAAGCAGGTGCCATATCTTCAAATTTATTGTTCCCTTGATTGATATACAGTCGGTTTACCCTACGCGGATCACTTGGATTATCTACGCCGGCACGGCATTTTGCTATACTCAAATCAGGCAGAAAGTCACCATTGACATCGATCCATTCACTGTTGTAATTGCCAGAGCCATCTGATGGGTCATTTTTCATAAAATCTATCAATTCAGCCCTTTGGAGATTGCCTGCACCATCATTCATATAGATTAGATTTGGGCCTGCATCGTTGCACAAAAAGTAGTCGAGCCAGCCATCTTGGTTGATATCCGCAGTATTGGATCCTTGGGCATACACACCAGTATAAAGTGATTTTTTTGTGAGTTTTTGTCTGTCGAGCGTGACCATGCTTGCCAGATTGTATTCGCCAGCAGTGATGACTTCCAGCTTACCGTCGTTATTGATATCTCCTGCAGTGAGTGTCCATTCTGTAGTCGGTACTGTTTTTATCGAATCGAGCAAGGCTAGTTTAAAATATTTTCCATAACTTTTTACCGTTTTTAGCATGGTACCTTTGTCGAGAATAACGAGGTCGTCTACCAGATCACCATCGATATCCATCACGCCACCTGGTTGGACACTTCGGGTAGCTATGTTTTTTTTGAATGTGGAAGTTTTATTTGTAAATACTGGCTGACCTGAAAGTAGGTTACTCCAACAATATAGAAAGGCTATAATAATACAGTTATGTTTTAATCTCATGTGTAAACAATTGATTTTAAACTGTAAAGATATAAAGATAATATGAATTATCTAAATTTGAATATGAAAATTTAGAAATAATGACGGTATCATTTTTTCAAATACAAATGTTAGAATGCAAATTATTTGAAAAATGTTGATCAAAAACAAAAAAGCCGGAAACTCCTTGGAATCTTCGGCTTTGATATTATTAAAATGATGCTGGGAATTTAGAAATTATAGGCGTATCCTGCTGAAAGATTGAAGCCTTGGTTTTTTGTTTTCATCTCAATGATCGGGTTGCTCAACATATTGGTAAAGCCGTGTGTATATCTGACGTCAGCAAAGATTTTGCCTGCTCCAGCCTTGAGCTCTCCACCTGCACCAATAGTGCCTGAAAGTTCCCATCGCTGGTAAATATCGTCATTCAAATTAAGGTTTACAGCTGGTAAATTGATATTGACGAAGAGATTGGCTACAGGTCGAATATGTGCATTTGCTGCATAAGCTACATTGGGTCCACCTATGAAATATACCTTAGCTAACTCATTACCGATACTATATTTGAAAAGCAATGGCATTTCGATATAGTTAAATCTTGTTTTCGCTTTTGCACCTATTGGAATATCGATACCCAATAATTCGAAGTCATAAATATCGGCTTGTGTGATAAATCCTTTTTGGATATAATTGAGTTCAGGTCGGAAAGAAAAACCATTTTTCAAAGGCAATTCTGCGATCAAACCTGCCGTAAATCCTGGATAAACGGTTTGCTCTGGAAGTAGGCTGGTGATGATGCCATCCATATTTGTATCTGCAAAATTAACACCTGTTTTTACACCTACAGAAATCTGTGCATTTAAGCTCAAAATACATATTGTGAATATTGCGGCAAGTTGGAATTTTCTTAAGGTTTTCATGACTGATTTTTTAAATTTTAAAAAGAAAATGGATTTTATCAATCCTTACAAATCAAAGACGGTAGCATGAAAATCATTACCGTTAAGAATTCGCTAAAAATTTCTTTTTGTTGGTTAATATGGCGTTAAAAACGAGGTGTGAAAGTGGGAATAAAGTAGTTAAGGTTTTTGAAAACAATTTCTACAAGTTGGAAGTAAAATTGTAGTTATTTTTTTAAATGGTCACATTTAGGTGTCTAGGCTTACCTTGCTTTGATAAATAAATTAGTCTATTTTGACTATTTTGAAGGTTTTAAATATTTGATCATTTTTGAGCGAAATAAAGTAGATACCACACGGGTATTTATCTAAATCAAGTTGGTTTTTTTCTAAATCCTGCTGGAAGATTATTTGCCCATTCACATTGCTGATAGTAAGTTGAACAGGCAGATTTATACCATCAATTTGAAGAATATCAGTCGTAGGATTTGGATAAACTTTAATATTGTTTGACAAGGAGGAATCACTAACTAGTGAACAAAGACTGGATATATCATACACCTTGATTTCAGATCGCCCAAAGGCTATTTCTTTTGGGTTCACACCTATCGATAAAGTTTTAAGGTCATCTGAAATGTATCTTCCCACACCAAAAATCAGTGAAGAATCTGAATTTATTAGGTTGTTTTCAATTTCTGAATACAGATTGTTTGTCAATTTAAAATCTTAACTCTATCACCCAATTAAAGTTAATATCATTACCTGTAATAAATAAATTTTGCCGAAGAAAATCGGGAATATTCATCATATTTGAAATCTATTTTCTGTGAAAAAATTTCTTTGATAGAAGATTCCATGATTTTATATTTTTTAATATAGTTCTCGGCAATTCCATTCGTATCATGAATTATCTTTATGCAACTCATTTCATTTCCATTTGCAGTTAATGAAATAGCTCTACTGAAATAATCATTATACTTAATATCAAAATTGGTATATATGATTTCCATTTATTGTCAATAAATTTGTAAATTTTAATTTTATTTCCATAAAATTCCCTAATAAGTAATGTAGTACCATCAGAACTACGAAGACCAATTTGAAATTTAAAATTTTCTAATGTTTCGAACAATTCAACATTCCAAATACCATTTTGATAATTTAGTATTTTTAAATTTCGTTCCTGCGGATTTTCAGTATTACAGTTTAGAATAAATATTCTTGTTCCATTTTCAGATAATACAAATTGATATGTTTTGAAATATATTCGGTCTAGGAGCGTTTCGTCAAGGCCATCTCTAATTTGCCATCTCCCATCTTTAAAATCATATACAAAGAGTTTCGTAGGAGAGCCTGATACTGATATGTCTGATTTACGGGCACCTGCAAGTGTCAAGCCATTATTTGAAATTGTAAAATAATCCCATCTTTGATTTTTGATTGGAGTTTGTTCTTCCCATTTATTATTTTTCCAAATAAAAGTTCTCGTAATATCGATATCTTGTAAAACTATCCTATTACCATCTCCTGACATTCTATAAAATACATCCCAAGAACTTTCTAAAATGGTATTTAGGTTAATACTTTTCCCCTTCTGTGTCTGAGCACTTGCGTTTGATATGATAAGAATACTGGCAATACATGTTGCCAGTATTCTAAAATAATTATTTATAAACATGGTGTATAAGCATCAAAGCATTTAAAAGTTGAACATTCTATTCCAATATAATAAATAATAACTCAAGCTCAAACTCAGTTTTAATTCCCGATGCAAGTGAGATTTCATACATAAGGCTTTTTACTGTGCCATTCCTTCAAAAATTACAGTTGTGGACTATCAAATCTAAATGTTTATGTACAAATTACCAAATATTTTTGTTTATTTTTAAATAATTCAATTGGGAATGCGCTTTTGGCTCCAATTTTTAGAATTTCTTGCTGCAATTTACTCCACAAACACTAATTTACCTAAACGTCAATCGTACAATTTTCAGTATCAAAATTAAAGAAATAATGGCTACCACTGGATGGAAATATTGTGGCAAAATGCGCAAAAGGGGTAGGGCATTCATCATCGAAATGGTTAGCAAAGCTATAATCAAGTAAGAGACAATTTTCCGATATGGGTTTTCTTTATTCATGATCCACCACATGATGAGCAACGGACTTGCCCAGAGTACATTCCAGTTGTTTTTGGTAGGTATGTGATCGGTGCCAAACCACATAAATATCATAAGTAGGCTACAAATCGCAATCAAACCCAACCATAAATGATCATATTTTACAAGCAAACTTTCTTTTGGCTGCCAAAAGTTAAAAAAGAAAACGATCTCAAGAAACAATAGCAAACCAAATAGAAAATAAGGTGTCAGCAGAAAATTTATAGATCCTGATGCGTTGTCAAAATTGAGAATCTTTTGTTGACTTGCTTCGAGTTTTTGTCCTGGTGTCGATGCACATTTGGCATCTTGGATGGCTACAGCGAGATAATCTGGGATAAATGTTTTTTCACGATACGTGGCCAATCTATCTGCTGGTGCGCCTATGATCAGGTCGATACCGAAATCTGTCCATGGCATGCCTTTTTGATATTCTTTGATGATATCTCTGAATGATTTTTCGGTCGATTGCATCTCGCTCCACGTGCAGGATGCTATATTTTTCTCTATGATGTCGCGAAGTCTAGTGGCACAGTTGTCCATAAAAAAGTCGTACTTATAGGTCCGATTTTCAGGCAACATATTGTTGTCCAGATATGCGATGATTTTTTGCGTTTGTACACTATCCAAAGATAAAACCTGTTCAGTTACCGATCTTTCGAAATAGTCATATTCAGCCAAAAATCGTCCATAATCTGCCACATCCAGCACATAAGGAAGCTTGCCGCGCATGAATTTCACGATAAACCCTTTGGTTTTGAAATCGAAAGTACCATAATTATACACCAAATCTGTGCCTGCATCGGGATTGAGTATTCTGATGGCATTATGACCATAAATGGAATATATATCTTTACCAGGCGCACATGTCAGGATCGAAATCTGGGTGCCTTTGTTCTGGGCATTCGTTTGCGGCAATTGGAAAACCAACAAGAAAAATAGTAAACTGATCAATATTCTGTTCATGCACCAAAGATAAGCTGCCATTTTTATATTTTATCTATGGCCAAGGATATTGTTTATTGTGAGTACAATTATTACTGTATCTTTGACCCTAAATTTTTTAATTTGGATATAATTCTTAAATATTTTCCTAATTTATCAGACACCCAAAAAGCACAATTTGCGGCGCTGGATATTATTTACCGTGAATGGAATGAAAAATAAATGTTATTTCCAGAAAGGACATTGACAATTTATATACCCATCATATCTTACATTCGCTTGCTATAGCCAAGTTTATCACCTTTAAAGATGGTACCAAAATCATAGACTTAGGCACAGGTGGCGGCTTCCCGGGCATTCCACTAGCTATTTTGTTTCCCAATTGCCAGTTTCTTTTGGTGGATAGTATCAATAAAAAGCTACATGTGATCAATGCTGTCGTCGAGGAATTAAATCTGACTAATGTAACGACCAAACATGCCCGTGTGGAAGAAATGAAAGATAAATGCGATTTTGTGGTGACACGGGCTGTGGCCAAGGTTGATAAATTGTTGCCGTGGAGCCGAAAAGTATTGTCATCATCGCAAAAAAATCTGTACCCAAACGGACTGATTGCATTGAAAGGAGATTTGCGTGAAGAGTTGAATTTATTGCCCAAGTTCGAATACCGCGAAACGGTGCAAATCACAAAATATTTTAACGAGCCGTATTTTGAAGAGAAGTATTTGCTGTATGTACAAGGATAAAATATGGCATTCTACTACAAAAACGGACAAAACTTGACCATTAAAATCGGGATATTTTAACTTTTTGATCAATATTATTAAAATAGACCATAACTTATCCTTAATTTTGCACCGCAAACCGAAGGCGGAAACACATAACCAATGCAAGACAACCAGCTAAAATATGATCAACGAGGTGTTTCTGCTTCGAAAGATGAAGTGCACCAAGCTATTCGCGGATTGGATAAAGGTTTGTTTCCCAATGCTTTCTGTAAAGTAATACCTGACATCGCAGCTGGAGATGCAGATTATTGCAATATCATGCACGCCGATACTGCTGGTAGCAAGACAAGCCTAGCATATTTATATTGGAAAGAGACTGGTGATATCAACGTTTGGAAAGGTATAGTAGAAGATGCCATAGTCATGAATCTCGATGATATGGCTTGTACTGGTGCGATTGACAATATTGTCCTGTCATCTACAATCGGACGCAACAAGTCTTTGATCAGTGGTGAAGTGATTTCTACCATCATAAATTATTCGCAAGCTTACCTCGATAAGTTGAGAGATTTCGGTATAGGCATCACATTAGCAGGTGGCGAAACGGCAGATGTTGGCGATATCGTGCGTACGATTGATGTTGGTTATACGGCATTTGCAAGATTGAAGCGAAGTGATGTCATAAATATTGCAATCAAGCCAGGAGACATCATCGTTGGTTTTTCATCTTATGGTCAAAGTGCCTATGAATCCGAATATAATGGTGGAATGGGCAGCAATGGATTGACGTCTGCTAGGCATGATGTCCTTGATAAATTTTATGCTTCGCAGTATCCCGAATCGTACAATCCCAATATTCCCCAAGATGTAGTGTACACTGGTTCTAAGCGGCTTACTGATAAGATTACTATCGGAAATGATGAAATCAATATCGGAAAGTTGCTTTTGTCTCCGACAAGGACGTATATGCCACTGCTCAAACCATTGATACAAAATCATAGACATAACATCCACGGGCTCATCCATTGCTCAGGTGGTGGACAAACCAAGGTGAGCAAATTTATGCCTTCAGATGTCTCGATCATCAAAGATCAGTTGTTTGATATTCCACCATTATTCAAACTGATCAAGGCAGAGTCAGGACTGAGTATGAGAGAGATGTTTCAGGTGTTTAATATGGGCCATAGATTGGAATGTTATACACCAGATATAAATGCTGCTGAATCAATGATCGACTTGGCGTCAAAATTAGGAATCGAAGCCAAGATAATCGGTAAAGTGGTTGCTTCGGCATCGCCATCTATCATTATTAGTCATGAAGGTGAGACTATAGAGTATTTGTATTAAATAATTAATTGTCAGATAGAAATATATTTTTAAATATTTAATTTATAATAATGAAAATTCAGAAAAATCAAGTCGTCACATTGCACTATAAGTTAACAGAAGATGATGCATCGGGCGAAATGATTGAACAAACTTATGGTTCTGAACCCATGACATTTATATATGGTGTGGGCATGATGTTGCCGTCATTTGAAGGCCATTTGGAAGACAAAATTGCCAGTGATACCTTTTCATTTACCTTGACACCAGAGGACGCTTATGGCGACTATGAAGACGAAGCTGTGGTAGAAATTCCTATGTCAAATTTTACAACTGAAAATGGCGAAATAGACCGTTCAAAACTGGTTCCAGGCGCACCATTGTCTATGCAGGATCAGCACGGACGTTCGTACTCGGGCGTAATACAAGAGGTCAAAACCGAAGGCATTGTAGTAGATTTTAATCATCCCATGTCAGGGCATACACTGCATTTTACAGGTGAAATTTTAGAAGTTAGACCAGCGACACCAAGTGAATTGTCACATGGACATGTACATCCGGGTGGTCACGATCACGACTAAATAAAGAATTTTTTACCATCATTTGTTGATTGTTCGGATGCTTGCTAGGATTAATTAATATACTTTTACAAGAAGTAATCGTTTCCTACCGCAACATAGTTTTATACTAATTCACTATGCCTAATTTTTATTAGATTTAAGCATGTAAAATGGAATGAAAGGACGGCTTTTTAAAGTGGGAATCATAGATAGATGTTACCAATTGACAAATAGGTAGTCATATTATTGAACAATAGATATGTAATATTGATTTATTATCATATATTTACCATTTACTTCATCAAAACAGGATAATCTTTAACTTTTTAAAAATACGTCCGTTCTGCCTACATGTCAAATCCAAAAAATAAACAAGATTCTTCATTTTTTTCCAATAGATATTTTAGGATTATCATATATGGTATTCTATTCGCTTTGATATTATTTGCGCTTTTGTTTCTCTTTATTTCTAAGGCTTTATTGCCCGATACAGAAGAATTGGAAAATCCAAAATATGAGATAGCATCGCAATTTATATCATCAGATAATCAGGTTTTTGGTAAAATATTCAAATATAACCGCGAGTGGCTTGACTATAAAGATATCAATCCAAAACTGATACAAGCACTGATCGCTACGGAAGATGAGAGATTTTTCAAACATACGGGCGTCGATGCACGAGGTACAGCACGGGCTATATTTTTTCTAGGTAAAAAAGGTGGTGCAAGTACGATTACCCAACAACTTGCAAAGCTATTTTTCACACAGCGATCTCCAACATTCATCCGTAGAGTATGGCAAAAGCTCAAAGAATGGGTCATAGCCATTGAGTTTGAAAAGCGGTACACGAAAGAAGAAATTCTGGCGATGTATCTCAATAAAAGTGATTTTCTGTACGATGCCGTTGGTATTGGTGCCGCTTCCAAGACCTATTTTGGGAAAGACCAAAAGCAACTTTCTGTAGAAGAAGCAGCGGTATTGATAGGAATGCTCAAAAATCCTCGTGTTTACAATCCACAAATCAATCCACAAAATAGCCATAATCGTAGATCGGTAGTCCTTAAGCAAATGGTGCGAAATGGATACTTGTCTGAAGAAGATTATTTAAATAAAAGGGTCAAAGCCATTAATATTGATAATTTCAAAAGAGAAGTGCACCACAATGGATTGGCGCCCTATTTCAGATCTGAATTGACAAAATGGGTGAAAAATCTCCTTGATGAAGAATCATATCGCAAACCAGATGGTAGCAAATATAATCTCTACACCGATGGATTAAAGATTTATACCACTATAGATACACGTATTCAGAAATATGCAGAAGACGCGATGTATGAACATATGCAAGCTTTACAATCCAAATATTTTGAAGTGTGGAAAGGAAAAGACTTTATGTCATATAAAGCTGATAAAGAAAAAATCGAAGTAAGGAAAAGGCAACTGATCCAGATGATGAAGGAATCAGATCGTTATAAGTTGATTCGTGCAAAACACATGACCAAGATATTTGGAGATATAAATAATGGTCTTGATGGAATCAGTCTGAATGATACCGATATTTTTAGGATGTTTGATGAAGAAAAGTCGCCTGGTCACCTCAAAAAATTAGTAAAAAAAGAATCCATTAGTCAGGCAGATATGGACAAGTGTATTACGGTGTTGGAAAGTGATTATTGGCCAGAATTGAAGTCTCAGTGGACCAAAATGCAAAAAGTTGTCAATACTTCTTTTAATACAAAAACCAAAATGCGGGTATTCGCCTACAATGAGATTGGGGAGAAAGTAGTAGAGATGACACCAATGGATTCTATTCGCTATCATATGCAGCATATGCAACTCGGATCTGTAGCTGTAGATCCTAAATCAGGTAATATATTAGCTTGGGTTGGCGGGATTAACCATAAGTATTTTCAGTATGATCACGTGAATTCCAATAGGCAAGTAGGATCTACATTCAAACCTTTTATTTATAGCACTGCCATCATAGAAAATGCCATGTCACCTTGTTTTAAGGTAGAAGACGTCAAACAGTGCATCCAAGCCAATGACCCAAATTTTCATTTGTCGAGTACTTGGTGTCCTTCCAATTCGGACAATAAATTTTCAGGACAGACTTTTACACTACGCCAAGCATTGAAGGAATCTAAAAACTCCGTTTCTGTGTATTTGATGAAGGAAATAGGAAATGTAGCAAGTGTAAAAAATCTGGTAGGTAATCTGGGCATAGACAAAAAAAAGATACCTGAATATCCTTCTATTTGCTTGGGAACGCCTGAATTGTCAGCAATGGATATGGCATGTGCTTATACTGCATTTGCAAATGATGGAATAGTCACAAAACCAATTTTCGTATCGCGAATCGAAGATAAAAATGGCAAAGTCATATATACGGCTGTACCAGAGCAGAAAAGAGCCATCAATCCAGCTTATAATTATGTCATCGTGGATATGCTTCGATATGTGGCCGAAATTATACAATCCAAGTTCAAAAGTCAGGTTGCAGGTAAAACGGGTACAACCAATGACTACAAGGATGGCTGGTTTGTAGGATTTACACCTGATATTGTAATATCTACTTGGGTAGGCGGCGATCAGGAATTTATACGATTTAATACTTTGGCTAATGGTCAAGGTGCCGTAATGGCCAGACCTTACTTTGTAAAATTACTTACCAAACTTGAAGCAGATAATCGCCTTGGATATGGGAAAAACTCAGTATTTATGAAACCAGAAGAAGAATTGATTGAAATAGATTGCAGCAAGTACGAAAGTGGAATCCCAACTGATGATATCGAAGGTAATGTCAAAACCACTGAGTTTGATGAAGATTTTTAGGCTGGGTATAAAAGAGATACTATGTTTTTACAAATCTACACTATATAAATTATTGGTATAACAGTTATCTCAATCTGTTGTAAAAGAATAAAAATTACACTCCTAAATACATTTATTTGAGGCTGAAGTTGGCTATGCGTGTCATTCACTAAATGAAATTGTTGCTCACTCATTCTACCACAAGTTTGGATTTGAAGTACTTACTTTTGTTAAAGCAAATGTAAAACTTGATGATTATAATATTGGAAATGAGATAGTTAATGATATTTATTGAGACAGAATTTTATATAAATTACCAATGATTATAACCGGCTTTGTAAGTTCATTTGTGAATTAGAAGCATCGATGGATGCTACGCATAATCCCTTAATTCAAATAATAAGTAAAACCAATTATTTTTCAATAAAATTAGATTACCATGTATTTCAAATTAACCTTTTTCTTTATTTTTTTGGGAATTAGAAGCATTATTGCTCAAAATGTTGGTATAGGTACTAACACACCCCATGCATCAGCTATTTTGGATATTACTAGTACGACTAAAGGCCTACTTGCTCCGAGACTAACTAATGAGCAAATGATTACAATGCCATCACCTGCTAATGGCTTACTCATTTATAATACAGATCAAAATAAGTATTATTATTATCAAAATACGACATGGCTACCAGTTTCCTCATCAGCTAACACTTGGCTTTACAGCACAAGTCATATGTACAATAATCCTGTATCATTCAATGTAGGTATTGGGTCAAATGTTGCTCCATTAGAAAGATTGCATATTTTTGGAGAAATGTAACGATAGAAAATTCAGTTACCCAGTTTCCTAAAATTACATTTAGAAACAATACCAACATTCTAAAAGGAAGTTTTGGTGTAAATAATAATGATGTGAGACTTGGGACTACTGCAGGTAATACAGGTGGATACTTAAAATTCGATATTGAAGATGCTCAGAAAATGGTAATTACAAGTATTGGTAATGTAGGAATTGGTAGCATACAACTCCTGCCGAATCTGCATTGTTAGACCTAAATAGTACATCGAAAGGATTTCTTGCACCACGAATGTCAGAAGCAAACAGAAATGCAATAACAAGTCCTGCTTTGGTTTAAGTATTTATAACACAACTACCAATCAGTTTAACTATTTAATGGCACGATATGGCGAAATATAGGTGAAATTTCTTTTTGGACGCAAATGGTGATCGCATATACAATAATAATACAGAAAGTGTAGGTATAGGCATTACAAATCCGTCTTCCAATACCAAATTGCAAATTTCTGGTGGAAATACCATATCATCTGGCTTGGGTAGCTATGTAAAGATAGGTGCAAATACAGGTAGTTATTTAGAGATTGACAATACATCCTTGCAAGCAAAATATAAATCAATTTTATCATCAAATCCTTTAAATGATATACTTACCCTACAGCCTACAGGTGGAGATTTAGAAATAAAATCTGATGAAATCGTTATTGATAATGTAGATCCTATTATCCAAATGCAAAACGTTAATGTTGATAAAGGATTTTTACAATTAGCTGGTGATGATGTTAGAATAGGCACAAATGCATCGAATTCATTGGGCAAATTTGTAATTAGAACTGGAGGTATTAATAGACTTAATGTTGATAACTCTGGAAATATTTCGATTGGAACTACAGAAATAGCTTCCAGGATATATTGTGAACGTAGGGGGCAAATGGTTTGTGAAGAGCTTGAGTGGATTTAGAAGCTGACTGGCCTGATTAGGTATTACAGACGAATATGAAGTGATGGAACTGTCGGATGTAGAAGAATATATACACAAAACAGACATTTACCTAAGATGCCATCGGCAAAAGAAATAAAAGATAATGGCATACAAATGGGTGAAATGAATCGAATTTTAGTGGAAAAGATAGAAGAACTTACTCTGCACATGATTAGGCTTGATAAAGAAAATAAAATATTAGCAAACCAAATTAAAGTTTTGACAAAATGACAAAATTAATTAAAATTTTCTTGTTTTGGATATTTTGTTACTCTGGATTTTCGCAAGATAAGGACTTAATTGACAAAATCGGGAATAGAAGTAATTTTACGGAGATAATGGAAATTGTCAACGACCATTACAAAAAAAAACCTAACGTATCTGCTGAAAAAAAATGGGCTAGATGGGCATGGTATAACCGCAATCGACTAGATGAAAAAGGGAATGTGATAGATGTAAAATTAAAACAAAGGCAAGCCTTTGCTGAGCTGCAAAGAAAAAATGGTAAAAAACACAAGAAGTTCAGTTGGCAATTGGACATTTGAAGGACCAAGCACATCTGACGGAGGAGGCTTAGCGCGCGTAGATAGGCTCGCTTTTCACCCAAGTAATGCAAATATTATTTACGCTGGTACGCCTGGAGGTGGCTTATTTAAAACTATAAACGGGGGCAATTCATGGGTAGCAAAAACAGATAATTTGCCGTCTACTGCTGTCTCTGGCATCGTGGTTAGTCATTCAAATCCTGATAAAATTTTTATTCTCACAGGAAGCGGCGATGATGCCAATGGAGGTTTTGTATACAAATCTGGATATAGGAATAGTGGATTTGGCGTAGCGGTCAGTAATAATGGTGGAGATGATTGGTCGTATTGTGCTCCTTTTCCTGACCCTGATAATCCAAATAATAATTTGACTTCATGCTCTGGTTATAAATTGGTTCAGCATCCCACTGATGCAAATATATTATTTGCAGCCACGACTAATGGACTATTCAAAACCGTCAACGCGGGTAGCTCTTGGACAGCCATTTACGATCAAGCTGTAACAGATATTGAATTCGGTCCTGCTAATTTTGATATTATATTATTTACTCCGAAAGGTGCAAATTCTCCAATAATAAGCTATGATTTAGGGGAGACATATGTTAGTATTAATAGTACTTCGATTGATAGTACAGTTAGAAGTGAAATCGCTGTAACACCAGATGCTCCCTATCATTTTTTTATTTTTGAAGGAAAGAATTATACAAATAAATGTGAGTCATCTGTTACCATTGACAATTGCATCAAAAAATATAATTATATTACTTCTGAATTATCATATCAGCAAAATGATGAAAAGGCACTATATTCAAAATGCTGTGATGGATATATTGAAAATAACCAATCAGGATATGACTTAGCAATTGCGATTCACCCTACAAATAAAAATATTGTTTTGCTGGAGGTATTAAAATATTTAGGAGCATCGATAATGGGGTTAATTTTACAAATTTCAATCCAGGGTGTGATAATTCAACTGGATTTATCCATGATGATATTCACGATATTGTTTTCAATCCATTAAATAATTATGTTTATGTTGCTACGGATGGTGGTATTTCGATGAGTATAAATAATGGATTAACATGGATAGATATTTCTAATAGTATCAATGCATCACAAATATATCATTTAGAGACAACTACTTATCTTGGTGATGTTCATCAGATGATTGGGTTGCAAGACAATGGGATAAAATCTAAGAATGGAAATTCAGCATGGAATCATGTAGTTAAAGGAGATGGTTTTGATGCTAAATATACGGATGACCTTAATGGGTATTTAACCATCAACAAAATTATTTACAGATTTACTGGAAATGGAAATAACCTAGATTCAGTTTATAAAGATAGCTATTTTTCTCCATTAGGAATCCACAATACTTCACCTGGATTTTTGCTCTTTTCTAATGTTGATAGTACATTTAGAACATTGAATTTTGGAGGTTTAAATGTTTCTGTTAATTCATCATCCAGCATGCATGAAATAGAACGATGTGCATCAAACAATAATCGATTTTATACTGCAGGAGACACTTCTGCATTTTCTCAAGAAGGAAATATATTCAGAAGTGATAATCTAGGTATATCGTGGACAATGATTGGATCATATGAAAAAGATTAACTGATATTGCTGTGGCCCAAGTAACAACAATCAAGTATGGCGGACACATGGTGGATTTTTATCTACTGACAGAGTACTCCAATCCACAGATGCTGGTGTGACATGGGTTGATAAAACATATAATTTGCCAGGTATTCCTATGAATGCCATAGAAATATCTAGCAATGGAGATGCATATGTAGGTAGTGATCTTGGTATGTTTTACTTAGCGAATGGCTCAACGGAATGGATTCCTTTTGATAATGGCTTACCCATAGTACCAGTTACCGATATTGAAATAGAAGGAGCTAACTTGTATATATCAACATTCGGCAGAGGTGTATGGAAAAGTGATTTGTATAGTACCTGTTCATCTGACTATTTTCTTACTGGTGATGTTTCTGGTCATAAAATCTTTGAAGCTAGCAATATTATAAATACACAACAGGAAATAAGAGGTGGCTTAAATTCTACAGTTTTGTATAAAGCTGATAATTATATAAAATTTCTTCCTGGATTTAAAAGTGGAAAAGGAGGCAGGATTCGAGCTTATGAAAGTGCCTGTGGAGATTATATAGAATAATTTTTTTAATCAAAAAAGATGAAACAACTTATATTAATTAGTAGCCTTTTACTTTGTAGAATTATAGGTTTTAGTCAACCTTCTAATGACAATTGCGAAAACGCACTACCTGTGACAATCAATGTTGACCTAAACTGCACTTCTTTGGTGAGTGGAACGTTACTAGGAGCTACTGCTTCACCACAAAGTCAGGCATCCTGTTCTGGTTCTGAAGATGATGATGTATGGTTTTCATTCGTAGCTACAAATTCTACGCATTACATAGAATTGTCAAACATCGTAGGAAATACCACATCAATTTATCATTCAGTGTGGACTGGTACTTGTCCGAGTCTCACTTTATATTCCAATTCTTGCTCTTATTCTTCTTCATCAGCAGTCCATGGACTAACCATTGGAACTACGTATTTTATCCGAGTTTATTCATCCATTACGGGCGGCGCACCCAATACTACATTTGATGTTTGTATCAAAACACCACCTGCAGTATCCAATGACGAATGTAGCAATCCAGTCTCTGTGGCTATCAACCCGATATGAATTGCAATTTGCTTACTTCTGGTACGATCCAATATGCTACGCCATCAAGTCAGAATAACACATGTGGAGGCACACCAGACGATGATGTATGGTTTTCATTCGTAGCGACTCAGACCGAACATCGCATTGAAATAACAAATATAACCGGCAGTACATCAAACCTTTATTTTTCTGTTTGGCAATCTACTTGTGATGTGATGGTTGCACTAAGCTGTTGTCCAAATAAAAAGAGATTAGTAACAAATCTAACAGTGGGTAATACTTACTTGATCCGAGTATGGACAGCCAATAGTTCGCTACATAATACAGATTTTGATATTTGCATAAGAACTTCGCCTCCTCCACCAGCTAATGATGAATGTATCAATGCCTTTATTTTGCCAGTAAATCCTGACTTGGTTTGTACAAATGTTGTTTCAGGTACAACACTGAGTGCCACAGGAGTCAATACTGGTAGTTGTTATGATGATAATGATGATGTATGGTTTAGATTTACTGCTACAAGTACCGTACATTATTTTCAATTATTAAATATTACAGGCACAACTACATCCTACGCTCATGCCATGTACACAGGATCATGTGGAAATTTGAGTTATATACCTAATAGCTGCAGCACTTATCCAAACATAACATACCTAAATCTTACTATTGGACAAGAATATTTTGTTAAAGTATATGTGCCTGAAAGTGACAGATTCAATTTCATCAATTTTGATGTATGTATCAAAACTGCGCCGCCACCTCCAAATGATGATTGTATAAATGCCATTACAGCCAATATCAACACGGACTTGACATGTACACTTTTGACGGCAGGAACTATATCAGGAGCCACACCTTCCAATATAAATGATAGTGCTTGCAGTGGCGAGGAAGATGATGATGTATGGTTTTCATTTGTTCCGAATGATAATGCCGTAGTGGTTCAATTATTGAATAATAGCGGAGTGTTGCTTAGATTTTCAGTATGGGAAAATACATGTGGGTCACTTGCATTACACCCAAATACTTGTTTTTATTCTTCAGGCAATGTGATTAATCTGACAGCCGGAAATACTTACTATATTAGGGTTTATTCAGAGACTGACACTGGAGGTCAAGTTGCAACATTTGATCTTTGCATTATGAATTCGATAGGCAATGACGATTGTGATGCGCCTACTGCAATTACAGTTACACCTTATGGAGCTCAAAATTGTTTGGTGGAATCAGGAAGTTTGGTTGGGGCAACACTTTCATCACAAGAAACAAGTTGCCCTGGGTATGAGGATCATGATGTATGGTTTTCTTTTGTGGCTACATTTAGCAATTTGACACTTAATATTAACAATGTTGTTGGCTATCCATCAGCTTTGAGATATTCATTGTGGACCGGCACGTGCCCCAATCTAACCAATGTCCTTTGTAATAATGCTTATAATTTTACCTTCACAGATTTGAATGTGGGACAGACCTATTTTTTGCGTATTTTCGGCAATCAGGTTGTTAATATTTCAACTACCACTTTTGATATCTGTATTACAGAAAACGAGCCACCATTGGTCAATGATGAATGTGATGGGGCGATCTTATTTTCGGATGGAATTCCTGGAAGTATTACGGGTGCATTTACTAACATTACAGAGTCTGCAGTTACCATTCCTTCATGTAGTGGGCGCACCAATAATTACATAGATTTGTGGTATAAAGTCATTACCGACAATGACAATATAAATGGAGAGTCTCTACTCATCTCAGTGATGCCTTCACAAGATATTGATGTTTCTTTATATGTATATTCAGGAGATTGTCAGACACTTATTTTTGAAGGCTGTAGTGACAGTGGTTTTGAAGGAGACGAAGAACATGTACTTCTTACCTTAGCCAATGGCCTACAACACCACAATGCTGGATCCAGAAACAATCTGCCATTTTACATCAGACTCATGCCATGGTATTGGGGAGAGAGTTCGCCAGATTTATCCTTTACATTAACTACATCAGGATCAGCATTGCCCATAGAGTTGGTATCATTTACTGGTTATGAAGATGGTTTGGTCAATGTATTAGAATGGGAAACAGCTTCCGAAGTCAACCTTTATCGGTATGAATTGGAATCATCGGCTGATGGAATAAATTGGACCATGGTTGATGCTATTGAGCCAAATAAAAACACTGGATTACGCAAGTATCAAGTCTCTGACCAGCATCCTACTAGAATACAATATTACAGACTGAAAAGCTTGGATTTTGATGGTTCTGCCCAAATCTCTAAAACCATTGTAATAAAACGCTTGTCAAAACTAAATGAAGCGTTTAGAGTCTTTCCAAATCCAGTCGAGGATCAGCTAGAGTTATATTATTCAAATGCTGGGCAAACTGACATATACAAAATCGTGAATACAACAAACCAGATTGTCATGTCTGGATGTCTGTACGATGGTCGTATAAATGTAGGTTATTTGCCTACAGGTCTGTATATTATAGAATTGAAAACATCGGGTCAGTGTTTTACCAATAAATTTTTTAAAAAATAGTGAATAAATTTTAGCTGTTAATTAAAGTTAATAAAGTAAATAATAAATCATTTTTCTAAATCAACAAAGTAAAATATAAGCACATGAAAACAAAAGTATTAATCCTGTTTATTTCATCAGCTGTGTATAACTTAAAAGCACAGTCAGATAACAATAGTAAATTACCCCAAAGTACACCTAATCACCATCTTTATGCAAACCCAAATGAAGAAAAAGATGATGTGCTGGATATATGGAATAATAGCCCAAGCCAACAAATCTTATCATACGAATGCCCACTAGACACAATTTATGAATATGAATTTTTAAACCCTAATACCAAGGTTGTAAAGTACAGACACATCTATTTAAACAATGAATTTAATAATCCAGTCGAGTCTTTCACCGATAGGTATTTGTTTGGTACTTGGGACCGAAGAGAAAAAAGAGATTTCACCTACGATAGTCAGCAAAGACTAACAGCAAATATAAGGTCAATTTGGATAAATGGTGCATGGGAATACTCTTCAAGTATTCAGTACGCTCATCCTGATCATGGTTTGAAAATTACATACCAAAATTACATAAATGGAGAATGGGTAAATACAAACCGGAAGGTAGAGGATTATGGGGATTTAATTGAAACATATGTAACTCAAAATTGGGAATCGGGATCTTGGATAAATAATAGGAAGGAAACTATTACTTACAATACGAATAAAAAGATGGTATTGCTGTTAGCTGAAGAGTGGAAAGGAGGGATTTGGAAAGTAGATTTTTTAAGATCTTTTACCTATAATAGTTTGGATTTATTAATCCAAAGGATAGTACAAGTTAACAAAAACGGGATTATGGTAAATTCTGAAAAAAATGATTATAAACATGACACTAATAAGAATCTAAAACAAGATGATAGGTATGTTTGGGCCAACAATACTTGGCAATTTTTTAGACAAACGAAATATTTTTGGAGCCAAAATGTACAAGATTCATCAATCATAACACAAGCGAACGCTAGTGGTATGCTGGTAAATTTACAAAAAGTAATATCAAAATATGATGCTCCCCAAAAAACTTTATATTATGAGTATTTTAATTGGGAAAATGAAAAATGGTTGAATGATAATAAAAGCACGTACGAATATAATATCCAAGGTTTTACGATTGCTAGAGATATTTTTACTAATTGGAGTCCTGCTGCAAATGACTATCTCAACCATACGAGACAAGAAAATAGATGTACACTTATAGCATCTGGTGTGGAACCTACTGATATAAGTACAATCAATATCTACCCCAATCCTTTTTATGGTGATCATTTTTCTATTTATACTGATCTTCCGCAACGATATAAGGTGTATAATTTGGCTGGAAAAATGGTAGGCCAAGGAGACTTGAACACTGGTGAAAATGAAATATACATTCCGATGTTATCTCAAGGCATGTATATATTGAAGGTGGGTAATTTAAGTAAAAGAATAATCAAACTTTGAAAATATCAAGTCAGATTTTATAAAATTGAAAACTTTAAGTCAGTTTTTTACCAACAAATTTTTTAAAAAATAGTGAATAAATTTTTGATGTAATTTCAATCAAAGCAACATTAAAAATATAATAAACCACATCTCTAAATCAATAAAGTAAATTATAAACAAATGAAATCAAAAATCCTAATTCTTATCATCATACTTACTGTGGCGCATCTTTATGCTCAAGAAAAGGGCCAAGATGTATTTGCATCCGACTATCAAACTCTTGACATCATAGACCAATCTATTGCTGGAGACGAGTACGGACTGCAAATAGACCAAAGTAATTACAATTCATCGGTTCTTGGTGCTTGCCGCATAGATACGATATATGAATTCACTTATGAAAATATTACTTCAAAAGTACCTTTATCCAGAGAATTTTTTTCATTTACACCTTTTAATGAAATTGAAACGGGATATAAAGATAAGTATGTCTCTGGTGCATGGCAGCCTTCAAGTAAAATTACCATTACTTATGACTCGCAGAATAGAAGAAATGAATACTTAGGCTATGAATGGGTTAATAATGCTTGGGTAAATGCTTATAAGTTCAATTATTTCTATGATAATTTAACGTACATTCAGATAACTCAAAGATGGCAGTCAGGTACTTGGGTTAATTGGAATAGAAGTACAACTACTAAAAACCAAGCTGGTCAAAATATAGCACATCAAGTAGAAACTTGGAAGAATAATACTTGGCAAATATCTTGGGCAATTTCCGCTTCTTATAATTCTAATAATCAATTAAGTACCACTAATTATCAAGTCGGCTCTAATGGTGTTTTGGTCAATAGTACGAAAACAACATATCAATACGATAACGATAAATTGCTCATCTTAAAAGAGCAGTATAAATGGGAAAACAACAATTACAAGCTTGTAAAACAGACACATTATTACTATAACCAAGGCATAGAAGATCATAATATTACATCAGAAGCTTCGGGAAGTAATTTGGTAGTTACTAGTAAAGGAGTCAATGTCTATGACAATCAGTTAAGGTTGATTGCTACCGATTACTATAATGTCGAAAACCAAAATTGGGTATTGGCTGTACGAGTCACCAATGAGTACAATACCAATGGGGATATTATAGCCTATGATAATTACTCTATGTGGAGCCCTACGGCAAACAATTTCATGACCCATTACCGGACAGAATATAAGTGTAATCTTTTGTCATCAAGTGCTGACTTGTCATTAAGTAGTACGTTCAATATCTATCCAAATCCCTTTTATGGTGATCATTTTACCATTTATTCCGATCTTCCGCAACGATATAAGGTGTATGATTTGGCTGGGAAAATGGTAGGCCAAGGAGACCTGAACACTGGTGAAAATGAAATATACATTCCGATGTTATCTCAAGGAATGTATATCTTGAAGGTAGGGAATTTCAACAAAAAAATCATCAAACTTTGACATATTCAACTCAAATCTAATAAGTCATATTATTATCAACATAACTAGCACATTTTATAAACAAATAACAATTCGACCATGCAGCACTTGAAATTAATCAGTTTTTTTGTTCTAATGTCATATACTACCATATATGGACAGAACGTCGGCGTCGGTACACTCAATCCATTGCAAAAACTCCATGTAAATGGTGATATCCGCATTGACGGTGACAGCTTGATTTTCAATAATACATCACCTACTACCAATACCTCGATGTTTTTTAATCATGGTAGTGGACAAAATTGGATCTTCGGTTACGATCACAATCATGGTCCTGTCGGTGGCATGGTCATCAGCCGACCATTGAGCAATACATTGGTCATAAATAACAACGATAGAGTAGGGATAGGCACTGCACAGCCAGCTGCAAGGCTTCAAGTGGCAGATAGTAGTGTGGTTTTTACGGGCCCAACCACTTTGCCAGCCAGTGCTGGTAACCCACCAATCCAAGGTGCCGGCACTCGTATGATGTGGTATCCAGACAAAGCGGCATTTAGAGTTGGAAGAGTAACCAACAATATATGGAACAGAGATAGTATAGGTAATTATTCTTTTGCAAGTGGTTATAACACAAAAGCAAAAGGGTCTTATTCCACAGCCATGGGGCGCGATACGGAAGCTAATGGATATATTTCCACAGCAATGGGATACTCTACAGACGCTATAGGTGATGCTTCCACAGCCATGGGGTACTCTACAGACGCTACTGGAGATTATTCCACAGCCATGGGTAGATATACAAAAGCCAATGGTTATGCATGTACCACAATTGGTAATTACAATGAACCCATTGTAACACCACAAACTGCAGTGACTCCTACCACACCATTATTTATCATAGGAAATGGTACAAACGATGGAAATCGAAAAAACGTGATGGTAGCACGCAATGATGGCAGAATAGGCATCGGTACCAATATACCTGCCGCTAGGCTCCATGTCGCAGATAGCAGTGTAGTATTTACGGGGCCATTATCTGTGCCATCTAGTACTACGATACCACCACCAATAGAAGGTACAGGTAGCCGCTTGATGTGGTATCCTGAGAAAGCTGCTTTTAGAGTTGGTTGGACTGAAAATAACTCTTGGGATAGAGATAGTATCGGCCGTTATTCTTTTGCAAGTGGCTATAGCACAAAAGCAAAGGGACCTTATTCCACAGCCATGGGTTACATTACCGATGCCAATGGAAATGCTTCCACGGCCATGGGGTACCTTACGGATGCTATTGGAGCTTATTCCACAGCCATGGGGTACGGTACAGACGCAATTGGAGTTTATTCCATAGCCATGGGGTACGGACCCGATGCCAATGGTGATGCTTCCACAGCCATGGGTAACTCTACCAATGCTAATGGATATAGTTCCACAGCCATGGGGATCTGGACGGAAGCTAATGGTTTTGCATGTACAGCAATAGGTATGTTCAATGATCCCATTGTAACACCGCAAACTGGAGTGACCCCTACTACACCATTATTTATTATTGGAAATGGTAACAGCTCTTATGGAGATCGATCCAATGCTATGGTAGTAAGGAAAGATGGAAGAGTAGGTTTGGGTACAAATGCTCCAACTAATCAGCTACATTTAGGTGCTGGTGAGAGCGGCTGGGACAAAGGGATTAGACTTGATCAAAGCAGTACAGCCAATGATTATGGTGTTATGCTGTTTGATGGGCATATGAAGTTTAGGACATTTAAGAATGAATCAGATTTTGTATTTCGCAATAGCGCAAACACTACTACTGCAACTTTGTACTCAACAGGAAACATGACCATCGCAGGTACACTTACCCAAAATAGTGATAGGAGGCTCAAAAAGGATATTACACCTATCAAAGATGCTATGGATAAGCTGAACCATCTAAAGGCATACCATTATTATTGGAACGCCGAAGATAATGATCCTGCTATGCAGACCGGACT
The DNA here is from genome assembly GCA_016717105.1 of Saprospiraceae bacterium. Taxonomy (GTDB): domain Bacteria; phylum Bacteroidota; class Bacteroidia; order Chitinophagales; family Saprospiraceae; genus OLB9. Next base: position 93,625 of record JADKGF010000004.1, on the reverse strand, counting down.
CATGGCACAAGACGTAGAAGCCAATATGCCTGAATTGGTAAAAACAAATCAAGAAGGGTATAAAAGTGTCAATTATATAGGTCTTATTCCTTATGTGATAGATGCTGTAAACCAAATCAATAAAGACAATATTGACCAAATCAAAGAGCTGAAAAACGAGATCGATATGCTGAAACAAATGATAAGAAACTTGGAAAAAAAAGAGAAATAACTTGATAAAACTTTTGAATCTAATTGATATGAAATATTAATCAAAACAAAAACATATTTTTAAAATGTATTTTCATATAATAATCTTATAAACATGAAAAGCTTAAAATTAATCCTTTTATTATTGCTTATTGCAAATTCAGCTTTATTCAGTCAGAACGTCGGAGTCGGTACACTCAATCCATTGCAAAAACTGCATGTAAATGGTGATATCCGCATTGACGGTGACAGCTTGATTTTCAATAATACATCACCTACTACCAATACCTCGATGTTTTTTAATCATGGTAGTGGACAAAATTGGATCTTCGGTTACGATCACAATCATGGTCCTGTCGGTGGTATGGTCATCAGCCGACCATTGAGCAATACGTTGGTCATAAATAATAACGATAGAGTAGGGATAGGCACTGCACAGCCAGCTGCGAGACTTCATGTAGCAGATAGCAGTGTAGTGTTTACAGGGCCAACCTCTTTGCCAGCTAGTCCAGCTAACCCACCAGTCCAAGGTGCCGGCACTCGTATGATGTGGTATCCTGAGAAAGCTGCTTTTAGGGTTGGAACAGTAGTTAATAATACATGGGATAGAGATAGTATAGGTAATTATTCAATCGCAGGTGGACTAAGCACCAAAGCAAAAGGAAATTATTCTGTTGCTTTTGGAGTGGAATCAGAAGCATCGGGTCATTATGCCACAGTATTTGGTTCGCTAACACAGGCAAGAGGCAATGCTTCGCTTGCTACAGGGAATGAAAATGTTTCTAATGGAAATTCTTCTACTACAATGGGATATGGAAATACTGCTAATGGCCGTTACTCAACCGTCATGGGGGAAAGTAATATAGGAAATGGTTATGGCTCCTTGGTAGTAGGCAGACTAAATGAACCCATAGTATCATCACAAAACATTATAAATGCCACAACACCATTATTTATCATAGGAAATGGTATTAGTGACGCAAATCGAAAAAACGTGATGGTAGCACGCAATGATGGCAGAATAGGCATCGGTACCAATATACCTGCCGCTAGGCTCCATGTTGCAGATAGCAGCGTAGTGTTTACAGGGCCGCTATCTGTCACATTTAGTACTAATATACCGCCACCGATTGAGGGTCAAGGTACTCGTATGATGTGGTATCCAGAGAAAGCGGCATTTAGAGTTGGAGAGTTGCCAACAATATATGGAATAGAGATAGTATAGGTTATTATTCTTTTGCAAGTGGCTATAACACAAAAGCTAAAGGACCTTATTCCACAGCCATGGGGTACTCTACAGCCGCTATTGGAGCTAATTCCATAGCCATGGGGTACTATACTGATGCTATTGGAGATTTTTCCACAGCCATGGGGGAATTTACAGAAGCTAATGGAGATAATTCCACGGCCATGGGGTTCACTACGAGCGCTAATGGAGAATTTTCCACAGCCATGGGGGAATTTACAGAAGCTAATGGAGATTTTTCCACAGCCATGGGGTACAAAACGACAGCTAATGGAGATTATGCCACAGCCATGGGGCGCTTGACGAATGCTAATGGAGCTTCTTCTACAGCCATGGGGCAATTGACGGATGCTAATGGAGTTTATTCCACAGCCATGGGGAGCTCTACAAATGCTAATGGTTATGCATGTACTGCAATAGGTATGTACAATGATCCCATTGTAACACCGCAAACTACAGTGACTCCAACCACACCATTATTTATTATTGGTAATGGCGATAACAATCAATATTCCAATGCCATGGTCGTAAGAAAGGATGGAAGAGTAGGGCTAAGCACTGACGCACCAACTAACCAGCTACACATCGGTGGTGGCGAGAGCGGCTGGGGCAAAGGGATCAGGCTTGATAACAGTAATACCGCAGATGATTACGGTGCCTTGCTGTTTGATGGGGATATGAAGTTTAGGACATTTAAAGTGGGATCAGATTTTGTATTTAGAAATAGCGCAAACACTACAACTGCGACTTTGTACTCTACAGGCAATATGACCATCGCTGGCACCTTGACAGCGCCGAGCGATAGGCGACTGAAAAAAGATATTACACCCATAAAAGATGCCATGAATAAGTTGAACCATCTAAAGGCATACCATTATTATTGGATAGCCGAAGATAAAGATCCTGCTATGCAGACCGGTCTCATGGCACAAGAAGTAGAGACCTATATGCCTGAATTGGTAAAAACAAATCAAGATGGATATAAGAGCGTCAATTATATAGGCCTTATTCCTTATATGATAGATGCTATAAACCAAATCAATAAGGAAAAAAGTGAATTTAAAAAGGATCGTACCGAAGAACTGATGGCGATCATCATGAAGCAGCAGGAAGACATCAATTTGTTGAAGGAGAAGATTAAAAAAATGGAAGAGGAGGACAAATAATTGGTCAGTGTATTATTGATATAAAAATATTGTATTGTGCGAATCAAAATTATTGTATTTTCGCTATTTCAATAAAATGTAACTTTTGGATTTTAAAAATATTTTATGGTTTGTATTCATGTCCTTTTTTGCAATGAGGATCCATTGCCAGGTAGTACAATACGAACTGGGCCGGCTGACTAATGGGCAAAATATCATCCAAAGTGAAATATCAGAAGTAATCAAAGATTCCAAAAATTACCATTGGATCATGACACCGGATATGGTGCAAAAATATGATGGTATTGAGACAAAATATTATAAATTGGGATATATAAAATCAAGACTGTATGATATAGAAGAGGCCAATGGCGGTCAAATATTTGTATTGAAATGGGAGAAAATCTTTCATTATGTAAATGATGATATAGGATTTAAGGTGCAGATTCAGACTTCAACTGTCACGGGTAGGTTTCTGCGATTATCCACTGATTTGGATGGCAAGTTGCTTATTTTATGTGAAAAGGGAATATTCAGGTACAATGAGTTCAATCAGTCACTTTCTTTAGTACATCCCTGTCATCAATTTTCCAATTTTAGTACATTTGAGAAGTTCGAACATTTTATTTATTGGCACAATACAAAAAGTAAAAAAACCTATAGATTAGATTTGAAAAGTCAAGCATTAGATTCCATTAGTGTACCTGCATCTCGTCATATTTTTGTAGTAAACAAGGACCAAGTTTGGCATTCAAAAGGCGGTAATATCACCATTTCTGCTGATATTACATCAAAATCACTCAAACCACTGAACGTAAAACAATTTGACCAGAAATTTTTATCCGAAGGACTTTTTGTAAGTGGAATATGTAAACTGGATTCTCGATATTTGTTAGTAGCCCTCGCATTCAAAGGTTATCACTTGTATGATACACATGATGATAGCTTCAAGAAAGTATCATTACTATACCAGAACAAAAAAGTTTCTATACAAAATAGTGAAAATAAATCTATAAGTTGTGGAGCCTATGGTCAAAGTTACTTGCATAGTTATGAAGGTCTTTATGTCTTACTCGACCCCAAAAAAAGTTTCAAACACTTTGCTTTTAATAATGATGATCAACCAGAAAGCGTAGAATCCAGCAATACGATTCGTGGATTTTCTGAAGATTCCTATGGCAATATTTGGGTGGCTACAACCAATGGTTTTGGTGTTTGGAATGTTAAAAAAAGAACTGCAAAAATGTACTTTCCTAAACCTGGAGCTACGAATTATCTGAATTATTTTTCTGTGCGTAGTATCCAAGTGCTGGATAATAAAAGGATCCTTGTCTGTCAAAGTGAAAAGGATATTTGGATTTTTAACCCGAAATTGGAAACATTCAAACCACCAAATTTTCAAAATACAAATATTAAAAAGTCTTTTCTTGAGTCGTTTAAAAATAGAATTGGCAAAATTTCAGGTAATCTTTTTTTGATTACATGTTCCGATAGTGTTTATTTCTTTGACAGCAAGACAGAAACTATCTACCTGCATCATGATAAAAGATATCCCAATTTGGGTGCCAATTCTATATATTTGGATATGTCAAAGAGAATTTGGTTTTTGAGCCCCAAAGGACTTATTGCTACGGACCAGAATCTGGCTGAATTATTCAAGGTAAAAGTAGAAGAGAATGGGAATAAATTGTCACATTTTTCGATGATTGAAGTTACAAAAGACACATTTTGGGCTGTAGGAGACAATATCATTGAAATCACTATCACTAAAGACCAAAAACCATGTGTGGTAAATATTTTTGATGATATTAAAAACGCAGTGTTTTATAACCTGCACAAAGATAGACTTGGAAATATATGGACAACTACGGCAAGTGGAATATATCTATTGAACCGTGATAAAATGTCGTTTGAATTATACAATAAATCCAATAACATTCATAACCAGAAATATAACTATGGTCACGCTTTTGAGTCTTCGGATGGATTGGTATATTTTCCTGGATTCAATGGTGTTACCTATTTTGACCCATCAAAATTTATAACTACAAAGGAGAAACTTATCGTTCATTTTACGTCTTTCAAAATCAACGGTAAAAGTACGATGTTAAATAAATCTTATGACTTATCTTATGATCAAAATGACATAGAAATCAGTTTCAAAGCTCCAGTTATCAATTCCAATCAAGGTGTAAAATATAAGTATCGAATGAAAGGACTAGATCCTGAGTGGAAGCTGTCAAATGGTGTAAATACAATCAGATTTTCGACACTCAGGGCAGGCACTTATGTCTTCTCGGCATCAGCCAGTGCAGACGGCCACATTTGGTACGATACGGGAACTACAATTACAATCAATATCAGTCCAGCCTTTTATACCACATGGTGGTTTTATACCTTAATCTTTGCTGGATTTATTGCATTATCTTATTATTTTGTAAAACGTTATATCAATAACCTTAAGCGGAAGTCTAAAATAAAGCAACAACTTACAGATTTGGAAATCAAGGCTTTACGGTCGCAGATGAATCCACATTTTATCTTTAATGCGCTCAATTCTATTCAATTTTTTGTATTTAATAAAGATGTAGATACTGCCAATTTGTATATTTCAAAATTTTCAAAATTGCTGAGATTAGTACTCAATTCCTCTGAATCACCGTGGATTCCTTTGGGTGAAGAAATAGAAATTATTCAATTATACTTAGATATTGAAGCGCTGAGATTTGGAGATGAGTTGACTTATAAAATTGAAGTTGATGATGCTTTGGATGACATTGATGACATGTTGATACCAAGTATGATTATTCAACCATTTATTGAAAATAGCATAAAACATGGTCTTTCATCAAAAGAAGGAGCAAAAACTATTCGCATTATAATGACGAAAGTCAATGATGAGTCATTCATTTGCAGTATTTCTGACAATGGCATTGGCCGAAATCTTTCCAACCAAATCAAGGATCAACAACAAAAACTGGAGTTTCATAAATCGATGGGCATGAAACTCATAGAGGACAGACTAAATATAATTTCAGGCCAAAAAACGCTCAATAACATTCAAATAATGGATATGTTTGATGCAAAAGGGCATGCTAGTGGTACAAGGGTCGATATTTTATTCCCGATAAAACTAAACATATGATAAATGCACTTATAGTCGATGACGAAATATTGGCCGCAAAGGCACTCAAACTCATGATAGAAAGATATCTGCCAAATAATTTTGAACTCGAAATACAAACAGATTTTCATAAGGCTATCGACCATATCAATTCTACGCATCCATCGCTTATTTTTTTGGATGTGATGATGCCACCTTATACAGGATTTGAATTGTTGCAAAAAATAGACCTAACCGATAAAGAAATAATATTTACCACGGCCTTTGACAATTTTGCGGTACAGGCATTCAAATTCAGTGCTTTGGATTACTTGTTAAAACCAATAGTCCAACAAGAACTTGTCGCTGCGGTACAAAAATATCTAACCAAGGTCGAGATAGAGAATGAGCGCAAGTTGAGGTATGAAAATTTTTTACAAAACATACATCGAAAGGATAAAAAAGACGCTAAATTGGCAATTCCTACCCAGGAGAAAACCCATTTTTTAGGTGTCGAAAATATCATAAGGTGTGAAGCCGAAAGCAATTATACGTGGATCTACTTAAGAGATAAGTCTAAACTTTTGGCTGCAAAAACATTAAAAGAGTTCGAAACGCTATTGGCTGAATATGGTTTTTTGCGGTTGCATCGTTCGCATCTTGTCAATAGGGAAGAAATAGATCATATGAAATCACATACCGAAATCCACCTCAAAGATGGTAGTATATTACCTATCGCCAGATTGAGGAAAAAGGATGTGTTAAATGAGTTGCATTGATTAAAATACAAAACTAACCATTGTAATTTGGTTATACTACCTACACAAAAGCATTCAATGATTTTTCAATTATAGCCAAAGCCTCTTGGATTTGCCCTTCATTAATGACGAGTGGTGGCGCCAACCTTATTTTATTGCCATGCGTTGGTTTTGCCAATAATCCATTATTCCTAAATTCGAGACAAATATTCCAAGCAAGATGTGAATCTTCATGAGAATCAATGACGATCGCATTTAGCAAACCTTTACCACGTACTAAGGTGATAAGTTTGTTTTTTTCTGCTATTTTTTGTAATCCATTTCTGAAGAGAATACCCATTTTCTCTGCGTTTTCTGCAAGATTTTCATCAAGTACAACCTTAAGTGCTTCCATAGCTACAGCGCAAGCTAGTGGATTGCCACCAAAAGTAGATCCGTGCTCTCCCGGACGTATGGTAAGCATGATCTCATCATCGGCCAAGACTGCAGACACTGGCAAGACGCCACCTGAAAGCGCTTTCCCTAATATTAGGATGTCTGGCTTGGCTTGGGTAGCTAACATTTTTCCTGTGCGGGCTATTCCTGTTTGGATTTCGTCGGCGACAAAAAGCACATTGTATTTGTGACATAGGTCTGCTACGCCATCCAAATATCCTTCATCAGGTACCACAACACCAGCTTCTCCTTGTATCGGCTCTACGATGAATCCTGCAATATTTGGATTGGCCTTTAAGGCTGATTCCAATGCTAACAAATTATTGTAGGCTATACGATCTATATTTGGCATAAAAGGGCCGAAACCAACTCTGGATGTAGGATCATTGGATGCTGAAATGACTGATAAAGTCCGTCCGTGAAAATTGTCGGATGCAAATAGAATGGTAGCCTGATCTGCTGGAATTCCCTTTACCTGATAAGCCCATTTTCTGGTGAGTTTCATGGCTGTTTCTACAGCTTCTACACCTGAGTTCATCATCAGTACCTTGTCAAAACCAAAAAGTTTAGCCATAAACTCTTCTGCTTCGCCCAATAAATTATGGTGAAATGCTCTAGATGTGAGCGTGAGTGTTTCAGCTTGATTTTTTAATGCCTGAATGATTTTTGGGTGGCAATGACCTTGGTTTACAGCGGAATATGCAGATAAAAAATCAAAATATTTCTTGCCTTCTACATCCCAAACAAAGATTCCTTCTCCACGCGTCAAAACCACCGGCAAAGGATGATAATTATGTGCACCGTATTTTTCTTCTTTATCTATGAACGCTTGTACTTTGGGAGATTCTGTTGTGGTGGTAGATGACATGTTGATTTTATTTTGAATAAGGTGATGTACATTTTATATGTGTTGCAAAAGTACGATTATTTATATTGAATTGTGTATTTTGACATAATTATTTATATATTTGTGTCATATTTAATTATTATTGGTAAAATAAAGTCAAAATAACACAATATGAATCATGAATTACCTTTACCGCAGCTGGATATTTACGATACGAAAATCCTTCAACACTTAGAAGGTGATGGTAGAATGGCTTTTTCTTTGATTGCGCAAGAAATCGGTATTTCCAATACGATGGTCCATCAACGCGTAGCCAAAATGACCGAACAAGGCATTCTGAAAGGCATAAAACCTATTCTCGATGAAAAGAAGATCGGCTACGATTGGGCATCGTTTACGGGAATCACATTAGAGAAAGATCATAATTCAGCAAGGATTATTGAAGCATTAAAAGCGATCCCTGAAGTGACCGAATGTTACTACATCACTGGCGCATTTACTTTATTTATTCGTATCGTAGCAAAAAACCATGAGCATATGCGTCGGATACTCTACGACCAGATAGATATAATACCCGGTATAGCCAAAACAGATTCTTTTATGGAATTGGGCTGTGCATTCAGAAGGAATGCGGGATTGTAAGTGGAAATTATTTGATGGATTTTGTTTTTTGTATTAGTAAGTAGAGAGTGGCCTCATCAAATATGCCTTCAACCATATTGTTTTTCCTTTGAAAATCGATTAAAGCACTGCCATCTTTTGTCATAAAATGCTTACGGTCCTCTAATATGTATCCTAATTTTTCTAGGCAATCTGCTGCAATACTAAATTCCAGCTCCGCATCATTACAAAAATATTCATACCAACCCATATCGCCTTCCTCAAATTTCAATCTCCTATAACATTTTCCTGGGTTTGGGTCTTTTCGTTTAATATCTAAAGTTGAAAGTTCAATTTGCTCAGTTTGTAAACTATCTTCATCATATATTGATTTTTGTACTGAACAATTAGTAAATTGAAAGAGAATAAATAAGAGTTGAATAACTTTCATAAGACATTTTTTTAAAAATAATTGAATCCACTAATCATAATAATGTACAAAAATATTGAATTCTTTATGAAATTTATAACGTTTTTATACCAATTTGAAAATTTAAGTTTTTCAATGTCAAAATAAACCTGTGTAGAATATATTGAAGGAATAATCTGATTATTTACTATACTGAAGATAGTTGATTTCACACCATACTCAGCAACCAACCAAAAACTGCGCCGCCCAAAACAATGAATGCACTATTGAGTTTGCGGTAGCCAAAGCAAAGATGATGCTTACAATTGCAATTAAAATCGTCCGCCACTCTGTAATCGTTTCTTTGCCCATTTCGATACAAATGGCAACAATAAGTGCCACGGCAGCGATATTGACTGCATCTAGAAAGGTAGAGAAAAGTTGAGAATTGCGCATTTTTTTGACCAATGGATTTAGCAAGGCGACAAAGACAAAAGATGGAAGAAATATCGCCATAGTTGAGATGACGGCGCCTGCCCATCCATTGATTTGGTAGCCAATAAAAGTTACGGATGAGAATACCGGCCCTGGCGTGAATTGACCTACTGCGATGGCATCGATTAATTGTTGTCTAGAGAGCAAGCCTGTAGAGACTAATTCGGCATCTAAAAATGCAAACAAAACATAACCACTTCCATAGAGGATAGAACCGATTTTTAAAAATATCCAAAATATCTTGGTATTGCTTGCCGCTAAGATGGAAGTTGATCCGAATGGTACTAAAGCGAGTGGCACGAAGCTATGAATATCATGAGGTTTTGGGCTGCGGATATAAGTCAGCGTCAAAGCCAAAAAGCCAGCACCAAACATCAAATATATTTCATTAATATTACAAAATGCACCAATTAACACCAAAATTGCTAGGAAGATTAACTCCACTGATTTAAATGATTTTTTGGCTAATGGAAATATAGCGCCTAGGATTATCGCAATGATGGCAGGCTTGATGCCGTAAACAAATGGTTGTATTTCAGGCAATTGCCCGTATTTTTTGTACAACCATGCAAAAATGCCCGTGATAAATACAGCAGGAATGATGAAACACAAGCCTGCCACAATCAGGCCTTTCCATCCTCCTTTTTCACGTCCAATGTGGATAGCCATCTCGGTGCTATTTGGTCCTGGAATTAAATTGGTCGCACCCATTAGATCCAGAAAATGTTGGTCAGTTAGCCATCTTCTCTTTATGACGACTTCATCTTGCATCATAGCAATATGCGCTGCAGGGCCACCAAACCCAATCACGCCTAGTTTGAAAAAAAGCTTGGCAAGCTCTCTTATGCTTATATTGTTTTCAACCATTCATTAAGCGAAGTCAAATCATTATTTTAGAATGCGGATTAGGCTGTATTTAATTTTTTGAAACTGCAAAATACAAAATTCTGAATGGTATCAAACGGCGTTATATGATCAACAGTAATACATTTGATTTTTTCGAAGAAGATTTTCAGCCGATCTGTCATGGACGTTTCTGAATATTGCTTGATTTCTATGCCACTACATTTTTTTGGTCCTTGTTCGGAGAATGTACCGATCACTAGAATTCCTTTAGGGTTTATACTTTTTTGGGCCGTCTCCAGATAATTTGAAATTTCATTTTCTTCTGTCAAAAAATGAAATGCTGCTCGGTCGTGCCAGAAATCATATTGCTCAGTAGGTACAAAAGTAGCGGCATCTGCTACTATCCATTTTACATTATTTGCTTTTTGGCCAAGGCGGATTTTTGCCCGTTCGATGGCTGATTCTGATATGTCAAGCACTGAAATATCTTGATATCCTAAATCTAAAAGATGGTCCACGAGTAAGCTATCTCCACCACCGATGTCAATGATTTTTGCAGTGGTAGGTACATTAAATTGTTTGAAAAAATCTAGCGATGTTTCGGGCCTAACTTGAAACCAGCTAACATCTTTTAGTTCCTTTGTGTTATAGATATTTTCCCAATGATTTTTGCGATCAAAATTGCCCATCTTATTATATTTTGAAGGAATTATTTGGAAATGTTTGACATGATATAACTAAATTTACAACGCAATTATTTTATCAGCTTCTCTGATTCCACTCAAATAGGCGCCATGAGCTGTAGAAAAATAATCGATTTCAGTATGCTCACCAGCGAAAAATATTTTATCATCGATTTCTTCCGCTAAATCATCAAAGTGTCGCATTTCTGTACCAACAGCTGTGTATGAATAAGATCCATACGAATACTCGTTCGTTTGCCACTTTGTTCTCAAGATATTCTTTGGATACGGAATATTATTGCCATATATATCACGAAGATGAGTCATGATTTCTTCTATGATTTGTTGATCAGTCATATTTTCAGTTTGTCTTGCTTTGTCTGCATAGGCAAAAGTCATCAACGCATTCACAGTTGGTTGATATTTTTTGACATTTACAAAATAGTTAAATTTATCTTTAATGTCCGGTGTGTAGCATATGTATTGTTCGTCATCCCAAAAGGCTGTTTCCCAAGTCAATAGAAATTTGTTTACACAATTAACACCTACTTTTTGAATGGCGTTTTGTTTTGTATTGGGCAAACTAGGTACAAAATCAATTTTATTGGCCTTCAGAACACCAAGAGGTACCGTGACTAAGACATAGTCTGCTTCAGTGACTGTTCCATTGTGGCTTACTAGAATCTTTGTGTTTGAATAGTCGATTTTTGTGACTTTTTGGTTAAGTTGAACATTCAATCCTATAGCCAGATAACTTGGAATTGTGTCATAACCATTTACAGAGATGCGTTCTTCGCCACCGAATTCTTCTCCTTCATTATACAACAATGACGAGAGCATATTTAAATCTCCAGTATCAAAAGTTAAGTAGGTAGAAAGGAAAAACTTCCAAAGCCGATCATTGCAATATGTGGGATATAACTCGTTGAAGACTGTTTCAAAACTTTTGGTTGAGCTTCCATTATTTTTTAATGTTTCAAGTACTGAATAAAATTTATCTTCCGTATCCGAAAAATTACTATCACTGTGCAATACACCACCAAGATCATATGCCAAAATACTTTCATCATCGGTAAAAGCCGTATTCATTCCAGCCTGTTGTGCCAATGATGCGATCGGATTGCCTGCTGTACCGTGGATCCAACTTGCACCTTCATCAAAAGCCACACCTAGGCTTCTATTCGTTTTTAATCGACCTCCGACTTTACTTTGCGCTTCCAAAACGATAACATTAAAGCCATTTTCTTTTAGCTTTTTGGCTGCAGCCAATCCTGAAATTACTGCGCCTACTATGATGACTGTTTTACCGTTTGCCTTCTGACCATCACCCTCATTATTACAACTCGATAACAATGAAGGTGTTATAATTACGATAGGCAAACCAGTTATTGTGTCTTTGATGAATTTTCGTCGTTGCATATAAGGTCTTAGATGTTTATTTTTGATGTGTTGTTACAAAATAATTACCAAAGGTATATTTAAGATCTGATATGACGAAAATTGTCTTATTGGGTCTCTAATCGGATAGTGATTTTTACTATTCAACTTAGAATCATTTTTAATAACTTTTTTTAAGTTAAGAAATTGTTTATCTTTTCAATCAATTCATGAAGTTTAGCAATTTTACCACTAATTTCAAAGTATAAGTTTATGAAATCCAAACAATCAACTGTCCTTTCTATATTATATTTGGATTTATTGTAGGTTTTACCTACTAATTGATAGACACTTTTTAAATCTTCTGCTGCGGTTGTATTGCGAAGTGTTAAGTCATCAACAAAAGGATTGAAGCCTAATATGGATAATTGTGCTGCGTTAAGCACTATGGAAGCATCAATGCAATGATAGTGTTTACATTCGGCTAAAAACCAATCTTCAATCTCACGCACTGCAATGACGATACTTGTATCGTTAGGCAATGGTAGAGTAATTCTACTCCCGTTTCGTAAAGTGCCATTACGAAGTTCATTTTCAAACTTAGATAAATCTGCAAGAGAAAATTTTGTACGGTTAGGTGGTGAGTAAAAATCAATAAGTCCAACAATTTCACTAAAACCTTGATTAAATAAAGAAGTTGAATCTTGTAATATTCTTGGCTTAACTCCACCATCACCCATACAGTCAAATATCAAGGCAAAATGTTGTGGATTTTGATGTTGTGCAGTTGTTTTCGGATAAATTGATTTAGTCGGTCTTCCAATTCCTTGAAATTGTTGAAGTTCTATTTCAATATTCTTTTGTCCTGCAATCTCAATCAACAACTTATTGATAAAAAGCTGCTCTGTTTGTCCTTCAACATAAAAAGCAATTTTTTTCATTGTTGTTCTCTTGCAATTTCAAATCCTTCAAAATAAAACTCTGTAGATAAGAAATCAAAATTGCTTAACCCTGTGAACTTAAAATCATCAAAGACTACTTTTGAGTTTTGATAATTATAAAACAAAGATTTTTTTGGAACACGGTGTATAACTGACCAATATTCCAACGGTATATTATTCATTATAAACCTATCATTAGTTGTCATAATGACTTGTACAGGTGAGCCTTTAACTTTTTCAATAATCAAATCAATAAGGCTTTTTGACCTTTCATAATCTAAACCTTCCCCAATATCGTCTATTAATATACAACTTGGAGTTTTACTTAATAAAGAAAAGTTTAACTGAACAAGAAGGGACAAAGCCCTAAACATACCTTGTGACATTTCTTTTGGTCTGTTACATCTTCGATATCAACTTCTTGAACATTAAGGCCAAAGGCTGGAACAGGAAAAAACTTTAAAGTATCCACTTCTATTTTACATATATTATAAGAAATTCTTTTCATATCAGAAATGATGGAATTTATGAATTTTTCCCCAAATGTATTTTTTGCTCTGAAAAAAATTTCTGAAACCTTATCACTATCTTTTAAATCAATTTCTTTATCTTCTTTAATTGCGTTTATATCACGAAGAAAAGAGTTCTTACCAAGTTGTCCACCAAAACGATAATGACTGAGTGCCTTGCCCCAATTTTGTAACGATTCGAAATATGGCTGCTGGATCTTGTCGACTCTTGCAACAGCAAGTTTATCATCTTCCATTTCAAATTCTAAGTTTTTTTGAGCCTTTTCATAATACATAGCTCCTACTTTACTATCTCGTTTAAGTTTCTCAATCCCATTAATTTTAAGAATTTCTTTTTTCACTTTTCCTTCTTCAAATTCCAAGTAGTAAGCAATTTCGTTTCCATTGGAGTCAAACAATAAATCATAAAATGATGTGCCATATACCAATTGAGACAACTTAATATCCCCAGACAATAAATCGGATAGTTGTCGTATGGTATTAATCGTTTTACTTTTACCTGTCGCATTCTTCCCAACAATAAGGTTGATTTCTTGAAATGTTACAGGTTGTCCATCAATTTTTTTTAAAGGTTTTCCTTCTATTGACCATTCGTATTTTTGTCCTTTAAAACGGCAAAATTTTATATTTTTTAATAACATGGAATTTAATTAAAGTAATAAGAGATGTTAATAAATACTATTAGGTATATTTTATTTTAATTCATTAACTTTTGATAAACAATTTCTAAATCTGAGTCAGATTGGTTATGTAAACTACAAATTTACTGCAATAGATTTAGATAGCAAAATTATAAACAACATATTATCTTACTGAAATAAAAGTCTTAGAAATGGTAAAATTAAGTAGATGAATATGCCAATAAATAACATGCCGCCTACTTATAATCCTAAAAATCCACCTTCAACCCAAAATTCAAACTTAAAGGCATATTAGGTCTATAACCTTGCGGAAGATTAGCTACAATAGATTTGCTGTCTGTAACATTAATTATAGTGGAAAATAGAGAAAAGTTTTTAGTAAATTTATAATTTGCAGAAACATCTATAATCAAAAATCCTGCAATGTCATTCACATCATTATACTTTACATTTTCTGTGGGGACGATGATTGCACCTTGTCCAGGTTTTGTTCTTGTTTGGCCCGTATATCGCCCGATGATTGTAGCATTAAATCTTTTGTTTTCGATACCTATGCTTGTCGTCAATAAGTGCGGTGTAATAAATGGAATAACATCCTGCTTATAGATGGTTCCGCTGCCCCAGTCACCACCGCCATTTACAAATGTTTCTTGGAATGTAGCATCAGTATAAGTATAGGCAATGCTAATTGGTAATTTTAGGCCTGTAGCAATGGTCTTTTTGTGAAGTAAGTCATACTCCAGACCTATTTCTAGTCCTTGTATTTTTGCATGTCCGGCATTAAACATATCACCTGTACCGGCACCACCACCCGACACATTATCAGAACCTAAAATATTTCCATAGTTATTGATAAATCCGACCAATTGCGCGTTAAATCCACTGCTGTGATAGCGATAACCAACTTCATAATTGATTGATGTTTCTGCTTTTGCTTGACCTGTCGTGCTGGCCACAGAAGGCATGCCCGGAGGCGAAAATCCCTTATGGACGCCGCCAAATGTGCTCATGTTTGGATTGAATTCATAATTAAATCCTAAGCCAGGCAATAGGATTGCTATGTCGTTTTTCGCAGATTTAAGTGCAGTGCCGATCCTTGCATTATCTGCATTACCGTAATTTTGGAAATCAAAGTTTATTTTTTCATACCGTACGCCAGGGCTTAGTTTTAGCCCTTTGTAGCTCAAGTCATAGCTTAGATAGGTTGCAAAACTTTTAGCATTTCTGATTTGATTTTCCTTGTTTCCCTTGAAACTAATGCCTGTCTGGACAAGAATTCCATCAATCATGAAACTAGAAGAACTGGTGGCATATCGATCAGCTTGGTCTAGGTGATACCGCAATCCTAACTGAATTCTGTGATTGATTTTATTCGTCGAAAATAGATATTGGGCATTGGTTTGCACTCCTTTTGAAAAGTAAGTTCTATTGCTTGCTTGACTTTCTACATCTCCATTTTTCTTTCCAGTCATGATTTCATAACCGTCGAGATTGGCAATGGGATCTGCCAAAATATTATTGATACTTTTACCGCCAAAGGTGCTGGCACGATCCCAATCTCTGAAGGTATAAGAATAATATGCAGTGGTATTTATGGTCACATTTTTGGTTGGTATGATTGTATGATTTAGTGAAATATGATTGTGTTTCAAATCTAGAAAATCATTTTGGGTACCCGAATATCTTCTCAATGGATTTGCCTTAAAGTCATCATAGGTAAGTCCTAAATATGTTTCATTGCCTGCTTCCGTTGTATTTAGTAATTTTAAGGTGACAGATTGTGATATACGTGCATTTTCATCGGTATGCCAACGCAATTTTCCCATCACATCTCGTCTATCAAAGCCAGTATTTCCACCATTGTCCAATACTTTGAATCCATTACTAGCTATACGATTTACTTCGAAAACATAGTCAAAATTTTTACGACCGTCGCCTATCCAGATTCGCTCTTGATTGGTACCAAAACTACCATACGACAACTGAGCAAAACCTTTGAAAACGCTAGGTATAGCCGTAGAAAGTAAGTTTACAGCACCACCGATGGTATAAGGTCCATATTTTATTTGGCTACTACCTTTAAGTACTTCGACACCTTGCATACGCGCGAAAGTAGGGAAGTAATACGCAGAAGGATCCGCATACGGTGCCGGAGCGATGAGGATACCGTCTTCCATGAGCGTGATTTTGGCACTTCTATTTACGGGTGTACCTCTCAATCCGATATTGGGTCTCAATCCAAAACCTTCTTCATCTCTAATATTGACACCTGGGATGACACGCAGTATATTGTTTACATTGGGTTGGTTGAGTTTTTCAAGTTTTCGTATGCTGATATATTGACCTGAGCCAGGAATGGATTTAGCTCTGTCACCTACTATTGTTACTTGATCGAGATTGTTTACTTTGAGTGTATCCAAAGTTGCTTGTTGGGCAAATATTGAGACACCAACGAATATAAAGGATAATACTAAAACTGCTTTCATTATTTATTTTAATTTAGACTATTTATAAATAAGATGCAAAAGTACACAGAAAAATGACTTTACCATAATGAAAATGGAAAAAGATTTGGGAGAAGAGGAAAAAGTGGTTGTAGAAATTTTAAATGACTAATAAATTTCTATGCAGTTGTCGAGCATAAATGAACATCCAAATTTGTATCGGTTGTTAAAGTGTTGAATTTAGCCCGTAATGCTGTGAATTCTTCACTTATTATTCCGTTATCCATTTTTTCATTGTGTTAAGGTTTAGATTAAATATATGAAAATCCAATCTAGACATCTAATCTGAAATTAATAAAACGAATTGGCTAGACCACATATTTTCTAGATACGGTGTCATTTTATTCATACAACTTCAATTTGTTCTCTAATTGTTGAATGGTTTGTTGCATATTTTCCATTCTTTGGATCATATGTGTGATGACATCTATACCTTCCAAATTTATTTTCAAATCGAAATGCAACCTGATGATTTGTTCTAAGACTGGCAACTGCTCTTCCGGCAGGTATTTATCAGTATCATCTTCAACAAATGAGATGAGTTGGTATGATTCCAGATTTTCGATAAATGTTTCATCTAAATTGTGATGAATGATTATCTTTTTGATACTTATCAATTCACTATTTCTCATATCATTTCAATTTAGAAAGTTTTATAAACAGGTCCTTTTGTTCTTCGGATAGATCAGTAGGAACAACTACATTATAGGTGATGTATAAGTCGCCAAATTCTCCATCAATTTTATATTTGGGAAATCCTTTCCCTTTTAACCGCACTTTAGTACCATTTTGGGTGCCAGCTGTCACCTTTAGTTTTACTTTGTCCATAAAAGTGTTGATTACTGCATCACCACCAAGTACAGCAGTGAACAAGTCTATGTTTTGCGTAGCATATAAATCGGCTCCTATGCGTTTAAATTGCGCATCTGGTGTGATCTGGAACGTTATATATAAATCACCTTTGGGGCCGCCATTTACACCTTCGCCACCATGTCCTTTTATTTTTATAGTCTGTCCGTTTTCAACACCTGCAGGAATTGTAATGCGTATTTTTTTATCATTAAGAGTCAGAACTTGCTTTTGGGTAGTGTACACATCCTTATCCGTTAATTGTAGTGTAGCATTAAAATCCTGACCCCTAAATTGAGTGGCACGGCTACTCGAGTTTCTGCTACCACCGAACATGGAACTGAAGAAATCTGAAAAATCCTGACCATCACCAAAATCAGATGATGAATACTGTTGGTAATTGCCACCACCACCAAAATCACTTTGACCGAAGTCGCCTTGACGAGCCCTTTGTTTTTTGGCTTCTTCATAAGCTTCAGCATGCTCCCAATCTTTGCCATATTGGTCGTATTTCTTACGTTTTTCTGGATCACTAAGTACTTCGTTGGCTTCATTTATCTGCTGAAAGCTCTTTTTGGCTTCTTCTGCATTGGGATTTACATCAGGATGGTATTTACGTGCCAATTTGCGATACGCCTTTTTAATATCATCCTGGGTAGCCGTATTGGGCAATCCTAAAACTTTGTAATAATCAATAAATTCCATCTCGTTTTGTTATACTTAATTAACTGTCTGTACTTGTTCGATTTTATTCAATCAAGAATTTTATTCAATAATTGCTATCGAAAAAATACACACGTAAGCAAAGTTGCATTCTATTTTATATTAAACTATGAAGGTAAGAAAAAAAGTTGGCAGCTTCGAATGCTAAATTCTATATATTTCAAACATTATGACAATGATTCATGACATTGATTTTGAATGATTTATTTTGATTTTAATCTTTTTAAATCAAGATGCATTGTAAATTCTGGTATGTCAGTATTGAACGTAATATCATATCGACAATTTTACTCCACCTGATTACAATCTTTTTAATTTTTAAATGGGTTACTGTATTTGGGATTTGAAATGAAAATTGAGTCAGTCAGCGTATTCAAAAACGCAATAATTTGGTTTTTTTCAATTGGCGTAAGTCTTACGCCGCCTTGATGGGCAAGACCCAATTTGGAGTCAATGTTTACACTTTTTTGTACGCCTCCACTATAAAAATCAAGGACTTCTTCAAGTGTGGCAAATCGACCATCATGCATGTAAGGCGCAGTTATGGCTACATTCCTCAATGAAGGAATTTTAAACTTACCATTATCATTTTCCTTGGAAGTGTAGCCACCGAGCCCTTTGTCATTGTACAAGTTAGGATCTTTAACATTGTCCAAGCCATTATTGCTGAATTTTCCTGTCGTACCTAAGGCATCTCCGTCAGTAGTATGACAATGCAGGCAGTCACCTTTTGTCATGTCGTTCACCAGCACAAATCCAGCATATTCATCTTTGTTGAGATTATCATTTCCCGCCAAAACACGATCATATTTTGACTGATTTGATATCAATGTTCTGAGAAATTGACCAATAGCTTTGGAAATTAGGACACTATCTATTTCTTGTATCCCAAATGCCAATCTGAATTTATGCTGATAAAATTCAAGTGCTTTGATGCGATTTTCGGCTTCTGTCCAGGCTATATTCATTTCGTTCCGATCTCTGACAGGATGATAGACCTGGTCTTCGATGGACGATGCTCTTCCATCCCAAAATAGTGCAGCATACCACGCGAGATTAAATAAAGGCATTGTATTTCTATTGGTCAGCATGCCTTCATTACCTTTCGTAAAAGCATTTGGAGCATCAGAGAATGCCATTTCTTGCCTATGACATGATGCACAAGAGATGTCTTTGTTTTTACTCAAAATTGGGTCGTAAAATAAATGTCTTCCTAAATCTGCGCCTTCAATTGTTACAGGATTCTCGCTTGATTGCGGCATTTGAGGAAAATAATTCAGTTTAGGAAATTCGTAAGGCGATGGCTTATGAGCTACCACAAAAGCTGTCAATAAACATAAAATTGAAATGATAATAAGCCACCGTCGCATGACAACCTTTTCAATTATGGTTAATCATAATTGGCACTGTTTCAGATTTTATATTTGTTTTGATCTTCAAGTAATAAAGCCCGGTGCTGTATTTTTGCATTGATAAAAAACTTTGTCGGTATGTGATTCCACTCGTCCATAACCTGTCCGGATGAATTCACCAAAACCATTTGTTCAATGATGTGAAAATCTTGGATTTTTTGTGTTTCAATATAAATGATATCTGAAGTTGGGTTAGGATAGACATTCAAATATTTTTCTGGTTGTACCTCACTTACTGTATGTATAAGCGTAGTGCGTACCATCATATTGTCTATAAGCCAGCCTTCTTTTCTATTGTCAATAGAGTCCGATGAAAATGTAAATCGTACCAAAATACTATCATTCCAAGTAAGCCAAGACATGTCATAACATAGCCAAATATCTCTCCATAAACTATCCGTACCGCTAAAAACAAAATCTCCATTGGCCAGTGTATCTTGATTAGATGGTAAAAAACCGTAAAAATTATAAACATGTGGATTGTTGAATGCATTTTGCCAAGAATCGCCCGCATCTACTGAAAATTCTATTTTTCCTCCATCAAAATCTTTGTCCATATCTAATTTCTGCTTCCACTCAATGGCCATTATGCCTCTACTTGACCATGGCACGATTTTAAATTCGAAACTTGAAATATTGTTTGGTGGATAAAAATGTATAGAGTCCGTCATCAAAGCATTCGGGTAGGTAGCAGCCGAGTCGAAGATTGTTTTTTGTGGTTTGCCTATTTGCCAAATATTTGTACTATCATCATCGATCGAGAAACATAAGGAAGATTGCCAGACGTTTTGGGTACAAATTGTATCTGCTCCATCAAAATATTGTCTATAATCTTGCCCATATAAAAGGTTGGTAATATGTACCAATATGAAAAGAAGAAGTTTGTTTTCATTGCGTGAGTGTTTAGTAGTTATAAAAGTAAGGAATTATTTTGTATATCAGGTCATTTTAGTGTCAATATTTATCTATACGAGCGTATTTTTAATTAGATTATGGTTTTTTAGCTTGTTGTGGATATTATGTTGCCAAAGATGGCTTTTACTCAATATGTATTTTCTACTATTTGTGCGTTGAATACGTTTATATCTCTTTCACCATCCAGATATTGCAAGAAGTATGACCTGATGCGCCCAATGGTAGGTCAAGGTGCCTAAATCCTTGCTTCTCATATATGCTTATTGCCTTTGAAAAATCAGGCAAACTTTCAAGATATATTGCCGAGTATCCCATTTCTTTTGCAGATTCTATGCTTTTCTCCATTAATAATTTTCCGATTCCTTTACTTCTTGATTTGGTAGTGATGTAGAATTTAACCAATTCAGCACAATTTTTTGGAAGTCCCGAAGTAGGGTAGATTCCACAACATCCAATGATTTCATGTTCTATTTCAGCTACCCACAATATTGATTTTTCTGTTTGAAAAAGTTCAAATAAATTGTCAGTTGTTGGGTCTGAGTATACCGTTCCTACCTGTGGTGCATTGTATTCTTCGAAAACCGATCTTATCATCTTTGCCAAAAAAACATTATCATCTTTTTTTATATGTCTTATCTGCATTTCGTGCTTTTTTGATGGTTGTTTGTGATGTTCTTGTGTCAAGATTGCAAGTAGGTTTCAAGTATTTTATGCATCTTTTTCAATCAGGTCTTTTAGTACTTTCAATACAGGATTTTCTTCACCTTGTTCAGGTTCTTGTTTTGCACCGGGGCGATTGTCTTCTTGAGTAATTGTCAATTCTGTTCCATTTTTGTTATTAATGAGTTTGTATTCCATTTCGAAATAGTTTTCTGGCTTGTCTTCAAGGTCTGGTCTTGGCGCAAAAAGCGTGTATTTTAATTTTTCATAAGGATCAAATTCCACTACTGTTCCCCATTGTTCAAAAATTTGTCCATTCCACTCAGATTTGAATCGAATTTCATTTCCGACTTTCCAATCTGTAATAAAATCACTTCCAAACTGCCAAGCCTTTACCTTATCAGGATTGGTTAAAGCATGCCAAACCTTCTCTTTGGACGCATAGATGGTAAGCCTTGAAATATTTGTTGCCATAATATATATCAAGGTTTAGTATTTTGCCTTGAATGACAAATGTACAACACCGAATTGAAGTGGACAAATAGTTTTTGAATTTCCAAATAACCATTTCTTTTTTACAAATAAGACCATTGCTTTAGCCGGAATAATATTTTGAAAATAGGCTTTGTTGAGTTTCATTAAACAAGGTTTTTGTGATGCACTTTCCATCAGTGCGGATATCCTGAAATTCCTATCAGCTTAGAGACTTGGTGTCATTTTCGTTTATTAATTTCGTAAAAGCATCGATAAAATTTTCTAATTTGTTCTTAACTTCAGTGTCAATTAATTTTCCTTCTCTGTCAAATTTTCCTTTTATACCTTGAATTAGCAGACTTGTTTTGTCAGTATAATTTGCCATAACAGTTTTCATTATAAGTTGTAACATTTCGTGTCCTTTTTCTCCGCTTGCAGAAGCGGTTATCAGTCCGCATGGTTTGTTTGAAAATATTGTTGTTGCAATACACCATTCTAAGGCGTTTTTCAGACCACTAGGCATACTAAACACATATTCAGGGGTACAAATAATTATTCCATCAGCTGATTCAATATTTTGCCTAAATTCAACTATCTCTTTTGGTACATTTCCTATTGAAAGATCAGGGTCAAAATGTGGTAAAAATTTTAATCTATTATAAATAGTCAAGTTGAAATTTTTACTTGATAAATCAGCGATTTTCTCAACCAATTTTTGATTTGCAGAATTTGAACTTGCACTTCCAACAATTGCAAATATATTTTTCTTGTCTCTCATTAATTGTTGTAAATAGGCTTTGCATGTGCCTTGAATGACAAATGTACAACACCGAATTGAGATGGACAAATAGTTATTGTTTTTTCCAATCTTGTAGCCTATCGAGATACAAATAACTTTCTACAAATTTACGGTGTTTTGGGCTCGTCATTATTTCAAGCAATTCAAGCGCAGAAATATAGCTTGCCAAATTACCATTTGAAGAAAGAAACTTACCATCTTTTACAAAAGTAACTAAACTGTCGTTTTGCACTTTCAAGTTTGGATAATCTTTTTGTAATTGGGTTCCTCCGCCGATCCAAGTAACAATTTTGTGGCCATTGGCAATGCCCGATTCTCCTATTAGTTGAGCGCCAGCACAATTACTTACGGTGTAGTGTGTCTCCTTATTTTTATCCCTAATAAATGCAATAATTTTTTGATTGTGCACTTGAGTGTACATATCATAGGCACTAGGTACAAATAGGGCAGTCAGCTTAGGGCAGTTATTGAATGTATAATCAGGAAGAAAATGCATTCCTTCTTCTGTGGTAATGGGACTTTCTGATTCGGCGATAGTAACTACATTAAATAGTTGTTTACCATCTTCTGTAGGTTTTGCGAAAACATCTGAAGTAGCTATTACTTCGCTTTGCAAAACGCCGTTATACATCAAAAGACCGATAGTTGGTAATGATGCGTTAAACGGTTTTATGTGCTTTGACAGCGTGTCCGTATTGTTTATAGCATTGATTGACATCGAATTTGGTCCGACTGGCTCTGTTTTATTGGTATTACAACTCGTCAAAAAAGTGACCAGAAAAAATGTGAGTAAAAATCTAAAATCGATCATTCTCTTACCATGCTCACAAGAAGTGAAGATAATGAGTCCGAAAATTACATGTATCAATATTTTATTTTTCATTTTTGCTTTTTTTATTAGGTAAGAGAATGGATAATCATAACGAAATTATCGCCTATTTTCTTGTGAATATAATTTAGTTTCATTTGCCTCGTATAAAATCAAATGGTTAATGTCAATGTATTTTAAATACACTTCACACCAAATCTATATTTTGTAGTTTGGCAATTCTTCAAATTCAATCCACTTGTCTAATTGTTCGCTAACACTTTTGTCAAGATAGTCATATTCAAAATATATAGGTATTCTGTTACATGACGGTGGCCGCCTACTGGATATCAATTACTTTTTATTATTTTTTCGATCATCTGCCCTCCATCTTTATATGAAATAATGATATAGTACACTCCATTTTGATAATTTGTTAAGTCTATCATTGCTTCCATAGAATTGTGTGATGTTATAGAATTGGCTTTTTGTTTTAAAACAGTTTGTCCTAAAATATTTACAATCGATATTTCATTTATCATTTTTCCAGGTGCAATGTATGCTATTGAATTGGTAGGATTCGGAAAAATGAAAGTTTTTTCAATATATTCATTATTGGTTACACTAAAGACTAGGTCTTCTTGTATGCTTATACCCAAGCTTGGGTGAAGGAATTTGCCACAACCAGATTCCATTGATTTAATGGCTTTCACCATATACCAGTTGGTGCCAACATAATTGGGAATTTGAAAAAAAGTATCTAGAACCAAGGATTTGCTAATCTTTGAGAAAACACCAAGTTCTGATATTGATTCATAAATATGGTAGCCAATGATGTTATTGTCATTAGATGCTGACCATTGTAATACTGGGTTATTACTGATGTTATTTAAAGACAAATTAGAGATTGGCTTTACTTGATACAGGTTAAGTGTCGGGTCGCCCCATATCGTAAAATGGGTTCTGTTCCACCAATCCTGCGTGTCGTACTGTTGTGGTGGTTTCTCAAGATATTGATTTGTGGAATTATGGTTGATAATAGCCTTCATAGATTCGCCTATGGACTGCCCGTTACATGCTTGATGAAAGATATTCAGACCTGTAGTCGTCCACAATGCTATGAGGCATTTTGAGTTTACACCTAATAAAGTGCGAATACGACTATAGACACCATTGGGTTGTGGAACATCACCAAAACCCCAATAACTTTGGTCGCTTGAGTAAACAGTGGCATTCATACCATAGGTTTGCCAATCGCTGATTGCAGGCGTTGTAATATTTTGCATGTATATTTTAAATGGCCCATTGTTTTGCACCCATTCATTATGATTGGAATTATCCGTTTTTTGATATACATTTTCTGGTTTAGAAATATTTATAAGTGAGCGATAGGAGCCGTCGTTTGAGTTGTTATACCCAGTATAAAATGCTGAATTTTCACCCATATAAAATCCACTGCTTACATTCTTGTGGTTACTCAATCTGTCTAAATAATTTTCAATTAAAGTGTTTTCATTGGTACTAATTTCAGTCAAATCTGCAAAATCAATACGCCCAAATGCCATTTCTACTTCTGATGAAAAGAAATCTTGATCCCATTTAAAATCATTTGGTAAGTTGATCGCCAGAGGTGTTGATAGTCCACTAGGATTATAGGTGGCAGTATCTGTATAAATACCGTCAATATCTGCATAATAACCATCGCATCCTCTTGCGCCAGTATTTTGACTGTGGTCATCTGGTGCTACCACATTAGTAGAACCACAACGAGGCATAGCCACGTGCCCCAAAATAAATAGTGATTTTGGTTTGTCATTACTAGGGGCCATGGTATAAATATTCTGGATTTGATTTTTTATGGTTACAACATCATCTCCACTATCCCAAGTAGTCGCTCTAGGCACTATGAGCTCATTTACATACCAACCGTCATTTGTAAGTTCTTTCTTTAGTCGTTGGTATTTTGTGGGTAGATTTAAAGGAATGTCATTTGCAACCAATAAAATCATTTGCCCTTTATAATTCGTATTATCATTTAATAGAGCTCCTAATGTATAACCAGTTGCATCATAATTTACACCGCCAAAAGCCCATGTATTTTTCCGCTTTACTTGGTATTCCCAGACATCTCCAGTGTTTACGTTCGTATCTACCCAATGTCCTGTTCCTGCGCTTAAATTTGCAACAGCGTTCCATATATATGTGCCTAGCTTCCGCCTGTATACGAGTAAAGGCTCATTCGTATTAGCGAGTGAATCGTGGAAAATTATTTTTACATTCTCGTTTGTCAAATCTACTTGGCTCGAAACTAGGCAAACCCGTCTTCCTGTTGTGTTGTAATTGAAGGTATAATTTTGAGCATTGGCTTCATTATTCAACAAAGTTGCTAATAGGATTAAAATAAAATATTTTTTCAATTTACTTTCGTATTTATGGTAAACGTTAAGGGTTTAGTGTTTTGAGAAAGCCTAGGGTTTCAAGGCGCAAATGTACAATAAATCACAAAAGTTTGACGGGGAATTAGTAATGTTTAAACCTGAAATATGCATTAGAAAATCTATTACGAAGCTAACTTGCTTCAAATCAGAAGCTTCGCCAACTTATCTTCTGTAACCATAGCGATGCTACTGTTAAACCAGCACACAGTATGATTTTCGAATTTAAGTCGCTGATTTATTGCAATTTAACTTCTCACTACGAATCCTAATGCATAATTCAGGTTAAATTTAGTACTTTTTTTCTTCGTCTATGCAAGTTTTCGGACAGATGGTCTTGATTTCTTCTTACCAGTCAGATAACTTGCCTACAATAACTGAAGTGAATTCGGAATAACTCAAATGAAATATCAACCTTAAACTTTTTGATTATATTATTCAAAAAAAAAGGTGCAAACGTATGTAAATTTGCACCTTCTGAATTGTGTATATGTATAGGACTACTTTATTCCCAATGCAGCTAATGTTTCTAATGTCAGATCACCATAAGCCAAAGATTTGCTTTTTTGAAAATCTGAGATTGACAAATTGGTGGCTTGATCCAAAGTACCATTTACAGTGAGTGGATAACCTTGCGCTATCAAAGCCTTTTGAATCTTATTTATAAGTGATTTAGACCTGTTTTTAGTACAAACAATATCTACTTCCTGTTGACCTGCTTCACGACGTACTACCTGAACTTTTTCTTTTCTGGTATCATACTCCGTAGTCACATCTGGGCCAGCTAGTGTGTACAAATTCATAGTCACAGGTGGCACTTCTTCCATTACATTGATATAACAGTCCAAAATATTGGGTTTAGTGCAGTTTTTATCTCTGCGCTTAACCATTTCAGTTCTACCTTCCATGATCGTAATTTTGGTCATTTTTACATTTAGTCCTGTCGTATCAGAACCAGTAAAAATATAATGGGTTTTTTCGGTGGTTTCAATGATTGGGTCAACCTGTAACATCGCTTTACAAATCTTAGAATTATTGTTTTGCGCAGTAACAAGTCCTACGACGATGATGGTTAAAAATAAAGTAATGTGACTTCTCATTTTGTGTGTATTTTGGAAAAATTAAATTTAGAAACAAAAGTAATATATTTTTTAAATATGCAAAATATAAATGTAAAAAAAATTATAATTCAGCACTTAACGCAACATAAAAAAGTTAATGTATCAATTTTTCATCGTTATATTTGCTTTCCTTACTATATTTGCCATAAAATATTATTTTATGAATTTCAATAAATGTCTTTATTCTCTTGGTCTATGCTTTACCATATTTGTGATATCTTGCAGCACAAAAAAGCAAGTTCCTTCAGTAGTTAAGGCACCAGAATTGCCCAAAAATTTTTCGACTGACCTTATTATAAATTACCGCATCGACAAGTCTGGCATCAAAGATACTTTAAATAATGCCATCAGCGAAGTATTCAAGGGCAATTTTGATCTGCCAGAGTATGACGTCAAGTTGACATTGTCCAAACATCGGCCCGCTTCAGTTGAGATCGAAGGCAAGAGTGTATTAGTTGTTGTCCCTATTACAGTTAATGTCTTAAAAAAAACCTTTTTGGCCGACCTTACGGCCAAGGGTACCTTAGAAATGAGTTTTGTGACGGATTTGGATATTGATAGCCTTTGGAATATGAAGACAACCACAAAACTAGGTTATCATCGATGGATCGAAAA
This sequence comes from Saprospiraceae bacterium, assembly GCA_016717105.1. Taxonomy (GTDB): domain Bacteria; phylum Bacteroidota; class Bacteroidia; order Chitinophagales; family Saprospiraceae; genus OLB9. The sequence goes on along the minus strand of JADKGF010000004.1, from coordinate 66,065 downwards.
ACCCAAATTATCCATTGTTGGGCTTAATCTACCTATCGAATCTATCTCTGATGCTGCCATCAATCGCAGCAAATCGGTGATCGAGTCGTCAATCGATGAATCAGTAAGAGAGAGCTTTACATTGAAAGCTAAAATGAAGGAAACATTAGCCATTTTTGCAAATCCTATCCAAGTGAGCCCTGATCTTAATGCGTGGTTATCTATAAAACCTGAAAAATTTCAGATTAACAAGGTACTAAATTCGAAGATGGTTGCAAGCGGTAAAATTCACATCAATGCTTTGTCTTCATTCACAACCTACAAACCAGCTCCTACGCCACCACAAAACACATTGCCCAAGGTGTATTGGAATGAAAATCTTCCTGACAGCTCTGTTTTCAGAATTGTTGCTGATATCAAGATGGCAGATATTAATCCTATTTTGAAGGCAAACCTTGACGGGAAAACCTTTACAGAAGGCGATAAATCCATTACACTTAGCAATCTGATAACTAATTGTGATTATGAGTTTTTGCGAGTAGTAACTGATGTCGCGGGCACTGTAAATGGGCAACTTATCATATCAGGAAAACCCAAATACAATCACGATACCAATATGTTTTATATGGATAATATTGATATAAAATTGAGAACAAAAAACGTTTTGCATAAGGCAGCAGCTTGGCTAGGAGAAGGGAAGATTAGACACGAATTGGAAAATAAAATGAAATTTTCGATTAATGAAACGTTGGCTACCGTACAGAAGAATATAGATACTCAATTAAAAAAACTCAATAATGACTATAATCTGGAAATGAAAGTGGGTATAGGAAGTGCGGAAGTTGAAAAATTTGAACTCAAACCAGGACAAATCCTAGCGACATTAAAAACCAAGTTTTATCTTGATATGTTGATCCGTGATTTCAGATCATTTAATAAATTTTAAATACGATATAGCGCATAAAAAAATCAATAATTGCTTATCATTATTTTAGCCCACGATTTTTCAATAAAGTTATGATGCGTTCTGCTTTTTGAAATCCATTGGTGGCAATATATAATTTGCCGTCGATCTTAGCGATTAGGGTAGGGAAGCCCTGGACTCCCATGCGTTGTGCTAGTTCAAATTCGGCATATGTATCCGCTTTGTTTGGTCGGCTCTGTATTGTTTATGAAATTTTTCGGGATCAAGACCCATTTTTGCTGCCAGTTGGACATAAGTATCATCATCATTGGGCAACGCATTGTGATAATAAAAGGAACTTTGCACAGCCTTGAAATACGCATATTGTTTGCTGACATCCATTTTACCTACAGTTACTACTGCACGACAAGCTGGTTCGGTATCGTACAATACTTCGTCTTGCTCTAGAATCGCATAGTTAAATGGCTGATTAGTAGCTTTTTGTACTTCTTGCCAATGCCCCTTAAGGAAATCTTTAAGTTCGTTCATCTTTTCAGTGCCGCCAGCTCGCAGTCCACCCATGACCATCTCAAATGCTGTCTCAGGAAATGCCTCCTTAATTTTATCTAATTCGGGGCTAAATCCGTAACACCACGAACACATGGGATCACCTACATAGATTAATGTATCTTTTTGGGCTTGAATGGTACTTAACATAAAAACAGATATTATGAGTGTGATGAATGGCTGCATTGGTTATTATTTATAAATGAGATACTTCTCTCTTGTTTTTTTAAAAGATTCAATACCGTCTTTCCACGAAGCTCGAATATCTACTTCAGATTTTCCATTTTCTATTAGATGGCGCAGAGTATCACTACCTGAGAGCTTATCTATAAAGTTGTTATCCAAAAAATATTTTTCATTAATAGCCTTCATTTTTTGATGATACTTTATGATGTAACTTAGATCGATCTTTCCTTCATTTTTTAAAGTTTTTGTGTCTAATAGACTTAAGTCTTCACCTTGGCACTCAAGGCCTTTGTGTAAAGGATCTTTGGCACCTTCATTAGGCATAGGTGTGAATTGGAAATTTGATTTTAATTTCGGATGACCGATCACTTGAAACGGTTTGTTTGTGCCTCTTCCTATACTCAAGGTCGTTCCTTCAAAAAAACAAAGTGAAGGATATAATAAGATTGACTTCATATCCGGTAGATTTGGACTTGGTTTTACAGGCAATTCATAATAAGTCTGATGTGTATATTCCTTGCAGGAGATCACTGTGAGATCACATTTTACTTGATTGGCTAGCCATCCTTCTCCATTGATCATTTGTGCATATTCGCCGATGGTCATTCCATATACTGTGGGTACAGGATGCATACCTACGAACGATCGGTAGTTTGGTTGTAAGATTTCCCCATCGATGTAGTGACCATTTGGATTAGGTCGGTCCAGGACAATAAGCGGAATTTTATTTTCTGCGCAAGCTTCCATCACATAATGCAAGGTCGAAATATAGGTGTAAAATCGAACGCCTACATCTTGGATATCAAAAATGATGATGTCTATTCCAGCTAGATCTTCACTTAAAGGTTTTTTCTTTTTCCCGTAAAGGGAAATAATAGGCAAGCCGGTCGTTTTGTCTTTAGCATCTTTTACAACTTCACCTGCATCTGCATTACCACGAAATCCATGTTCTGGCGAAAAAACGGTTTTTATGGATACACCCAGTTTCAGCAACGAATCTACCAAATGTGTATTATTTATAAGACTAGTTTGATTTACGACTAAGGCTACTTTTTTATTTTTGAGCTTTGGTAAGTAATCGGCAGTGCGTTGTGCTCCTGTTATCACTGATACCGAACTGCTATTTTGTGCAAGGTTTTTATCTGCTACCTGTGCCAATTTGGGTTGACAAGAAGCCAGCACTACCATTATAATTATCTGAAATATCATACGCATGACTTATAGAAATATTTAAGTAAACAAAAACTGCGCTATAAGGTTACCCTTTGATATCCAATAGTCTTAATTTTTCGCCCATACTTTGCTCGATTGAGCGTTGAAGACTGTCAAATTGTGTACTTTCAAATCTGGAAACTACGCGATTTTCTGTAAAATAATAGACATCATCGCATATATCTGTTATCGTCGATAATATATGCGAAGACAAGATCACAATCTTTTGTTGCGATTGTGTTTTGATGATGTGTTTGATCACCTCATTGCTCTCCAGATCGACACCATTGTAAGGCTCATCGAGGATTATGATGGATTTTTGTAATGCAAAATGACCGGCAAAAGCCAGTTTTTTTCTCATACCAGTAGAATAATTGTCCACCAGTTCATTGAGTGGTAGATCCAAAGCTGAAGCAATCTGCATACTAAAAGTTAATTCATCATCATTATTGGCCACGATTTGCAGGTATTCTTTTCCTTTCATAAAGGGATAAAAGTATGGCTCTGCTGGCATAAAGGTAAGGTGCAGTCGATCCAATTTTTGACCATTTAAAGTAATATTACCGCCTTGATTTTGATAAATAGATGATAAAATTCTGAAAAGTGTGGTTTTCCCGACACCATTTTTTCCTACGATACCGGTGATCCGTCCTGTTTGGAATGTTGCATTCAAGCCATCATAAATGAGATGTTGTCCAAAGGCAAATGTGAGATCAGTAATCTGTAGCATAAAGTGTTTTTAAATTGTTTTCAGCTTTTATGTATTTTAAGCATGTAAAGATGCCGCAATAATGGCACCACCAGGTATTAGCATTAACATGACGATGATTGATTCTGACACGGTAGGATAGCGTAATGCCCGCAAAGGAGTATATGCTGCATACTTGGCAGATATCGCTAGGTAAAGCGCCAGATAGACACAAATCAAAGCATAACTTGCCACCAACCAATGTTCAGGATGAAACAAAATACTTATTATAAATGGTATCAAAACTACAATTGTCAATATTTTTGTATAGGACATCATCTTTTTCAATACAAATTTAGGTTCAAAATGAATCATTTCCATGGGCTCATACGGTGTGAATACTGCAACAATGATGCTTATCATCAAAAATATCCAAATCAATAATACACTGATATGAAAAAAAGCAAATAAACCCAAGAAACAAAACAAATAGGCAGACATAGGTGATTTTTCAGCAAGAAATTTGAGTTCAAAGTACTGTAATGGAATTAGTTGTATTTCTTTTTTTGTTGCAGAATCAGCCTTTTCTGGTATAAAAGCAGCGATACATGCAGCGATAAATCCTATAAGTACCATTGATAGTACAGTATAAAAATGCCCTTTTATCAAGTGAAAAATAACAAATGGCAATATGAGCAAAATATTTTCTACAAAATTATAGAAAATTAATGCTGACCTGCTTTCGAATATTGTAAACAAAAAGGATCTATCTTTGCGTCCAAATGAAAGCAACATCAAGATAAAAAATTCTGCTCCTATCAGCCACCAAATATTTAGCTTGAGAAGTGATTGTATGCCAGCAGCAGCTATTCCTACAACGCATATGAAAAATAAGAGTATCAGTAAAAACCCAACAGATTGTGTAAGTCTTTTTATTTGGTTTAATCTCAGAAAGATCAAATAGGCTATCTTTTTTCCCATCAAATTCTGCTTCCGTTTGACAATGTGATCCAACCAATCTCTCCATAAATGGTTTCTATCTGCAACCAGCCATTGATATGATCTTTGTAACTGACCTTTGAACCTAAAGGCAATTTGCTGATTTGAGGACTTAATGTATCGGGACTAAGATAAATTGTTGTATTCTCTTTAGAGATTATAATACCGTCATTTTCATAAATAGTAGAATGTCTATAACTTCCGAAACAAAATGTAAGTAGAAGCATGATAGACAATCCGGCAAATTGCCACCTTGCATTCCGTCCGATTTCATCAAAAGGAAAATGTATATACATCAACACGCCCAATAAGACAAAAATAAGAATTTGTATAATGATGATAATCTGCAACGACATTGTGCCAGTCAATTGCAGTAAAAAGTTCATTATTTTAGATTGATTTTCTGTTGGGTCATCAAGATTGTTTTTTGACCTTAATTGCTCGAGATGAAGTTTAAGTTTTGCATTATTTGGATCATATTTAAGAGACTTTTCTAGATATAAGATAGCATCTGCTTCTGCATGTATAGATATCGCTGAATACGCCATATTTCTATACATGCCTTCATCACCAAAACCTTGTTGCTCTACCATTTTATACAATTTTAGTGCTGTAGCAAAGTCTTTTTGGTCCAATGCCTTATTGGCTTTTTCTAACGTTTCATTGTTGACATCACCGAGAAGACTCAGTGGTAAAATATAGAAAATACATATACTCAATATGCGAAGAGAAGTCAATAAATTACATTTATATTTTATGTATATCATGTTAATATTCAATAATTAACAACTAAATTTTGAAAGGTAAAACTTTGTTTAATTCAACACTGATTTTACACCAAATTGGAGCGAAGATGTGTGAATTCTATCTTTGTTCGGGCCGATACCTAGGTCACTACTCAGGATATGTCTCTGATAAGATGGCTGTACATATAGGGAAACATTTTTTGAAATATTTTTTTCAATCCCAAAACCAAATCCTACAGAAGCAAAATAGTTTTCTGAGAATGATTCGCCCGATAATAGGCCATCGATAAATGGTTTTTGGTCAAATCTTGGCTCACTTCTCGAAATATTTTCTAGAGCAGGTCTGCCCTGAATTCTTTCTTCTTTTATTTCATAATCAGCATTCATTACCAGATTTATTGCTGCTCCTACCATCACATAACTTCTCCATGTTGGATGGTCGATAAAATGGTATTTTAAATTGAATGGTATGGTCGCTATGTCGTATGAAATTTTATTCAGACTTATTTCTGAATAGGAATTTTCTTGTTGCCCAAATGCTTCACTAAAAATGTCAGGTTGATATTCCCTTTTTGCATAACCTAAACCTGTTTCAAGTTCTAGATTATTTATTTTTTTTGAAACGTTGATTCCATATGAATTGTTGAGTGCCTCTTTATTGTAAGAAGCTCTAGAGTATATTTTGTCAAATGGTGTATTGATTAGGTTGATATCTCCAGATGCATACATGGACATTGCGATGACTGGTTTTGCAGGTGGATTGGTCCTATACATAGGAAATATTTTAGCAAATTCGGACTCTGGACCTGCACTTTCTGCAAGTGGTAGATAAGGAGATTGCTGAATTGGTAGCCTTAAAGCTGTGTGGGCAATGTTTTGTGTTTCGGCTGATTCTTTATGTTTTAATAGCTTGATAACTTCAGCTACATTTATCTCTTCAGTACTTTTTGTGTCTAACACACCATCAGCAGTTGTCGCATCATTGACGGTTGCTGAATTGATTAGGTTTATATGATTACTTATTTTTGTATTTTCACTTTCAAAAACCAACAATTTTTGATCTGCTATAGCTTTATTTGGAATCTCGCCTTCAAGTTTTTGATCTAAACATTTAGTTTGCTTAGTTTCAGAAAGATTTTGTTTGTTTAACTCAGACGTTCGTGGTGAATGATATTGCGTCTCTAAAGCATATTCTAAAGAATCATTTACTTTACCTTCTTCAAGCCATTCATTCCAGTTTGCAAACGTAAAGACCAACAAAAGAATAGCCGCTATTTCCATTATTTTTGAAGAAATGACATTGGCCATCCGTTCATCTCTTAGTGCTAGTCTGGCTGTCATCAACTTCCAATGATCTGCATTATAAGTTGAAGTAATTTGTTGAAGATTGTGCTTAATTATTTGGTCGAAGTGCGCATCTTCACCATCATCATTACTTCCAACATCATTAAAATCAGGATTATTGGATTCGAATAATGACCAAGCATCCTCTTGCAATGGCTCAAGAGGAATATTTTCTAATTTTTGTTTTATTAGTTGGTCGAAATTATCTTCCTTCATCTCAAATCTGAATCCGCTGCCAATAAAATATTTTTTAATTTTGTTCTTGCTTTCACAAGGTTTGATCTGCAGGTACTTTCATTGATATTCAGCATTTCAGCTATTTCCTTGTGTGAATATCCTTCTATTACGTGCAAATTAAATACAGAACGATAAGAATGAGGTAATTGCTGCAAGGCTTTTAAAATTTCTTCAGAGCTTATGGTAGAAATTGCATCAGGAATGCCGGTAGTGATATAATTTGCCTCGTTTAGATCTTCAGATTTGCGTTTCAAATCTCGTCGATAGAAATCGATAGCTGTGTTGATTACAATTTTTCTAATCCAAGCGGCAATGGAAGTACCGGATTGGTACTTGTGGAGATTCCTGAATATCTTAATGAAACTTTCATGTAAAATGTCCAAAGCATCATCATTATTATTGGCGTATCTCATGGAAAGTGACATCATTGAAGCATAGTTATCTTCATACAATTTTTTTTGGGCCCATCGTTCATTGTTGATGCAGGCATTCAAAAAATCGGATTCTTCCGGATTAAGTATTTGTAAAGTAATATCCATGACCTAAAGGTAAAAGATATTATTAAACCAAAAAAATTAAAAATGTAAAAAATTAATAAAAGTAACGGATAAGTACTTTTTTTAACAATAATTTAGCAGTTGGACAGAGTACATCAAATTATTTTACGATTTTGATAACATTTCAAAATTATATTGTGATTTTAGATAGCAATGCTTATTACACATTCATCAATCCTATCAATTCTTTTACTTCTCGAACTGTCTCTTGAGCTCTTTTTCTGATTTCGAATGAAGATTGTTTTACTTGATCTTTGAGTTTGCGTTTGTCTGAGCTTATCTCCTTTTTCTTTTCTATAAATCCTGATGTCATTGCAACCAAGTTATCAGCAGTTACTTGCTTGAGATCTACATATTTTAATGTTCCAGCATGAAAATCTTCCAAAAGTCGATCATAATCAGTTTTATTTCCAGTGGCTTTGATAAGTTCAAAAAGATTTTCTACACCTTCAGCCATTTTTCCGGCAGGTGTATCACCAGAGTCCGTTACGGCAGATTTGATTTGCCTTCGGATGGTCTCTTCATCAGCAAATACATTGATATAATGCTTTTCGCCGGCTGATTTGCTCATTTTCTTTGATGGATCTGCGGTTGATCTGATTTTTGGAGTTTCTGTATATAATGCATCTGGTAGAACAAAATATTCCTTTCCTGCTTGAAAATTAAATCTTTGCGCGATATCTCTTGTCAATTCTAGATGTTGCTCTTGGTCCTTTCCCACAGGCACAAAGTCTGCTCGATAGATCAAAATGTCTGCGGCTTGAAGTACAGGATAATCCAATAATCCTGCTGAAATATAGTCTTCTTTTCCGCTGTCCTTGACTTGAGTGCTTTTATCTTTAAACTGCGTCATGCGTGTCAACTGACCGTAAGAACAAAAACAATTGAATATCCAAGTCAATTCTGTATGCTCGGGTACTAATGATTGGATAAAAAGATTTTCTGGATTGACACCTACGGCCACAAGATTGGTGATGAGATCCCAAGTATTGGTACGGAGTTTTTGTACATCATAAGGCATCGTCATTGCATGATAATCCACAACACCATAGTAACAAGTATATTTTTCTTGAAGATCTACCCAGTTTTTGACTGCTCCAAAATAATTTCCCAAATGCATATTACCCGTAGGTTGTATCGCCGAAAGTACCGTTTTTCTTGCTGACATCGCTTATGACCCTTATTTTTTGAAGGGACAAAGGTAGGAAAATGATTGTAAAGACGTGCTACAAGGTTTTGAATTATTGGTTTGTAAGCAGATTTTGTAGTTTTAAGACATTAGAAAGACCACGTCCGCTATCCATCCATTGATAAAAAATGGGTTTGCTGGTGACCAAGTATCCTAGTTGGTCTTGTCGTTTTTCTGGCTTCAAAGTGATTTTTTCTCCAAAACTTTCTAATGACCAATCTTTTTTCAATATGATACCGTTTTGATCCTTTCCTTTTATGTGAAATTCTGGAGCTTTAGATTTTAATTTTTCTGCAATTTCATCTTCAGAAAGTGTAGAAAATACAAATCGCTGTTGAAATGGTTTTAAATCTTCTTCCTTTATTTCCTTAAGACCCAACTGCTCCAACTTATAAAAAAGATAAATTGTAAAAAATAATCCCATAAATACACCAAATCCCAAGGCTTCAAATAGTGATAATTTATTGAATTTGAAATTGGCATTGTCAAAAATCCAATTTTCTAAACTAATTAACACATAAAATAATATCGCAATTGACAGATATGTTTTTATAAAAAATTTAAGTTTAAGCATAATATTAGATTTAGTTAGTATGTATTAAGAATTCATATATAAATAATTATAGTGAAAAAATACTTGAATTTAATTAAAAGTGAACCTAACCTATATTTAATTTAGAGACTTAACTTTTTCGAATTGTTTGGCTTTCGCCAAAAATAAATCAAGTGCTTTTTTTCTTATCATCATCCAACTTGTATTGAATATTGTGGCTCAAGTAATAAAACAAATCCAAATTGTCGCTGCTTTCAGCTTTTATTATTTCTGACAAGTTGTCTATTCCATGTTTAAATGCCTTGTTTAGTGCCGATTCGACAAATGAGGCTATTTCATTTTTAGCAATCCAAACCGCAAATACGAAGGGCAAACCAGTCCATTCTTTCCATTTGCTACCCAAGTCGTATTTATATAGATAGTCATTCTCTTTTTGGAAGACTTTATCGCCGATCATAAGTATAGCATCACCTTTTTGATATTGATAACTTGCGACATCCATTGACTCTACGGGCAAATCCAAGTTAAAATACGATTCCATCAGAATTTGAGAAAGTAAAAATGAAGTTCTTGAGTGATTATCAAGCAATAGCCTAGTACAATTTTCTAGTTTTTCATTAGAAAAGATGCAGACTGTGCGCACTTCGCCATCGCAACCGATACAATAATCAGATATGATTTTATAATTTGACAGACCTTGAAGTGCTCCAACAGGTATTAATGCAATGTCTGCGCTACCATTTGTATAGGCTTCAGCACATTGTGCAGGTGTAGCTACTTGGATATCAAAAATATTAGAAAAATCATTGTTGGTTAATCCAAATTCAAAAGGCTTTGAATTTAGGTAATTGACCATGACAAGGCTATGCTTTTTGATAGAATCCACTTTCGTAAATTAAAATTTTATAAACTTCTGACTACCCAGATTTCGTTGATTTTTATCGTAAAATTTCACAATGTATGTGCCAATTTTCAATGTTTCCAGTGATAATTCATGATTTTGGATTTGAATTATATCTGTCGTACCCAAAAGCGAGTGAAAAATGACATACGCCACTTCTGGACTATTTATTGAAACAGATCCATTACTTGGATTAGGAAATAATGTCGGCTCTGTAGAAATTGAAGTGTTATCCAGTGATGATGATGCTGGACTTTTAAGCGTAAATTGTCCTACTATATTATTATCACCGTTTGTATTGCCAGTGAGATTGACGGCAAGTCCTGCAAAGTAAAATTTTATCGGTCCCACATTGGCATCAGGTGCTTTCCATTTGACTGTAAAGATTCCATCACTTTTGGGGCTGGATTGTACAAGGTATTTACGTTGTTTTTGCTGAACAGTCAAGTTTTGCTGTTTTACATTTGCTCCCAAATCAGACCAAATACCTCTATCGGAATTGGTAAGCGAATCTAGACAAGCCATTTGAAACCCGTAAGACTTAGGATTGTTTGTACCCGCTACCTTTACGCGCACCGTATATGATTGTCCTGGTACATAATTGTCTGTTTTGACCAAATCTTGACCCAAGACTTCCAATCCAATGGTCGGAACATAATTTCCAACAGGTGTATGACAAGTAGCACAACTATTATGAGAAACTTCACCAGGTGCCTTCGTTACCGCTTGAGGAACGCCACTGCCATTAGCAAGCAATAGTAAAATTCCACCTAAAATTGCAGGGATACCCAGCATTTTCAATACTTTCATAAGAAATTATTTATTTTCTTGCTTAAACTCATCTTCCCACTGACAAGCCAATTCAGGATTCTTGCCTTTTGTTCCTTTAAAATGCTTGATAATGAAAGGCAAATCATCAGCATAAACTCCAGTCGGATAAAATGGTTCACTATAATCAACTACTTTGTTTCCAAAATCAAATTTTACTAGAATAATCGGTACTTTGGCTTTGACCGCTATATAATAAAAGCCCGATTTAAATTTTGAAACACTTTTCCTTGTTCCTTCAGGAGAGATAGCAAAAGCCAATTTGTCATACTTATTATATAAATTGGCCATTGTATCCACAAAGTTATTGTTTTTAGATCTGTCCACAGGGATACCGCCCAATTTTCTAAAGAGAATTCCATGAGGCCATCTAAATAGAGAATCCTTAGCAATGTAATTAACATCAATCGGCATGGCAAATTTTAACAAGATTCCCAATAAAAAATCCCAGTTTGATGTATGTGGGTACACAGCATATACTTTTTTGGGGACAACTTCAGGATTGGGACCTGTGACTTTAAAACCCCAAAGTTTGAGCAAAAACCGGCACAACATTTTAACCATCCAATTTAGGTTTTGTATTTGTTTAACTCATTAATTATATATCACCACAAAAATATGTTTTTGTTTAAGCTTTAATAATATTCGACATCAAATTTTATCTTTTCAAAATCTGTGAAAATATTCAGGCTTTTAGGCAATATATATGTGCTTTCCGTATTTGGTCGCCATATTTTTAATGTTTAGCGAGTCCTGCTTGTCAAAAAAAACTCTATTGCATATGATTTTCGTCATATTAGTATTTTGAAATTTAACAAATCAATAAGAGGAAATTTGTTAGGAAGTATTCATTAATTCACATTTTTAAATGCAGATACTTCTTGTAAGTATTATATAAACAGGTTATAATATTTTATATTTAATTTAATGTATTTGTTTAGTGTAATTGGAAGTTGAAATTAAAATGTTCTTTCCCACGTTAAGATTTTCTTAACACTATTTAGAAATTTTCTAAATAACAAGAAACATATATCAAAAATTGTGATTAATCTTTTAGTGTTTTACTTTTGTGGCAAATTAATAATTTTACATTTTTATTACAATTACACCGTTTTTTATACGGAATTAATAAAGATAAACCAATGATGATTTACAAGCATCTAAGTATCAAGGTAATAGCCGTCCTGTTTATAATAGGGATAGCCGGATTTACATCTGCACAGGTTTCAGCTGATGCGGGAAAGGATCTTTTCAAGGCAAATTGTGCCGCATGTCACAGCAAAGACATGCGAAGTGCAGCTACTGGTCCTGCTTTGGGCGGATCTCAAGCCAAGTGGGGAGATGACGTGGCATTGTATGGTTGGGTCAGAAATTCACAAGCTATGGTTGCTAAAGGTCATCCACGAGCTGTTGAAGTATGGAATCAGTACAAGCCAACAGTAATGACTCCATTCCCTAATTTGACTGATGATCAGATCGGAAGTATATTTGCTTACGTGAATGGTGTGTATGATGGTACTTATGGACCTAAAAAAGATGTTGCGGCAGCAGGCAGCCAAGCTGCAAAAACCAGTAGAGAAGAGCAATTTGCCACTTTATATCATTATAGCAGGCGTTCTAGCAGTTTTGGCTTTGTTGCTTACAAAAATAATTTCAAACTTAAATCAAATTGCAGCAGCTAGAGAAGGTGAACATGTACCTGCTAAATCTATTGCTCAAATATTGACTTCTAAAGGCGTCATCACTTTTTTGATTTTTGCAGCAATCATTCTTGGAGCTTATACTACGGTAAATAAAGCTACAGAATTAGGACGTCAAGAAGGCTACGCTCCTGATCAGCCAATAAAATTTTCGCACGCTACCCATGCTGGTGTTAACAAAATTGATTGCCAATATTGTCACGACAGTGCTAGAAGATCGAAACATTCGTCGATTCCATCTACAAATACATGTATGAATTGCCATGCGGCTATCAAAAATGGTAGCACTTATGGAACGGCAGAGTTGACAAAGATATACGCATCTATTGGTTATGATCCCGCCACCAATAAATATATTGAGAATTATGACTCAAAAACCGAGGAGGAAATTAAAGCAATCTATACCAAATGGATTGGAGATGAATACAAACGAGTAAAAGAAAAAGCAGATTTGGATGATGAAGGTGTTCGCTTAGTAACCCAACAGTGGGCCGATATTAAAAAATCTCTTACTAATGAGCAAAAGAAAAAGATCCAAGGTCCAATAGAGTGGGTTAGAATCCATAATTTGCCTGATCATGTATATTTCAATCACTCACAACACGTCACTGTAGGCAAACTCGAATGTCAGACTTGTCATGGTAAAGTAGAAGAAATGGATGTCATGAAGCAAATGTCTCCTTTATCTATGGGTTGGTGTATAAATTGCCATAGACAAACTGAAGTCAAATTTAAAGACAACGCATATTATGCAAATTATACCCGCTACCATGAAGAGATGGCTGCTGGCAAAAGAGATAAAGTTACTGTAGCAGACATTGGTGGATTAGAGTGTCAAAAATGTCATTACTAATTTGTAAGCCCGATAATCTAAATTTAAAATATTAATCTTAATATATAAATGGAAAAGCAGTTAGATAATATTTGGATAGGTCAAAAAGACTTGACAAGGGATGAAGAATTCATGAAATCAACAAATCAGGAGTTTGCTGAAGAGCAAGTTACCTATGCTGATATGACATCCAATTTGTCTGGTAACAGAAGAGATTTTCTAAAATTTCTTGGTTTTGGCCTTGGTGCTGCTACTGTTGCAGCCGGATGTGATATCCCTGTAAAACGCGCTATACCTTACGTAATAAAGCCTGACCAAATCGTACCTGGTGTGGCCAATTATTACGCTTCTACCTTCGTTAACGGTGGTGATTATTGCCCAGTCTTGGTCAAAACAAGAGAAGGACGACCAATAAAAATCGAAGGTAACGACTTATCTACGATCACAGGTGGTGGTACATCAGCGAGAGCTCAGGCATCAGTTTTGAGTTTATATGATACCAATAGATTTACAGGTCGAAGATTAAAGATGGCACAGGATGGAAAGATTCATCTTGGGCAGAAATAGAAAAAATAGTGTCCGTGCACTTGAAAGTTCTAAAAATATTCGCATTGTTACCAATACAGTACTTAGTCCTACTGCAAAAAGGGCGATGAGCGAATTTACTACAAAGTTTGCGGGTGCAAAAGTGGTAACCTATGATCCAGTTTCTTCATCAGCATTATTAGATGCAAATGAAAAGAATTTTGGAGCGAGAGTAGTACCATCATATAAATTTGACTTAGCTGATGTAATTGTCAGTTTCAATGCAGATTTTCTAGGTACTTGGATTTCTCCAATTGAATATGCAGCAGGGTATGCAAAAGGTAGAAAACTTTCAGATATTACCAAAGCAAAAATGTCAAGGCACATTCAGGTAGAAAGCCACATGTCATTGACAGGATCAAATGCAGATAATAGAGTATTGGTAAAACCTTCAGAGCAAGGTGTAGCTATTGCGCATCTTTACAACGAAGTAACAGGTAGTAGTGCTAATACTACAGGACTAAATGCCAAAGCGAAGAAAGCATTGTCCAAAGTTGCTGCAGAACTTAAAGTCGTTCAAGGTAAGTCATTGGTTGTCAGCGCTTCTAATAATGTCAATGAGCAATTGATGGTCAATGCAATAAACAATGCTTTGGGCAATTATGGCAATACAATCGACATGTCAACTCCTTCATACCAAAGACAAGGTAATGATAATGAATTAAAATCTTTGGTTGAGGATATTAAAGGTGGCAATGTTGATGTGATCATATTTAATGAGGCAAACCCGGTTTATGATTCTGCTTATGGCAAAATGTTGCAAGATGCCTTGCCTAAAGTAAAAAATAAAGTTTCATTTGCAAAGGTAAATGATGAGACCACTGATCTTTGTAATGTGGTAGCACCAACAAACCATTTCCTTGAATCATGGGGAGATGTCGAAGCTAAAAAAGGTCAATACACATTGATGCAGCCTACAATTGCTCCATTATTTAATACCAGACAGGCTGAGCTTTCACTTTTAATGTGGGCGGGCAGTACTGCTGTGGATGCCACCAAAGAGCAGCCTTATTTCGAATATTTAAAAGAAACCTGGAAGACCACGGTTTTTGCTAATCAAAGTGAATTCAGTTCGTTTCAGGCTTTTTGGGATGGGGCAGTCCATGATGGTGTGTTTAATGCTGCAAAGTCATCAGCTCCATCATATACTTCAGCCGAGATAGGAAGTGATATTACGAAGCCATCATCGGCAGAGTTAGAAATATCCTATTTTGAAACCGTTCAAATGGGAAATGGCCAATATGCAGGAAATCCATGGTTGATGGAAATGGCAGATCCTGTTACCAGAACTGTTTGGGGCAACTACCTAGCCGTGCCAGTTAATTTTGACGGTGTCAGGACCATGGTTGGGTTTAAGGATTTAGTTGATGGGGAATTAGTGGAGTTGACAATTGGTGATAAAAAAATGACGCTCCCAGTTATCCAACAATTTGGCCAAATGGCAGGTACTGTTTCATTGGCAATGGGATATGGTCGTACAAATGCTGGAAACACTGGAAACAATGTAGGAGTCAATGTCAATGATTGCCTTACAATGGGAGCAAATGGTCCAGCGTATTACAATACATCAGTAAGTGTTTCTGATAAAATAGGTAAAGAAAAAGACTTTTCATGCGTACAATATCACCATACAATTGGTGTACGTGGCATCGATAAAGAATCAGGAAAGGAAATAAATGCGGATGAAGCTGCATTGGTTTTCTTTGATTATTTCACAGGTGTAAAAGGATTTCAAGGTGCACTAACCGACAGATCTGTTATTTATACATCCAATGTGAAGGATCTTAAAAACAGTGTTGAGCACCTCATGGAGAGACGAAAGGAAGCTCAACACCTGAATGAACAACAGATATATAAGGGTTTCGACCATATGTATTCTTTGGGACATCATTGGGGAATGCATGTAGATCTTAATGCATGTATAGGTTGTGGTACTTGTACTGTAGCATGTATGTCAGAGAATAATGTTCCTGTAGTTGGTAAACATGAGGTGGCAATCCATCACGAAATGACTTGGTTGCGTATTGATAGATATTATTATGGTGATGTCGAAAATCCTAATACGATCTATCAACCGATGATGTGCCAACATTGTGATAATGCACCATGTGAAAATGTTTGCCCAGTGAACGCGACCAACCATAGTGCTGAAGGATTAAATCAAATGGCTTATAACAGATGTATCGGTACCAGATATTGTGCAAACAACTGTCCATACAAAGTCAGAAGATTTAACTGGCTTGACTATACAAAAGCGGATATTTGGCCTGCAAATCAGCCTAGATTACAAGAAGAAAGTGTACCTTTCATGGCTGACAATTTAACAAGAATGGTTTTGAATCCAGATGTAACTGTCAGATCCAGAGGTGTTATTGAAAAATGTAGCTTCTGTGTACAGCGATTGCAAGAAGGTAAATTGACCGCCAAAACGGAAGGAAGAGCTTTGAGATTAATCTTAGAAATAACATTCAAAATATAAACAATGAGTGCTGTTGTAAGTTCGATTAGAAAGCCCCTGATAACGGGACATAAAACCTATCATCAGATCACGGAGGATTTGATATCACCTACGGAGAAGACTCCAACGAAAGAATGGGTCATTGGATTTGTCCTTTCTGTTGCAGTCCTTACCTATGGTGTATTTTGTATCCTTTGGACTATATGGGTAGGTATTGGTTCATGGAATCTGAACAGAACAATTAACTGGTCTTGGGATATAACCAATTTTGTTTGGTGGATCGGTATAGGTCACGCAGGTACCTTGATTTCAGCCATTCTCTTGCTTTTCAGACAAAAGTGGCGTACGGGTGTAAATAGGGCAGCTGAAGCTATGACTATCTTTGCCGTAATGTGTGCGGGTTTATTCCCACTCATCCACATGGGTAGAATATGGTTGGCTATGTTTATCCTTCCGTATCCAAATACAAGAGGTCCTATATGGCCAAACTTCAACTCACCGTTGCTTTGGGACGTGTTTGCGATATCAACATACCTTACCGTTTCATTATTATTTTGGTACACAGGTTTGGTTCCAGATTTTGCGACAGTAAGAGATAGAGCAAAAGGCTTAAGAAGAAAAATATATAATACACTTTCTTTTGGATGGACAGGATCTGCAAAACATTGGCAAAGATGGGAATCTCTATCATTGGTATTAGCAGGTATTTCGACTCCTTTGGTACTATCAGTTCACACCATCGTAAGTTTTGACTTCGCCACATCAGTTATACCAGGATGGCATACGACTATATTTCCTCCTTACTTTGTAGCTGGGGCGATATTTTCTGGATTTGCAATGGTATTGACGCTGATGATCATCACTAGAAAACTTCTACACCTTGAAGATTATATTACCATAGAGCATATTGAATCAATGAATAAGGTGATCCTTTTAACAGGAACCATAGTCGGTGTAGCTTATCTTACAGAGTTGTTTATTGCTTGGTATTCAGGCTACGTTTATGAACAGTTTGCTTTCTTCAATAGAGCATTAGGACCATATTGGTGGTCATATTTTGGTATGATGTTTTGTAATGTTATATCTCCACAGTTTTTCTGGAAGAAATCTTGGAGAAGAAACATCACATTGACCTTCTTTTTATCTATTGTTGTAAACATAGGTATGTGGTTTGAGCGATTTGTAATTATTGCTACTACATTAGCTAGAGATTATTTACCTTCAAGCTGGAGTTTGTATTCACCAAGCTGGGTGGAAATAGGTATCTATATTGGAACTTTCGGATTGTTTTTTACATGTTATTTGATTTTTGTACGTGTAGCACCTGTGGTAGCTGTAGCAGAAATCAAGGCAATATTAAAATCAGGTGGTGACCAATATGTGGGTGAAAATGCAATACACCATCATTCTCATCACGAAGACAATCACGGTTCATCACATAACGAACATCATTAATAAAATTTAATCCATTATTGCGATGGCACAAGATAATAACAGAGAAGTAATTTACGGTCTATACGATGACGAAGAAGATTTGCTCAGAGCTGTAAAATTGGCAAAGACGGATCATCTTGATATCTATGATGTGTTTAGCCCATTTCCTGTCCATGGACTTGATCCGCTTTTAGGATTGGAAGAATCTAGATTACATCAAGCAGGATTTATTTATGGTGCTTTGGGCACTATGACTGCATTTTTGGGTATGAGCTGGATATTTACCAAAGATTGGCCTAATATTTTTGGTGGTAAGCCATATTGGTCATTCCTGCTTTCATTCCTATTACTTTTGAATTGACTGTTTTATTCGCAGCAATCGGAATGACTGTCACATTCTATGTAATCAATGGTTTAGGACCAGGAGTTGTAAATAAGCACTTGGATGACCGTATTACAGATGATAAATTTTGTATAGCTTTTGATAAATCATCGGTTAGTTCTGAAAAGGCACAAGCTTTTTTCAAATCTACAGGTGCTTCGGAGGTTAATTCTAAAACGATCTAAGTAATTTATTGACAATGAATATCAAGTATCAATTTTATGGCTTTTTAGTACTGATGCTGACCATCTTTATGTCTTCATGTCAGTCTGCCGAGGGTAACAAAACAGGAAGTGAATACATGCCTGATATGGCGCACTCCGTGGCGTACGAAGCCAACATATATAGCTATTACTACAATAACCGCTGGGGATCAAAAGATGACCTGTATAAAATGGTGCAACCACGCAAACCTGTTGCTGGTACGATTGCAAGAGGAATGGCTGGTACTACATCTGAAGGACGTGGTGTTTCATTCAAAGCTAATGGATCTGTTCCATATTATTATGGTAACACGGAAGAAGAAAGAACTAGAGCAATGGCCGAGATTGTAAATAATCCATTACCGATAACAAAAAGTAGTCTTGAATCTGGTAAATTGTTATACAATATACAATGTGCAATTTGCCATGGTGAAAAGGCAGATGGCGCTGGTTATTTAGTACGTGATGATGGTGGAAAATATCCTGTTCAGCCAGCCAATTTAGTTTCAGATGAATTTATCAGTGCATCTAATGGAAGATTTTATCATACAATAATGCATGGTAGAAATTTGATGGGCTCATATTCTGACAAACTTTCTTATAATGAGCGATGGAATGTTATACACTATATCCGTTCTCTTCAAGCAGGGATTAAAAAACTTGAATATAGTGAATCTGCAAATACCTTAAATAGCTCTAGTACTCCTTATAGTATTATTGCGGCGGGAAACGCAGCAAAAGAA
Source organism: Saprospiraceae bacterium (assembly GCA_016717105.1). Classification (GTDB taxonomy): domain Bacteria; phylum Bacteroidota; class Bacteroidia; order Chitinophagales; family Saprospiraceae; genus OLB9. The sequence goes on along the minus strand of JADKGF010000004.1, from coordinate 46,838 downwards.
GCAGAACAAAAACTGGCAATGGCAACAGCAGTTGTTACAGACAGTTCAATGGTGAAACCAGTTCACAAAGAAGAAAGTCATCATTAATTTATTGATATAAAAAAGTAATAATAAAGATATGAACCAATATACATTTACATCCGGTCACCGCAACGTGTTGTTTGGGGCCATAGGTATAGGTATAGTTTGCTTGATATTAACCTGGATAGGAGACGATGCGTATCACACTAGATTTTGGTCAAACTTTCTGCACAATTCTGTATTTTTTACTATGGTAGCTTGTATGGCTGTCTTTTTTATAGCAGCAAGTATCACGGCATATTCAGGATGGCACACTACTTTCAAAAGAATATGGGAAGCGTACTCTATGTTTTTGATTGTAGGAGTGGTTTTATTAGCTGTTGTAGGATTAGGTAATTACATGCATTGGCATCATTTGTATCACTGGTCAAATGCCGCTGATGTAGAAACAGATTCTGTTCTTAAAGGGAAATCATCATTTCTAAATAATAACTGGTACATGTTTGGTACCTTGATCTTTGGTGGTGTTTGGGCATTTTTTGCGCATAAATTACGTAGTTTGTCATTGGATGAAGACAATGATGGCGATAAGAATTTTGGAAAACACAAAACAATGAGAAAGTATGCTGCTGTATTGCTTCCAATCATCGGATTTACGAGTGCAGCTTTGATTTGGTTATGGGTTATGAGTGTTGACGCACATTGGTACAGTACATTATTTGCTTGGTATGCTACTGCGAGTGCTTTTGTGGCTATGATTGCTTTTACCATATTATTGATTATTTTCCTTAAATCCAACGGATATTTTTCGCTTGTAAATGAAAATCATATTCATGATTTAGGTAAGTATCTTTTTGCAATTAGTATATTCTGGACATATTTGTGGTTTTCACAGTTTATGTTGATATGGTATGCCAATATTGGTGAAGAAACCATATACTTTAGAGAAAGATATGATAACTATCCTGCATTGTTTTTTGGCAATTTGATAATTAACTTTTTGGTTCCGTTTTTTATATTGATGAGAAACGATACAAAGAGGAAATTTGGATCAGCCAGTTTTGTTGCGATTATTATGGTATTAGGACATTGGTTAGATTATTTCTTGATGATAAAGCCTGGTGCGTTAATAACCAGAAATCATGCACTAGGTCATGGACATGAAGCTGAGGCAGGAGCTACAGGTCATGGAGAAGCAGGCGGTCATGCTGTCGAACATGTGAGTAATTTTGTAGCGGGTTTTACAATGCCTGGATTACTTGAAATTGGAACATTTATTGGTTTTTTAGGATTGTTTCTTTATGTGGCCTTGACAATTTTGTCTAAGTCATCTCTGGTACCGAAAAACGATCCTTATTTGGATGAAAGTGTTCATCACCACGTTATATAATCATTATTTAACAATAAGATAAATAATAAGAAATGACTTATTTAATAGCATTTGCGATAATTTTCCTATTAGCTGTTGTAGTTATACAAATTGGTAAATTATCTGAATTATCAGCAAGAATAAGAGGAGAGGAAGCGGAAGAACGTTCCGTTAACAATACCCAAGGAATGGCTTTAGTAGCTTTTATGGTTGTTTTCTTGATAGCTTGTGTATGGTCGGCTTGGGCTTATAAAGACCAAATGTTGGGATATGGCCCTTTGACTTCAGCATCAGCACACGGATTCGAATTGGATCATATTTTTAATGTAACTTTATTTTTCACAGGTATTGTATTTATCATTACTCATATCTTATTGTTTTGGTATTCTTACAAATATAGAAAAGTAAATAATACGGATAAGGCAATGTTTTTTGCCCATGACACAAAATTGGAAATGATTTGGACGGTAGTACCAGCTGTGGTCATGACATACTTGGTTGCAAATGGTTTGATAGCGTGGAATAATATATTTCCAACATTAGGACCTGATAGCAAACATATAGAAATCGAAGCTACTGGTTACCAGTTTGCATGGGATATAAGATATCCAGGTGCCGATGGTAAACTAGGAAACAAGGATTTCAGGTTGATTGATCCTGCCAATAATAGTTTAGGAGTGGATTGGAAAGATGAAGCTTCTGTGGATGATATCATCCTTGGTGGTTCAGATAAAATCGTCTTACCAAAGGATTCAACTATAAAAGTAAGAATAACAGCAAAGGATGTTTTGCATAATTTCTATTTACCACACTTCAGGGTTAAAATGGATGCAGTACCAGGTCTTCCGACGTCATTCATCTTTACTCCGGTAAAAACCACAAAAGAATTTAGAGAACAGTTGAGTAAATTTCCTGAATGGCAAGTACCGGCTGACCCAGCTGATCCTACTGGTCCTAAGAAGTGGGAAACATTCGAATATGAATTGGCTTGTGCTGAATTGTGTGGTAAGGGTCATTACTCCATGAGAAGGATTGTAGAAGTTGTTGAAAGAGAAGAGTTTGATACATGGCTTGCAAGCCAAAAGCCTTTTTATGTAACAAATATTCGTGGTAAAGAATATGATCCTTGGGCTGGTAAAAAGTTGTTTCCATTCGAAATAAAGGCACGTGCCAACGAATTGAAATCAGATATTGCCAATTATCTTTCAGATACAACGGGTACTGCAAGTAGAAACATTCAGCTCAAGCATGTGTTTTATGCTACTGGGTCTGCAGACCTTAATAGTGATTTATCTAAATATGAGCTGGATCACTTAGTAGAGTTAATGGCTAAATATCCGAGTCTTAAGGTGGAGCTAGCTGGTCATACTGATAATGTGGGTGATGCGGCTTCAAATCAGGTACTTTCTAACAGTCGAGCGGGTAATGTTCTTTCGTACTTATTATCTAAAGGTGTAAACAGCGGTCGATTATCAGCAAAAGGATATGGACAAGATCAACCTTTAGAATCAAATGATTCAGCGGAAGGAAGACAAGCCAATAGAAGAACCGAACTCAGAATTATTTCAAAATAACAATCCAAATTTAAAGATAAATGGCAAATGTTACTTTTCATGAAGAGGATGTTCTGATTAAAGAACAAGGTTTTAATGATCATTTCCATGAACATCACCATGGAGATAAGTACCAAACAAATTTTATTTTCCATTATATATTTTCAATGGATCATAAAATCATAGCTCGTCAGTTTTTGATTACTGGTATAATTTGGGCGATAATAGGTGCGGCAATGTCTGTGATTTTCAGGCTGCAGTTGGGTTTTCCAGAAGAAAGTCTTACTTGGATTAAACCATTTTTAGGAAAATGGATTGTTGTAGATCCAACCACGGGTATAGGAAAGTTAGCTCCTGAATTTTATTATGCATTAGTCACGATGCACGGTACTATTATTGTCTTTTTTGTTTTAACAGCAGGGCTTTCAGGTACATTTTCGAATCTCTTAATTCCCTTGCAAATCGGAGCCAGAGATATGGCTTCACCTTTTATGAATATGCTTTCATATTGGTTTTTCTTCCTTGCAGGTATAGTAATGTTTTATTCACTATTTTTAAGTACAGGACCTTTCTCAGGTGGTTGGGTGGCATATCCGCCGTTGAGTGCATTGCCTCAGGCGTCATCAGGATCAGGTACAGGTATGACCTTGTGGTTAGTAAGTTTAGTTCTATTTGTAGTTTCAGTCCTTTTAGGAGGTATTAACTACATTACTACAATCTTGAATCTACGTACAAAGGGAATGAGTCTATGGAGAATGCCTTTACCAATTTGGGCTTTTTTTGTAACTGCTATTTTGGGATTATTGTCTTTTCCAGTTTTGGCTTCAGGATTCTTCATGTTGATATTTGATAGAAGTTTAGGAACAAGTTTTTTCTTGAGTGATATATTTATTGCGGGGCAGGCCTTGGATAGAGTAGGTGGTAGTCCTATTTTATATCAGCATTTATTTTGGTTTTTGGGACATCCTGAGGTGTATATCATAATCTTACCCGCAATGGGACTTGTATCAGAAGTAATGTCAGTGCATTCGCGTAAACCTATTTTTGGTTATCGTGCAATGGTATATTCTATTATGGCTATTGGATTTTTGTCATTTATTGTTTGGGCACACCATATGTTTATGGCTGGTATTAATCCTTTTATAGCTAATTTCTTTGTGGTATTTACTCTAATTATTGCGGTTCCTTCAGCGGTGAAAGTATTTAACTGGATTACAACACTTTATGGTGGTAATATTCGCCTTAACACACCAATGCTTTTTGCTATTGGTTTTGTATCTATGTTTATCTCTGGTGGATTGACGGGAATATTTTTAGGAAATTCAGCTATTGATATAGTAATGCACGACACATATTTTGTTGTGGCACACTTTCACATAGTTATGGGTGTTGCTGCGTTTTTTGGTATGTTTGCAGGAGTCTATCACTGGTTTCCTAAAATGTATGGAAGGTTTATGAATGAAACACTTGGAAAAATACATTTTTGGGGAACAATGATTAGTGCTTATGCTATTTTCTGGCCAATGCATTATATAGGTATGGCTGGTGTTCCGAGGAGATATTATTCTTTTGATACATTTGATGCATTTAAGCATTTTACCGATTTAAATAAATTTATCACAATATTTGCAATTGTTGCATTTTTTGTCCAGTTGATATTTGTTATTAATTTCTTCTATAGCATTTGGTATGGTAAGAAGATGAAGACTAAAAATCCTTGGGAGGCTAATACTGTGGAATGGACAACTCCAATCGAACCGATACATGGTAACTGGCCTGGCAATCTGCCTACTGTGCATAGATGGGCTTATGATTACAATAAAGATGAGCGTGAATTTGTACAACAGCATGTTCCGCTTAAAGATGGTGAAGTTGGTGACCATTAATTAAAATAGTTAAATAATAGCATATTTTGGATAACAATAAGACATATGTTGGTACTGAACTAAACCACAATTTGTGGCAAACCAAGCTTGCAGATTATGCTTTGCTTGTGAAGCTAAAATTGAGTTTGGTTGTAGTTGTATCATCTGTATTAGGCTATCTTATAGTTTCAGATGGCAATGGTCTTTTTATTGATATCATAAAGCTTGTAATTGGTGGTTTTTTGGTGACAGGAGCCGCAAATGCAATAAATCAAGTACTTGAAAAAGATTTTGATATATTGATGACGCGTACAGCTAATAGGCCTGTAGCAACAGGAAGGATGAAATCTTCCGAAGCTATTATGTTTTCCGGAATTAGTTGTCTTATAGGTATTTCAATTTTAGCATCATTTAATCCCATCACTGCATTTCTAGGAATGTTGTCTTTGATTATTTATGCTTTTGTATATACACCTTTGAAAAGATATTCAACATCAGCGGTTGCTGTAGGCGCTATGCCAGGAGCATTGCCTGTTTTAATTGGGGCTACAGCTTTTGATGCGAATATTTCGATGTACGCATTTTGTTTGTTTATCATCCAGTTTTTATGGCAGTTTCCACATTTTTGGTCGATTGGATTTGTTGGGTTTGAAGATTATAAGAAGGCAGGTTACAAGTTGGTTCCATCAGATGGAGAAAAGATAGACAGAAATCTTGGATGGTCATCTATGGTGTATGCTACTCTTATTATTCCGGTTGTTTTAGTTTTATATGTATTTGGCAATGTTTCAGTGTTTAGCACGATATTAGTGATATTTCTGACTTTAGCCTATATGTTTTTGAGTTATAATCTTCAGAAAAATTTTGATAGAGCAGCAGCTTTGAAGTTGATGTTTTTCTCTTTTTTCTTTTTACCTTCTGTTTTAATAAGTTATTGGTTGATATAATAATAAAAAATGGAAGGCACATTAGTTAACAAAAGGAATAGAATTCACCCGCACAAATTTGCTTTATGGGCGGCTATGGGAAGCATTACAATGATGTTTGGAGCTTTTACTTCAGCCTATATTGTAAAGCAGTCTGCAGGTAATTGGCTAGAATTTTCGATGCCTGTGGTTTTTTACGTAAGTACCTTTTTAATTTTAATTTCAAGTTTTACTTTACATACATCTTTTTCGGGCTTTAAGTCTGGAAACGAGTCTAGATACAAAAGTATGTTGATCCTTAGCTTTGTTTTAGGAATAGCATTCATCATTTTACAATATTTCGGGTGGACAGAATTATATAAAAAGGGTGTAGATCTTAAAGGCAATGTCTCTGGGTCTTTCTTTTATTTGTTATCTGGAATACATGCATTACATGTGTTAGGTGGAATTGCAGCAATTTCTGTAGCACTCATTCATGCTTTTACACTCAAATTTAAAGTTACAGACATAAGATTAAACCGTTTTGATCTAGTAGTCAACTATTGGCATTTTGTAGATTTTTTATGGGTATATCTGTTTTTATTTTTATTAATCAGCAAATAAATATTTAATTTATAATGGCTTCAGATACTTTAACTCACGATCACGATCTCGCTCACGCACAGGATGGAGGCTCCTGGAAGGGAGGAAGCGAACCATTCAAAGCATCGTATGGAAAATTGATGATGTGGTACTTTCTTTTATCAGATGCGTTCACATTTTCTGGTTTCCTGATAGCTTATGGTGCTTTAAGATTTAGTGTACCTACATGGCCAGTTCCAGATTTTGTATTTAGCACATTTCCTGGAGGTCTGCACCACAAACCTTTATTGTTTGTAACGGTTATGACATTTATTCTATTAGCCAGTTCTTTTACTATGGTACGTGCTGTACAAGAAGGACATAGAGAGAATAAAAACGGAGTTGTATTTTGGATGCTTCTTACTATTGTTGGTGGTTTGGCTTTCTTGGGCTGTCAAGCATGGGAATGGACTACATTGATGGGAGAAGAACATATGTCAATAACAACCAATCCCTTCGGTACTCATACTGAAAATGGTGTGTATATGATGGGTGACGGGCATGATATCAAAGAAGGGGACACATTCACTGCAGGTCAGTCTTATCTTATTCACCAACATGATGGTAAATTTGCACCTTTGCAATATAAAGTAACTGAAGGCCCTGATGCAGGAATAGTCAAAGAACAACAATTAGGACCTAAAGCTTTTGGAGCATTATTCTTTTTTATTACTGGTTTTCATGGATTTCACGTATTGTCAGGTGTAGCATTTTTGTTAATCATTTGTCTTAATGCGGCTACTGGTTTATACGTAAAAAGGAAAAACGGATATGAAATGGTTGAAAAAATCGGACTTTACTGGCACTTTGTAGATTTAGTGTGGGTGTTTGTATTTTTATGTTTCTATTTGTTATAAAAATTGATAATTAAAATAAAAGATAAACAAGTAAATAATGAGTCATATTACTTACGAAGAATCAAAAGGGTTAGCTACAAAGACCATTCTTGTATTGGCTGTAATAACAGTAGGTGAAGTTTTATTTGCCTTATTGGGGAAAGGATATTTGGTGAGCGGTTTTCATTTACCACATATCCTGATGGGTGGCGTTATGATTATCTTGAGTGCATACAAAGCATACCTTATTATATATGAATTTATGCATATGAAATACGAAGTGCCTGGCTTGGTCAAAACGGTACTTTTTCCCACACTTTTGTTGGTTTGGGCTGTGATTGCCTTCCTCGCTGAAGGTAATTATTGGAATACTTCTCGAGCTAATGTCAAGAATCCTGTTAAAACTGAAGTGGTAAAAGGTCATTAATAGGATCTTTATTGGGATGATATCGTCTATAGTAGGCGAGTAGTTATTTGACAAACATATTAATTGGGTCATATATTTTTTATAATAGATGATCGTTTATAATAATAAATTCCAATGAGTAAACTGGTTAGCTGGATTGCGGTAATTTTGCTTTTGTGTGTTGTTCCTTTTGGTTCATGGCTTTATCTAAGTAAAGGGCTCAATTATCGTAAGGCAGCACTAAGTGAATTGCAGGTGAAGGATAGTCTATCTATTTCTGAAGATTCGCTCCGAATATTAAATAATAAAACCACTGTACTCGTTCTCAATAAGGAAGTGAAAATTATGGATATCTTGGGCAAAATCAATGATCAATTCAAAAATAGCCCTAGCTTCCAAATTATGTTCAAAGATTCGGTAGGTACATATTCGTATTTGCCAAAAGGATATCTTGATGAAAGATTTTTGTCGTATCAGGGAAAGGATTTTATACTTATTGACAATAAATTACAGATCAGAAATTCATATAATTCCGATGTGCCTGCAATTAAAAAAATGGTAGAGCATATAGCAATAATTTTACCAAGAGTTAAAGAAGCGGATATCATCATTAAAAAGTAATATAATGTCATCTTACCCAACACCAGATTATAAAAAGGCGGCTGTATTAAATAAAATTAGCGTCGTTTTTACTATTGTCGTTTTGATTTTAGTGGGTCTCATGAGGCAATATAAATTTGATGTAGGCATTGATTTTTCCTTTTTGCCAGCCGTAAGTTCTATGCTTAATTCTATAGTTGCGGTTTGTTTAGTTATGGCTTTGATATTTATTAAAAGAAAGCAAGTTGAAAAACATAAGAAAGCTATTTATGCTGCTATGATATTTTCAGCTTTGTTTTTTGTTTGTTACATTTTATATCATTTTACCACAGTAGAAACACGATTTTGTAAAGAAGGTGCAATTAGAACAATCTATTATGTTTTGCTTTTTAGTCATATTATTTTAGCGGGTATATCACTACCGTTTATTTTGTTTACTTTTGTTCGTGGATTTACTTATCAAGTAGACCGTCATAGAAAAATGGCAAGATGGGTATTTCCTATTTGGTTATATGTGGCCATATCAGGACCATTGGTTTATATTTTGTTAAAACCATGTTACTTATGAAGCGAATAACAGTTTTTTTGATAGTATTTATATTAGCTTTAGTGATATTGCCAGAGCTATCTGCACAATGTCCTATGTGTAAGCTATCTGCTGAGTCCAATCTGCGTGACGGTGGCACTGCGGGTAAAGGGTTGAACGTGGGGATTTTATATATGTTGGTAATGCCTTATATACTAGTGGGTACATTGGGCTATCTTTGGTATAAAAACCGCAAGAATCCTGATAGGGAAATTCAAAATTAGAGTTCAACAAATTTTTTGACTGCATTGATTTTTGTTTGATGTTTTCAGCCTGAAACATACAAAATTTTATATTTGTAAAATATACGACATTTATTTACATCATTTTTTTTGTGACCTTACATAAAATATGAGTCTTAATTACGTAATTGAGACCTAAAGATATGTTTAAGAAGTTGATGTTGGTGCTATTTGTAGCAGTGAGTTTGTTTGCGCCTATACAAAATCAAACCACAGATAAAAATATTAAGAAGCAGAAACCTTCTGCTTCTATACATAATCATAATGCGGCTATGCCTGAAGTTGCATTCAAATAAGTATTTTCAACTTAAACTACGCATTAACAAAATTTCAATTAAACTTGCCTAACTGTATTCTTTTCATCAATCGTTTATATAACTTTCATCTCAAAGCATTGTTAGTTGCTTTATTTTAATCTCATAAGACCTGCAATGTGGTCTTATAGTATTTTGATTTGATATTAATAAACGGAATATCTTTTACAAATAATTGTACTAAACGCTCATTTTACAGGTTTTTTGCTAAGCATTTATATCATCATGTTCTCGCCAATATTTATCAAATGGTTTGAAAAGAATGGTGGATAAAAGTTGGTTATTCTCTTATCAGAACATAGTTTGCATACAATTGATACCCAATAATGCTGACCAAAAATGGTAGAAAATACGATTGTGAAGTAAATGTTTGGTTATACAATGCAATGGTACAATCAATCAGTCCAAAAAAGGCAATTGCAGAAGTAAAATAGGCAAGTTTTTTTCTGTTTTTTTCCAAAAATGGATTATTCATACTGCCCAATGGGATCATCATAGCAAAAGATATCATCGATGTAGAAAGTAAACCTTCATTTTTGATACCCAAAAAATATAATAGAAGACATAAGAGACCAATTGTCAAAGTTACACCAACCAAACGGGCTGATTGCTTCTGATCTTCCGATAAGGTAAATTTGCCGTAGGTGTTAGTCAGTAAATAGAGATTCATCAATGGCGAAAAAATCCATGATGATAAGAAAAAAAGGAATATAATAGCTATGATCGGAATTAAAAAGGGCTTGAGACTTTCGCTGTTTTTGGCTAGGCTGATTAAGACTCTATATACCACATATCCGCCTACAATGAAGGCCCATTGGTTTCTACCTTTCATTTTGCCCAACCAAAGCATCAACATTAAAAAGTATCGATAAACCGGAAATTTTGATTTCATTGCTTCCAACATTCCGCCTTTCGCATATTCGTTGTTGGGATTGTTTTTCAGTGCTTCCTTGAAATGGGTCAATGCATCTTCAGATTGACCATGATGGAGCATACTCCAACCCATGTTAGCGTGTGTATCAGTATTATTCGGATCAGTAGCAAGGCTTTTATTGATGGTCTGATAAGCTTCGTCTTTTTTGTTGAGTCCGATTAAAGCTGATGCCCGAGCATTGAGCGCATCTATATTTTCTGCGTCCAATTCTAATGCAGTATTCGCACTTTGCAATGCTTCTGTGTAATCTTTCGTTTGAAGCTGCAAACTGGCTTTGTAGGCAAAAAAATCAGGACTATCAGGTTCCATACTGATGGCTTGATCTATCATAGATTTGGCTTCGACATATTCCCGTTTTGCACCTTTAATCGTAGCCAATAAGTAAAAGACAAACGGATCATCGGGATGTTTGGACAATATCATCCTGATCAAATCCTCAGCAGCTTGATAATCGCCCAATCCTGCTTTTGTGACAGCCATCATCTTGATCAGCTCTGGCCCGTCATAGCCAGTGGCTAACAGACGTTTTAGGATATCATCAGCTTGATTGAATCTACCCTGTGATAGTAAAACTTCAGCATGTGAAATTTGTCTTAAGAACTCAGGTTGATCCATTTATTTTATATATTTCAATATTTCGTCATATATACCTGACTCATTTGCAAATAGTGCATAATTTTTTGCGGTATTAAACCACTCTCTTGTACTAGCATGATGTCTTTTGGTGGCTGCAAGCAAATCTTGTGTAGTGATAGGCTCTGGCACTCCTGTTTTGAAGGCAACTTTGAGTTTTTCTTCAATGGCTAGATCAACCAATGCCTTCAAATCTGCTCCTGAATAATATTTAGCTTGTTCTGCAACCTTAGCAAAATCTATTTTTTCAGTTGGTTTGCCTTTGAGCAGGATTTCAAGTATCTTTTGTTTGCTGATCTGGTCTGGTGGTGGTACAAAAATGATCCTGTCGAATCTTCCTGGCCTTCTGAAGGCTGGATCGAGATGCCAAGGTGCATTGGTGGCCCCAATGACCAAGATACCGTCATTATTGCTCTGAATGCCATCTAATTCTGCCAAAAACTGATTGATCACGTGCCTACCTGATGAATTTTTCATATCAGATCTGCTGGCTCCGAGTGCATCTACTTCATCAAAAAACAGGACACAAGGTGTATTCCTACGTGCTACTTCAAAGGTGTAACCCATGTTTTTTTCGCTACGACCTATCCACATATCTAGTATATCACTGATACCTACGTTGATGAAATTGGCATTTATTTGACCAGCTGTAGCTTTAGCAAGAAATGTTTTTCCACATCCAGGAGGACCGTAAAGCAGGATTCCACCACCAATTTTTTTACCATAAGCAGCATATAAGTCGGCATTTTCTAAGGGCTTTATGATCTTAAGATCTATTTCCTGTTTGACATGATCCATGCCGCCGACGTCTTTGAAGTTTATCTCTGGTTTTTCCATTAGATAATACTTATCATCCAATTCACCATCAAAACCAAAGCCGAAAGGATCATCTTCATCCATTTCATCATCATCAAAATTGACTGATGGCATTCTTAGATTTTCATCCAGTTCTTTATCTTCAAAGTCCGGATTGTGATCCAATATTTTCTCGTAAATCTCTTGCGCTTCGTCTAGTGACTTCTCTCTGACCAATGATTTGGCACAAATGACCAACATTCTTTCTGTCACTTTTTGGCGTGCTATCAGCTCTTCCACAATAACGATCACACCGGAATATCTGCCACGACGAAAGTATATTTCAGCCAAGCCTTCTTTTGCCCTGATGTTGTTTTTATCATACTCCAATACAACCTGATATTCAGATTCTGCTTCTTCTATTTGATTGAGATGAAAATATTTGTCACCCAACATGATGCGCAAAGGCAGATTGTCTGGCGAGTTTTGCAACGCTTCTTTTAAGGATTCTATATCTTTATTTTTCATCTGAATTTTTGTTTATGATGTCGCTTTATTGTAAGCTGTGATTTATTTGCCGTAAGTCTAAATATTTATAATTTATTTATTATTAAATCCATAAATATTAGATTATTTAATAATGTTAAATGACTATGTCTTTTGAAATCATATATTTGGCCAATTCTGAACGGTGCAATGATTCAAGAGTCACCGATTCTAATCGAAGGTCTAAAAGATTTCTGGTTTCTGATATCTGATGTCGTGTCTGTACGTATATTTCTTCCTTCATGTTGCCGTGCGTATTTTGATATTTCTCAATGGATTTGTCTTCGATTATTTGTAAAAATTGATCAAAAATAGACTTTGTTTTTTGTTTGCCATGATGTAAGATGCTTATAAGAAATCGGTTGCCATTGATAAAATCAAGGTCTTCGTTGAAATCTTCTAAATCATCATTTACCTCAGTTACCAAATCATAATAACGCCAATCCGACAACTGTCCGTATTCGGGGCTCAATTTATATTTTTCATAAATAAGTCTTCGAAGCAATTTTACATCACATGACTTATAAAAATAAAAATATTCCATATCGAGACGCAACGGCGTTTTCCCTTTTCTCAGATCCAATTCATGTTTTTCATATTTTTTGATATGATTTAGATAAGTTGCAGATGCTTTATTGTCAATGCCAAATATATTAAGGTGTTTTATAATATTTCGCCAATGCCAAGACAATATTGCCTCATCGGTTTGCCAATGTGCTTCTAAATGGGCATCCAGATAGTAGATAGCGGCTTGTAGTTGCACCAGATCTTCTGTGAATTGACTGATGTGTTCACCAGATTCCGTGGACTTAAGCATCAATTGTGGAAACAACCTATATTCAAATAAACTCAAAATTTTATTTCTAAGGTCTGCTTCATTGATATGTTGTTCTATCATTTGCTAAAGGCTGAAGGTTGTTGGACTGATTGAAAATCCGAGTGAAAATTCATTAAGGTGTAAATTTGTGAAAATTTTTACTTTTTTTAAACATTATTGGCACAAAAAAGATTTTGATTCTGGTTCTTTTTAGGAATCCGTTTTATTATTGTGACATATTTGTATGGAAAGTGATTATGATTTATTGTAGTACTAACTCGGTAGGATAGTGGGATTCGGATTGTCAAATGGCAAAAATGAACGCATTAATAGGTTTAAATATATTAACAAATGATTAAGTTAGCATATACTGCACAAGTGTTAAAGTTATTTTAAGTTGTATAATACATGAATCTTTTTGCCACTTCTCAAGGTTATGCTACTATAAATTATCACTCAGAAGGTTTCTAATGCAAAAATATCTGATCTATTTAAGTATTTTTTTGGTTCCAGTCTTATGGCATCCTATTCTTGGTCAAAACAAGATCAAATGGATGTCTTGGGAAGAAGCACTCGAAAAGTCGAAAAAAACTAAGCGAAAGATATTCGTAGATATCTACACAGATTGGTGTGGCTGGTGCAAAAAAATGGATAAATCCACATTTGCAGATAATGATATTGCAAAATATATCAATGAAAACTATTATCCTGTAAAGTTTGATGCGGAGATGACATCACCAGTTACATTGAAAGGTACAGAATACAAATTTGTGAAAAGTGGAGCACGTGGGTATCACGAACTGGCTGCTTACCTTTTGCAAGGAAGGATGAGTTATCCTTCGATGGTGTTTTTGGATGAAGAACTAAGCTTGATTCAAGCTATTCCTGGTTATCAAGATAAAAACACTTTCGAAATGATCATCACCTATTTTGGCAATAATAGCCATAAATCAGTTCCTTGGAACAAGTATATGAACCTGTATAGCAGGGAAGTGTATTTTGGAAATTAGGGAGTAGTTGTTTTTATTAAAATTCTACACAAATTTCGGAAACATGTTGTCTTAAAATTTATTATTTTTGCAGTAATTATATTTCTTAATATATTGGTAATTAAACAATTGTATTTACATAGGAGTAGCTACTATTTATGTAAAACGGAAAGTAGAAGTTATGTAAAACGGAAAGTATAAATTATGTAAATCGTAAAATAAAAATTATGTAAATCGGAAAGTAAGATTTATGTAAATCGTAAAATATAAGTTATGTAAATCGTAAAATTCAATAAAAACTATTACCTTTGTCTAAAATTTTGCGATCATGGTAAATAGGACAATTGTAGAAGGTATTAATGCGTATATGCAGCGATACCCAATCGTAGCTCTAACTGGCCCAAGGCAGTCTGGCAAAACAACCTTGTTGAAAGGCATGTTTCCTGATTTTCGTTATGTTTCTCTGGAGAATCCTGATAATCGAGCATTTGCCGAAAATGATCCTAATGGTTTTTTGCAATTGTACGATCAGAAAGTGATCTTGGATGAAGTACAAAGAGTTCCTGCACTTTTGTCATACATACAGACGATCGTGGATTCTAATAATATGATGGGCCAATTTATACTTTCAGGGTCGCAAAATTTTAATTTGATGAAATCAATAACGCAAAGCCTAGCAGGACGAGTCGCACTCTTCAAGTTATTGCCATTTGATATGATGGAATTAAAATCTGCTGGATTGCTTCCTTCAGACTATGAGCAATTGATCATAAAAGGTAGTTATCCCGCATTGTATGATCGATCCATTCCGTTTGCATCTTTTTATGCCAATTATATAGAAACATATATCCAAAGAGATGTCACAGAACTCTTGTCTATTAGAGATTTTGGTTTGTTTAGGACTTTTTTGAAATTGTGTGCTGCTCGTATAGGACAACAACTCAATATTGCGAATCTAAGCAGTGAAACAGGTGTCTCAGTACCGACGCTGCGGTCATGGATTTCTATCTTAGAGAGCAGTTATATTATGTACCAATTGCCACCATTTTTCAAAAACTTTAATAAAAGATTGGTCAAAAGCCCAAAACTGTACTTTTATGATACGGGGTTAGCGAGTTTTTTTATTGGGAATAAGAAATGAAAAAACACTTTTGGAAAGTGAATTTAAAGGAGCGCTATTCGAAAACATGATCATCACCGAATACGTAAAGCAAAATTTTCATAATAACTTGTATCATGACTTTTATTATTGGCGAGATAGCAACGGGCATGAAGTCGATTTGCTTGTAAGCAATGATACGGCGTATGATGCCATAGAGATCAAATCTACCAAAACCATACTGCCGAAACAATTTGCGGGCCTTGACTTTTTGGCTAATATAGGTGGCGATGCCATACGTCGTAAAATATTGGTTTATGGTGGTGATAGTAGCCAGAAGCGCACCCATTACCAGATTTGGGCTTGGTCGGATATTAAGTTGGAGTTTGAATAGGGTAGTAGTTGGTTTTTTATATTTTAGATTAAGCCTAATTTGATTTATTTAGAAATCTATTTCTCTCATCCTTCATAATTCTATTTTCATTTTCATTTAAAATTGCATTGAGATAAAAAATTATTTTCTCATCTTGTTCAGTTTCAAGAATCCTTTTGCAATATTGAGTATAATCATCTGAAAAGGCAAAGGATGCAATTAATTCATTCTTTGTTTCCTTATCCTGCATATTAAAAAACATTGCTACTTCATCTACATCGAGTAAGGATAAACTATGACCTATGAGAATCCTTTCAGGTTGAAAATTTGTACTATATTGTTTTTTAGCATGAATGTCTTTTAGAATTTCGCGAGTTAATTCCTGTTTGCTAAAACCAGCGTATTTTATTGATATACAAACTGCATCAAAATAATTTTCAAAAAATATACAGTTATTAACATTCCTTTTTTTTAACAATTTTTCCTGCTTAAAATAATTTTCAACGCTATCTCTCACCTTTATATATTCTGACTCAAATTTTGATGCACAGTTTAGATTGAAAAATAATGAAGTCAAATATTCCCTTAATTGGACACAATCCTGATTGTTTAATGCCTGATAAGTAAGTTTTTTAATTTTGTCTATTTGGCTTTGATCTAACTTTTTGTGTGTAGCCAAATTGTTTCGTACTTTAGGAGAACAATTTGAAAATATTACAAGACATATAATAAAAGTTATATATTTGTTAAATGCCATTTTCTTGTTTTTCAATTTAATATATGATTATTTATTTTTTTTTAATTGCTATGAATTTAAGTATTTCTTGCCAATACATTTACAAATACCACTTGGTTTTCTTCTCTCATATTTTGGGTTTGCATAAAGCAAGTTGGATTTTAAAATTGCTAATTTTTTCTTTGGTGGATCAACATTTTGGATATTTTTTAGTAATGTGATCCATCATTTCTTTCGTATATAGATATGAATCATCAAAAATCATATCTTTGTAGGGCCACTCACTCCTAAAGATTCAATTGCACTTTTCAAACTTGGCATTACAAAATTATAAGATGCTGGGACAAAGTTTAGGTTTAGCAAAGCATTCAGGTTTTTATTTTTTTCGTAAAGCCAAATTAGGCTTCTACCTGATTTATGATATAATTCGAAAAATATAAAGTTAAAACTTAAATTTTACTAAATGAAAATTTATAATTATGATAATGACCCCAAAATGGAAATCTCAATATTTCTTTATAGCATTGAATGGCTTCTTGATCATTTTTTTTGGCTTCATAATATATAGCTAAATTATACTTATTCAGAATTTGCATGTAATTTGCCATCGCGAGCAAACTATCTAAATTTCTATCTAAAGCCATATATTTGGAAAACTCTACACTATCGTTTTTTGCCCAGCCTGAAGTTTGTAGAAAATATGTAGAATCATGCAATTGTTGGGCCTTCATGGCTATAGGTGCTAAACTAAATGGCACTGGACCTTGTCCAAGTATATTATTGCAAAATAAAACCGATAAGCACAAGAAACATATTAGTGATACCTTTATGTTATTCATTATCATAAGTTTGTGATTGATTTATAATAAGATTCTAATTTTTAGCTGTTCATTCATTTAGGGGCAATGCATCTCGATGATTATAAAATGTTTTATCGGATATGGGTATTTCATTGTTTAATTTTTTTTGGATTTTAAATATTGCTCATAATCAAACTCTACTTGTTTTAACCAGGCTTCTCTTTCTGTTTTGAATTGATTACAATCCTTGATAATTTCTGTATCTCCTTTTCTAATACTAACCAAATCTTCCTTCAATATTTTAAATGTTTTAGGTCTCCAATCAAGTTTTGGATCCTTATAAGATACCCATTTATTATTACCTGATAAAACACCTGAAGTATTCGATTCTTTCCATTGGCCATTTAATTTATTAAATTTTTGATAAAAAAAAGAAAAATCATCTTCTGATATATACAAAATATTGGACTCATCTAAAATTAAAAAATCAATAATTTTAACATCGTATGCGTATTTTACAATTGTATCTAAAATTCTTTTTTTACCATAATCACTTAATACTACGTAATTAATGCCTGCCAAGTCTTTTACTATATCTAATCTCAAATTTTGCGATATCAAGCTAAAATTAAAGGTGATAATTACTATTAATAATATAAATCTCATTATTCAAATAGTTTAAAGGTTTATGCTACTTTGAAATGAAAAATCATTTACATGTCCTATTCAATTAATACAATAAAATTTACCTTAGCAAATTTTTGAATATGAAGATTGTTATTTGCTTTTACAAATATAACGACAAATCATGGAGCCTTGTGACGTTTTATACTTAAGTGTAATGAAAATAATCACACAAAGTACCCGCAGCGACTTTTATCACAATCATCATTCAGTCAAACCATACAAAATATGATATGACAAACGGGTTCTTCCTGCCATTAATGGCTATGAAAGAATTTAAAATAAAGTAAAGCAAATTTTTTACCCCAAAAACTCCAAAGATTTCAGTTCTGATTCTATGCTTTCTAGCACATTTTTATCATCTGAGAAGAAGATAAGCCAGCCGATACTGCTGATAGCCGCTGCGATCAGGATGCCCAACCAAAACGTGATCCGTTCATCAGAAATCAGGTCAGTGGTAAATACTAATAAAAGCGGAAAAAAGATAAAATACGCGAGTTTTACAGCCGAATAACGCATTTCCTTAAGGTAGAAGCCTTCCCATAAGTAGCGGTCAAAGTTGTTTTTATGTTCCGTAAGATTTAACGTAGCAGTAGTCAGTCGCTTGCGGATATATACAAAATAGACTAAGCAAAGTAGGATCGAAACCAAAGCAAAAATGCTACCAAATACCACAAAATGAGCAGTAGAGATAATGGTCAGACCGATCATCAGCGCATTAAACATCATCATGTACTCACGCTTGTCGGTGTCCTGTTTCATTTTGCGGATCAGCTCTATTCTTTTAGACTCGCCTAGTGTGATATTGCCTTCATGTTGAAATGCATTTTCGGTTTCTGTGACAATATCCTGAATTTTCTGGCTTTTATTTTCGCGAATGTAAGGAGTCATATCATCTGCCATAAGTGTATATTTTATGCAATTATCTTGCAAAGATAAACATATTATATATTATATCAATGTTTTTATTGCTGAAATTTAATATTTTATGAAAAAATATGAAAAAAAATTACCCAGTAGCGGCAATGCATAAGATAGATATTTTAGAAGCTCCAGCTTCCAAAGCCTTGAGACAACAAGCTTCTAAAGTCGCACCAGTAGTTATCACATCATCGACGATCAGTACATGTTTATTTTGCAATGTTTCTTTTTGCGCGATTTCGAATACTTTAGAGACATTCATAACTCTATCGGTTCTGGATTTTCCGGTTTGCGAATCAGATTCCATCGACTTGATTATGATCTTGTCATTAAAAGGAATTCCTGTTCCTTGACTGACTGCTAGACCAAAAATAGTACTTTGGTTATATCCACGTTTTCTTACTTTTTTGGGGTGTACTGGCACAGGTATTATGATATCTGGTATGTTATAAAATGGTGATTCAAGCATTTTTCTAGCACCTATCTCGCCCATCACTTCGCCTATCTCACGCCTGCCTTTATATTTGAGCTGGTGAAGCATATTGCGCACAAAACTTCCTTCTCTAAAATACAAGATTGCCGCTCCATGGACTAGGTTGATCCTGCCGCGTAAGTGATTGGTAACAGCATTGTCTTTGATAATAAAATGGTCTGTATAAGGCATTTTATGTAGGCATTCGACACAAAATGAAGCTTCTGCGGCCTTAGGCAATTTACTGCATGCAAGACATAAATCTGGAAATATTGTGTGAATAAGATCTTCTAATAATTTCTTTATCATTGGAAATAATCATTTTAGAATGGTAGATTAATATAGGGTATAAAATTATTAGAAATCCTACAGATTTTACTATTTCATAGATATTTTTTCTGATACAATGAGACTTTTGCATTGGATAGCCTCGTTTTTATTAGCTTTGCAACCATTTTACAACAGCATTTTAGTATGAATCATTTATATCGACCATTTCTACTGGTTTCTTTGATTTTAATTAGCGCTTGCAGCTCCAAAAAAGATATTATTTACACCGCACCACAAGGTGATTTTCAAGAAGAACTCCTAGATACTTTGGTGATCACAGATGTGGCAAATGCTGTTGATTCTTTACCAGCAATCTATCGTAGTTCAGCGACTTTGGTTTATGATATTATTCATACGAAGTTGAATTTAAAATTTGATTGGACGAAACAACATGTTTTGGGTATTGCAGATCTTACTATCAAGCCGTACTTCAAATCTATAAATCAGATCACACTTGACGCAGTGGGATTTGACATTCATAAAGTAAGTTTGGCAAATTCTGATAAAATATTGACCTATACTTATGATGAATCTCGCTTGGTCGTAACCCTGGATCGGACATATACCAAAGAAGAGCAGTTTGATGTACATATTGCCTATACTGCCAAACCTAATGAGAATGTGGAAAGTGGAAGTGATGCCATTACATCAGATAAAGGTTTATTTTTTATAGATCCACTTGACTTGGATCCTGAAAAACCAACACAGATATGGACACAAGGCGAGACAGAAAATAATAGCCGATGGTTTCCCACTTTTGACAAACCTAATGAAAGATTTACCCAAGAAATCATTCTGACAGTGGATGACAAATATTTGACGCTATCGAATGGTAAAAAAATATCAAGTACAAAGAATACTGATGGCACTCGTACTGATTATTGGAAGCAGGAATTGCCACATGCGCCTTATTTGGCCATGATTGCAGTTGGCGAATTTGATGAAGAAGTAGAGGAATGGAATAAAATTCCGCTTCATTATATGGTTGGGAAAGGATTTGGTAAATACGCCAAAAAAATATTTAACCATACACCTGAAATGTTAGGATTTTTTTCAAATAGGCTCAAATATCCATATCCTTGGGACAAATACGGACAAGTAGTTGTTGATGAATTTGTATCAGGCGCAATGGAAAATACAGGTGCTGTAGTTTTTAGCGATATGGTGCAGAAGACTGAACGGGAACTGATAGATAATGACAATGACTACATCGTAGCACATGAAATGATGCACCATTGGTTTGGGGATTTGGTGACGTGCGAAGATTGGTCCAACCTTACACTAAATGAAGGATTTGCCAACTATGCAGAATACCTTTGGTTTGAACATAAATACGGTAAAGACAGGGCTGAGTACCATAGAATGAACGAAATGAACGGCTATTTTGGGCAAGTTTTTGGAACAGGAGCGCATCCTTTGATACATTATTACTATGATGATAAAGGACAAATGTTTGACGCACACAGTTATAATAAAGGTGGTTTGGTACTGCATATGTTACGAAATTATGTGGGTGATGAAGCTTTCTTTGCTTCGCTAAATAAGTATCTGACGGACAATGCTTTCACTGCAGTCGAAGTAGATGAATTGCGTTTGGCATTTGAAGATACTACAGGTGAAGACCTGCAGTGGTTTTTTGATCAATGGTTTCTTAATTCAGGACATCCGCAGCTGAATATAAAATATACCTACAATAAAGAAAATAAGGTTTTGCTTATAGAAACAGATATGTCGAATGCTCCGGAAGGTTTTTATAAAAATTTCCGACTACCGCTTGACGTGGCTATTTATTATGGTGATGGCAGTGTTAGTTACCATCCAGTAGTCATTGACGAAAATGAAGATAGATTGCTTATCGAAGATCTGAAAGCGGATCCAGTGACCTATGTATTAGACGGCAAAAACGTATTGTTAGGACTTATAAATGAAAACAAAACACCAGCGGAATACAAAGCACAATTTCTATATTCCCAAAATTTTATGGATAAGATGATTGCCCTGAGCAGCACCAATGATGGCAACTTTGATTTGATAAAACCTTTGCTGAAAGAGAAGTTTTATTTCTTCAGAGTGATGGGTATAGGTATGATTCCAGACAGTTTGGCTGCTACATATGTGGATCAGTTGCAAGAAATGGTACTCGTAGATCCGCATTCTGAAGTAAGAAAAGAAGCATTAATTAAGTTGTTAAATGTAGAAGACTTTGATCCACAATCACTTTGTAAATTGATATTAAAAGGCGAAAGAGCATATCCTGTATTACAAATTGCATTAGAAGTTATGGGCCAATTAGATACAGAAAATAAGGCATCTTATATACAAAATTTTAAAAACGATGAATCTGATTACTTGGCAAGCACAATTGCAGGTATGATGACTGAAGCATCGGAAGAAAATTTAGATTATTTAGAAAAAAAAAGCGGCATCTATCAATATTAATTATATGGTGGATTTTTACACAGTATATCAAGAATTTCTGTTGAATAAAGATGCTAAAGTCCTTGAAAGATCGGCTAGATTTTTAGAAAAGATTGCAGCCAACAAAGATGGAAATATTTATAGGAAATATCTTGCTATGACCACATTGATCAAGATGGCTGAAGATGTCCGCAAAATCAAAGAAACTAACCCTAATGCCGAATTAGAATCATTGAACGATTTATTAAAAAAAATAATCAGTGATATTTCTAAAAATGAGCAAAATGCCACCTTAATAGAAAAATATGAGGGTATTAAATAATTTGTATTTGGCGAGTCAGAAATTTTATCTTTCAGTATTTCATACTTTTGAATATCAAATTTAACCTTATCTTTGCCTTGTGAGCAATATTCAGGAGCTGATCGGATTATACGAAGGTAATCCACAGATAAAAGAAATCAATTATTTATCATCAGGTGAATTGCCTGATTGTGTGCAGCTGAAGGGTATCGTCGGTGCCTTGGACTGCTTTGTGCTTTCAGGAGCTTTTCTAAATCAGAAAAGATCGCACATCTACATAGCATCGGACAAAGAAGCTGCAGCTTATGTGCAAAATACGCTTCAATCTATCTTCGAAAATAAGACAATTCACTTCTTTCCTGATTCATTTAAGCGACCATTGCAGTATGACGAATTGGACAAGAACAATGTGCTGATCCGAACGGAAACTATTAATAAAATCCATAGTGCTAAAGGCAAAAATCAAATCCTAGTTTCGTATCCCGAAGCCATTTTTGAGAAAGCTGTAGATCCAACTTTGCTTGATAAAGACAAGATAAGCATCGAAAAAAATGCAACCTTGGATATCAATACCATGATAGAATTATTGGTGATGTATGGATTCGATAGAGTTGAATTTGTCTATCAGCCGGGACAGTTTTCTATACGTGGCGGTATTATTGATATTTTTAGCTATGGAAATGACTGGCCTTACAGAATCGAAATGTTTGACATTGAAGTAGAAAGTATTCGTACATTCAATCCAACGACGCAGCTATCAGTACAAGATATTGCATCAGTTTCTATCATTCCCAATATCAATAATAAGTTCAAGCAGGACCAGAAAATAAGCATCTTCAAAGTCTTTGCACCTGATACATGCGTTTGGGTCGCCGAGCCAGATATGTTGGTGGATAAGCTGCAAATTTGTTTTGAGAAAACAGAGATTTATGCTCAAAGCATTACTGTAAAGTCTGAAGAAGAGTTGCAAGAAGTGTTTAATGAGCGGGCATTTATTTATCCGCAGGAAATCATCAGCGAAATATCGGATTATAATACACTTTTGCTGTCGAAATCCCAATATTTTAAGGCTCAAAACACGATTACCTTCGAAGCATCGGCCCAGCCATCTTTCAATAAAAACTTCAATCTTCTAATTGAAAACCTAAAAGAAAATACCGCTAAAGAATATGTCAATTACATCTTTACGGACAATCCAAAACAAATAGAGCGTTTTTACAATATCTTTGAAGATATGGGTGTAAGCGTACAGTTTCATCCGCTAAATAAGTCGGTGCACGCTGGTTTTATAGACCATGTCAATAAAGTGGCTTGTTATACAGATCATCAGATATTTGAGCGATTCCATAGGTATAAACTCAAGCAGGGATTTACAGAAGATATGGCGATCAGCCTAAAAATGCTTAAGGAACTTCAGCCTGGTGATTATGTGACTCATATAGATCATGGTATAGGTAGATATTCGGGATTAGAAACAATCGATATCAATGGACACAAGCAAGAGACTGTACGGCTTATTTACCAAAACAATGATATTCTTTATGTTGGTATCAATTCGCTGCACAAAATATCGCGTTATGTTGGAAAAGATGGCACCGAACCCAAACTTAACAAAATAGGTGGTGATGCTTGGAAGGCACTCAAGCGCAAGACCAAAGCCAAAGTAAAGGATATCGCAAGAGAATTGATCAAATTGTACGCACAACGTAAAGCATCAAAGGGATTTGCTTTTCCGCCTGACGGATATTTACAAACAGAACTTGAAGCATCTTTTATTTATGAAGATACTCCTGACCAATTGACAGCTACTCAGGATGTTAAAACGGACATGGAGCGCGAATATCCAATGGATAGGCTGATCTGTGGCGATGTGGGATTTGGAAAGACCGAGGTAGCTATCCGAGCAGCGTTCAAAGCCGTCGTTTCAGGTAAACAAGTTGTGATTTTGGTACCTACGACCATTTTGGCATTGCAACACTATAAGACATTCTCAGACAGACTCAAGGAGTTTGGTGCTACCGTAGAGTATATCAATAGATTTCGAAGTACTAAGGAGAAAAATGAAGTTTTCAAAGGTGCTGAGGATGGCAAAGTCGAGATTCTGATTGGTACCCATGCTTTACTTAATAAAAGTTTGAAATTCAAAAATTTAGGACTGCTCATTATTGATGAAGAACAAAAATTTGGCGTAGCTGCAAAGGAAAAATTGCGAAGTATTCAGGTGAATGTTGATACACTGACATTGACAGCAACACCGATACCGCGTACCTTGCAATTCTCACTGATGGCTGCAAGAGATCTATCTATCATCCGTACGCCACCACCGAACAGGCAGCCGATTTATACCGAACGTAGAGTGTTTAGTGATGAATTGGTCAAAGAAGCTATTTATTATGAGGTGCAACGTGGAGGTCAGGTCTTTTTTGTACACAATAGGGTGAAGAGTTTGTATGAAATGGCAGACCTTGTGCGATCATTATGTCCCGATGTAGATGTAGCTGTAGCACATGGACAAATGGAAGCTCACGACCTCGAAAATACACTTTTATCCTTTATAGATGGAAAATATGATGTCTTGGTGTGTACCAATATCATAGAAACTGGATTGGATATACCGAATGCTAATACGATGCTGATCAACAATGCGCATCAGTTCGGTATGAGTGATCTGCATCAATTGCGTGGCAGAGTAGGGAGATCCAATAAACGGGCGTTTTGTTATCTTTTTGCACCACCATTATCAGTACTCACATCTGAAGCAAGAAAAAGGCTCAAAACATTGGAAGAATTTTCAGACTTGGGTTCGGGATTTCAGATTGCGATGAAGGACATGGATATACGTGGTGCTGGCAATTTACTTGGTGCAGAACAAAGTGGGTTTATTGCGGACATTGGCTATGAAACATATCAGAAAATCCTGGAGGAAGCCGTCATTGAATTGAAAGAAACTGACTATAAAGAGCTATTCGAAACTGAAAACTCATTGAAGAAAATATTTGTTCGGGATGTAGATATAGATACTGATATCGAGATGCTGATACCTGATAGCTATGTATCCAATATTCAGGAACGTCTGACGCTATATACCGAACTGGATAAAATAGATGCAGAAGAGGATATTGTAAAATTTGGCAATATGCTGAAAGATAGATTTGGTACAGTACCGACTCAGGTTAATGAATTGTTTGATGGATTGCGTATCCGTACTTTAGCTAAAAAACTTGGTTTCGAACGTATCGTCTTGAAAAACAGGAAGATGAATAGTTATTTTATCTCCAATCCACAATCTATCTTTTTTGAGACACCAACTTTTCAACAGATAATGCAATATATGTCTGTGACAGGTCATATCCGTGGGTTGACGATGAAGCAATCCAATAACCATCTCATCATGTCCAAAGAAAATGTAAAGACACTCAAAGAAGCTAGAGGAATCCTAGAAGAGATCGTCTCTAAAATTCAACTTTGATTTTTATTAAAATTTTGTTTCCAAAAGGTAAGGCATCATCGCACGCCATGTTGGCCAGTCATGCTTGATATCATAGCCCCAGATGTCCAGATCATGTGGAATATTCCTGTGATTGAGCAAGCCTGAGATATAACGAGAGCCACTTGGATCTTCATAATCTCCTGATCCTGTGAGGATATGGATGTGTTGCGAACTTCTAATGGTATTCAGATGGTTTTCATCTTGTAAGTCTTTCAGGTAATGAAGCGGACTATTCCAATAACAATCTTCGTCCCAGTAACTCTTAGTATATTGTCCCAAATCGTACAAACCGGACATAGCTATGCAGCCTCTGATCGCCCAAGGATTTTTGAAAAATAGATTGGCTGCATGAAGCGCACCAAATGAAGCACCACAAGTAATGATCGGTGTATCCTTGCTAGTCCTTCCTTTTATAAATGGCACTACTTCATTGTACACATAGTGGTTGAACTGATTGTGTCTTACTACCTTGCTACGACCATCCAATTTATTATTCAACCAACTTTCATTATTGATAGAATTGATAGAATACACTTTTACTTTACCACTATCTATGTATTGAGCGATAGAATCTATGAGTAAAAATCGTTCATATTCGAGATAGTCCGCGGCTGCTGTAGGTAATAATAGGATGGCTGGCCCGAAATGACCATACTCGACTATTTCCATTTCCTTATTTAGGGTAGGGCTGTACCACTTTTGTATATCTCTGTGCATGAATTATATTTTGCTGCAAGAAAAGGAAAAAAGGTGAATTCAAAAAATATTAATAAGTTATTTTATGCTCATTTATTGGAGATAAAAAAATAAAACGAATTTTTGATCGTAATATTTGTAGTGACATTTTATATTATGATAATTCTTTATACATAAAATAATGATCTATACCGACTTCTTTGAAGCATTCTCCGCGAATTGCATAACCTGCTTTTTTGTAAAATTCTACTGCTGTGTCCCTAGCGTGAAGTTCTATAACCTTAAATCCTTTGTAATGTGCAAATTTTTCGCTTTCATTTACCAAAAATGATCCAAGGCCTTGAGATTGAAGTTCTGGATGGACAGCTACCTGTCTCATTTTGAGTTTATCATCAGATCCAGGCTTTAAGATCAAAAATGCGCCAAGTTCGTTGGTAACATTGTGATAACAGGCGATATGGAATGAATCGTATTCTGTGGCTATGTCTTCAGGGTTAAATTCCATTTTCAGAGGTTTTCGCAAGACAAGGTCTCGTAGATGCAAAGCTTCATCAAATTCTGGTGTGCCGAATTCTATCTGGACACAGTGATAATTTAGATTCATATAAAAATGGAAGATTATTTTATTTCCTTGTACTCCTCGGTGTATCCTGCAAATATTCCTAATCCATTTTGAATATTGGAATAAATGGCTGGAGAATAAGAAAAGCTAGAATTGTGGTTATCGGCTGCAACAAATTTTTCAATGGTAACAAAATAATTATACAGATCCTGACTTGCGGTCATTATTCTTAAGTATTTCCTTATTTCGGTTGTTACTGTTGTGTCTTGATTATTTGTATTTTCATCTGGGAGTCTTACATTTCTAGTGAAACTACCTTCTTGGGTAATAGCATTATTTTCAGATTGTGATAAATTCGACAAATAGTTGCTTATATTATTATATTTCACGATACCAGTGACAAAATTATTTGCATTACCATTAAATGTTGTATCCAATGGATTTTTTGGTCCCGCACTTATGAAATTCCAAATGAGGTAATTGTTGGCACTGCCTGTCACCTGAAAATTTACTTGAGTTACTTCTTTATCTACCACATCTGAAATGATGTTCACCACGTTGGCTTTTAAAGGTGCTTTGCTTGTAGCTCTGACTGTCTCAAACCCTTCTGCTTCGACGATCAACTCATAAATTCTATCAGGAGATGGTGGATTATATGGGTAGGTATAATTTCCATTTGTAGTGTGATCTAACCGAGTTTCTATTCCTGAAAATTTTTCAATCACAGATACCCGAGCGTTTTCTATAGGCTTTATTTCAGAATCTTTTGAAAGAAAGTCCCTACTTGTTGACAGATTTACTATCCATTTTTCGCCGGGTTTGAATACACAATTGACAACTATTTTTTGTTTATAATCTCCTCGCTGTATGATGAAATCTTCTTCACAAGATGTCAATAGCATCATTGTGATCAACATACTTACAAAGGAAACAAATCTAAGCATCGAAAATTGGTATTCTAACCGTAAAATTATACTTTTTTTATTTAATTGTTTCTATTTTTTATTTAATTATTTTTCGGCCTTCTATTTTTGCGAATTTATAATGAAATAAAATTGAATTATTTCAGAATATAATATTGTGGTAATGTCTTTTATACTATAGTTGCGAAATATTATTTTAAAAATTTATAGAAATATTGAATGTAGGTGTCAAAGGAAGAATACTCACTTTTTTTAAAATTTTTTCAAAAGGCGGTGAATTATTTTCATAAATGTAAATATAGTATGCATTAAGGCGGTTGTAAATATTGTAAACGTTCAAACTGTATCGTATGTCGTATTTCTCTTTTTTTACCAAATATGCGGCATTGATACTCAACTGATGAAATGCAGGCAAGCGGTAGTTATTTCTTCCATTAGACCTCAGTAGTTTGATTCCCTCTGTCGAATTGTATTCTTCTGTTGCCAAAGAAAAGGTGTTACCTGTGTTGTACACAAAATTGGCACCAGTTGTAAATTTTGGCGTGAAATGATAAGTCAATCCCACATTCATATTCCAGGTCTTATCGTGATTAGCTGGAAATGCTTGACCATTGTTGACTTCGCTAAAGTACTTCAAGGTCTTGGACCAGGTAAGTGAAATCCAGCCTTTCAGTTTTCCGGTTGGTTTGTGCAATAAGAATTCGAATCCCTTCGATGTGGTACGTCCTTTTATTACATTGCGCTCCCAGTCTCGCGCTGTATTGTACACTGGAACAATATTTTGATTATTTATCAAAAAATAAAACATTTCGATAGGCGTTGTATATTCTAAGGAATTGCTGAATTTTTTGAAAATCCTCCAAGATTGATATAAGTGGATTCTGCGATATTGAATGTATAATTTGCACTCCATTGCGTGCTATGTTGTGGTGCTATCAGCCTTGTCGAAGGCACCCAAAGATCTGACGGCAAGCCTAGTCCCGTATTAGACAATAAATGTAAAAACTGGGTCATTTGGCTATATGCGGCTGTGACCATATGATTTTTGTGCGGAGACCAGATCACTTTCAGCCTTGGTTGCAATGAATTGTAGGTTTGGCTTGCTTGTGTATAGGTCGCAAAATGAAAGCCACCATAGGCCATGACACTTGGTAAAACCCGATAATTATCTTCGATATAAAACTGCGCGGTATTTGCTTTAATAAGCGAATCTTTTTCCACAATATTTTCTGCATCACCTTCGAGAATGATAGCACTTTGTTTGACTGTAGGATTGAAATTTTGGTTCATGAAATTGAAACCTGTTCTGATGACATGCTGGTCATTAAAGTAAAAATCAGCATCACCCCGAAAATTTATATCGGTAATGTTGGAACGCGTGATGACATCTAATTCGTCGATTTTTGTTTTATCAGGATGAATAGATTCAAATTTATAGCTTGATCTTGTGCCATTTTTATAATTTATGATACCAGTTTGAAATTTCAGACTTACTTTGTCACTCGCTAGCAGATTCCATCTTAAAGAAGCTACAGTATTGCCCCAATTGACACCGTTTTTATCATAAATATTCAGTTGGAAGTCATTTTCATCATCCAAAGAAGAAAATTTGGACAACGAAAGTCTGTCACTGCCGTTATAAAAAGTCAAACTGATACTGTTG
This sequence comes from Saprospiraceae bacterium, assembly GCA_016717105.1. Classification (GTDB taxonomy): domain Bacteria; phylum Bacteroidota; class Bacteroidia; order Chitinophagales; family Saprospiraceae; genus OLB9. The sequence continues at coordinate 17,317 of JADKGF010000004.1, read as the reverse complement.
GAAGGACTAAAATGTTTTGTGATTTTACCAAGAATGTCGTGATAAGAAATAGCAATATCATCATATTTGGTATATTTTTTCAATAGGTTATTAACGTAAAAATTGACCCATGATGTCCTCGCAGAAAGTAGGTAGGTGAGTTTTCCACCCATTATTGGGCCATTTAAATTCAATTTTGCACCTGGCAAACCAGCTGTCATAGAAACATTATGGCTAACTTTACTTCCTTCTTTAAGCTGTACATCCAACACACTGGAAAGCCTCCCACCATATCTTGCAGGAAAACCATTTCGTATGAAGCTACCTTCTTTGATACATTCGTCCATAAAAATGGAAGAAATACCTGCTAAATGGCTGGTCTCGTAGAGGGCAACTCCTTCCATCAAGATGAGATTTTGATCTGGAGTGCCGCCTCGGACAAAAATACCACTCATGCCTTCGCCGCCAGACTGTACACCTGGAAGTATTCTGGTATTGGTGATAATGTCCTTTTCTCCTATGATGGCATTACACTCTTGTGACTTGAACACGTCAATAAAATGACCACCATCTATCAGCTGGACTCGACTTTTCGGATTTTGGATTCTGATTGTATCAAGTAAATTGTCGTTTTCTAATTCAAAATTTAATTTTAAGTCTCGGTCAATTGTTATGATTTGTTTGGTTTTTTTATAGGCTATGTAGTCGATTTCTAGGTCAACATTGCCTTTGGGTAACTCCATGATGTAGTAGCCTTTTTCATTGGAGAGTACTTGTTTGCCACTATTATTATCAATAATTATTGCGCCGAAAATCGATTCGCCTGAGACCTTGTCAGTAATGTTGCCAGAAAGAAAATATGTTTTTTGTTTGAGTCCTTTTGTTTGAAGTATTATTTTTTTTGGTTGCTGAAAGGTAATTTGCAGCTCATTCTCAGGGAAAATCTGTTCCAATACACTTTGAATGCTACTAATTTGATTAGGTAATCTTATAGCGCCATCAACATTCAATTGACTCGCATTATAACTGAATGTCCAACCATATTTTGTTGATAGGTAATCAAGGTAATCCTTTTTTGTTTGTAGATTACTATTACTAGGTATATTGACCGTTGATGAAAGTGACGGAGTTTGACATTGAGTTTTAGAAAAAACAAAAGATGCAAAAATCATGAATAATATCAGAAGTTTGCACCATATATTAGCATTTGAATGATTTTATAACGATAGTTTTACCTGAAATTTCAAAACTTATTCCAGCCAAAATCTCTAATTCAGACATCACCTGTTCTAGGGTTTCGTCATCAAATCGAGTATTTATTTTACAAGCATCAGGCTCATTTGTAGAAGGCCATTCAAGCCGATAATCATAATAAGCCGCAATGTTTTCCATTACATGTTTTAAGGACTTATTTTCAAAAACAAGAATATTACTTTTCCAATGACTTGGTGTGATATCGTGTTCGGTTATAAATGCTTGCTCATTAGATGACAATACTAGGAATTGACCAGCAGTAAGTGCAAATTCTTTACTTGAAAATATCACTTTGACCTTGCCTTCAGTCACCGAAATCGATGTCCTTTCTTTGCTGGTATTAATGCGGAATTCAGTACCTAAAACGATCACTTTCCCACCATGTATGGTCACAGAAAAGGTTTTTTCAGGATTCTTGGCAATATCAAAATATGCATTTCCATCGAGAGTCACATCTCGATAACCTTTTGATGTCAGGATACTGTTTTTCTCTATAGTGATGTCACTACCATCAGCAAGCTGGACGGATTGGGTTTTGTTCCCATCATATACCAAATTTTCACTGGTAGAATTAGTTGTTTTAGCGAGATAGAATAAAGAAACAGCACCTATAAATACTAAGAATATTGCGGCAATTTTTCTGAAATCAGTGTTGCCACGACGACTCGTAATTTGCTCTTGTCCATGTATTTTTGTCCATGCCTTTTGAGTATTCACATCCTGATAGTTATGCAGCATGGGTGATAATTCATCGATATATTGCATCTCTTTTAATGCTTTCAGGCTTTCTTCGGCCTCATCCTTCCACACATTCAGTGTTGCCTGTTCTTCCTTCGCGCCGGTTCCCCTGATAATTTGTAATATGGTTTTTTTAAGGTTCATTATGGTATTAGTCCGGTTAAAAATAAGAGAATAAGTGTGATTTTATTATTAAGCATTGCCCTTAATAATCGCAATGCCTTGCCCATATGATTTTCTACCGTTCTTACAGAAATGTGCATATTATCAGCAATTTGGCTGTAAGATAAGCCGTTTACCTTTGCCATAGTAAAAACCTGTGCACATTTTGGTGGTAATTGTCGTATGGATATATATATTCTGTCCAGAATCAGATATTTTTCTATTTCATTATCATCGATTGCATCACTATTGGCTGCGGTATGGAGATACAATATTTCATCTGTGATTCGAGCACCGATCTGTTGTCTTCTTATGATCTCCAATGCATGATTTCTCACCATTGTGTACATGTATGATTTTATATTCTGATCAACATTTAACAAATCTTGTTGATTCCAAATTTTTAAGAATACATCTTGTACTATGTCTTCAGCCTGATCAAGATCTCCAGAAATCCTGAACGCCACATTACATAATGGTCTGTAATGATCATCAAAAAGTCCTTTGAAAGTTGATTTGTCCAATATATTTGCTGCTACAATCACTCAATAATAAAGCAAATATAACGGATATGGTTGGCTCTTTCGCGTGTTATTCCTGAAAATTGAGCTTTAAAGACATTGTGGCGACATTTCTGTAAGGTATTAAGCGTTTTTTTTATATTTTTGCTTAAAATTTTATCATGCACAGACGCGAATTTTTAATGCAATCTGGACTTACAGCCGCAGTGGGCCTTACGGTTCCATCTATGATTACAGGACAAGGTTATAATCCACCAGACAAAGTCAAATTGGGTATTATAGGTGTTGGCGCTAGAGGATTCGAAACCTTAAAGTTGGCCCTTCTGAGAAGTGATGTTATGATCGTAGCCATATGTGACATTGATGAAAATGCAGCATCCAAAGCATTAAAAGCGGTAATCGATGCTGGTCATGCAAAGCCCAAACTTTTTACAGATGGCAACGAGGCATACAAAAAAATGCTCGATAAAAAAGAATTGGATGCTGTTATGATATGTACACCTTGGGAATGGCATACACCTATGTCTGTCGCATCCATGAATGCCAGTATTGCGGTTGCATGTGAAGTTGCTGGCGCCATGAGTGTAGATGAATGTTGGCAGTTGGTGCGCACATATGAGCAGACCCAAACACCGTTTATGATCATGGAAAATGTTTGCTATCGGCGTGATGTCATGGCCATTTTAAATATGGTTCGCAAAGATATGTTTGGTGAAATGATCCATCTTGAAGGTGGCTATCAGCATGATTTGCGTGAGGTGAAATTTAATGATGGTGTCAATTATTATGGTGGTGGTGTCGAATTTGGTGAGAAAGGTTATTCTGAAGCCAAATGGAGGACAACACATTCATTGCATAGGAATGGAGATTTGTATCCTACACATGGCATAGGACCAGTAGGTAGTTTTATAAATAACAATCGGGGCAATCGTTTCGAATATCTCACATCTATGGCTTCAAAGGCCAAAGGGCTTGGCAATTATGTGCAATATCATCCTAAAGGTGGAAAAGATCATCCCAATGCGAAATTAAATTTCAGACTCGGTGATGTGGTTACTACCAATATTATGACGGCCAATGGTGAAACGATAACGCTCACACATGATACAAATTTGCCTAGACCATATTCTCTCGGTTTCAGGGTGCAAGGCACCAAAGGTATTTGGATGGACGTGAACAAATCTTTATATATTGAAGGAAAAAGCCCTGCGCACAAATGGGAATTGGCAGAGTCTTATTTGAAAGAATATGATCATCCATTGTGGGCCAAATATGCTGGTGATGCATCGGGTGCGGGACATGGTGGTATGGACTGGTTTGTGATGAATGCCTTTATTGAAGCCTTCAAGCGGCGGGAACCAATGCCACTGGATGTGTATGACCACGCCAGTTGGGCGGTAATCACTTGCTTGTCCGAACAATCTATTGCACAAGGTGGTGAACCACAATCATTTCCTGATTTTACAGATGGAAAATGGATGACAAGAAAGCCGATTTTTGCCTTTGCTGATCAGTATTAATTTGGTTGTTTTTTATAGTTGTAATTATGACCTATTATCTCATGCACTTTCGATAAATAATGGGTGTATGTAGTCTCATGAAATACGTTGACAGCAAAAATGTGGAGAACTTTTCACAAATTTGCAAATATGAGTAAAAAAAAAGAATGAATGGGCTGGACGAAAATTTGAAGTGGCAGGCGGCTTTTCAATATAAAAATGTTAAAATCAAAAAATCTTTATGGCGTATTATCAATTAATAAAAAAACAGAATATACCTGCCTCAATTGATGAAATTTGGGACTTTATCTCATCTCCTTCTAATCTGAAAGAAATTACACCAAAACACATGGGCTTTGAAGTTAAGGGCAATACAGGAAAAGGTCAAATGTATCCTGGGATGATTATTACATACAAAGTCAGCCCTTTGCTAGGTATAAAACTGGATTGGGTGACAGAAATTACACATGTAAAGGATAAAGAATACTTTGTAGATGAGCAGCGTATCGGCCCATATACTATGTGGCATCACGAGCACAAGATAGAACCAATTGTAGGTGGTATTATGATGACAGATATTGTCACTTATCAACCACCAATGGGGATTTTGGGTGCAATTGCCAATACACTATTTATTAAAAAGCAATTAGAAGAGATTTTTGGTTACCGAACAGTGGCATTAGAAAATATATTTGGAAAATTTAGGTAATAAAAATTCTGATTGATTTCTAGGACCAATACGTTTTTACTTTCCAATTTCTATATTAAAAAATGCAACTCTGGTTTATACCAAAATTCAACTATCCAAAATGTTAATATCAATGGGCAATTTTACCCATGCTTGCAGGATCGTGTTTGTACTTAAACACAAATGGAAATGTAACAGCCAAAATTAAAGCATAAGCTGCAAATGTCATCCAAATAGAATACCAATCTTTAGTTCCATCTACAGTATTGATTTCAACGATATATCCACATGCGAGTGCACCTATAATAGATCCGAAGCCATTGGTCATCATCATAAACAATCCTTGAGCACTTGATCTGATCTTGTCATCCGTTTCTTTTTCCACAAAAAGTGATCCGGAGATATTGAAGAAGTCAAACGCAAAACCATATATCACCATAGAAAGTATCAGTAAGATAAGACCATTGCCTGGATTACCAAAAGCAAAAAGTCCGAACCTCAATACCCACGCAATCATACTGAGGAGCATTACTTTTTTGATACCATACCTGATAAGGAAAAAAGGAATGACCAAAATGAAGACAGTCTCAGAGATTTGCGAAATAGACATGAGAATTCCAGTATGCTGGACTGCAAATGCATCTTTATATTGATCTATTTTGCCAAAATCCCCTAGAAAATCTTGTCCTAGCATATTGGTAATCTGGAGAGCGGCACCGAGCAACATTGAAAATACAAAAAATATCAACATTTTAGGTTGTTTCATGAGCACAAATGCATCCAATCCCAAAATACTCACCCATGACTTTTGACCTGCAGATTTGGCTGGTGGACAGGCAGGAAGGAAAAATGAAAAGATGGCCATCAGGAATCCAGAAAATGCACCGACATAAAATTGGTTTTTACTTACAATCCAACCTAGCAAGTCCACTACCCACATGGCCACGATAAATCCAATCGTTCCCCAAACTCTGATGGCTGGGAAATCTTTTATGACATCCAGATTATTCCGGTTAAGTAGATTGTATGAAATAGAATTGACAAGGGCAATAGTAGGCATATAAAACATTGCTACCAACAGCATAATCCAAAACATCATACTTGAATCCTGTACAGTCGATGCCCAGATTAAGAATAATGCACTTATACTGTGGATAACAGCCAAAAGCTTTTCAGAATTTACATATTTGTCTGCTATAATGCCGATGAGCGCAGGCATAAACAGTGAACTTATACCTAAGGTCGTGAATATTGAACCTATCTCTGGTCCCGAAAATTTTAGGGATACAAACATGTAGGTTCCTAATGATGTAAGGTATGATCCCCAAATGAAAAATTCGAGAAAACTGAGTATTTTTAATCTTAACTTAATATCCATATTTGTGTATAAATTGATTATAGATTTACTGTTTTAAAGTGTCAGACAAAAAAATATTGACGAAATTTAAAAACTTTACTTTAAATTCTTGTCCAATCTTTGTTAATTTGCCCGAAAAATAGAGTTTTTCCAGTAACATCATCAATTTATGAGCTTAAAAAATTCAAATTCCTTTATAATTGGAATTTCAGGCGGTAGCGGATCAGGAAAAACTTCCTTTATTCGGGATATAAAAGAGCATTTTAGTAAGGAGCAGATTTGCTTTTTATCACAAGATGATTATTACAAGCCTAGAGAACTTCAAAAAGAAGACGAAAACGGGATCAAAAATTTTGATTTGCCGGAATCCATTGAAATGGATGAATTTTACTTTGATTTAGTAAAATTGACAAATGGTATGAGTGTCGAAAGACCAGAATACACTTTCAATAACGAAAATAAAAACCCGGGCATGATTCATCTCGATCCTGCACCTATTATTATTGTGGAAGGTTTGTTTGTTTTTTATGAGCCCAAATTATTTAATCTGTTGGATTTAAAGATACTCATTCATGCATCTGATACTCAAAAAATTATCAGACGCATCAAGAGAGATAGGGTAGAGCGCAACTATCCATTAGAAGATGTGCTTTATAGGTATGAGCATCATGTACTTCCATCATTCGAGACATATATTTTTCCTTTTTTCAATAAAGTAGATATAGTCATTAATAACAATAAATCCTTTGATATGGGCAAGGAAATGCTCAATGCTTTTTTGAGAAATAGACTACATATGTAAAAAAAATATAATATTTTAAAAATTTATTTGCTTATATCAAATAACTTATATAATTTTGCATGAGCATAGAAACCAATATGGTTTACCATGTTGGTTTTTATTGTAATCTGAGATTTTAGTAGGCCTGAACAACAACCCCGTTGAACATTTTTTTAATAAAAATTAAATCAGGCATTATGTCAAGGTATTCTTTCTTTTGGGTTGTGCTATTTATTATGATCACTGTATCTACAGAAGGTAATAGTCAGAAAAAAGTATTTCATTTTAACCAACTAAATAATTCTATACCAGAATTACGAAATATTTTCAGCCAAAGTAATGTTTGTGAGTTCAATGTTTCAAGTTTGAACGATCATTTGGCAACAAGTAGGTCAGGAGCTAGTGAGGTTACATTGAAGATTGACGAAAACCGAATTTGGACCTTCACTATCGAACCAGTGCAAATAGTTAACGATAAAACCGTAGTTTATACTTTACATTCTGATGGCAAGAAAAAAATTGAGATATTGCCAGAAATACAAACTTATAAAGGACGATTTACAGATGGAGACTGGGAGATATTCAGCCTCACGGTGCATGGTGATTTTATGTATGGTTTGATCAGAAATGATTCGGAAGAATTGTTTATTGAACCGATGAAGTATTTTACTCGGAGCGCTAACAAAAACGCTTTTGTAATTTATGATACAAAATCAATTCTTCCTGAACATAAATCAAAACCTTGTTTTCGACCCAAATCAGTAGATCAAGCTGTACATGCAAATCATGATGATGTTCAGTCAAGAACTGGCGCATGTTATACTGTCAAGTTGGCATTATTGGCGGATTATTCGATGTACACAGATCCTGCACATAGCGGATTAGCTGCAGTTATTGACCACGTAGTCGGTGTAATGAATAATGTACAGACCAATTATGAATATAACGGTACAATAAATTTTGATGATGGTATCAACTATGAAATCAGTGAAATTGTAGTTTCAACATGCGCAACATGCGATCCTTTGTCTTCAACACAAAATGCCAATACCTTATTATCTGAATTCTCAAGTTGGGTAGATATGGGTGGATTTGATCATGCATTTAATGCGGCACATTTTTGGTCCAATAGAGATTTTATTGGTACAACCGTGGGGTTAGCATTTACACAAGCCAATCTATACTGTCAATCACGAGCTCGAGCAATATTAGAGGACTGGACTTCTACTGCTGCATTATTAAAAACCATGGTGGCGCATGAAATGGGTCATAATTTTAATGGTGTGCACGACGGAACTACAGGTATGATATTGTCACCTACTGTATCTGTAACAAATACCTGGAGTACAGGATCAAAGGCAACCATAAATACTCAGATTGCATCACAATCTTCCTGTCTTGATGCTTGTTCATCACAAACTTGTAACAGGGTACAAAATGTTTTACTTTCTGGCATTACGGCACAAGGCTTTACCTTGGATTGGACACATAGCACTGAAAATTTATATACAATAAAGATTAGGGAAGTAGGTTCTGACACTTTTTTGCAAGAGTTAACAACTATAAATAACCACCTAGTAGTAACACCAGTAGGCTTCGAGATATGTAAGAAATATGATGTATTTGTATATAATGAATGTGGAAGTCAAGGATTAAGTGCACCACAGCGTATATTATTTCAAGGTCTGACATCCCAAGGTTGTGCAGAGTTTGCATCAAATAAGTCTGTCACTTGGCCAGGAGGTACTATTTCTATGACTGATAAATCCCTTAATGCTGGAACATGGCATTGGGATTTTGGTAATGGACAAACATCTACATTACAAAATCCTAGTGTAACTTATACGGATCCTGGTTTTTACAATGTCACACTTACGGTGAATAATGGTGCCCATTCCATGGTAAAAAATGAACTTATTAAGGTTTTGCCACATATGCCTATTCCATTCGAAACATCTAGTGGTGGTGATTTTGAATCAAACACAAATTTATTTTCTTCCGAAGCCATAGAAGGTACAGTTAATCTTTGGCAATCAGGGACTTCAAATTACGTATTGGCAACACAAGGCAATGCGTGGAAAACTATATTAAATGGAGACATCCTACAAGTAACAGGTAAATGTGCGCTCTATAGCCCTAAGTTTGATTTTTCTCAATATGCAAGCAGCACTTTACATTTTGATATAGGAATGGAAACTGCTTATTGTAATGGTCCATTCGCGGTTCAATTGCAATATTCTACTGATCAAGGTGTGACATGGACAAGATTAGGCAGTGCACCTGATTTCTATAATAATGGTCCTGGCGAGTTTTGTGAAATTGCCTCTCAAATTTTTTCAGATAAATATGGCTGGGCTCTTAATCAAAATTATTTGCATAAAAGTATTGACGTCAGTTTTTTAAGTGGACAAACATCGGTAATATTTAGATTTGTTGCTTCTACATCAGGTATATTTAATGGTGGATATAACATTGATGGTGTATTGATAGACAATTTCAGGATAGATGCCTTAGGATTTATTCCATTAGCATTGGATGTAACAAGTTTGTCAGGACAAGCTGTGAATAATACAACAAAGTTAAGATGGACTGCATCAAATAGCATTGATCTCGAAACATTTTATGTAAATAGGAGTAAGGATGGTTTGTCGTTTGAACAAATTGGATTTATTAAAAGTCAAAATGGTTTATCAGAATATTCATTTGATGATTTATTTCCCGAAAAAGGTACACAATATTATCAAATTGTTTCAAAAGATTATTCGGGTGAAAACCGATTTTCCAATATTATCAAAATAAATCATGGTGTAGAACAGACTTTAAAATTTTATCCAAATCCTACTGGTGTCAATGAGTATTTTACAATTAAAGGAAGTGATGGAACTTCAGATTTTATAAATATTCAGATTATAGATATGTTTGGAAGAAGCATTTATGATAAATCAGCATTGGTGAAATCCAAAGGAAAAGTCTCGATAGACAAACCAGGTATTTATATTATACAGGCAGAATCCACAGCAGGAGAGATCCATTCGGGAAAAATAATTATCTATTAATGGTATTTATTTAAATATATAAACAATACATATTCTTTAATATAAATATAATGAAAATACAGAAAGTGTAATATCATTAATTTTCAGTAAAAAATATATTAAATAATTTTGTAATATGTAAAAAGCTATTTATCTTTGCTCGGTGTTACGGTGTATGCTGTGACATGCATTCCCAAAATGCAGTAATTAATTAATTTTTTTCTCAAAATAAAAATTTGTTAATTATGTCGATTTTTTCCAAAAATTATAGTCTTTGTAAAAGGGCTGCGATGTATTTGATACTGGTTTTTTTCAGTATTTGTACATTTCAAACTTCTCTTTCTGGGCAGTGTGCTGCTACGACAGCCTATACTGGTACTGTAACCACTGGTAACCAGAACTGGACAGGGAAGTTAGGACAGGAGTTTACCAACACTGTTCCTATCCAGATTACCCAGCTAGGTGTCTTTGACGATGCCACTGTAGCTGGTCTTACTGGGAATATCACAGTTGGTATTGTCAATGATGCAGGTGCCACTTTGGTTGGGCCTATTGTAATGACTGGTTCGGCTGACCCTTTGGTGGCATCTTACCGTATGAGAGCGATTGCTCCTGTCATACTACCTGCAGGAACTTACCACATAGTAGCTGTGGGATTTGGTGCAGCTGACCCTAATAGTAATTCGGGGTTAGGAGGTACAGCATCTAACACTAACTCAGGAGGTATTTTAACTTTTGGGCTACCTAGATATGATGCGGTTACTATCTTCGGCGGTAGACCGACTACCGTGGATGCAGGACCGAATGGTAGATACCATGCAGGTACATTTAGTTTTTCAGCTGTACAGCCTATTCTACAAACAACTTTAAATGGTGTAGTTATTACAACTGAAAATGATGGTGCCGATGATACCGCAGATATCACCGTATGCAATGACAATGTTGTAAATATCACTTTAGGAACTTTTACAGATTTGGCTGGTTCTTTACCCGCAGATTATACTGTAAAAGCATATATGGAATATACAGGTACTAATGTTAATTTTACTGGAGTTGTTCCCGGTGATTGGGTTTTTTCTAGTGCAAGAAGATTATCAGATTATCCAGGTTTTACTGCAATATTGAGTAAAGTAAATATAAACCTTGCCGCAAGTGCCACTTTAAGATGGAGAACATTTGTTGATAGCAATCTTAATGGTCTAATTGACGCAGGAGAATGTCCTGGTGATTGGGCTACTTATAATATTACATTCGAAACAACACCACCTACAATTGTATGTCCAGATGATATCGAAGTGCAAGCAGATCCTACTTTATGTGCTGTCGTTGTTAATTACGAAGCACCTACAGCATCCGATGATCCATGCACAACCATATTGTCTATAGTACAAACTTCAGGTTTAGCAAGTGGTGCTGAATTTCCTATTGGAGTGACTACCAATGTATTTTTGGTAACTGATGGCTCTGGCAATACTAATACATGTTCATTTACAGTCGAAGTACTTGATTATCAAGCGCCACCATTAGGGTGTAAGCAAGTTCAGCTTTCTTTGGATGAAGATTGCGAAGGTGTATTGGAGCCTACAACTGTACTTACAGGATGGGAAGGACCAGCTGGTGAGGTATTATTAGGATGCGAAGCATTATATACAATCAATGTAAAAGATAAAAATGGTTTTGATTTAGGCAATACGCTTACCAGAGACCAATTGGGCAAAACATTGCAATATACAATAACGCATACTTCTGGATTTACATGTTGGGGAGATGTGACTATAGAAGATAAAATAAAGCCAACAATAGTTTGCCGCGATGTAGAAGTACATTGTTTGACTGATCTTACTAATGTAGGAATACCAGTTGTAAATGATAATTGTCATGCAAGAGCTGAGTTGGTAAATGAAGTTCATGAACTTTTGGATTGTGATCCATTATATGTAGGAACGATTACACGCACATGGATTGCAGTTGATGATTTTGGCAATGAAAGTTTGCCTTGCACATCTGTCATTAATTTGCTCAGACCTACTGCTGCGAGTATTGTTCCTCCAGCCATAAATGTAAAACTTAGTTGTTCATCAGGTTATGAAACCGATGATAGAGGTCTTGGTTTCCCTAGCCCGGACGAAACAGGTACACCGACACTTGGTGGTACTGTTTTGTATCCGACATCACAGCTTAATATGCTTTATTGTAACGCGGTGATAGATTATGTTGACGAATTGCTAGTCGATACTGATTGTAAGAAACGAATCAGACGAGTATGGACGATTTCAGAATGGTGGTGTAGCACGATGAATCCGATTTTTGTCGGCGCACAGATTATAGATATCGTTGACGAAATAGCACCAGTAATACCTGTACAAGCTGACATCACAGTCACTACACAAACTAGAAGTTGTTCTGCAGCTGTTCAATTGCCTACTTTAAATATTACTGATAATTGTAACAAGGTATATAGAGTATATGTCAATGCATATAATGGTGGTATTCCTTCAGGATATGTAAATGGCAATGGTGGTTTGATAGAACTTGGTGTTGGAACGCACACGATAACTTATACAGCATTTGACAACTGTACAAATAGCAGCACAATGTCTTACCGAGTTACAGTAAGAGATGAAACAGATCCAGTAGCTATTTGTGATCAATTTGCTACAGTAAGTATTAAAGATAATGGTTATACAGATATTACAGCTCAAGCAGTAGATGATGGTAGCTTTGATGAATGTGGTCCTGTGACGCTAAAACTTAGAAGAATGGAAGATCCATGTGCGTTTGGACAAGATACGGCTTGGTATGACAAAGTTGGTTTCTGCTGTCTTGATGCCAATACTTCTAGAATGGTTCAACTTTTGGTTACTGACTTAGGTGGCAATACGAACATTTGTATGGTTACTGTAAATATACAAGAGAAAGTAAATCCTACTATTTCTTGTCCTGCTAACATGATTGTTGAAGATTGTTTGTTCGCATTTGATCCATCGCTTTCAGGTGCCAATGCGGCATTTGGCGCCGCTGTTATCAATGATAACTGTCCAGCAAATAATACGCTCAATCATACATTAGTTGACAATAGAAATCAATGTGGTACAGGTACTGTAGTCAGAACATTTAGTGTACAACAAAATGCCACTGTGTATCAGACATGTACTCAGACAATCACTTTCGAAAATAATGAGCCATTTGATGGAGAAGACATAGAGTGGCCAAAAGATTACCTTGCCTTAGGCCAATGTTCTTTCTCTGGATTACTACCTGAAACTTTACCTGACTCATCATCTGTGCCTGTATTTACAGAAGATGCATGTGATTTGGTAGGAACAAGATATGAGGACTTAGTTTTCCCATTCACCACCAATGGTGCATGTTATAAAATCATCAGAACTTGGACTGTTATTGACTGGTGCCAAACTGGTGAAGATGGTAATAATCTCACTTGGACACACGAACAGGAAATAAAAGTAATGGATAATAACAAACCTGTTATTACTGTACCAGTATCACCTGTGATTTATGAAACATTGAGTTGCTTCAGTGATGAGATCACGCTTTCTGCATCTGCTGTAGACTGTACACCGTCATCAGAGCTGAAATGGGCATATGAAATCTATCAGGATAATGAAATTATTAGTTCTGGTAATGCAAGTTCTGTGACTGACGAATTTGAAGTTGGTTCATATACGATCAATTTTGTAGTGGAAGACCGTTGTGGTAATGTAGCAAAAGCATCATATGATTTCGTAATAGAAACAACAAAGGCACCGACTGCTATATGCAAAAATGGATTGGCAGCACCGTTAGTTTTGATGGATACAGATGGCAATGGTACAGGAGATACACCGATGGTAATGTTGACTCCTTCATTTTTTGATAATAAGAGTAATCATCCATGTGGATATACTTTTGATTTGTCATTCTCAGCAGACGTAGCTGACCAATTACTTACTTTTGATTGTAATGACGTGCTAGATAATCAAATAGTTCAATTGTGGGTAACAGATGAAAACGGAAATACTTCATATTGTGAGACTTATGTTGACATTCAGGATACAGGTGGTTTATGTCCAAGCTCAGCATTATCTGTAGTTTCAGGTAAGACGGTTACTGAAGACAATAAAGAGATCGCCAACGTTGATGTAGATATGGATGGATCTGAGCAAAATCCAGTTTCTACAGACCAATTTGGTAGATTTGTTTTCTCACCGATAGTTAATGGTGGCAATTATCAAATTGTTCCTGGTAAAGATGGTGATGATCTGAATGGTGTAAGTACTCTTGACTTGGTCGTGATACAAAGACACATCTTAGGTCTTGAGAAATTGAGTTCACCTTATAAACTTATAGCGGCCGACGTTAATAACAATAAGTCAATCGCAGCATCTGACCTTACAGAATTGAGAAAATTGATTTTGGGTGTGAATAAGGAATTTGCAGCAAATTCAAGTTGGAGATTTGTAGATGGTAGTAAGAAATTTGCTGATCCTAAAGATCCTTGGAATGGTGGATTGTCAGAAGTATATACCATCGACAAATTAAGCAACAATATGGATATCAATTTTATAGGTATCAAAGTTGGTGATGTCAATGGAAATGTAGTCACTAACCTAAATCAAAATAATACAGAATCCAGATCTTCGCATACCCTGCAAATCAAAGATAGAAACGTAATGAGAGGCGAAATCGTCGAAATTCAAGTAATGGCTGACAAGGCTGGCATGATTTACGGACTTCAAACTCAGTTGAATTCTAATGGCCTTATCATCAGAGATATCAAAGGTGCAGCGATGAGTTTAGAATTAAACAATTATGTTATACCTGCAACAAATATTGCTCGCATGAGTGTAACAACACCACAAGGAGTAAGAGTTACTGAAGGTCGTGTATTATTTACTATTGAAGCTGAAGTTTTGAAATCAGGTTTGCTTAGTGAAATGCTTTCTATTAATAGAGAATTTGCTTCTGAATTATATACCAATAACTTAGAAGTTGAATCATTCAATATTAATTGGAGAAAAGAAGATGCAGCTTTTGCATTGACTTCAGTCACACCAAATCCTTGGAATGTTCAAACACAAATATCATTTGAATTGCCACAAGAAGGAATGGTTACATTCAAAGTAAGAGATTATACAGGTAAGAGTATTATCAGTACTATAGATCAATATCCTGCTGGTCAAAATGTGATTCAAGTGAATAGCAGCGACTTGGGACAACCAGGCGTATATATTTATGAACTTCGTTTCGGAGACAAATTGATTTCTGGTAAGATGATTCTTATCGAATAATAAATACCCCAAATTACTTTTAAAAAAGGTCTTCCAATAAAATGGAAGGCCTTTTTATTTTATATCAATTTGCCAAAGCTTGTGTTTTATGTTTATCATTTTTGATCATCAAGGTAGCCAATGCAGCGAGCATCAATAAAATACCTGCAAAAGTTATGGCATTGCGAGGATCATTATCTAGGACATTTTCTAATACAAACCCAAATGTCAAGGTCTGAATGATCATAGGAACGACGATCATCATATTGATAATGCCCATGAATACGCCGTATCTTTCTTTCGGAATATCATTTACAACCATTAAATAAGGAATGCCCATCATACTGGCCCAGCCTATACCAAATCCTGTAATCGCAACAAACAGCAAGTTCTTATCAGCAATATGCGGAAAAGCAAGAAATCCTAATCCTGCCAACACAAGACACACGAAATGCACATATTTACTGCCGTATTTATTGGCAAAGTAGATCAATCCAAAAGCTGTAAGAAAAGTGACGACATTGTACCATCCGTTTACTAATCCTGTCCAACTTACTGCTTCTGCATATTTGGCTTCATCACTCGCCGGCGTCACCCCGAAAACGGAAAGGCCTACACTTTTTGCGCTGTTTTGCCAATAACAGAATAGGGCATACCACTGAAATAAATATACCAAAGCCAATTGCCACATGACACGTGGCATCGTTTTGATAGAATCTATAATTTCGATTAATGGTGCCACAAGTTGTAGTATAGAATTTACTAACGGAATATGTTTGTTGTTTTCAAGCAAACGTGCCAGCAAAAATATCCAAGCAAAAAATATCGGCAAAATCATAAAGTTGGCAATGGTAGTTGACAGGAAGCTTTGTATAAGGAAATATATTAATCCTGGGATGACAGATACAGATAATACGTATCCTAGGAATTGAATCATTTTATTGGGTTTACCCGCATTATATTTTTCGATCGTTGCAATTTCTTCATCTGTGGGCGGAATTTCCGGTGTAGTACGCATACTCCACCATACAGTGCCGACCGAACATACCGCTCCTAGAAAAAACGATGCATACACCCATGTAGGTAAAGATCCAGTCTTATCAAAAAACATTTTCGGGAAGATAAATAGTGATAGATTCGCCAAGGTCTGTCCCAAGCCAGTAAAAAAACTTTGAGCCTGAAATCCAGTAGCTTGTTGATCGGGATTTAATGTATCGGCTATGAAAGCTCTGTATGGCTCCATAGCTGTATTATTGCCCACATCCAGGATCCAAAGTAAACCTGCCGCCATCCAAAGCGTACTACTGAATGGATATATGAACAAACAAATGCTGCAAATCATCGCCCCTATAAAAAAATAGGGCTTCCGTCGTCCCCAACGCGGCGACCAAGTCTTATCACTCATGGCTCCGATGATGGGTTGGATCAGCAGTCCAGTGACTGGTCCTGCAATATTTAATATCGGTATCTCATGTGCAGATGCGCCCAACATATCGTAAATAGGATTGACAGCACTCTGTTGCAAGCCGAAGCTATACTGGATGCCAAAAAATCCCACGTTCATATTGATGATATTCGCAAATGACAACGTAGGTTTGTATCGGGTATCTTGACCTGATGATGTGTGTGTAGTGCCGGTTACAGCCATAAAATTCGATTTAAGTGCCAAATCTAAAAAGTATTTGACTCATTGATCGCATTTTTGTAAAATAATATTTTGGAGAGATGTGTAATGGTTGTTTTTTGAATAGCACAAAGCAAAGTAATAGTAATTCAGGGTATAGTTAGGTTTTGGTGTTATTTTTTAATAATTTTGAATAGATGGCTGTTCAAATAAAGGACAAATCAAGTGTTAAAAGCAGAATTGGTTATGGCTTACTTAATAACTTTTCTTAGATTTTAAGGTGTGTTTGTTTCATGCTAATTATATTAAACTGAGAATTAATTGCATGCTTGAGCTTGTTTACAAGAAAAATTATCAATAGTATTTCATTTTTTCAAGTCCTTAAAGATATTTTCTTTGATTAGAAAGTTAA
>JADKGF010000003.1 GCA_016717105.1 Saprospiraceae bacterium | reverse complement strand
TGAGAATGCAATACCCCTCCGGCTCTAATAAAATATTAATATTATTCCAATTTAGTTTTTTCTTAGCCCAAGTTTCTATTACAATTCTAAATTCACGATTTAATATTTTTAAAAAATTGAAATTAAGTAACAAAGTGTAGTGAGCAAAATAATTAAATAATTTAATTGGTACTTTGACATTGCAAAAATGGTTTGTGAAATCTTCTGATTCAAAATTTTCATATATTTCTGTACTACTTTTGTAAAGGACCAAATTCTTTATTTTCATCAAATTTATTGTTATTCATATTTAATTCATTTTCTATATTTTACAACATCTGTATCTCTACCGACTTGATTTTGATATCTGAGTCACTTAGCTGCCTGAGCAAGTACTCATGGATGCCTTCTTGGGCCGAACCAGCATCTATGTACCAGTAGGCAATATTGTCTTCGACTCCATCAAAGGTGATAGTATGGCAATATCCTTGTTCTAAAGATGGATTGTTTGTGGCCCTTGCCTCGTCAGTTTGTGTATTCCACTTGCCTCTAGCAGACTCTAATGCTTCAGAACCTTTTTCTATATCCGCAACGTCAAAAAGCGTTATTGCAAATTTGCCTTCGTGAGTGCATGGATTTCAAGTAAGTTACCACAATAAAACTTTGAATTGAATTAAATACTTGATTTGGTGTTTTTTCAGCTAGGAACATTTTATCAATAAAATTTTCATTATAGGAAGGGTTTATTACCAAATTAAATTCTAAATCGTAATCGTTTATATCATTATTCAAATAAACAATTTTATTATTTCTTGTATCACTAAGAAAAATTTCACATTTTACAACAGTAGAAGCACCAATTGCCAAGAAACCATTAACTAAAGTATAATTGTTGTTTGTATGAATGTCTATTAAATATAATAACCCATTATTGCTGTCTGGATGAAACCACACTTTTTTCCAATTAACTACCCTTTTAAAAAATAATTCTGTGCTTACAATTAATTTTTCAGCAAAAAAAATTGAAAAGGTTTCTGATAGATCAAGATCAAAAGACAAATTTTCAACTAAGTTATATTTTCTTGGAAGTTTAAAAGCTGAAGATACACCAAAATTGAATGGGACATTAATAATTTGAAATCTGTTATTTTCTATATTAAATAATGACATTTTTGTAAAAATTTATTTGTAAACTTAAATTAAGAACTTAGCCTCCAAATGAAAATAGAATAGCTCCTGTAGATGTTAAGATAATTTCAGATACAGTTAAAATTAGAACTTTAACATATAAATGCGCATCAGGAAGGTAACCTATACCTACGCTGTCTAGGACTATAAGGACGCCTCTGTTGAATTTGGATTTCATTATTGGGAATTTATATCTTAATTAATTATACGCATTTTACTACATCATCTGTATCTCTACCGACTTTATTTTGATATCTGAGTCACTTAGCTGCCTGAGCAAGTACTCATGGATACCATCATGAGCCGAACCAGCATCTATGTACCAGTATGCAATATTGTCTTCTACTCCATCAAAGGTGATCGTATGGCAATATCCTTGTTCTAAAGATGGATTGTTTGTGGCCCTTGCTTCGTCAGTTTGTGTATTCCACTTACATCTAGCAGCCTCTAATGCATCATAGACTTTTTCTACATCTACAATGTCAAAAAGCGTTATTGCGAATTTTCCTTCATGGGGCATGGAAGGTAAAATGGAATATACTGTAAATTTAAATTTTTCAAAAATTACCTTTCTTTTTAAAGGTTTTATGGGCAAATATTTAATAAAATCTTTATGTAAATATAGTTCATCCCAAACAAATTTTAGATTAATATTCTCTACTATATCAGAAGGTTTAACTATGTCATCCTTGGCAGGGTCATACCATGATAAATAGCCATCGTAACATTCACTTCTTACTTTACTTTGTAATGAACAAAATAATCGATTGATTTTTTTTCCACTAAAATTATCATTATGTTCATTTAAGGCTTTACCATCTGGGGGATAATATAACCAAATTTGATTCCAATCTATCTTAGTATTAAATTTTAATTCCATTTCATTTATAAGAAAGGTACTCATTTTTAAAATAAATGAATCGCTCGCTTCTTCCATACTTTTGAAGTAATCAAGCCATTTTACATTAATTTTACCCATTTTTCAATAATCTAATTTCAAATATATTATTAAACAATATTTTAATTGATGTACAATTTCTATGCTTCAACCAAGCATTATGATTAATAATCTTCTGCCCTATCATTTTCGACATTATTTGATGCGAAGATATTTCTTATTACTGACTTGATGCAATATCGGCCTACAAATTATATACATATAGGTGTCAAAGTTTAAGGATTTTTAAAACTTTGGTGTTATGTCACTATTCGTTTTACATCGAAGATTAAAGTGATGGAAACTTGAAATGATGCTTTTGAAACTCTTAGCTAAGTTTTTGTGTTATTAAAATCAATTTTAAATCCATAGTTTAATATGCGACAAGTAACCATTTACACCACTGATAAGGAGTACAACCACTTTGTCAAGTTGGTTAAAAATCTTCATTATGTAAAAAAAATCGAAACCGATGATGACCCTACAAAAGAAGAAATATTAAACAATTTAAAAAAAGGGTTTGAAGAAATGCAATTAATTAAAAAAGGTAAGTTAAAAACTACTTCTTTAAATGATTTTTTGAATGAGTTATAGAATAGAACTTACTGAAAACTTTAAAAAGGAAGAAAAAAGACTAATTAAAAAATATGCCTCACTACGCACAGAAATTCTAGAGTTGGGTAAAGAACTTGCTGAAAACCCGACTACAGGTATACCACTTGGCAATGATGTTTATAAAATTCGTCTTGGTGTTGCTTCTAAAAATAAAGGAAAAGCTGGAGGAGCAAGAGTTATCACTTTTGTAAAAATCATTGATGAAACAGTATATTTATTATCCATCTATTCCAAAGGCGAAATTGACAGCCTCACTGATAATGAAATTATTAACCTTATTAGGGATTATTTATAAAGTAAATTTAATATTATTGACCTAAGACCAGCCAATAAACTAAAATAATGGACAAATACAGTAATCTTACAAATTTTGATGAATTACTTGATCTTGAGCACGGAAAAATAGGGTATGAATCAAGAATGGAATATGAAGAGATGTCTCAAATGTTTATTATCAGTGAAATGTTAAAGGAAGCAAGAAAAGATGCAAATTTGACGCAAGAGCAACTCGCTCAAAAGACTGGCACCAAAAAAAGCTACATATCCAAAATCGAAAATGGAAAAGGTAATATTCAATTATCAACCTTATTTAGATTATTTGAAGTGGGCCTTAATAAAAAGATTGGATTTACATTTTTGTAAGTATAATAATGTTGCGCCAAGTAACATTACATATTTTGCATGGCATAACCATAAAATTACATTAGGCATCAAGTATATAAACCACATTTTTGCTAAATATAATCAGAAATAACATACATAAATCAAAATGCCTTATCTTTGGATAAAATATTTAAAAATGCGCTTTATCTTCCTAATTTTTTTGACATTGATTTTATCGGTTTCTGCGCTGTACAGTCGGAAATTGAATGTAGGCGCTACACAACCATATGCCACGATTACTGCTGCTGCCAATGACGCTTTGCCAGGAGACTCTATAGTTTGTCATGATGCAGTGATCAAAGGCGGTATGTTTATAGCGAATCTTCAGGGTAATGCCAACCAATGGATTCACATCCTAGTGGCCGAAAATATCACTTCGATTATCAAAGGTGGAAATAATAGCATCCAATTTTCTGATGCAGCTTATGTTCATATAGAAGGATTTATCATAGAAGGACAAACGGGCAATGGTCTCAATATAGATGATGCAGGAAGTTTCGACACACCTACACATCATATTCGTATAGTAAATTGTGTTTTTTAGAGATATTGACGCGACTGGCAATAATGATTTGCTTAAGTTGTCAGGATTGAATGATTTTGAAATCAAAAACTGTACATTTCTAAATGGGTCTATCGGTGGCAGCGGCATAGATATGGTAGGATGTCATCGGGGGCAAATAGTTGGGAATTCGTTTAAAAATATGGGTACCAATTCCATACAAGCCAAAGGAGGAACAGCAGATATTAAGATTATGAGAAATTTCTTTGAGAATGGCGGCGCTCGAGCCATGAATCTCGGTGGAAGTACTGGTTTGTCATTTTTTAGACCACAAAATGCAACTGCGGAAGCAGAACGAATCCAAGTCATTGCCAATGTCATCCAAGGTTCGGAAGCTGCCGTAGCTTTTGTAGGAAGTCGCAATGTAGAAGTGAGCAACAATACCATACTTTTTCCACGCAAGTGGATCCTCCGAATCTTGCAGGAAACTGTAGATACTACTCGCTTTTTGCCATGCGGAGACAATAGATTTTATAACAATCTCGTCATCATCGACCAAAATGTAAGTGTTGACGTCAATATTGGACCCAATACGGCACCAGAAACGTTTACTTTTGAAAATAATCTTTGGTGGAAGACAAGCAACCCAAGTTGGAATGGCCCCAATCTACCAGGTCAAGTCCTAGGAAGTATCATCGCTGATCCGCTTATAATCCAAAATAGTTTGTATCAAATATCAAGTACAAGTCCTGCTATAGCACAAGGAATTCCCTACTCCATGACAGTGCTGGATATCGAAGGTCAAGCCTATAACGATCCGCCATCTATCGGAGCTTTTGAAGGTCGAAAAGTAATTTCTGCTGTGGATGATCAGATACAAACTTTGATAAACATATATCCTAACCCCACAAATGATATATTGAATATCAAGTTTCCAAATGAAATAGAAAGATCGATAATGCTCTATGATTTAGATGGTAAATTAATATCCCAATACCAAACTGGATCAAATCACATTGAAATCAATGTCCGCGAACTATCATCAGGAATGTATATATTGAATATCACGGATGATAATGGATCAACTATATCTAGAAAAATTGTAGTACATTAACAGCATGTCGTTCTTAAAAGGATTTTGTATCATTCAAGACATAGACAAACTCAAATAAACAAAACTTACTTTTTAGAAGCATCGAAATCATACGTTATTGTCAATAAAACATCAACAGGCTTATTCACATGAAAACCAGGTGTGAATCTCAGCTTTTGATTTTTTAACTTATTTAGTGCTTCCAGCAATAATTTATCAGCATTTTCGCCAGCCATATTCTTATAAATTTGAATATTGCCAATATATCCATCATTTTGAATAATCATGCCAAAAACAACTTTTCCTGTATTTATTTCAGCTGTACTTTGCATATTTTTATTTATAGCCTCAAATAATTTTTCAAGTGCACAGTCATCGATTTTCAAAAACCCAAAATCACAAAAATCTAACAATGGCATTTGTCCAACAACCTTAAAAATTTCTCCTGAATAGTTGTATATTAATGTATTACTACTAATATTTTGATGATTGTCAATTGAATAATGAACAATAATTTCCTTATCTGCATTAAAATCATCTATCTTTTTTCTTTCTATTTGTACATCACTTAAATTATACTTTTTTCCATCTTTCCAAGTCAAAAAACAACTTGTTATGTAGCTTGTACTATCGATTCTTAGATTTAATTTAAGATTCTTTTTATCTATAAAATCTTTTTCAGGTATAGTACCGAGTACATTTTCATAAATAAAACTTTTCATTTCATATTGATTGCAGGTATCTCCTTTTAATTTGTAAGTTTCTTTGCACTTTCCGAAATAACTAATATTTTCAAAAAATTTGTCCACTTAAATTATGAACATAAAGTGTAGCAACAATAAAAACGTATTTGTACATAGCATTATATTTTATCCCACAAAATACAAATATTTCAAAGATTAGCAATTCAAAATAGACAAGAAATCAATATTCCACTTTTCATAGCTTATGATACCATATTGCAAAAACAGCTAGTCACAAATAAAAAAACTCCACCTTCAAAGATAAGACGATGGAGTCATACATAGGCATGAAGTTAACCCCTTAACTCCTACTGTAATGAAAAGTCTACTATCACTGACTCGGACTGATTTTAAGCTATCCCAAGTCCCATTTATGGACCAAGAGCCAATAATTTTTTTTTATGTGAAGAAGAAAGTAACCATTCTAAAAAAACTATTTAATCAGCCTTATAATAATTGATTGATTGAAACAATGATCAATTACAGCTTCGCCATCTATAAAGGACGGCGAAGCTATTAGACTGCTAAAATGATGATTACCCTCAAATTTCACCTATAAAACACAATTTGATTAATGGGCCCAATTGAAAAATAATTTAATTCTATCGATGTTTTCACCTCTCGCACTTTTATCTAGCCATATCGTTATTAGAATTTAATATTTTTCAAGCAACGTTTATGAAAAGCCAGAGAAGGTCCAACGCTTCACTGGCTTAAATAAAACTTTTAGAATTGCACTACTTTTAGTACCTCTAAAAATGAGAATGTTTTAATTTCATTATAAATTCTGACATTTTGAACTTGTGGACGATTTCTACCATCATTCAATTTTTTTTTCAAAATGTTCAAAACCTATTTTACTTTTTAAAGTCAATGCAAAGGTCTTAAGATTACCATAAATAGCTTGTAGTACTATTTTACACAATCATGTAGTATTAATACTACAAAGATGATTTGCATGTAACATGATTTCTACATTCCGGCAGCAATCATGTCAATATATGCCCTAATTTTTGATTGAATAATCAAAACAATACAACTATATATTCTGTAAATATTTCAAATAAATTTGTTTTTATTTGAAATATTTGTTTGTACTAAAAAATAAAAAAATTACCTTTGATCGGCGCTTTAGGAAATAAGAACAAGCATAGTGGGATTGAAATAAAATTTAATACAGCTCGAAGAGAAAAAGTGCAAAAACAAATGAACGTAAAAATCATTTTTAATATGTATTTCGGTATATTTTAATTACAAACCGGGCAAAACATATTTCATGAATAATCAGTCTAATTTAGGATTTCTTTTAGTAGATGATCATAGTTTGGTATTACAAATATGTGAACAACTAATTCATAAAAACTTTCCTAACGCGAAAATTACGGTAAGTACAACCATAGAAGATTTTATAAATACTTCCAAACAGCAAAAGTTTGATATGATCATCATGGATTTGTATTTGCAAGATGGAAATTCGATTAATGTATTTAATGTAATAAAGGTTTTGCAAGACACTGCAAAGTTTCTTTTTTTTAGCATGTATCCTGATAATGTATATGGCAAAAGGCTACTACAAATGGGCGCTGACGGGTACTTAAATAAGGCTGCAGATTCAGCTGAGTTTCTCAAAGCTATAGATATCATACTGCATGATGGCAAATACTTGTCCCAAAATCTTAGGATAGCACTTGCCCAAGATGCTATAGATAAAAGAGAGAAAAACCCATTCGACCAATTGGCTGAAAGGGAGTTTGAAATTCTATTACTATTACTTTCTGGCAAATCAATTTCTGAAATATCCATAGATCTAAATCTGCATCTGTCCACAGTCAGCACTTACAAAGCAAGATTGTTTTCTAAGCTTAATGTGAAAAGTGTAATTGAGCTGAACCAATTGGCTTATACATACGGCTTGATTCATTAATTATATTATTTTTTCTATAAGAAACAGGTTTTAAGTTTAAGATGCAAATAAATATAGCCAATCCAACCTTAAATTGCATACCACTTTATCGCTGGTGTGTAGTATTGGTCTGGATGATGAGTATAAGTCTATGCGGTCTCGCCCAAATTAAGAACTATGGACCTAAATACATCATGAAAGAATATGGTGAGACAGATGGACTACTGCAAAGTAGCGTAAATTCAATTTATCCATATAAAGACGGCAACTTATTTATCGCAACTGAATCGGGCTTACAAATGTTCAACGGTGCTTCATTCTACAACATCTCGCTCGACAAATCTTATGGCGGCAATCAACGTATAAACCACATTACAAAATTCAAAAACCAAATTGTAGCTATAAATTCAGAATTAAACATCATTCACTTTCTAAAACCTTCAGAAAATAATTCGAGAGCAGAGATCATTGACCTTAAAAATCATGGCTTGATTCTAAAACAAAATAACGAATTCATCAAACCACCACTTTTCTTGAAAAATGCTGAATATTCGCAGTCCAAACTGTTTAAAATTTCAGCAACAGAATATATAAGCACAAATAATCTATACAATGGGGCTACTATCAACCAAGATACTTTCCTAATATTTACGGGCAAAGGTGTTACGATGTTTAACGAAAAGGATTCATAGATCATTATGATGATAATTTTGATTTAAATGGAAATCGATTCATTTACAAAAATAAATTATACAAAACCCATAAACCTACGGGAGAAATATTACAATACACTTTGCATGACCGTTATATCCATCATTTGTATGACAAAAAATTGAAAGACAATGCAGCATATCCTGTGTATGAAAATGTCACAGACGAAACATATTTTGTCATATCAGACACCTTATATAAACTGATCGACGAATCTGGCATTATCAAATTTTTAGCACTTCCTATAGATATTCCGAAAAATGTACGCATAAAATCCCTATATATAGCTAATGATGGCACCTATTATTTAGGTAGCTCTAATCACGGTCTCCTTGTTTACAAAAAGAAATATTTTTTCCAATCTGAAATAGACCCAAACTCTGAAGACAATTCTGCTTATCGACAGTTCGTATTGGCAAATGATACAATATATACCACCAAAAATCTGACAATTTATCAAAATAAAACCATTCATAAAAAAAATAATTTCCCAACAGAAGTAGTCAACCTCAGTAAAATATACAGAGACACCAAAGGATTTTATTGGAGTGTTTCGAATGATAATCTGTATAAAAGCAAAACTCCGATACCACAAAAGAAGGACAAATTTACCTCATTGACCTATTTCCTTTTTGCGTTTGAAGATAAATTTCAAAACCTGTGGGTCGTCAATTTGAATGATGTATTTTACATAGATTCGACGCAAAAGATCCATGTGATTAATTTCCCGTTTATAGAAGGAAATAAGGTAAGAAAAATTCGATATTTAGAGCAACTTAGTGATGGTAAGATCCTATTTGGTACCAGTGATGGTATATATACTTATGATGTCAAAAAGCCAAACCAATTTATCAAAATAAACGGGCTAAATAACTTGGATGTGCGCTTGACAAAAGAAGATATCAAACATCAGATTCTTTGGTTATTTACTTACGGTAATGGTATTTATATTATAGACAAAGACAAAAAAATATATTCTGTACCAATAGGCAATCATGAGGCACTATTATACGCTCATTATTATCTAGATGATAGTCATGGCCGAATGTGGCTACCTACCAATAACGGCTTGTATGTTTGTGATAAAATGTCTATGATCCAAAGCGCATACGACAAGGATCAACCTTGCTTTTATTATTTTCTCGACAAGAGCAATGGTTTTAATACCAACGAATTTAATGGTGGTAGTCAGCCACCATATGTCACATTATCACATGGTATCGTTAGTCTCCCGACTTTGAGTGGTTTGGTGGCTTTTGTGCCTGATTCTACTACACTTAGTTTGCCAAGATATCCAGTACGGATCAATCACATTTTTGCAGATACTTCCCTATTGACATCACAGACCACTTTATATAAAATTAATTCGAACACAAATTATGTGTACATAAATATTGGTAGAGAATTATTCGGTACAAAACAAAATAATTTTGTCGAATACATGATTTCATATGAAGATAAAATCCTCGTGCATTGGCAAAAACTTCCGTTTGAAAACAATATAACATTAAATGTAAATAAGGTAGGCGATTATACGATTACCATCAGACAACGTACGGGACTAAAGCCAAAAGATTACGAATATATAAATCTATATCTTTCAAAGGAGTATGGTTACAAAGATATATTTTTACTATTGTCATATTTTCTATTCTTGCCTTCATTTATTGGCATCCTATACTATTATTTCCATACCAAGAGAATAAATAAACAAAACAAAATATTAAATGCCAAAGTCGAATTTGCAATAACAGAACTTTCAAAAGTAAACAATACGCTATCACAAAATATAGCATTCAAAAATAGGCTCATTTCTATATTTTCGCATGATTTGTTGGGACCATTTCAGTTTATCAATAAGGCATTAGAATCTGTAACAAATGATGTCGCACCTGCAAACAAAAACAATGTAATGCTCAAGGAAATATTTCAAAACTCAAAACAAATTGAAATATTTATGGAAAGCTTGATTCGCTGGGTTCGTCTGGGAAAACATATCAATGATTTTAATCTTTTCTTACATGATGTCCATTTAAAAAATGTGATAGACCGCTGTTGGAAGATATTGGGCCATAATGCAAAACAGAAAAACATAACCTTGTACAACGAATGCTGCGAATCTTTAATGTTGAAAACGGATGAGCAACTTTTATTCATTGTTATTTATAATATCCTGAATAATTCAATAAAATTCACATCAAATGGGTTTATCAAAATATCAGCACATCAGGAAGATCAATCAATTGTCGTCACTATCTCCGATAATGGTATTGGGATGTCAGCAGATAGACTAAATAAAGTACGCAACATTTTTGAAATCGATTCGGAGCCTGGCACATTTGGTGAGATAGGTAAAGGACTCGGGCTTTCTATCATCCGAGACCTAGGTGTCTATATCAATATGCAAATCACAATAAACAGTGAGGTAGGTAAAGGAACCGAAACTATTTTAACTTTTAAGTATAGCGATAAGCAAGATTCGCTAATGTAACATTTTCAACTTGCTAGATGAGCCATATCTAGAGAAAATCACATAACCAACCAAATATCGTATTTCCAATTATTTATTTTTAAATATTTAATTTTTATTTTAAAAAACAATACCGATATCCTTTCCTTTTCCAAAAATTATAACTATATTTGTAATACTATCAGGGTATGTTTAAAATTTTTTCTATGTGGCAAATTGAGAGATTGCATATTTGTGCATAAAACATGTAACATGTTTTAAGTTAATATCCAGCAATTACTCATGTTTAGACTATAAGATTAAGTGCATACGCTGAACTGAAAACATGTAATACACCGTATGCAATGAATAAACATTATACAATTTTGGTATTGATATGGACATTTGTTTCAATGAATGTTAAAGCACAGTCCATTTCATTTTCTATTGGTGACGAACTATCTATATGTCAGCAGACTTCACTTAACATTAATATAAAAAATACGACTGACGTCGAATTAAAACCATCTGAGCTAACTATAAAGATGCCTTGTGGCACTACATATATCACAGGTAGTGTAACAGCAGCCGTTGAAAAATCCGTAAATGACCCATCATTGCCTGTATTTACTGTAGAAAAAATACCCAAACAAGCGAATTTGACTATCAAAATGCAAATAAAACTCAATTGCGAAGCACTAAAATGTTTGGATGCACAGCAAAGTCCAGTTTTTGAAGCAGTTTTAGCTAATTCAACTACTACATTAAATTATACTTCTCAGTCTTTTAACGTCCAGAGCCCTAATCTTGTGATTACTTCTATTGATAATGTGTATGAAGAAATTCCATCTTTTGCCAGTAGAATTAGAACAATAAATATCCGCAACAGCCGTACAGGGAAACTTGCATATTGTACCTTCAGGCATGAATATGACCAGTCTATAGACGTCAAGCCAGATGTAGGTACCATTATAGCAAAAAATACCAAATACATAGAAATTCGTTTGGACTCAGCAGATTTCGTAAAAATCGGAAATAAGGACAAATGGTTTGATTTCAATGAAAGCATAAACATCAATGAGTTGATTTATGTATCGGTTTGTTATTATGATTTTCAGTTTGTACGATCAGATTATACAATATCTTGGGGCTGCGAAAATAGTATCTGTCAGAAAGATGAAGCTATAGCCAATATCAGAATCCTAAATAATGATGACAAAGGAGACAAACTTTTTATATATCCTGAAGGCGTAGATCCAGATTGTTATTTGCCAGGAACATCTACCCAACAGGCGATTTTCACCAAATCACCACATAGAAATGCTTTAACAAATATGACGCTTAAGATTTCCCAACCTTATTTTGATCGCGGTATCGTGGTTAATTCAGTGATTGTAGATCCAAGTGTCAACATTGTCTATCACGAAAAATTCATCAACGAATGTGGTCAAGAAGTTGCAAAATACATGACAATATATATAGATCGAGTATCGCCTGAAAATTCCCGAAAGGATATAAAAGTAACTTGGGAAACTGGATTTTGTGAAATTTCCCATTGTGAAACGGCACAAAATGCTTGGCTTGCTTCATATGAATATAGAAAAGAGTGTGCACATGAAGATGATTCCTATTATTATAAGGAAGTCAAATATAAAAGTGAGAAGTTATTTGCTTTTAATGGGGCTGTCAATGTGATGGATGAAAACAGGCAAGTTTTATCGCCACCATTAGGTATGACCAATAATCAAAAAGGATTTATCCTATTTACTTATGACGATGCAAGATTAACGACATCTAATGGTGACACTTTATTTTTGACGCTTTCCATTCCATTTGGATTCGAACTTGCTGACAAAAGCTTTATTCTTGGGGGCAAATCACCTGTTTTAGTTGCCGAAAGCACAGACGGACGAAATCAAATTTTCAAACTAGCTTATATCTTGCCGTTCGATAGCAAACTAAATAAAATCGAAGTACCTTTTTATATCGATGCTCAGATGTAATTCCTCCCGAAAATTGTGAAGGTAATTATGCAAGCTGCATTTGTTTTGAAACTGTAATAGATTCTATCTCAATGAATGGTATTATGCATTTAGATACAGATTGTCCAGCGACAGGTCATCCCCAGGTTTGCAGTATGAAACCGTATAAAATCAACTGTGAAAACATAAAACCATGTTATAAAGATACTTTACCTACCAGCATGCATTATATGGCAGGAGTCTATCGTACAAGCTATGGATTGGTAGATTTGGATTTTAATGGCATTCCCGATTCTATACAGACACCAAGTCCGAGTCAATACAATTTACAGCACTTCCTTCCCGGAGACAGCTTTAATATTGTTATCCAAGGCGTAGTCAATGCAGATATCGATGGTTCAACATTCAAAAATCTAATTTTCAGAATCGGTCATAATTTGTTCATTTCCAATGACAGTTTGACATCAGATTTCTATCGAAAATTGCTGATTGGGCCAAATAGTGCCATTAATACTTATAATACCAGCCTTCGCATCTTACAAAAGAGCACAGGAAAACTTTATACTTTCGATAAAATACCTCAAACGTATGAATTAGGTGCTTATTTGCTACATCTAAGTGCTGATTCACTCAGGGAATACAATCCATTGACTGATTTTCCAGCAAATTATCGCTATAGCGAAGGAGACAGTATAGACATTTTGATTTCCAATAGAATCGACTTTACAGCTTACCAAAAAGTGGATCCACAGATAAAACTCAATGATTTTTTCCAATTCACCTATTCATTTCATTCATTTACAGGAGACTATTTGCCATTACCAAATTTTCCGCCTTCGCCCTGTGATTGTAATTTTATTAATATCTATTTTCCGGAATTTCAAATTTCATTCCCGAAAGGTCAAGCCTACGAATATAATGTCGGAAATCCCCAACTATGTCCCGATACTGAATATTTTCAAAACTTGTTTGATTTTAGTTTTGGTCACATTAAAGCATTGCCCACACCGATTGGAACAATTTTTCCATATGAAGTTAGGGAATCCATACAACCAACACGCATTGAATTAAGTGCATCCAAAGATTTGGAATTTGGGATAATACAAATCCACTATCTAGGAGATACGATAGATATTATGCCTGAAATAAATGGCAATAAAATAGTATATGACTTAGATAAAAAAGTGCCAGCGGCTGGTGCTTATTTCCTTAAAGATCCGAACAACATTATGCGGGTTTATCTACATTTCAAGCCTAAAAAATGTATCAATTTGTTAAGCCCAGAGTACGTAGATTTTACTTTACATTTTAGGCTAAATGAGATTGGCAAATTGTATTTCCCTGATTCCATAAGTACAAAAATCAGATTCGTCTTCCCGAAACCTAATATCAGTACTTCTATTTATCAGCGAGAAGTAACAGCCTTTTCCAATATGTTTTCGACAGGATTTACCATGATAGGACCCAAAGATGTGGATGAAGCGAAAAATGTATTTATAAAATTATATAATCCTTCTGGTAAGATTAATTCCTTGACAATCACCGACACTGTAACAAATAAAGTATATGTGCAAGAAAAGGAATATTTCCAACTTGGGTCACTCTACAAAAAACAACTAAGACACTTCAAACTTAGTGGTTCGTCAGATAATTGTACACAAGAAATTTTGTATTTGGAATACGGTTTTGATTGCGAAAAATATGAAAATCCAGCGTTCACACCATGTTTTAGAGCCTTTGACACCATTCATATTAACTTTCCAAATGGACTTGTAGATCTCAAACCCGAAGTCTCTGCTGATACCACTATTTTGCTATGTGACACCATCACCCAAAAATTGACATTATTGAATGCAGGTCTTGGTAATGCCTTCGATATGAAAATACAAATACGCTTACCAAAAGGATTGAATTATATCTCAGGTTCAGGGTTTATCTATTACCCAGCTGGACAGACGATTACGGGATTTGCTATTCCTGATCCTATATTTAGCGCACCACAAACTGGCGAATGGCAACTAAAAAACTTCTGGCCCTTACACGCTGAAAATGGATTATTTGGTGCAGGATCTTTCCCGAATAGTGAGTTTGATCTTACTTACAAAGTGCTGTCCGATTGCGAATTTATATCTGGATTACCGATCACCTACAAGATACAAGCATCAACTGGATGTGGCACCGTGACCAATAGAGTTACAAAAAACACATCTACATTCAACATTGTAGATCTCGGACCGACAGAGTCAATATCGATCAATGCAAAACTTGAAACTAAAGATAAATGCCAACGATCAAGTAGTACGCTAAATATTTCATTTCCAAAACCAGAAGCAGCTTCCTCAATATTTTCAGTTATTTTGCCTCCGGAATGGACAATCGTTACCAATAGCATTACAGGAAATCTTACGTCTTTAACACCGCAATTTGCAAATAACACGTACACTTGGGATGTAGAAAGCTCGCAGAGTTTGATTCAATTGTCTTTTGATGTCACAAATGATGGAACTGAATTATGTTTTTCGGACTTAATAAGTATGTTTGTTAGTAATCAGGCATCAGCCAATTGTCTCAACAGTGGTACGCCTTGCAATGTGCAAAGTGTCATCGGCTTTACCTCAATACCTATAAACTCGATCCAGACTTCATATTCAATCGAAAAAGCTGAAATCACCCAAAACAATAACCTGACAATTCTTTCGACCCAGTTGTCTTTGTTATCTGGTACCTTTTATGAGCCAGTTAATGCGATACTTTTTATTGATCTGAATGGTGATGGCATAAGAAATGTTGACGAAGCAATCATCTCAAATTTAGTATATAACGGATTTACAGAAACAAATCGGATTATCAGGCTAACTACTGAATTGAGCAATCTTACGGAGTCAGAAATTTGCAATCTTGACCATTCTGATTGATGCTGCCGAAAATTGTATTTGTAGTGATGTAACATATCCAATCAGACTGACTGAAATATATCACACTGACAAAACCATTTGTAGTGGGCAGAAAATAAGTCTTGGAGTAAATGAAATGGTTGGTACTGATTATCAATGGAATGAAGCAATAGGTCTAAGTTGCACACAATGTCCAAAGCCAGAGTTTCTTTATGTAAACGAAGAAAATATTCCGAAAATCTTTGAAAAAATCCTGACCACCAGTAATGCAAGATGTCAGTCTAATCATCACTATAGGATAACCGTAAATCCAAATCCAGAAGTACTCACGCAGTCACTCCAAATTTGTGAAGGAGATACGGTCAAGGCGATATCAACACCTGCATTCGAATATTTATGGTTTGGTGATAACATTATTCAAAATTTCCAACAAGAATTAGTAGCAAATCCAAGCAAAAGCACTACCTATTTTGTAACTATCCGAGATGCTGTCGGATGTACCAACAATGATAGTTTGCGTGTAGAAGTAAATCAAAAACCAACTTATATCATTCAAAACGATGCAGTGATGTGCAGCGACACAAGTGCTAACATCTCTTTAAATATAACTGATACACAACAATTTGTATGGACTTCAGGTGGTGACAGACTTAGTAATACAACAATATTGAATCCCAATATTATCGTTTTTGAAGATTTCATATTTACATTGGAACTTATTAATGGATTGTGTAAAACTCAGGTATCAATTCCAGTTACATTCTATAAAAAATCAGAAACAACAATTCAAGCAGAAATTTGCAAAGGAGAAAGCTATGTATTTGATAATCAAGAACTAACATCTCCAGGTAAGTATTGTAATATTTCAAAAAATCAATTTGGCTGCGATAGTAGTTTTTGTCTGCAGCTTTCCATCAGAGATTTACCAGTTTTATCGACTTTACCTACTCAATTGATCAAAGAAAAAGATAAGGATCTCATAATTTCAGGGCCGACAGGATACGATTCCTATCAATGGTCACCACCAATATATCTGTCATGTACGGATTGTCCATCACCTACGACCAGCACAAATGATACCATAACTTATATGCTAGAAGTAGAAGATGAATTAGGATGCAAGAATAGAACCAAGATTAAGATTTTGATCGATGACTTTTGCAGTTATGAAGATGTTTATATACCGAATGCTTTCTCTCCAAATGATGATGGCACCAATGATTTCTATTCCCTTTCAGGTACCGAATTTTGTCGTATGGATTTTAAGGTTTTCAATCGCTGGGGCAACATCGTTTATGAAGCTATCAACTGGAATAATCGTTGGAATGGTAGATCTGGAAATGATGGAATCTTACCGCAAGGAACATATTTTATCCAAATAACGTTCGACAATGGAATTGTAAAAACTGGTATGCTCGATCTTAGAAAAAAATAATGCCATGAAACACAATATATACACCATATTATTTATATATTTTACGCTGATTACTAATATGTTTTCACAGCAAGATCCGATGTTTACAAAATACATGTTTATTTCCGATATGATGGTCAATCCCGCATCAACAGGTAGGGGAGATAAAACAAAGACTGCTATCTTTTATAGAAATCAATGGAATGGCGTACAAGGTGCACCGACTACTGCAGGATTATCATGTGAGATGCCATTGAGTGATGGATCAGCTGGTATAGGACTCAATTTATATCAGGATAAAATCGGTTTTGAAACTCATTCGGGCTTCTATGTAAATTATGCATATCGCTTACAATTACAAAAAGGCATCACGCTTTCACTAGGTATTAAAGGTGGCATGAGTTTCTACCAAGCTAATCTTACTGATGCGCTGACACCAGAACCACAGAATTTTGATCCAATTTTTGCCAGTAATAATAAAGTAGCAGTACCAAAAACCGGTGCAGGGATTTTTCTCGCTTCTTCAAGAACATATTTTGGATTTTCTGTTCCAGTTTTGGCGGCATTGATACCTAATTCAAATTTTGTTTTTAATGATGATAATGCCTATCTGAGTCGGCATTTTTATGCTACTAGTGGACATATTTTTGATATTCCAGGTACTGATCTACAGCTCAAACCATCGATTTTCTTGAAATATCATAAGGCAGCACCGTTACAATTAGACTTCTCTGCCCAACTTTGGTACAAAGATTTGTTTTCGTTTGGTCTATCCTACCGCACAGGTGACGCCATTTCCGCTATCACAGATATTGCTATCTCAAAACAATTTGTTTTTAGTTATGCCTACGATTATACCAATTCAGAATTTCGCAATATAGGCCAAGGCGCACATGAATTTATAATTACTTACTTGTGGGCCAAAAAAAATATGAAAGTGCCTTCGATTCATAAGTTTTCAACATTACCAAGATTCTAAACATGAAAAAATATAAACTAAACATTATTCTTATTTTCTTTTTTACCTGTTGGAACCAAATCGTCAACGCTGATTCTGGATGTACCGCGGGTGATAAAGCGTATGAATTATTGCAATATAGTAAGGCAATTATTGAATATCAAAAATGTCTTAAAAATTCAAAAGATGCGCGCATAATGGAAAGATTGGCAGATAGTTATGTAATTTTGGACCAGACAGTACAAGCTGAAGTAATCTATGGTGATTTATTAAAAACAAGCAAAAAATACTCTTCGATCATGATCAAATATGCCAATTGTCTTTACGTTAATAATAAAGAAGATGCATATCGTAGGTTTGTTGATTCTATTCAACAAAAATTTCCCAATCAGAAAGAAATTAAAAAATTGTTGGCTACAGCCAATTGGAAAAATAAAAAAGAAAATATCGAAATACAAGCAGTTAATTTCAACTCACCACAAGCAGATTTTTGCCCAATCACGGCAGATGGCAAAATCATTTTCAGTTCGTGCAGACTTTCTGATAAAAAAAATGATCCTTTCACAGGCGAATCATTTTCAAGACTTTATGTAGTGGACACTATAAGTAATGTGCCTATAATCTTTGCCCCTGAAATCAGTATGAAGTTTAATATCGGGTCGTGTATTATGTATGATCATGGCAAAAAAATGATGTTTACAGCCAACACACCTTCGAATCCCATTAAAAATACACAACTGTTAAAAATTTATACCACTGAATTATCAAACGGGACTTGGACCAAACCTGTAGAATTTGTTCATAACAAAGCAAATAGCAACAATGCCCATCCAGCCATTAATTCCAATACGTCGATCATGGTATTTGCTTCTGATGGTCTTGGTGGCAATATGGACCTTTATTATTGTGTCAAAGACAAATTCAATAATTGGAAACAAGCCGTCAGACTAAAAAATAATGTCAATTCTGGTGGCAATGAAGTTTTCCCGAGTTTTATCAATGATAGTACACTTGTATTTAGCTCTGACGGACTCAGTTCTACTGGTAAAGGATTAGATTTTTATCAATCGCAATTTCGAAAAGGCAAATGGTCTGATCCTGTTATATTGCCCGCACCTTTCAATTCCGTAGCAGATGATTACGGTTTGTTTACATCTGATGGTATGAAATCCGGATATTTTACTTCCAATCGAGATCAAAGTGATGGGAACGAAAATATTTTTCAATTCTTCACCAAAACTAGTCCCGAAGTTCAACCTCAAGATACATTGGAAACGATTATTGCAACAAAGATCAAAATCCAAGGCAAAATTACTTCAGGCAGCCATTTCATACCAAATACCAAAATCGTTTTCACAGATTCGTATGGAGACACATTGTCCACTGCGATATCAGATCATAATGGCCTCTTCGATATCGAATTACCACCTGTACAGGGCTTACGATATACTGCAGAAAAACCAGGATATTATTTAGAAAATGGATCATTAGAAATGCAAAATATCCCTGATCCAAATACAGTAGAGATACGTCTTCGGGAACTTAAGAAGGATGCGGTCTTTGTTTTAGAAAATATATATTATGCATTTGACAAATCTGAAATTCTTCCCGAATCTACAGACGAACTCAATAATCTGTATCAAGTACTTATTGCAAATCCAGAAATCAACATCGAACTGGCGGCACACACAGATTCACGAGGTGACGACCAATATAACTTAAATCTCTCTATCAAACGAGCCAAGGCTGTAGCAGATTTCCTAGTAAATGCGGGCATCGACAGTCAAAGAATTACTTCAAAAGGAATGGGTGAAACCAAACTAGTCAACCATTGCAAAAATGGTGTGAGCTGTACAGATGAAGAGCATCAAGTAAATAGGCGAACCGAAGTAAAAATCTTAAAGATTTAACCAAGCTTTACCTCACCGTGATTTCATCTATAAACAACCAAGCCGGATGGCCAGATCCTTGTGCACCTTCGGGTATGATACCATAATTTTTGGCCCTGAATTTTATAAATCTTGTTTCATTTACACCTGCATTTACAATAACTTCAGCCACCTTGGTATCTGACTTTATATCATTGATTACCAAAGTTGTGTCAGCCTTTTCACCATTTGAAGAAAATTCAACTTCTAAAGATTTTGGCAAATAAATCCACTGACCTTCACCTTTGAAAAATCGAAATTTCAATTCATTGATTGATGTGTTTTTTCCTAAATCAATCGTGCCAGAAGCATCATTTCCAGAAAATCCCAACCATTCTGATCCACCATATTTCGCATTGCTACCTTGGACACCATTGATTATACTTGCCGGTCCTTGGCCTTCGTAAGGTTTAGATGGACTTTTATCTAAGATGATCGTCGCTTGCGTAGCTTTATGTAGGTCAAAATCCAGCTTTAATGCACGTCCTTCTCGGTTCCCTTTTATGGCTTTAAATGTATAAGTACCTGATTGATCAATCTTTATACTTGAACCAACCGATAAATTTTCACTTTTCTGATCAGGCCTTGTGCAAACTACATTGGCATCCTGTGGTGTCACAAAACTTAACTCAACTCCTTTACCAGTGCCAGCCTTAAATCTCGGTTTGATATCATAGATGTGCATGGCCACTTTAGCACCTTTCGACTTCCAAAAATCAGCGTGTCTCTCGAATCTTGACAAAAAACCATCATAATTCTTACTAGTGGACCACAATGCTTCCGACATTGCCATACCTCGAGCGTACACCATATATTCGACTCCTGAATACGTATGAATGTACTCACTCCATAAATTGGACTGTCCGCCAAGGATATATTTGTGATTTTCTGCAGCTAAGGATTCGGGTATCGGATTCCAGTGATACACCTTATCTATCGTCGTCAATCCGCCAATAGCTAATGGTTCAGTTGGGTTTTCGGATTGATAATAATCAAAGTAACAATGAGATCCAGGTGTCATTATCACATCATGGTGTAGCGTAGCAGCATCAATTCCTCCTTGAACGCCGCGCCACGACATAACTGTTGCATTGGGCGACAATCCGCCTTCTAAGATTTCATCCCAGCCTATGATTTGTTTGCCTTTGCCATTAATGTATTTTTCCATTTTTTTGATAAAATAGCTCTGCAATTCATGTTCATCTTTTAGATTATTGTCCTTTATAAGTTGTTGGCAAAATTCACTTTTTCTCCAACTATCTTTGGGGCATTCATCGCCACCGATATGAATGTATTTACCAGGAAAAAGTGAAACTACCTCATCAATCACACCTTCCAAAAACCTGAACGTAGTGTCGTAAGGACAAAATACATCTTCAAATACGCCCCATTTTGTTGCTGTTTCATATTTCTTTACTTCACAACCCAGCTCTGGATAGGCAGCAAGAGCAGCTAATGCATGTCCTGGCATCTCAATTTCTGGAATTACTGTAATATTTCTGTCTGCAGCATATAAAACAACTTCTTTGATCTCATCTTGCGTATAATATCCACCATATTTTACACCATCAAACTTATGTGGTTGGTCGTTGTAATGGCCGATTAATGTTTCATTTCTGTATGCGGCATGCTCTTGCAGTTTTGGATATTTCTTAATTTCTATCCGCCATCCTTGGTCATCTGTCAAGTGCCAATGAAAATGATTGAATTTGTAATATGCCATATAGTCTAAGTATTTTTTCACTTCCGCTACAGTAAAGAAATGCCTAGCGACGTCGAGATGCATGCCACGATATACAAAAGCAGGATTGTCTTCAATGGTTCTACATTGTAACGGGAAACCTTCAAATTGTACTATTTGAGCTAAACTCACCAAGGCATATTGAAAACCATTGTTATCAGAAGCCAAGATTTCAATGCGCTTTTTGCCAATTATAAGCTTATATGAAGATGGCGCCATATCCTTTTGGCTTAGTAAGATAACATTTACCTTTTTTTTGGATTGTGCGAAGGAATATTTACCATATGTAAATAGAGTATTAAGAAATTTTTTATCTATTGGAAGATTATTAGGAAATATTAGACTTTTAATTTCTGATCTGACATCTTCATACACAATTTTAACTGGTGAAGGAATGATCGAAGTTTCTTTGGAATGAGTTATTGGTGTAGGGATTTGAGACCTAACATCCATTGTAATTGTCAATAAAACCCAAGAAAAAATTAGATATTTAAGCATAAAAGGTTTGAGTTACGTTGCAACAAAACTACCAAAATTGCAATACTTATATTTATTTGGTTTATTTTGTAGAAAAAGATAATGCATCCCAAAGATAAAAATCTTTTAAACTTAATATATTATAAATTGTAGATTCTAGTCTTAGAAGTTTAAAAAAGTAGGATATAGTCTTTGTATTATTAACTGGACAAAATATAAAGTAAAAAAGCTGTGAGAGAAGGATTCGAACCTCCACAAGGCACTTAGCCAAAAGGCAAATTCCATCGACCGGAATTTTGTGGTCAACCCATACCTTTCGTTTATCGTGTCGTCCTTACCCTCGAGACAGGAGGGCATGTCTGCCAATTTCAACACCTCACATTCAAATTGTTTATGGTCTATTTATACTTTAAAAAACTCATTAACCATAATCACAATACAAATGTATAGCCTTTTAGTATATTAACAATATATTTTATAGTATTTTCTGCATATTTTTAGTATTTATTCAGTGTTATTAAATATTTTCTATACAATATTCAATTAACAGTAATAATACAATAAGATATTGAATAATATTCAACAAAAACCCTAAAAACTAAAGATTACTAGTAAACTATCAAGGATTTACATCAATTTCCAATAAAGAAACCGAAGATTCCACGTAAGAAATGACTGAAATAAATCAAAGTAAAAGGTTACTTTTCAGGCCCTAAAATTGCCCTTGAAAATACTGGAAAAGCCGCACTTCCATAATGTGAGAATCCAGTTGTGTGCTTGAGAGGAGATTGATAAGTGGCAATAAAGCCCTTAAACATAGCCTTAACCGAGTCATAGTTCATGTTTTTTGAATTAGGCTTAGGATAGAATACAATGTGATCTATCTTGCCGTCTTTGGCCCAAAATATATTCAACCACAATTTAACACCTTTGATATCAATATTGGATTTATTGGCGTAATCTTCTATATCTTTTAACAAAACTGACCAATGATCAAAAGCAAGTTCCATGTCATTAGAACACACAGCAAATAACATTGTATTGTACTTTTCGACTAGTTTTTCGTAATTTTTCTCATCTTCACCAATGAAAAACACAGAAGCTATCTTCGCATCAGTTGTTGATTTTTGTTGTCCAAACCCAATGGATGTGATTAACAAAAAACACCCAATGGTGGATAAAATACGTTCTAGGTTCATCTCGGATATTTAATAAACTACGAATATAGCACTTTTTTGAATAAAAAAAATCTATTGATTAAAATTATACTTGTTTTTTAACAAATTTAACTAGGTTAGGAAGTACTATCCAACATTATTAATAGCAAAAATGTCAACTATCTAAGAATATATAACTGTATATCAGCAAGATATAAAATTATACATTCAGAAAACTTAACATTAACTTTTATGTTCTCAAAAAAACAAAAAAATTATATTTTTGAAAACGCTTTTTTCATGGATAAGTATTGAATAACTTCATACCCGCCAAATAATATCAAACTGAACACCGCATTACTCAATAAAGATGTGCGGAAAAAAGGCAGTCCTGCAGTGTAGGACATCAACAAGCCATTAAAACCACTTGGATAAATGGATTTTTCACTCGCCCACGAACCAAAATTTGTGATCAAGAAAAATAAAACAGATGCACCCAAAGTCGCATAGACCACATTCAGTACATTAACTTTTTTCAAAATCCTGCTACTAAACAACACGATAGCAAAAATAGCTAATATATTGAAAATCATATATTGGTCAAACCATACTATACCATCCTGGTCAAAAAAGGATCTAGCAACTGTATTATTAATGATAAAATCTGAAAAATATATCACTAAAACAGGTATCAGCACAGCATAATATCGCTGACTCAAATAAGCAGCTCCAAAGATCGTAATACTTTCCAATGGAGTAAAATTGGGCATATGCGGCATCAATCTGGCGCATGCTCCGATGACCATCAAGGAAGTAATTACGAAAAATTTATTATTTGATTGCATTTCTTATAAATTTTACTGCAAATATATAGCTTTATTTGTTAAACATCAAGTCAAGCGCAAAACAATCTCACTTTGTGATTTGTAAAAAACAAATGATATGTCGTAAATATTCAAAAATATATTGCCCTAAATAGTCGTTCCGTTTAGGTTTATGTCTAAATATTTGATTATTCTGCATTTCAAAATTACCATAATAAAAGTATAATTTCCAGACAACAAATAAGTCTAAATATAAATTCTAAGTAAAATTTTCTAATTTTGACGGTCAAAACAATATATCATGTACTTAAGCCAAGGTTTAAAAGGTAAAAATGACTTATGGAGGTATCTTCTTGGTATTTTCATAGTATTTATGGGCTACTTCGTAGGTCAGCTTCCTATGTATGGCGTTTTGTTTTCCAGATTCTCATCAAATACAGATCTTGGCACCGACGAATTAAATAATTTTGAGCAGAATCTCAATTTCGAACTCTTGGGTATTGACAAAAATGTAGGTCTAATCTTATTAATACTGATGTTTGTATTTGCCGTTATAGCACTTTATTTTGTCGTTACTAAATTACATTACAAAAAATTTATGGACTTAGTAACATCAAATCGCATGATAAATTACAACAAGATTGCGTTTGGATTCATATTATGGTTAATCTTGTCTCTAGCAATGGAAGGTGTAAATTACCTCATGGAGCCTGAAAATTATACATTCAGGTGGAGCGGATCAGGTTTTATCGTATTACTCTTGATATCTATAACTTTATTACCTATACAGACGAGTTTTGAAGAATTATTTTTTAGAGGCTATATTATGCAGGGACTGGCCTTCTTTACTCGAAACAAATGGATCGCCGTTTTAGGTGCAAGTATTTTCTTTGGATTAGTCCATGGAACAAATCCAGAAATCGAACAATATGGCTTTTGGACCATGCAGTTATACTATATTATTGCAGGGCTTTTTCTAGCCTTGATTACGGTTTTAGATGATGGTCTTGAATTGGCTTTGGGTGTGCATGCTGCGACAAATATTGCCGGAGCTACCCTATTCACATACAAAGGAAGTGTTTTGCAAACAGATAGCCTTTTTATCACAGAAGAAATCAAACCTTGGCTTATGACACTCAGTTTTGTAGTGGGCAGTATTATATTCATATACATTTGCACTAAAAAATATAATTGGTCAAACATCAATTCCGTCATGCAATCCCCAATAATTGCTCAAGATGACATGGCAGATAACGGTGACATTAATTCAATAAATTAAACATAAAACATTTAATAATGATATACAAATCAATATTTAATACTTTTATCTTTTTACTAATATGTAATTTTACTTTTTCACAACCAGAAAGATGGCAACAAGCAGTAAAATACACTATGGACGTAGATTTTAATACCAAAAGACACCAAATAAGTGGTCGTCAGATTTTGGAATTTACAAATAATAGTCCTGATACACTCCATAAAGTTTTTTATCACTTGTATTTCAATGCGTTTCAGCCTAACAGTGTCATGGATGTCAGATCGCGCACTATAGCTGATCCTGACAAAAGAGTCGGCGACAGAATCAGTAAACTCAAAAACGGTGAACAAGGTTTTCAAAAGATAAATTCACTTATGATGAATGGTCAGAAAGTGTCTTACGAAATAGAAGGTACAATCTTAGAAGTAACGCTTACAAATCCCATACTTCCGCATAGCACAGCCACTTTCGAAATGGATTTTTTGGCTCAAGTACCTTTACAAATCCGAAGATCTGGTCGCTTCAATAGCGAAGGAATCGAATATAGTATGTCGCAATGGTATCCAAAAATGTGCAATTACGATTATCAAGGATGGCATGCAAATCCATATGTAGGTAGAGAGTTTTATGGCATCTGGGGAGACTTTGATGTAAAAATCACCTTGCCTAAAGGATACATCATCGGAGCCACTGGCATCCTACAAAACACTGCTGACATAGGATATGGGTATGATAAACAAGAACCTGTGAACCGTGCAGATAAGCAAACTTGGCATTTCAAAGCAGAAAATGTACATGATTTTGTGTGGGCAGCTGATCCTGATTATAAACAGATTGTTCATAAAATGGCTGATGGCAATACAATCAGATGCTTCTTCCAGCCTGGAGAAAAAACATCAGAAAACTGGGAAAAATTACCTATCGTAATGGAAGAAGTTTTCAATTTTGCTAATAAAAAATTTGGAAAGTATCCTTACAGCGAATACTCCTTTATCCAAGGTGGAGATGGTGGTATGGAATATCCAATGGCCACATTAATCACAGGCGAACGAACATTTGTAAGCCTAGTTGGAGTAGCTGTTCATGAGCTCATGCATTCTTGGTATCAAATGGTTTTGGGAAGCAATGAAGCGCTTTACCACTGGATGGATGAAGGATTTACATCTTATGCTTCCAATGAAATAATGAATCATTTGAAATTAAAAAAAATGATCCCTGGCACACCTGAAGATAATCCACACCTAGATGAAGTAAAAGGCTATGCAAATTTTGCATTAAGCGGTAAAGAAGAGCCACTTATCACGCATGCGGATCACTTTATAACCAATACAGCCTATGGAGTTGCATCTTATACCAAAGGTGAAGTACTATTGGAGCAGTTGAGATATATCATCGGTGAGTCTGCCTTTGACAAAGGTATGTTGGCTTATTATAGCACTTGGAAGTTTAAGCATCCCAATCCTAATGACTTTTTCCGAGTCATGGAAAAAACAAGCGGTCTTGAATTGGATTGGTTTAAAGAATATTTTGTTCACACGACACATACGATTGATTACGAACTCGAAAGTTATAAAGGCAAAACCATTACCTTCAAAAGAATCGGAATGATGCCTATGCCATTGGATATCTATATCAAAAAGAAAGACGGAACAGAAGTACGCTTTTATATACCTTTGGACCTAATGCGCGGAGAAAAACCGAACGATCGTTATTTTCATGATTTCAAAATCCAAAAAGACTGGCCTTGGACAAATCCAACCTATACTTTAGATACAGATATTGTCGAAAATGAT
This sequence comes from Saprospiraceae bacterium, assembly GCA_016717105.1. Lineage (GTDB taxonomy): Bacteria > Bacteroidota > Bacteroidia > Chitinophagales > Saprospiraceae > OLB9. Next base: position 223,119 of record JADKGF010000003.1, on the reverse strand, counting down.
GTATTGAGTGTCAATATCGACAATTCAGGAAGAATGGCTGATGTGGACAGAACGAATAATATTTATCCAAAACTTGCAAAGTTGGACGAGGAAAACAAGTAATTTATGGTTTCACAATACCTAGCTTTAACCCAATCTTTTTTAGATAACCAATAAAAAAAGAAAATTCGCCAAAAGGAATGCTTACCAAAAGTACGCATAATGGCCATAATAAGGTTACCAATGGAATGTAGATAATCCAATATAGAATATCACTTTCAGTAAGGAAAAAGCTGAGTAGATAATTACCTGCTCTTGCACATAGGCTGCCACCTAATGCGAAAGTTATAATTATCAGAATAAACCGAAACCAGCTTACTTGCCATTTATCTTTAAGCTTATTAAAAAGTTGCATACGCGATATTTATAGTTTGGTTGGTATTTGGGTTAATTTGATTTGGAAGTTATTTCTAAAAATTCAGTCTCCAGCCTTTTCTTCCTTCCTACAAAATGTGTCAGAATAATGCCATTGTCAAAGGCAAGTTTATTTAATACTGCAAAATCTTCATTTTGATCTACAGTGATTTCTATAAATTTGTCTAACATATGCAAACTTTTCACCATAGGAATACCTGATAAAAAACTCTTCAACATAGGCATATCATTGGATGCAAGTTCGACTGTGATGTCGCTATTGATGATCGATCCCACTGGTCCGGTAGCGAGGAGCTGACCTTTTTTGATGATAGCCACATGGCTGCATATCTTTTCAACTTCATCCAATATATGGGATGCCATGATGACGGTCTTGCCTGTATTTGCTATTTTTTTCAGAATTTCGCGAACTTCAGCAATACCTTGTGGGTCGAGGCCATTCGTTGGCTCATCAAAATCAAAACTTCAGGCTCACCAATAAGGGTAGCAGCAATTGCCAAACGTTGTTTCATACCCAATGAGTATGTACTAAAATTAGATTTTCGTCTATCTACCAAATTTACCATTGTGAGTAGTTCTGTAAAATCCGCATTCTGATCATTTTTAATATGGCGAATAATTTCGAGATTTTCATCAGCATTCAAGTAAGGATAGAAATTGGGAGTCTCGAGAATGGCGCCTATTTTCAGTCTGTATTGATCACCATATTTGTCTCCAAACCAACTAAAACTACCATCGTCTTGTTTTAAAATACCTAGGATAATGCCCAAAGTTGTGGTTTTTCCGCTACCATTTGGGCCTAACAAGCCATAAACATTGCCTTGTTCTATTTTCAGATCCAGGGATTTGAGCGCTGTGATCTTGCCGTATTTTTTGGTAAGTCCCGATATTTGCAAAACAGTCATAAATGTTAATTTTGGGCAAATCTATTAGATAAAAGTCAATTCTACCCTATTTTTAGATAAATAGCCCAAAAAATGATATTAAAATGGCATTATCCTATCTAAAGGACTAGATACCTAAACATCATTAGCAGTACCGCAATTCAATTACAATTGAAGAATTTTGACCTCAACCCGTTGATTTTTTTGCCTACCTTGAGCAGTAGTACTGTCTGTCAAAGGCTCTCTTTTGCCATATCCTTTATATGAAACTCTGCCTTTAGCAATGCCTCTTTCAAAAAGAAACTCTGCTACTTTTTTGGCTCTGTCTGTAGATAATTGGTCGCAATATTCGTGTGGAGGAATGGTATTGGTATGACCACCTATTTCGACAGTCACAGTTGGATTAGCAGCCAAAAATTCATAAACTTCCTCGAGGATATCAAAGTTCTCTTGTGTAATCGAAGAACTGTCGGAAGCAAAATTGAGCTCATTAATCCTGAGCTTCTGCCCTACTACCACTTTATTGATTTCCAAATCTGGAATGAATTTTTCGCGTTTCACGTTAAAAGTTGCAGTAGATAAACATCCATTTTTATCTTTGACATTGAGACTATATTGCCCTGATCTTGCACCAGTCAGATTTTGGGTAGCCAACCCATTAGACCAGTTATAGGTATAATTACCCGCACCTCCAGATACCTTGACAATGACTGATCCATCAGGTTTTTCAGGATTTGTGACACGATTATTTGAAACCAGCTCAATGACTACGGCTTCTGGATTGGCGAGCTGAATGGTGGCTACAGCAGTATTCATCAATTTATCAGTCACCGTGACTTCGTATTCGCCGGCAGCAAGACCAGTCGCTGTTGTGCCAGAAGCGCCGTTTATATTCCACTTGTATGTATATGGTCTAGAACCACCAGAAGTATTTACCTTTATACTACCGTTTTTACCATTATTACATTGAATGGCATTTTCCACCAAGATAATCGCATTTATTTGCTCTGCTGCTACATCACCAAAGAGCAGTTTATAAAATCCCGCTCCATCAGTACCAATCCATATATTATCATTTTTGTCACATCCGAGGCTCAATGAAGCTTTACTAAGTGTAGCAGCATCGACTGAATAATTTTCTATCTTTTCTTTATATGGATCATACCTTACTAAAATATCAGAAGCTATATAAATCCTACCTTTGGAATCGATGACAAAATTATTGATTTTGCCGCTGTATTGCGATGGGTCCAACTTCACAGGAAAAAGTCTGTTATACTTATTGATCAAAAACATATCCTTATCAGTAATGATCCATTGTCCTTCATTGTTTTCGCAGGTTGCAAGCATTTTCACCTTTTTGTCATGAACTTCCCAATCTTCTCCATCAATACGAGCATATCCACCGTCGGTGCCAACCCAAAGGATATGGCTCTTATCAGCGTGAACAAAATTTATTTTATGATTGGCAAGTTTAGAATTTTCGTTGTCGAAAGCTTTAAATTTGTGTGTTGTGACATTGAAATTGTACAGTCCATTATTGGTCCCAATCCAAAGCATCCCTTCGAGATAAGCAATATCGGAAATTTCTAATCCATCATCTGGAAGAGAAAATGATGTCTTGGTTTTGAAATTATAAATCGCAGATTTTGAAGCAGCCCAGATGTTATCCTTACGATCCGAAGTTACATCTTTGATCTCTGTATTTTCATAATGTACAAAATATTTACTACCATCTCCTGTGGTCTCCACAAGACCTTTGGATGATGCAAGCCAAATTACATTGCGCTCATCAATATAGGTATTATAAACTCGTGCATCAGTGCTAACTTTGTCAAACCTTGTGATAGCTACTTTTGCCGAATCCTGCTGTGCAGTCATTGACCCAAAAAACAACATTGACATTACCAAAAAAACAAAGCTGGACCTGATTTTCATTATGCTTAATTTATAAATATATAACTATGATTTCAATTTAATTATTATATCAGTAGATCATTTTGATGTTATCTCTTTGATAAGGTAGATATAGCTTGGAAAGTGGTCACTAAATCCCGACTGATAGGTGTCACCTGAGAATGTGCGGAATGGATATCCTTTATACTGTCCAGTCTTCTGTATCAGGAAGTCTTTGTTAAAAACATTGGCTTTGAAATAATAATATCCAGCGTTCTTAGACTTGGTCACGCCTTCGGATATGACGATCTGATCGAAGAGACTCCACGAATCGCGATACGCATTGGAGCCTTGTCCTCTGCGGTACATGTCTTCATATGGATTGAACATACCAGTTTTGTGAACATCTTTAATATTGCTTACGGTACGCAGATATGACTTCAGACTCTCATTGGTAGGATCATCATTAAGGTCACCCATCACAAATATCTTGGCATCAGGTGTAATAGCCATCAACGAATCGACAATGTTTCTGCAAAGTTTTGCGCCGCTATTCCTAGACGGTGCTGTTTTAGCTTCTCCTCCACCTCTGGACGGCCAGTGATTGACCATGACATGTATGGTGTCAGTATCCAGCAATCCTTTTATATAAAGTACATCACGCGTGTATCTTCTCACTTCATCATCAAAAATAATAAGTGGTATTGGTTTGGAAACTATAGGTGTAAAATGTTTTGGATTATATAGAAAAGCAACATCTACACCTCGTGGATCGGGCGAATTGTAATGTATGATTTGATAATTGCGGTCCTTTATAGATGGCTGGATGACGAGATCTTCTAATACTTTTCTGTTTTCTATTTCCGAAAGGCCAAGTACTGACAAACCTGTTTTCAAATCTGGTAAACCAATCTGGCTAATAACAGAAGCCATGTTGGTGAGTTTTTCCTGATACCTTTCAGGTGTCCATGTCCTAGCACCATCGGGTAGAAATTCTTCATCATTGATTAATGTATCATTTACCGTATCAAAAAGATTCTCCAGATTATAAAATCCAACTCCGGCAATTTTAAATTTCTTTTGTTCATTTTGAGCAGACATTTTTCCACATATCAGGAACAAAGAACTAATAAAAACCAAGCATTTCAATGCATTCATATTTTAAAATATTATGGACAAAGATAGACGAAATTGATACTTAATTTATAATAGTAACAAAAATTTAATTTGCACAGACACACAGCATCCATTTAATCATTACCTTTACCTCATCAATTTAATAACCATATCAGATGAGAAGACGGTCGAGATCAGGTTTAGTATTTCTGTTACTATGTTTTAATTTTATTTTAACATATGGCCAAAATATTTCAGGTAAACTTGTAGATAACCAAACAGGCAATCCACATTCCGGATTAATGCTTACTTTAGAAAATACGAATAATGTAATATTCACTAATAATAGTGGAAATTTTATTTTTGTCAACGTACCATCAGGCAATTACAATTTGCTTGCTAAGGTAAGTGATCAGCTATTTATAATTTCTACTTTTGAATATAAATCAGGTGACAAAGATCTAGGTGAAATCAAGTTTACTGCACCTGTTTCAACTAATGAAAATGAGTTTTCGGTAATTGACATATCTGATCTTGCAGGTATTGAAAACGAAAATGATAATTTCTCTAGCGCACTGTCAGCTGGAAGAGATGTTTTTGTAAATGCAGCTGCCTATAATTTTTCTACAGGTAGATTCAGACCTAGAGGATATTTTAACGAAGATTCTGAGATTTACATGAACGGAATGCCGATGAATGACCAAGATGATGGACGGGTACTTTGGACAGCGTGGAGTGGATTAAATGATGTGGTTAGAGTGCAGACTCCAGTTATAAATCTTGCGGCTAATGACTATATGTTTGGTGGTATTGGTGGCGGTACGATTGTAGATATGAGAGCATCTTCGCAGAGAAAGCAAAAAAAGGCAGTTTATTCTTTTTCCAATAGAACGTATGCACATCGGGCTATGTTTACTTATTCATCTGGGTTAACAGAAAAAGGTTGGGCAGTGACACTTGCCGCATCCCAAAGACTTGGAAATGGGTATATTGATGGTACTTACTTCCAAGGAACAAGTTATTTTGCATCCATTGATAAAAAACTTAATGACAAACATAGTCTCAATTTTGTAATTTTCGGTACGCCACAAGTACGAGGTCGAGCGCTTGCGACAGTACAGGAAGTATATGATCTTACAGACAATAACTATTTCAATTCCGTATGGGGATATCAAAACGGAGAAGTTAGGAATAGCCGAGAATATAGGATAAATCAGCCTGTCGCAATGATAAGACATGACTTCAAAATCTCTAAAAGCACGAATCTTACCACAACAATTGGAACACAATGGGGCACATTTGCATCTACCAACCTTGACTGGTATCAGGCACCAGATCCTAGGGCTGACTATTACCGTAAATTGCCTTCCTTCGTTACAGATCCAGAAACAAAAGCACTACTCACCGAACAATACAAATCAAATCCTGACAAACTTTTAGTAGATTGGCATGGAATGTATGCCGCTAATGCGAATAGATTATACACTGTAAATAATGTAGATGGTATACCAGGAAATAATAAAACAGGAAAACTGGCAGCTTATGTTTCTATTGCTGAGCATTTCGATAATGAAAAATTATCCCTAAACAGTATTATTACCTCTGTACTTAACAAAAAATTGATACTGACCGGAGGCGTTCAGGCATTAAAAGAGACTGTGCATAATTATAGAAAGTTAGACGATCTTTTGGGAGCAGACTTTTATATCAATTATGACAAATTTGCCGATCAGCTCGTTTTAGCTAATCCAGATGCAATCCAAAATGACTTAAATAAGCCTAATGGTTTGGTACGTGAAGGTGACATTTACAATTACAATTTTGATTTGATCACTTCAAAATATTCAGGTTGGACACAATTGGTCTATACAGGTGCTAAATTTGATTACTATGGTGCAGTAAGCTTAACCAGCCAGTCATTCAACAGAGAAGGCTTCATGAGAAACGGCAAATTTCCAGATAATTCATATGGCTTGGGTGAAGCGACTAATTTTTTAAATTATGGTGTGAAAGGTGGAATAACCTACAAAATTAATGGTCGTAATTATATTGTAGCGAATGGATCATACCGTACAAGAGCACCATTTGCTTCAGATGCATTATTGTCCAATCGTACCCGACACCAAGTAGTGGACAATCTGACATCAGAAAAAATCCTTGCAGGAGAAGTTTCATATTTACTTAGAGACCCTGAGTTTAAGGGTAGATTGACGGCTTTCTATACAGATTTTAAAGATCAATTAAACAATATCACATTTTATTTGGATACCGACCAGACATTCGGTAATTTCACAACCAATGGCATCGGAAAGAGGCACATAGGTATTGAAGGTGGTTTTGAAAAGAAAATCAATACTCGAATTTCACTTAATTTTGCTGGATCTATTGGTCAATTTATCTATACTACAAGGCCAATTGCAACCATCACTTATGACAATAGCACTTTGCAAACCCAGCAAACGGTTTATTACAAAAATTATTATGTGACGGGCATGCCACAAACAGCAGGAACTGTAGGTTTTAGTTACAATTCAAGTAGATATTGGTTTTTCAATGTAAATTTCAATTATTTTGCTAATCACTATGTTGAAATGAATCCATTAAGACGTACAGAGCTAGCAGTCGCTGATATCAGCCCTACTTTCCAAAAAGAGCTTTATGAGTCCATCATAGGTCAAGAGAAATTACCAGCAGGATATGTTATTGATATCTTCTGTGGTAAATCTTGGAGACTCAAGTCTAATAAATTCTTGGCAGTAAATCTTAATCTTGGCAATATACTCAACAATACAGATTTCAGAACTGGTGGTAGAGAACAATTGCGTTTTGATGTTATAAATCGAGATGTTAATAAATTTCCACCAAGATATTTTTATGCCTTTGGTTTTAATTACAATTTGAATATTTCACTAAGATTTTAATCACAAAAATAAAATTCATTTACAAATGCGAATAAGTACATTTAAGTATGCGGCTTTGCTCAGTCTTATTTATATAATGGGTTGTGTAAAAGGCGATTTTGATGCTCCACCGAGCACACTACCTGAAGTAAGTGCTGATAAAATCATCACTTTTGACAAGATGTTTGAAAAGTTAAAGGCCAGTGGAATAACAGATATAGGTGAAGAAAATTATCTAGAAGCTGTAGTCGTTGCCGATGACAAATCAGGTAATTTTTATAAAAATCTTATCTTAGAAGACCTAAAAGGTGACAAAGGTATTACCATTAGTATTGATGAAAACGAGTTGCATGCTTTGTATCCAGTAGGTCAGAAAGTATATGTAAATTTGACCAATCTTGCAATTGGATATTATGAAGGACTTCCGACGCTCGGTATCAATGAAGGATCACGTGTAGGTAGAATTCCTGCAGGATTGTTGAAGGCTACGTTGATAAATGGTGGCACAACAGTAACCGTCACCCCAAATAAAGTGAAATTGGAAGATTTAGGTCCACAGCATTACAATACACTGATAGAATTGGAAGGTATGCAGTTCGAAACAGCTACTGCAAGTACAACTTATGCCGATGCTAATCCTACTGATCCTCAATCATTAAATCACAATCTACAAAATTGTACAGGTGGTAAAATTGTAATGAGAAATAGTGGTTTTGCTGATTTTGCATCACAAGTCGTACCTTCAGGCAACGGCAAGCTTGTCGGTGTATATAGTTATTATAGAAGCGCGTCACAGTTATTCATTAGAGATGTCAATGACCTTACATTTACAGGAGACAGATGCAACGGTACAGGTACAGGCGGTATCACGGGTACTAGAGCATCGATCGAAAGTGTAAGAGCACAATTTACTGGAACTGAAAAGACACTTACCACAGGATTTATCCAAGGTATCGTTATATCTGATATTACCAATAAAAATATCAATGCCCAAAACATCATCGTTCAAGATGGAGATTATGGTATCTTATGTAGATTCAAATCTCCTGTAAATATTCCTTTAGGAACTGAACTTAAGGTAGGCTTAACAGGTGGATTGCTATCAGAATATAATAATCTTCTTCAAGTTCAAAATCTCGAAAGCACCAATGTAGAAGTAGTAGCATCAGGCAAAAGCGTAACACCAAAAGTACTTACTGTTGCTCAAATTGATATTACAAAACACGAGTCAACATTGATCAAAATCGAAAATGCAACACTTAGTGGTGGCACTAAATATGCCGATAAGATAAAAGTAAAAGATGCATCTGGAGAAATAGATTTATTTACACTTTCTGCTTCAACATTCGGCACTACAGCCGTACCTTCTGGTACAGTGGCCGTGGTAGCTATCGTATCAGAATTTACATCTGGCAAGCAACTTACTATAAGAAATACTGGTGATGTAACAGGCGGACAGCCATGTGATCCTACGGTAGCTACAGCTGACTGTGATGGTGATGGTGTAGCTAATGGCCAAGACTGTGCTCCGTCGAATGCAGCAATATTTCCTGGTGCTCCATGTGATGACAGCAACGCTGCCACTGTCAATGACCAATATGATAGTCAATGTGTTTGCAAAGGTAGTGCACCAGGCTTGGGCATCAATGAAACATTTTCTAGCCAAACTAAAGACATGGATATAGCATTGTCAGGATGGGAAAATGTAGCTGTAAAAGGAAATAGAAAATGGCAAGCAAAATACTTCTCTACAGACAATAATACCTATGCACAAGCTACAGCATTTGGAACAACGGCTCCTGCTGACATGGAAACATGGCTAGTTTCTCCAGTCGTGGACACCGATGTTGCAGCCAATCTAAGTATGGAAACAGCACTTCAAGTATGGAAACACAATGGTCTATCTGTTTGGGTCACAACAAACTATACTGGCGATCCAGCAACTACTTCATGGCAGCAAGTGACAGGGCTCAAGTTGGCTACCCAAGGAGATGCTGATCATGCTTGGATACCATCAGGCACAGTAAACCTAAAATCTTATGGTAAAAACCTAAGAATTGGTTTTAAATATGTCGGTACTCAAGCAGCCAATACCACTTCTTATAGAATAGACAATGTAAAGGTGAATTAATAAAAGAAGACAAATATATATTTTGAAAAGCATGACATGAAATACCGTGTCATGCTTTTTTATTATATCCCAAAATCAAGAGTAAGATCGGGATGATGAAAATTGCGTTTATAAATAAAATTCTTCATTTGACTTTGATATTTCAGTATTGAAAAAATCATTACCTTTGCCTCCATATGGATCAGGGAAAAATCATCTTATCTTCAGAGCGCTTTCGTCTTACAATCCTGCGGCTATGCCATCAGATCCTAGAAAACCATTCTAACCCACAAGATTTGTGCATTATCGGTATCCAAGAACGTGGTGTTTTATTGGCCGAAAGGTTAAAAACCGAACTCACTTCCATGCTCGGCAACCAACCATTCCAATATGGGAAACTTGATATTACTTTCTATCGAGATGATTTCAGATTGAGAGATACACCACTAAAAGCTGCAGAAACCAAGATCGATTTTTTGATCGAAAACAAACAGGTGCTGCTTGTAGATGATGTCTTGTACACTGGACGAACCGTACACGCAGCCATGTCAGCATTGCAGGACTTCGGTCGTCCGCAAAAAATAGAAATGCTCTGTATGGTAGATCGTAGATTTAACAGACATTTTCCGATCAAAGCAGATTATCAGGGAATCGTAGTGGACGCGCTCGATGAAGCTTATGTCAAAGTCAACTGGAAAGAAAAACATGGTGAAGATCAGGTACTCTTATTTTCAGGAAAACATCACATTTGATTCATTAAAATATAAAATATGACATATACTCAACTCAGTACCAAACATCTCCTTGGCATAAAGTATATAACCTTGGAAGATATCGAGTTGATTTTTAAAACTGCTTTGGAATTTAAAGATGTCATCAATCGCCCCATAAAAAAGGTACCATCGTTACGAGATATAACCATTGCCAATGTGTTTTTTGAAAATTCGACCAGAACTAGGATTTCCTTTGAATTGGCGGAGCGAAGACTTTCTGCAGATGTAGTAAATTTTGCCGCGTCATCTTCATCAGTAAGTAAAGGAGAGACTTTATTAGATACTGTCAATAATATTTTGGCAATGAAGGTAGATATGGTCGTAATGCGACATCAAGCACCAGGAGCACATCACTTTTTGTCAAAACACATAGATGCCAACATAATCAATGCTGGCGATGGCACCCATGAACATCCTACACAAGCACTTTTGGATGCATTTTCGATTCAGGAAAAACTCGGCACTGTCGCTGGTAAAAAAGTAGTCATCGTCGGTGACATCCTACATAGTCGAGTAGCACTGAGCAATATATTTTGTCTCAACAAATTAGGTGCTGAAGTCATGGTTTGTGGCCCTGCAACACTGATTCCCAAATACATTACAAGCCTAGGAGTACGAGTGGAACATGACATCAAAAAAGCCCTGAAATGGTGCGATGTAGCCAATGTACTACGTATACAACTAGAACGGCAGGACATAAGATATATACCATCTTTAAGAGAATATGCCCTATATTATGGTATCAATAAACAGCTCCTTCAGGACATCGACAAAGACATCGTCATCATGCATCCTGGACCTATCAACAGAGGTGTAGAACTCACAAGTGATGTGGCAGATTCAGGTCAATCTATAATCTTGGATCAAGTAGAAAATGGCGTTGCTATCAGAATGGCCGTATTATATTTGCTTGCAGGGAAGCGAAGTTCCTAAAATACCTTGTTAAAAAAGTATTAATGTCTTAGATATTGGAACGTATTACGCTTTATTTTATGTTTATTTGCTAATTATTTTTTACCAATTGTGTACAGTGTATTTCATTAAATAAAAAATGTCTCCATCATATTCGTACAAAATACATTGCTCTACTATTTTTATATTTCAGAATATTAATAAACAAGTCATTTATTATGAAGAATTTTAAGAATGTCATTTTTTTAATATTGTTTTCGATAGGTTTTATTGCAAGTATCGGAGCTCAAAAATTTATGGTGCATTTTGACATCAAAAATTATGAAAATGACACCTTGATCGTCGGTAATTATTTTGGTGAAAAACAAATAGTACGAGATACTTTATTTGCTCAAGGCAAAGGTAAATTTATTTGGAGAGAAGATGAAATGCCACCTGTCGGAGTTTATTTAATCCTTTTCAAACCAGCAAATACGTACGCACAGTTTTTGGTCGATGGCAAGGAAGATAAGTTTTCGATGAGTTGCAATGTTTCTGATCTAAATAATATCAAATTTAAAGGAAGTGATGAAAATGCAATATTTTATGGATATATGGGCTTTTTGGGTGAAAAAAGAATTCAAGCAGACACTTTAAGAGCGAGAATCGATAGAGCGCTTATCCGTAAGGACGTGGATAAGAAATCATCGGATGAATTGGAAAATCTGGATAAAGAAGTAAAAAGTCATCAAAAAGATATCCTAGTAAAAAAACCGAATTCAATGACTGCCATGCTGATCAAGTCTAATATCGATGTAGAAGTACCGGAATTCGAAGGTAATCCTGATTCTGTCAAATATAAAAGATACTACTACTACAAAAACATTATTTCGATAATATCCCAATGGAACATCCTGCATTGATCAGAACGCCATTTATCCATCCAAAAATAGATTATTTTGTAAACAAAGTATCCAATCAAGAGCCTGACTCATTAATCAAAACGGTAGATTTCGTCCTTCAGAAGCTCGAACCTAATCCAGAGGCATACCGTTATTATCTTGCAGATTTATTGAATAAATATGCAGCTATGAAATTAGTTGGGCAAGATGCTATTTATGTCCATTTGGTGGATGAATACTATAAAAAAGGTAAAGCTAGCTGGATTAATGAAGAAAATCTTCAAAAAATGAGCGATAATGCTGATGATTTGAGACCAATCTTGATAGGTAAAAAAATACCAGACATCACTACATATCAGGAAGATGGAACACCTGTTAGATTATGGGATATACAATCTCCATATACTGTGGTGATATTTTGGGCACCAGATTGCGGTCATTGCAAAAAAATAATGCCAGATGTAGTCAAGTTTTATGACAACAATAAATCCAAAGGTGTTAAGATGTTGGGAATTTGTACCAAAGCTGGCGATAAAACACCTACATGCTGGCCAGCAATAAAAGAAAAAGGTATGACCGACTTCATCAACACTGCAGATGAACATGGCAGATTTAATTCTAAAATAAGAGTCAGGGCTACCCCTAAAATATTTATATTAGATAAAGATAAAAATATTCTGATCAAGGATATACCAGGTGAAGATTTAGATCGAATATTTAATGAAATTCTTACTTTTGAAGAGAAAAAAAGAATAGCAAAAGAATAAAATATAGGTTACATGATATCGTTATTCTGAAGAATAATGAGTGACCTTAGATAAATGATTAGAAAATTCACTTCCTTTCATACTAATTTATTGAATATTAAAGAATATCTTTGTTCAAATTAGTTAACCTTTGGAATTCAATTGGTTCGATCATTTAGTTGCTATCATACTACTGATAGTTTTGCCATTCATGTCGATACGATCTGAAGCTGTCAATGTTGACACCTTGGATCATCTGCCTCCAAAAAAACATTTTTTTTATACCAATGGCCTGATGCTCATTATCTGTGCGCTTTTGGTACTCACTTCATGGAACATTTCGGATAGATCATGGATAAAATTAGGAATCCAGTGGCCCTATCTAGATGGCAATTTGTTATTACTTATCCTTTTGGTTGCTGCCATTTATCTATCAGATTTGATTCATTATCAGTTCAACAAGTCATATAAAGCAAACAAAATCAAAGAATTGTCAAATATAATCCCAATGACTTGGGCTGAATATCAACATTATATTTTCCTAGCAGTTGCTGCAGGTATCAGTGAAGAAATAATTTTCAGAGGATTTCTTATCAATTATATGTTAACACTACTGACGGAAGCTTCCTATGCATCGATTTTATCAGTAGTGATACCGGCGATTGTGTTTTCACTTAGCCACTTATATCAAGGTTGGTGGGCAGTGCTTAAAATCATGCTAATTGCTGCACTTTTTGGGTGGATATTTTTGCAAACTGGTTCCTTACTTATAATTGTTATTGTGCACATCTTGATCGATCTGATCTCAGGACTTACAGGTGTTTTAAGTGATGGAGAAGATCCAAACTATGTAGAGTGATCACCCGAATAACCCAATTTTCCAAGGTTTATATCTGAATGGTACCAATCTGATGAACTGTTTACTTAATTCGGACTTCAAAAAAACTATACCTATATCATAAAGATCAATACTGAGCGAAACATCCTTTTTGTCTGTAATCATTTGCCACGCGTCAGTCATCCCGGCTGACCAATAAATATCATCTACAACTATTATGGTATTTGCATGACAATAAGGCCTAATTGTTTCATAATATGCCATTGTTGCTTCACGCTGATGATGCCCATCCAAAAACACCATATCTATGGATTCTATATCTCGACAAACTTTTAAAAGATTGTCATCAAATTTCCCAACTGTTACTTTAATATTTTTCAAGCCTAATGACTGGTGAACTTCACTTGCTTTGGATGCAATAGATGAATCACCTTCTAAAGTATAGACTACAGAATTACTATTGGCTGAAGCCAAATATGATGAAGAGATACCAAGTGATGTACCTAATTCTAAGATCGTTTTACATTGGAAATGATTTGCAATCTGAAATAAGATTTTACATTTTGAAGGCTCGGATAATGATGTATTTGCGATTTCGGCGATTTTACGATGATTTGACTTCAATTCTACTGAACCAGCGCCATAATCTGATACATCTACTTTTTCTTGGTTCGACTTTAATTTATTACGCTCATTTTCAATCTTTTCGAATGCATAGTAATTTTTATTTGTATCCAAAACATGGACTACAAATTCATGCAAAAACTTAGATTGGACATTGTATTTTGTACTAGCCAACCAGTAAAACTTAAAAAACGACTTAATTCTATACCACCACATGAACACAAAGGTAATGAAAAGTAGGATTTGATTCCAATTTCAAATCAGTTTGACGAAATCAACGCTGGGAAGTAACTTATTATATTCCTTTAACTTTATAATGATGCTCTGGGTCGTCCACCTTAATAATGTGTTCGTTTTGAAAATCAGCCTCTATTAGTCCATCACGCAACTTCACTATGCGATGTGCATGATCGGCGATATCAGGTTCGTGGGTAACCAAAATTACGGTATTTCCAGCATTATGTATGCGCTCAAAAATGCCCATGATCTCAACCGATGTTTTTGTATCAAGGTTTCCTGTAGGCTCGTCCGCTAGGATGATGGCAGGATCATTTACAAGAGCTCGCGCTATAGCTACCCTTTGACGCTGACCTCCAGACAGTTCATTGGGCTTGTGATTCATCCTGTCTGCCAGACCTACTTTTTGCATGGCTTCAATGGCTTTTTCCTGACGATTTTGCTTAGAAAAACCAGCATAAACCAAGGGAAGTGCAACATTATCCAAGGCCGACAATCGGGGCAAAAGGTTAAAAGTCTGAAATACAAACCCAATTTGCTTATTTCTGACTTCAGCCAGATCTCCATCTGACATCATACTTACATCGATACCATTCAATATATAAGTCCCCTGTGTAGGGCTGTCTAAGCATCCTAGAATATTCATAAGTGTGGATTTGCCTGACCCCGATGGGCCCATCAAAGCTACGTATTCATTTTTGTGAATTTCCAGTGTCACCGACTTTAACGCATTGATGATCTCGTCCCCCATTTTATATACTTTGGAGATCTTATCTATTGAAATCATTACTTCATTCATGGGTTGAATTATTTTTTGCATGCTTGGATTGGATCATATTTATTGCGTATCGCTTATTTATTATAAAATTTCACTCGATCACTTTTGGTACAGCATAATAGGAATTTACGGCTTCGGGTGCATTAGACATTAGCCTACTTACTTCGCTTATGTTTTCGGCAACATCAGATCGGAATACATTAATGTTGTCTGTCATGTGAATCATTGGTGCAATGCCGTCCGTATTGATTGTCGAAATTTTATCGAACATTTGAATAATTTTGGACAATTCCAATTTCAAAACTTCTTTTTCATTCAAACCAAGTTTTAATCTGGAAAGTTGTTCCAAATTTGATATCACCTTGTCGTCAATTACAGTCATAGACTTTATTTACATTGGAAATTAAAACGCTAATATAAAACCAAAACAGGCAAATGAATCAATTTTATAGACAATATGGACTTTTAACTCGTCAAAATTACCAAATTTAATAGTAATTAGTAATTTTGAACGATTTTTGAAATGTCTTAAGTTCAAGCAGAAGATAGATTTGATTTTGCTTCGCACTATGATTACGAAAATCAACTCAGCACTCAACACAAATAGCACCTATGCGCACACTCAAACATATAGCGATTGCAGGAAATATCGGAGCCGGAAAAACCACACTTACCGAAATGCTTGCCAAACATTATAATTGGGATGTCCAGTATGAAGATACGACAACTAATCCTTACCTAGCTGATTTTTATGAAGATATGCAAAGATGGTCCTTCAATCTACAGATTTATTTCTTGAATAGTAGATATGATCAAGTTTTGAAGATTAGAAACGGAGATAAAACCGTTATACAAGATCGCACAATATATGAAGATGCCCATATTTTTGCGCCCAACTTACACGAAATGAGTCTCATGTCAGGTAGAGATTTCAATAATTATTTTGAATTGTTCAAATTGATGTCTTCTCAAGTTCAGCCACCTGATTTGCTTATTTATTTACGTTGTGGAATACCAAAACTCGTACATCATATCCAGACTCGGGGCAGAGATTATGAAGGTAATATGAGCCTAGAGTATCTTAAAAAACTTAATGAGCGGTATGAAAACTGGATCAATGGATATAATAATGGCAACCTATTGGTAATACATAATGATGACCTCGATTTCAAAAATAAACCTGAAGATTTTGGGCTTATAATAGAGAAAGTAGATGCAGAAATTAATGGACTATTTTAACTATACGCCATGTACACAAACATAGCAGCATACTGTAAGACACATCATGTAAATTTGGTCGCAGTCTCAAAAACTAAACCAATTTCAGCAATTCAAGAACTATACGCTGCTGGCCAACGAATCTTTGGAGAAAATCGGGTGAAAGAGATGACAGAAAAATACAACCAACTTCCTAAAGATATCGAATGGCACCTGATAGGCCATTTACAAAAAAATAAAGCCAAGTACATTGCCCCATTTGTGTCCATGATTCATAGCATCGACAGCTTTGAATTACTCGAAATAGTGGATTTGCAAGCAAAAATCAATCACAGAATTATCCCAGTTCTCCTACAATTTCATATTGCTACAGAAGAAACAAAATTTGGGTTATCATTGCCAGAGTCGATGGATTTAATACAAAATTATACTATTAAATCGATGGAACATATTAAAATCTGCGGTGTCATGGGTATGGCCAGTTTTACTGAAAATTTAGACCTTATTCGATCTGAATTTCATACATTAAAAAACATTTTTGATACCTTGAAAGAAAAATACTTTTCAGACGATTTGAGTTTTACTGAAATATCTATGGGTATGTCAGGAGATTTTAAGATTGCCATTGAAGAAGGATCCACCATGGTTCGGGTAGGAAGTGCCATCTTTGGAAAAAGATAAAATAACACTTTATCAATCAAATAATGAGATTTGTTGTGGCTTAGATGGTGGAATATATGCTTCTATTAGTGATTTATCATTGATTCGTACACTGTTGACCTTATCGGAGACCTGATATGCTTCCATTTCTTCAGGTGGATAAGGAATTAACAATTGGAGTGCATCTTGTGTCTTGATCTCTGGATCTAGCCAATCTTTTTCGCTTGATTGACCTAAAATAGCAGGCATTCTATTGTGAATTTCTTCCATCAATTTATTCGGACCAACTGTAATAATTGTAAAAGTTTCAATCAACTCATTAGACACGGGATCAATCCAACTATCATGCAATCCAGCACAAGCAAAGATATCTTGATTAGTGGTCTTAATCCTGAAGGGAATTTTTTCTTTACCACTTCGCTTCCATTCGTAAAACCCATCTAAAGGTATGATGCATCGCTTTGATTGGAGTAAGGATTTGAACATAGTTTTCTCTTGAAGGGTCTCTACCCTAGCATTTATCATTTTAGACCCTATATTTTTATCTTTTGCCCATGATGGTATCAATCCCCATTTAAAAATTCTAATATGCTTTGCATCGCCAGAAGTTATTACAGGCATTCGCTGAGTAGGTGCTACATTAAAATTTGGTAATGGATTGTATCTCTCCAGTTCATCAGAATAAAAAGTAGCGTTAAAGCGCGCTTCAATTTCTTTTTCCGTTTTGGTTAGTGAAGACCTGCCACACACAACTATACTAACTAATTTTTAATAAAACTATCTATTCCTTTGCTCTTGAGTTCGGCAACTGCTGATCGGGCATTTCCTTCTGAAGTATGCCTACAAGCGATGACAGAATGATATCCAGATGCATTAAAAACTACAATTTCGGCATCTTTATAACCAATTGACTTGAGTTTTTTTACCATTTTTGATGCATTATCCTTGAGTAGATAACTTCCTGCCATCACCTTAAATTGACCACCATCACCATTGCGAAAACTTGCGTTTATAAGTTTTGTTTCGTTGGGCTTAACTGAAGGTTTTTGTTGATTTGCAGATTTTCCAATGGTATTTATTGATTCCTTTTTAGGCGATGGCGCAGGAACTGGTTTTTCTTCCATTTCCTTGACTTTTTTGTCGAGCGATTCATAGTCAATTTTACCATCTACTACATCACCATCAGATATCAGCGCAGATGTATCATCCGCAAAAATATTGGTCGAATCTACACCCATAGAATCAAGTGACAGTGTATCAGCAATTTGTATATTTTCTTCGTCAACACTTTTGTTTTGGTAAGATCTAACAATAGCTGTTACCCAAAAGTAAAGAATAAGAATAATCAAGGCATAAATGGAAATTCTGACTAATCTGCCCATAGGAATATCTGTTGCAAATGATTTTAATTCAAAAGTACTATTTTATTTTTATATATAATGCTCAATTTCATTAAAATATGCAAAATAACAATGTGATGTTCAAAATTGTTCTTAAAAAAAAAGGAGACCGAAGTCTCCTTTTAAACTTTTTATTTGAATTTATTACCTGATAACGGTAACATCGCCGGTTTCGACTATGCTGGACTCACTATCTGATTCCATTTCAAAAATATACACATACACACCCGGTACTACGTGTGTTCCGCCACCTTTTACATCACTACCAAAACGTCCATTCCAGCTTACTGGATCCGATGCGCTAAAATTCTCTGCTATAAACACCAAGTTGCCCCAGCGGTCATAGATTCGCATCTTCTTCACAAATAAACTTGGGTCTGACGTCGTGATGTGGAAGGTATTGTTCCCACTTCCACTGCCCGGATTGATGATCTCTGGGAATGTGGTGATATACAAATCGGTTACTACATACGGGAATACATCCGTCACAAAACATCCATTGTCGTAATAGATCGTAACCGTATATTCATTCGGTCCCAACTTCGATATATTCGTCACTGAGCCACACGTTACTATTGTTCCACTACAGATGCGTTTCCCATTCTGCATCCATACTACTGAGTCTATTACATTGATATAGGCCGCCATTCCCGTCAAATCTAAGGTATGCGTCGCCTCTTTATTGATATTTATGATGCCTGGACCCTTGATATCAAATGATGGTTGTGCTGGTATCTTTATTTCAAATGTCTGCGTCGCCGAACATCCATTTACATCCGTAACTACAAACGTGTGACTTCCTGATGTAACACCATTCACTGGTGAAGTTGTAACGCTAGTGCCGTCCATTCTTGTCGTGTATGGTGGTGTGCCCCCTGCTATCTGGTATATAAATGATCCTGAAACATCATCATAACATTCAGGCTGTACTGCTTCCCAGATTATCTGTGGCAATGCTGTTACTGTTATTGTTGTCTTCTCGCTGTATGAACAATTCGAATCTGTATATGAATATGTTAATTCATGTACGCCTACACCTGCAACTACTGGATCAAAATTGCCATTCTGATCAACGCCTGTTCCACTCCATGTTCCTTTACCATCTGGTGTATTGCCTGTAACACTTACTTCTACTTTGATTTTGGTTACAGTTGCCGTAAGACAAATACTCGTTTGTGCTGGTGTTAGTTTCAATACTACCGATGGACATGCTTTCGCTGTACAGGTTGTCATTACAGTTGGTATCGGACACTCACACGTAGAGGTTGATTTGATCTGCAATTCTACCATTTCTCCTTCTACAAGTCCACTAGCGGTATATGTGAGTCCTGTCTGTTTGCCCTTCGATACCCCGTTAATGAATACTTCATATTCCGAGGCACATGGCACACTATTCCATGTAAATACTATCTTATCTAAACTTTCTTGACAGGATATCACAGGACCTACATTCAAATCTTCTACCGTTATATTTTTGGTAAACGGATCTGATTTACATCCATTTAACGTTATTTCTAGTCCTACTGTATAGCTACCCGCTGTTGCCCACTTAAAGTTGAACGTCGTCGCCGTTATGTCTGTTTTGACTGCGCCGTCTGTATCCCAGGTCAGTACTCGTCCTGTGGTGGAAGTGCCTGTATACGTTACCAATAATTGGTCACTCACACATATCTTGTTATCAGATGTAAATGAGGCGACTGGCGTTGGTTTCAAAACTACTAGTATCGAATCCTTCCATATACAATCTTTCTGCTGATACGTTAATACTAGAGTATGATTCCCTTCTTTTGCAATTTGTGGATTAAATGTGGCAGGATTTACAGCATTATTGATCGCACTATTGGTTAATGGATTACTGCTACTCCATGCCACTGTCGGTACCTCATTCGGTAGATTATTCGCTATCGTGTATGGCAATGGTATCAATGGTAATGTCGGTGTAAGACATTGTGTGATTACTTTATTCGGGAAAGTAATCTTTGCATTTGGACAGGCTGTTGCTTTACATGTTACTGTTCCTGTTGTATTTGGACAGCCATTGCTGCTTATTGCTGTCACTGTAATAACCACTTGGGTGCCTTCCGACAAACCTGGAACATCGTACGTTGTTCCTGTCACTGTTCCTGTAAACACATTTGCGCCACCTACAATATCCACTTTGATATTATATCCGCTTGCATTCGCAACTGGATCCCAGCCAAACGTCACACCATCTATTCTTTGATCTGCACACGTCACTACTGGAGCCGCCAAGATTGGATTGACTGTTACAGTCTTTGTTGTCACTGTAGATGTACATCCATCTTTTGTTACTGTCAAGGTAATTGTTTTTGTTCCTGCGTTTGTCCATAATACCTGGTGGGGACCTGGACCATTATAATTACCTATTTTATCAGCACCAAAATCCCAAGTATATACTGCACCCGTTGTTCCTCCTGTATAAGTTACTGTCACTGGATCAAGCACACATCCTCCTGGGCCTACTGTAAAGTCTGATGTTGGTGTCGGACGTACTATCACTTGAATTGTACTACTTTGACTACACCTATTGTTATCCCAAGTTAATGTATATTGTACAGTATGTGTGCCTGCCCCTAACGCCGAAGGATTAAATACTGCCGCTGCTGTACCATTCACTGTAAAGGTGCCTGTGCTATTAGCGACTGGCGGTGTTACTGTCACCAATGTATTGTTCCAGGTTCACATTCGTGCCTGGCAAACAGATAGGGCCGATCGGGCTGATGGTTATCGTCGGCAGTGTACCACAATCTTGTGCACAACATTCATGGGATACAGACGTAATATTACCACATGGCCCAGGAAGTACAGCCTCAACTTGAATTTCCACACAATCACTGAGATTTAGTCCCATAACTTCATACTTGGTTTGACCTATGAAGCTACCTGCATTGTTTGATCCACTTACCCTAATAATATTATAGCTTGTGGCGCCTGGTACTGCCGTCCATTCAAAGGTCACACTGCTTGATGTTGTTCCTGCACAACTGACTACTGGTGGTGGTGGCAATTCTTTTACTTCTATGTCTTTTGTAACTGGATTCCCTACACATCCATTTTCAGAAACTGAAAGTGAAACTGTTTTGGTGCCTATTGAATTCCATGAAACATTATGAGGCCCAGGACCTGTGCCACTACCCGTTGCTGTACCTCCATCAAAATCCCAGTTATACACCACAGGTGTTGCGGTATGTGTACTCGTCGCTGTTATCGGTGTAGTGCCATCTTTACATACCTCTACAGCAAGACTAAAGGCTGGATCTATCATATCTACATATACCACTGGTAGGCATGTTTCTGGACCATCACCACATAAATTTCTAGCTTTTACGCAAATATTTCCGCCTGTCAGTCCATCCCATCGTACAACCAAAGTACCTGTACTATCATGCTGTACCTTAGTAGCACTAGCTGGCACTGTCCATAAATATATTAAATCTGGATCCGGTGTCAACACATTGTAAGTCGCCGTATTATCATTTTCACATATCTTCAATGGCCAGTTATCAGCTAGAGGCGCACCTGGGAATCTTCCTGTTAAGTCGATGGTGTGATTAAAGCTGAAAGTACACGATGACCCAAATTTGTAAACCGTTATTTCTAATGTGTACGTCCCTGGTGACGGGACTACTATATTCGTACTATCACTATCATTATCTATCAACACCGTTCCTGCTGCATTTTTCCATGCAAATTTGATAGAATCTCTATCGGCTGTTATAAACTGCAAGCCCATGTTAAACTGCATCTTTAGTCCGCCCAAGATACATTCATCATTTATCGTGCCGCCCATGTCGAGGATACGAGTTGTAATACTAACCAAAGAATCACACCCATTTTTTGTGGTGACGCCCTTTAACTTGTACAACAAATTGTCAAAACTTGTGGCAAATGTAGTATCGTGATACATAAATGGTACTTGGTTTTGACAGATAGCGATAGAATCTGTACCAGTGGATGTGCCAACTTCCACTATTCGCAAGCTCTGGGTGTATCTACATCCACATTCATTGTTATATTCACTACTGAAATTAAAAGTCGGTGGTGATGTGCGGATTAACGACAAATCTATCGCACCGCCAAACCAAGCCCATTGGTTACCATATACATCCAATACTGGTTCTCCAGTGAGCGGATCCACCTCTCCTTCCCATGGAAAGTCTGCGGTACAGATTTTATATTCTTTATAGACTGGTGCGAGATCTTCAAAAACGAAGGTTTTACAGAATGGTTGTGAGATGCCAGGGCATGGATGTTCGGTACGAACACAAATTTCATATTCTCCTGCTTGGATAAATGGAATATCTATGGTCAAGCCATCTGTATTTGCTTGAGTCATTGTACTTATATACGGAGCCCCATTAAAATTAATATCCCAATGTAAAGTTACCCCATTGATATTCTCCAAATTCGGAGGTCCTGGGGCACCAACTACAGTAACTGGAAGTGTTCCAAGTATTGGGCAAAATGGTGTACACCCTTGATCTATTGTTATATCTTGTATTGGTGGGATTTCACAAACATGAAAATCACCTACCACCTGTATATAATAACTACATACTGATGAAGAATAACCATCTATCCAAAATACATATGTTTTACATGGTTCTAACTGTGCTGCAGGTACGGTTACTGTGCCTGTATTCGCATTACCATTACAAATAACATATGGACCTCCTGGACTACACACATCCATCAAACCATACTGAACTCCTGAACCAGCACAAGCAAAAATTGTAAATTGGATACTATAATTACCTGTACCTGCCACAAATCCATAGAATGATGTATTATGGTACACGCCTCCGCAATGGGCTTCACCTGACCAAGGACCTTGATCTGGTGGATTTTGTCCGCATGCAAAATCACCAATTACTGTCAAGTTACAAAGTGGGTTATTATAAGCGTCATCACAAAAATTATCTACCGAATATGGATTAGAAGCACAGTCTGGAGGTGGATAACCCAATTCGCACTCGAGAACTGCATCTGGCATACAAGGATCAACGATCAAACAACAATTTTTTGGTACAGAACTACCTTGAGGTGCGCCAGCTCCTGTTTGATCTACTTGTACAGTATAGCTGCCAGGGGCCAAACCCGTAAATGAATAATTTCCCATACCATCTGTTGTTGTTGTTGCTACTACTGCTCCACCTGGGCATCCTTGCAATAGCTGGACTGGTGCGCCTTGAAATCCTACATCGGTACCACCAAAGGTTCCGCTAGCATCAAGATCTATGTAAACGACACCAGTTATATCAGGCGTTTGAATAATAGGTCTTACTAACAAATTAAATGGACCTTCATTTGCTTCTGATGAACTAACGGCTATATAGTATGTCGCCCCTTTTACTGGACAATCTATTGTCTCCTCGCTTACACATCCGCCTCCTCCACATGCCAAGTCAACTGAAACCATATGTGGTGCTCCTACTTGAACAAAAAGTTCGGTTATTCCATCAGCAGGAACCGTGTATGTAAAATAAACCACTGACTCATTATCTGGACTACTACATCCGCCTCCTGTTCCTCCACACGTATTATCTCCAGATACACTTATAGGTGTTGTACCAGAACCTAAATCACCCGCTGTTCCACAACTATTATTGGTCGGAGCTGGATCGACTGTCATTTGTATATTGTCTGTTCCTGTACATCCATTGGCATCTGTCACAGTAACTACCCAATTACCATTATGCATGGCTTGATTTGCTGTGCCTGTATAGGGATTGCCTGTAGCTGTAGATGCATTTGGTAGTGTCCACATATAGGTATATGGCGCTGTTCCTGTTGTTGTCACTACATCCAAACTGAAGGCCTCATCGGCACATATCGTAAATCACCGGCGATCCTTCAAATTGAATTTCCGGATCTGGAGCTTCCAAAACAGTAAGTAAAACTTCTGCAATTCCTGCACATCCAGTAGCTGCATCCTCTACCCTTGCATATACTATCGTCCCATCTGAAAAACTTCCACTACTACCTATTGGACCTACGTTATCCTCTGCATCTGGTTGTGAAGCATGGTATGTAACAGTCCTTGTAGCACCATTATCTACATCAGCAGTGACGTTTGAATTCGTCGCAGGAAAGCCAGGTGCCAACTCTGCATCTGTCAACGTAAACATTGCCATACCCGAACCTGCTGGATCTTCACATTCTTTTAGTTCTGTATCATTGGCTGTAGGAGGTAATACTACTGTAAGTAATACCTCTGCTACATTATAACATGTTGTTGCGTTATCTTCTATCCTTGCATACACGATCGTTCCATTAGCATATGGGCCATCAGCAATAGGTGAAACATTGTTATCGGCATCACTTTGTAAGCCATGGTAAGTTACAGTGATGCCACTACCTCCATTATCTATATCTGCTGTAAAATTGGAATTGCCCGCAGGATAGGCAGGCGCCAATTCAGCATCTGTTAAGGTAAAATCTGCGAAACCAAGGTTATTGGGATCTTCGCATGCACGTAATTCTGTATTAACTGCATCTGGTAAATCTACTACTGTCAATGTTATTTGGGCTACATCAAAGCATAATGTGGTTGGATCTTCCTCTCGCATAAATTATTGTGCCATCGGTAAATACTCCAGATGATGCATTAGCAGTTCCAGTTTGAGCGCCCACTAGTGACAAGTGATATGTAACCGTCATTGCAATGCCATTATCTATTTCCGCTGCAAAATTCTGATTTGTGGGATAATTCGGCACTTCCTCCGCATCCTCCAACACAAAATCACCAGATGTTGATCCTTCAGATATTGCACATGCCCGCAATTCCGTATTTGAGACTGCTGGCAATGCTTCGATTGTCATCATAATAGAAGATGTATTCGTACATCCACTTGCATCGGTTACTGTAAGATTAAATGTTCCATTGTGGGCTGCAATAGTCGCAGCTGATATACTCAACGGATGTGTTGTAGATGAAGATCCATCAGGTAAATTCCAAGCGTATGTACTACCTGCTCCTACAGTAAAATTTGCTGTCAATGTAAATGGATCACCCACACAAACTGTTTCATCATCGTTTGCTGCACCAGACGTTTCAGTATCTTCTATTGTAAATACGGGTAACGCATTTATCGTCAACGTTGTAGAAGATGAAAACGTACATCCATTGTCATCGGTAACTGTAACTGTATAGGTGCCTGTATGATTCAGATCGACAGGATCTATGGTGATAGGATTACCTGTATTTGTATAACCATTTGGTCCATCCCAAGAATAATCAGGTCCAGGAACATTTGGGTCAGTTAAAAATGCCTGAAGCGTTACATCATCTCCTTCGCATAAATTACCATCATTGTTTGTGGTTCCACTTGTTTCTGTAGTTGTAATATTTGACACACCTAATGTATAAATGGATGCTGTTAGGGTAAAAGTGCCGTTTTACATCCATCATAGTATTGTGTACTCTGATGATCAAGTTTTGTGGGCCACAAAACTCTAAATTGTTAACACCTACTCCATATGGAGGCGAAGGTGTACAAACTCCAATAACTTCCATCTCGGCATCTGTTCCTGTTAACGTGAGACTTACACCTTGGTTTGCTGCAAGTACCAGTCTAAAAAAAACATCTGAGTAACTCCCATTATTGAAGGTACCCATATTTGCGCCATTAACAATAAGATCTCCTGGGCAGACGAATGGAGGTACCAACGATAATTTGTCATAACCAAGTTGGCTAAATTTTTCAATTTGAGCACCTGAAGCATCCGTAATACACAAATTGTAATTAAGTGTTAAGTTTTGGCTTAAAGTTGAAGCATAAGAATTGTGTAAAATCGACACTAATAAAATACAAAAAAGTAAAAACCTATTCATTCTAATGGTTTAATATGGTTTGAATAATAAAATTACCGGAAATTTCTTTCCAGAATGTCAAAATGTTATTCGTACGGTGGGAACCGCCTGGCTGAGTATTATCGGACATAGAAAACCTAAGCCGATGTAAAGTTATATAATAGATACCTTAAAACAAAGAATTGTTATAAATTCGTTAAAAAATATCAAAAGGTAAATGTAAAGTCATTATAATTTTTTAGATCATTAACGCTATATTAATTCTATAAAAAATTATTGTACCAAATAATATTTGAATCTAATTTAAATAACGCCTACAGTTTGAAATATAATTTTTTTTATAAAAAATTAAAAAGGCAGATTTCGACTACCAGAAATCTGCCTTTGTCTTTTACGCCTTGTTGATGATCATGTCCCTAAATTTGATTATCAAGACATTATGTTAAAATGTTACCTGATAACGGTAACATCGCCGGTTTCAACTATGCTGGACTCACTATCTGATTCCATTTCAAAAATATACACATACACACCCGGCACTACGTGTGTTCCGGCCACCTTTTTACATCACTACCAAAACGTCCATTCCAGCTTACTGGATCCGATGCGCTAAAATTCTCTGCTATAAACACCAAGTTGCCCCAGCGGTCATAGATTCATCTTCTTCGCAAATAAACTTGGGTCTGACGTCGTGATGTGGAAGGTATTGTTCCCTTCCACTGCCCGATTGATAATCTCTGGGAATGTGGTGATATACAAATCGGTTACTACATACGGGAATACATCCGTCACAAACATCCATTGTCGTAATAGATCGTAACCGTATATTCATTCGGTCCCAACTTCGATATATTCGTCACTGAGCCACACGTTACTATTGTTCCACTACAGATGCGTTTCCCATTCTGCATCCATACTACTGAGTCTATTACATTGATATAGGCCGCCATTCCCGTCAAATCTAAGGTATGCGTCGCTCTTTTGATATTTATGATGCCCGGACCTTGATATCAAATGATGGTTGTGCTGGTATCTTTATTTCAAATGTCTGCGTCGCCGAACATCCATTTACATCCGTAACTACAAACGTGTGACTTCCTGATGTAACACCATTCACTGGTGAAGTTGTAACACTAGTGCCGTCCATTCTTGTCGTGTATGGTGGTGCCCCCTGCTATCTGGTATATAAATGATCCTGAAACATCATCATAACATTCAGGCTGTACTGCTTCCCAGATTATCTGTGGCAATGCTGTTACTGTTATTGTTGTCTTCTCGCTGTATGAACAATTCGAATCTGTATATGAATATGTCAATTCATGTACGCCTACACCTGCGACTACTGGATCAAAATTGCCATTCTGATCAACGCCTGTTCCACTCCATGTTCCTTTTCCATCCGGTGTATTGCCTGTAACACTTACTTCTACTTTGATTTTGGTTACAGTTGCCGTAAGACAAATACTCGTTTGTGCTGGTGTTAGTTTCAATACTACCGTTGGACATGCTTTCGCTGTACAGGTTGTCATTACAGTTGGTATCGGACACTCACGTAGAGGTTGATTTGATCTGCAATTCTACCATTTCTCCTTCCTACAAGTCCACTAGCGGTATATGTGAGTCCTGTCTGTTTGCCCTTCGATACCCGTTAATGAATACTTCATATTCTGATGCATGGCACACTATTCCATGTAAATACTATCTTATCTAAACTTTCTTGACATGTTATCACAGGCCTTCATTCAAATCTTCTACCGTTATATTTTTGGTAAACGGATCTGATTTACATCCATTTAACGTTATTTCTAGTCCTACTGTATAGCTACCCGCTGTTGCCCACTTAAAGTTGAACGTCGTCGCCGTTATGTCTGTTTTGACTGCGCCGCCTGTATCCCATGTCAGTACTCGTCCTGTGGTGGAAGTGCCTGTATACGTTACCAATAATTGGTCACTCACACATATCTTGTTATCAGATGTGAATGAGGCGACTGGCGTTGGTTTCAAAACTACTAGTATCGAATCCTTCCATATACAATCCTTCTGCTGATACGTTAATACTAGAGTATGATTCCCTTCTTTTGCAATTTGTGGATTAAATGTCGCTGGATTTGCAGCATTATTGATCGCACTATTGGTTAATGGATTACTGCTACTCCATGCCACTGTCGGTACCTCATTCGGTAGATTATTCGCTATCGTATATGGCAATGGTATCAATGGTAATGTCGGTGTAAGACATTGTGTGATTACTTTATTCGGGAAAGTAATCTTTGCATTTGGACAGGCTGTTGCTTTGTATTGACTGTTCCTGTTGTATTTGGACAGCCATTGCTGCTTATAGCTGTCACTGTAATAACCACTTGGGTGCCTTCCGACAAATTTGGAACATCGTACGTTGTTCCTGTCACTGTTCCTGTAAACACATTTGCGCCACCTACAATATCGACTTTGATAGTATATCCGCTTGCATTCGCAACTGGATCCCAGCCAAACGTCACACCATCTATTCTTTGATCTGCACACGTCACTACTGGAGCCGCCAAGATTGGATTGACTGTTACCGTCTTTGTTGTCACTGTAGAGGTACATCCATCTTTTGTTACTGTCAAGGTAATTGTTTTTGTTCCTGCGTTTGTCCATAATACCTGGTGGGGACCTGGACCATTATAATTACCTATTTTATCAGCACCAAAATCCCAAGTTATACTGCACCCGTTGTTCCACAGTATAAGTTACTGTCACTGGATCAAGCACACATCCTCACAGGCCTACTGTAAGTCTGATGTTTGATGTGGACGTACTATCACTTGAATTGTACTACTTTGACTACACCTATTGTTATCCCAAGTTAATGTATATTGTACAGAATGTGTGCCTGCTCCCAAAGTCGTTGGATTAAACACTGTCGCTGCTGTACCATTCACTGTAAAGGTGCCTGTGCTATTAGCGACTGGCGGTGTTACTGTCACCAATGTTTGATCCAAATTCACATTCGTGCCTGGCAAACAGATAGGGCCGATCGGGCTGATGGTTATCGTCGGCAGTGTACCACAATCTTGTGCACAACATTCTTGGGATACAGAAGTAATATTACCACATGGCCCAGAAGTACAGCCTCAACTTGAATTTCCACACAATCACTGAGATTTAGTCCCATAACTTCATGCTTGGTTTGACCTATGGAAGCTACCTGCATTGTTTGGATCCACTTACCCTAATAATATTATAGCTTGTGGCGCTTTGGTACTGCCGTCCATTCAAAGGTCACACTGCTTGATGTTGTTCCTGCACAACTGACTACTGGTGGTGGTGGCAATTCTTTTACTTCTATGTCTTTTGTAACTGGATTCCCTACACATCCATTTTCAGAAACTGAAAGTGAAACTGTTTTAGTGCCTATTGAATTCCATGATACATTATGAGGCCCAGGGCCTGTGCCACTACCTGTTGCTGTTCCTCCAGCAAAATCCCAGTTATACACCACAGGCGTTGCGGTATGTGTACTCGTCGCTGTTATCGGTGTAGTGCCATCTTTACATACTTCTACTGCAAGACTAAAGGCTGGATCTATCATATCTACATAAACCACTGGAAGACATGTTTCTGGTCCATCTCCACATAAGTTTCTAGCTTTTACGCAAATATTCCCACCTGTCGGTCCATTCCATCGTACAACCAAAGTACCTGTACTATCATCCTGTACCTTAGTTGCACTAGCTGGTACTGTCCATAAATATATTAAATCTGGATCCGGTGTCAACACATTGTAAGTCGCCGTATTATCATTTTCACATATCTTCAATGGCCAATTATCAGCTAGAGGCGCACCTGGGAATCTTCCAGTCAAGTCGATGGTATGATTAAAGTTGAAAGTACACGATGACCCAAATTTGTAAACCGTTATTTCTAATGTGTACGTCCCTGGTGACGGAACTACTATATTCGTATTATCACTATCATTATCTATCAACACAGTTCCTGCTGCATTTTTCCATGCAAATTTGATAGAATCTCTATCTGCCGCAATGTATTGCAAGCCCATGTTAAACTGCATCTTAAGTCCGCCCAAGATACATTCATCATTTATCGTACCGCCCATGTCGAGGATACGAGTTGTAATACTAACCAAGAATCACACCCATTTTTTTGTGGTGACGCCCTTTAACTTGTACAACAAATTGTCAAAACTTGTGGCAATGTAGTATCGTGATACATAAATGGTACTCGGTTCTGACAGATAGCGATAGAATCTGTACCAGTGGATGTGCCAACTTCCACTATTCGCAAGCTCTGGGTGTAAAAACATCCGCACTCATTTGCGTATTGGCTTCCAAAATTAAAAGTCGGTGGCGTGGTGCGAATTAACGACAAATCAATCGGACCGCCAATCCAGGCCCATGGATTACCATATTCATCCAAAATTGGTTCTCCTGTGATAGGATCTACCTCTCCTTCCCATGGAAAATCCGCGGTACAGATTTTAAATTCTTTGTAGGCATCTTTCAGCGTTTCGAATACAAACTCCTTACAAAATGGAGGTGAAATACCCGGACATACATGTTCTGTTTTTACACATATTTCATATGTTCCTGCCTGCAAAAATGGTATATCCAAGGTCAATCCATCTGTATAAGGCTCCGTCATTGTACTGAAATATGGGGAACCATTAAATGAAACATCCCAATGTAGAGTTACCCCATTGATATTTTCTAGGTTGGGTGGACCTGGGGCAGGAACAACAGTTACTGGTAAAGTGCCAAGTACAGGGCATAATGGGTTACAAGCCTGATCTATCGTGATATCTTCAATTGGAGGTAATTCGCAAACATGAAAATCACCTACCACCTGTATATAATAACTGCATACAGATCCAGCCCATCCATCAATCCAAAATATATAGGTTTTACAAGGCTCTAATTGCGAAGCATTAACTGTAATAGTTCCAGTGTTAGCATTTCCATCACAAGCTATATATGGACCTCCCGGATTACATGCGTCCATCAAACCATATTGCACACCCGTTCCTGCACAGTTAAAGATTGTAAATTGTATGGAATAATTGCCCGTACCTGCTACGAAACCATAGAATGATGTATTGTGATAAACACCAGCACAATGGGCAATGTTCTCCCAAGGTCCCATCGTAGATGGATTCTGACCACAGGCAAAATCTCCAATGACCGTCAAATTACAAAGTGGATTCATATAAGCGTCATCACATTTATTATCCACCGAGTATGGATTAGTTGTACAGTTTGGAGGTGGATAACCAAACTCACATTCTAGGACTGCATCTGGCATACATGGGTCAACTATCAAACAACAAAACTTTGGTGACGAACTACCAGTGGGTGCGCCTGCCCCTCCAGGCGTGATCTGTACAGTATAGCTTCCTGGTGCTAATCCTGTAAATGTATAATTACCAGCACCATCCGTTGTTGTTGTTGCTACTACTGTTCCTCCAGGACAACCTTGCAATAACTCAACAGGCGCACCTTGAAATCCTATATCAGAAAAATTAAAGGTACCACTTGCATCCAAGTCTATATACACAACACCTGTTATATCAGGTGTTTGAATAATAGGTCGTACTAACAAACTAAATGGGCCTTCATTAGCTTCTGATGAACTAACGGCTATATAATATGTGGCCCCTTTTACAGGACATGGTATTGTTACTTCTCCTGAACAACCGCCACCGCCACATGCTAAGTCAACTGAAACCATATGGGGTGCTCCAACTTGAACAAAAAGCTCTGTTATTCCATCTGCTGGTACCGTATAGGTATAATAGACTACCGACTCATTATCTGGACTTCCACATCCGCCTCCAGTTCCTCCACACGTATTATCGCCCGATACACTTATAGGTGATGTGCCCGAACCTAAATCAGCCGCTGTTCCACAACTATTATTGGTCGGAGCTGGATCGACTGTCATTTGTATATTGTCTGTTCCTGTACATCCATTGGCATCTGTCACGGTAACTACCCAATTACCATTATGCATGGCTTGATTTGCTGTGCCTGTATAGGGATTGCCTGTAGCTGTAGATGCATTTGGTAGTGTCCACATATAGGTATATGGCGCTGTTCCTGTTGTTGTCACTACATCCAAACTGAAGGCCTCATCGGCACAAATTGTAAAATTACTTGGAGATCCTTCAAATTGAATTTCCGGATCTGGAGCTTCCAAAACAGTAAGTAAAACTTCTGCAATTCCTGCACATCCAGTAGCTGCATCCTCTACCCTTGCATATACTATCGTCCCATCTGAAAACTTCCACTACTACCTATTGACCTACGTTATCCTCTGCATCTGGTTGTGAAGCATGGTATGTAACAGTCCTTGTAGCACCATTATCTACATCAGCAGTGACGTTTGAATTGGTCGCAGGAAAGCCAGGTGCCAACTCAGCATCTGTCAACGTAAACATTGCCATACCCGAACCTGCTGGATCTTCACATTCTTTTAGTTCTGTATCATTGGCTGTAGGAGGTAATACTACTGTAAGTAATACCTCTGCTACATTATAACATGTTGTTGCGTTATCTTTCATCCTTGCATACACGATCGTTCCATTAGCATATGGGCCATCAGCAATAGGTGAAACATTGTTATCGGCATCACTTGTAAGCCATGGTAAGTTACAGTGATGCCACTACCTCCATTATCTATATCTGCTGTAAAAATTGGAATTGCCCGCAGGATAGGCGCAGGCGCCAATTCAGCATCTGTTAAGGTAAAATCTGCGAAACCAAGGTTATTGGGATCTTCGCATGCACGTAATTCTGTATTTACTGCATCTGGTAAATCTACTACTGTCAATGTTATTTGGGCTACATCAAAGCATAATGTGGTTGGATCTTCCACTCTCGCATAAATTATTGTGCCATCGGTAAATACTCCAGATGATGCATTAGCAGTTCCAGTTTGAGCGCCCACTAGTGACAAGTGATATGTAACCGTCATTGCAATGCCATTATCTATTTCCGCTGCAAAATTCTGATTTGTGGGATAATTCGGCACTTCTTCTGCATCCTCCAACACAAAATCACCAGATGTTGATCCTTCAGCTATTGCACATGCCCGCAATTCCGTATTTGAAACTGCTGGTAATGCCACAATTGTCATCACTATAGATGAGGTATTCGTACATCCACTCGCATCGGTTACTGTTAGATTGAACGTTCCATTGTGGGCTGCAATAGTAGCAGCTGATATACTCAACGGATGTGTTGTAGATGATGATCCATCAGGTAAATTCCATGCGTATGTACTACCTGCTCCTACAGTAATATTTGCGGTCAATGTAAATGGATCACCCACACAAACTGTTTCATCATCGTTTCCTACCCCTGATGTCTCCGTATCTTCTATTGTAAATACGGGTAACGCATTTACCACCAACGTTGTTGAAGATGAAAACGTACATCCATTGTCATCCGTAACGGTAACTGTATATGTTCCTCCGTCTGCTGTTGTTACATTCGTCAAAGTAATGGTCTGCGTAGCATCCCCATTGCTCCAATCATAATCAGTGACTACCGCGGGTGGCGTGACGTTAGCTGGATTGGCATTTAGGGTGACATCAGCACCTTCGCAGACAATACCATCATTGTTGGTTGTACCTGATGTCTCCACAAAACTGATTGTAACTGTAGGGGTATAAGATGTTGCTGTCAAGGTGAAAGCTGTAGATGTTAAACCTGTCACTTTGATGAGATATGTTCCTGCCATACAAAATGGTCCAGCCTGGACGTTTTGATTGGTACAGTTGTCAATGACCTCAACCATCATATTTGAGCCCGCGATGGCCAAATCCAATGGACCAACAGTCGTGATGGTATAATATAAATCACTGCCTGTATAAACACCGTTCAAGGTTATCCCGCTTGTTAGAACAGTGGGTGTATTGCAATTTGTGCTAAAAAACGATTCAAATCTAGAGCTGTAATACAGTACCATTGAATTGCCACCGTCGGATTTATGACCGTCCATACATAGCTGAACATTCATTAAATTTTCTACGTTGGAATTCTCTTTTGAAAAACCACTGGCCTGTATTGTCAAGGCAATTAAAAACAATAAACTGCGGAGTAAAAACCTTTTCATTCTAATGGTTTAATATGGTTTGAATAATAAAATTACCGGAAATTTCTTTCCAGAATGTCAAAATGTTATTCGTACGGTGGGAACCGCCAGAATGAGAATTAAGGGCAAAGTTTACCTTAGCCAATGTAAAGTTATATAATAGATACCCTAAACCAAGGAATTGCTGCTTCTTAACAAAAATTAATTTGGTGATGGAAACAAAGGCAAGATAATATTTTTGTCGTCATACGGCATTATAATTGAATACACCATTGCTGCTCCAAACAATATTTTATTTTGCATGCTATTGCATGTGTCGTATGAAATTTAATTTTTAAAAAAAATATTTAAAAATAAATAAAAAAGGCAGATTTCAGGGGGACGAAATCTGCCTTTGTCTTTTACGCCTCGTTGAGGATCCTGTCCCCAAACATGATTAGAATCATCAAGGCAATTGTGAAGATGATCATGGGTTAAAATTTTTATAAAGATATTGTATTTAAACGACTTTGTCAAGGGGACATTGCCATAAGGCTGCAAAATTATTGAAACTTTAACACATTACGATTATTTTTAATATTTATTTTCATGAAAATCTCAAGAAAAACAATTTGTTAATACTTTTAATGGACTATCAGTTTTATTATCTCCGTATTTCCTTCAAAATTGGCTTGTATAAAATATAAACTAGGTATTAACTCGATTTCATCCAAGGATTCTATCTCAACCATTCTTTTAAAGTTTTTTACGATGTTGCCAGTATTATCAAATATAATAATTTGATTAGGTCTTTCTCGATCGAAGACCAATTTTACCTTACCTGTAGTTGGATTTGGGTATAAGGCCATTCTATTATCATCATTTACTTCCGATGTAGCAGTCAAATCTGGCACAAATCCTATAGCATCCAAAGCAGGCTTGATCTCAGGGTTTTTCATAAACATGTTCCAAAGCAACTCGGTGCGATGATTTTGGAGCATGACCAAAATAGGTCCCTGATCAATGGCAAGATAAGAATCTGCTACCCAATTTTGATCACCATTAAATGCATCATAAAATCCATTAGGTCCAAACAAGCTTTCGCCTTCCACAAAATAAAAATGCCGAAGTGCAGCAATACTTTCCGTAGGTGTATATGGCATGGATGACAAAGCCGCAGTAGGTGTGATTGTGCCATTATCTCGACTGCCAGGCTCATGTGCTGAGTAGCCAAAAGGATTATCAGATGCCGTAAGTCCCCAAGAATTTTCACTATACTTTTTATGTTTCAGCGGGTTGTAAATACACCAACCACGATTGATGAGTGTATGATTCCTATTATTTTCAAAATAATTGGCATATTTATCTTTAATGCCTCTCGGGTCGAAACCCAAAAACGAATAGTGCGCGAAAAATAATGGTCCACCATAAGCTGGTCCTACGAACAATTTATAACCAAACCATGCATTTCCGTTTTTATAATTATTGGCTGCAGCCCATCCATTATGATAATAGGAAGCTGGCACTGAATGTGTAGGTGAAGCAATAGCCAATAAATACACAATCATTGCTTCATTATAACCACGCA
The DNA here is from genome assembly GCA_016717105.1 of Saprospiraceae bacterium. GTDB lineage: Bacteria > Bacteroidota > Bacteroidia > Chitinophagales > Saprospiraceae > OLB9. The sequence goes on along the minus strand of JADKGF010000003.1, from coordinate 187,237 downwards.
ACGGAAAATTCATTTGCCACGCATAGTTGGGAGACCAATGCCAGTACAAGACGCCAGAATTATTCTTCGAATACCAATCCCACTCTACATCTTCATACAACTTTGTGATGATCTGACGGATCGCTTTTTCTGTATTATTATTCACATCAAAAAACTGCCTTGCTGCAAGAAGTCCCTGCATAAGGAAGGCTGTTTCTACCAAATCTCCTCCATTATCAAACTGACTGAAAGGCACGACTTTCCCTGTTCGACCATTCATCCAATGTGGGAAGGCTCCATGAAATTTTTCAGCATATTGTAGAAAACTAATGATTTTAATGATCCTGTTTGCACCTTCTGATCTAGTGATATACCCATTTTCTATGCCGACTAAAATACCCATAATACCAAAACCTGATCCGCCAGTAGTAACGATGTCTTCGCTATTATTTCTTTCGCGGGCCATACCAGAGACAGGATGTCCTTCATCCCAAAAATATCTAAATGTATATTTTTGCACCATATCCATGAGCTCAGCATCCGTCATAGTATTTTCTATAGCCTGAATGGTATCAGAAGTGGCTAAAGATTGGTTCAGACCAGATAATGCTTCAATATAATAGTAAAAAGTATCCAACTTGTCTGTAGAACTAAAATCCATATAAGTCGCAGAAGTAACTGTTTTGACAGAGGAAAAAACTTTATTGTCAGAAGATCGCATGATCCTAAAATATTCTACATTGCTCAAATTTTGTACATCCCATCGCAACTCTGTGTGTCGTTCGTAAGTATCAGATTGCGTAATACGGATGTTTTGCCCGATCAAAAAGAAAGGAACAAACAAAAATATTAACAGTCGAATCAATATCATAATTGACAATTAGGGAAATTATTAATAACCTTGATTTTGGCCCAAACTACCGCCACCTAAATCGATCTCTGTTTGTGGCAACGGAAAAAGCTCGTGCTTGTTGGACACAAATGTTTTGCCAACTTTGGTCATAACTTCCTTTTGAATGCCCCAACGTTGTAAATCAAACCATCTGTGTTGCTCCATAGCGAGTTCAGATCTACGCTCTCGTCTGATGGCTGTGCGCAATGCATCTTTATCTGTGATTGTAAGGTCTTTCAAGATAAAATTATTGGTACCACGAGCTCTTTTTCGTGTCATATTGACGTATTCTAAAGCTTTAGATGCATTTCCCAATTCATTGGCGGCTTCTGCTGCGAGCAAGATAATATCTGCATATCGAAGCAATCTTATATTGCCCGGACCATTGTCTTGAAGTCCTGGATGACTTCCTACCCATGCTTTCTGATTAAATCTTTCATCTAAAATCTCAGGATTATCTTGAACAATTGTAGAGCCATCAGGAAGTACCTCACCTACATAAATGATGGTCGCTTGTCTCCTCGGATCACCTGCTTCGTAATTGGCTATCAAGTCATCACTTGGACGATTGAATCCCCAACCTAAATTAGGTACACCGCGTACACCTTGTACCATATTGTATGGTGTAGCTCCTGAGCCTACTACTGATGCTTGTAAAGCTACCGCACCAATTTCAAACATACTCTCAGCACCATTTTCTCCTGCTTGAGTAAATATCTGGTTGTAATTGGGCAATAAACTATATTCTCCACTTTTGATTATTTCCTCACATAGAACCAATGCCTTATCAAATTTTTTATCCAACATGTACAGCTTTGCCAAAATGCCTTTTGCAGCACCTTTTGTGGCGCGACCTAAGTCTTCTGATTTGTATTTACTCCTTTCTGGAAGGGCTGAAATAGCGTCTAACAAATCTTTTTCTATTTGCGTATAAATCTCTGTTTTTGGATTGCGCTTCTGCGAAAAATATTGATCATCAGCAAGTTGTGTCAATACCAATGGAATATCACCAAACCACTGCACAAGTCTGAAATAATTGAAAGCACGTAAAAATTTTGCTTCTCCTATAAGTCTTTCCTTTAATTCAGCTTTCATATCAATATCGGGAATGCGATTGATTGCGATATTTGCTCTAGCTATTGTCTGATAGTGGCCTTTCCAGATGGTAGAAAAGGTTTGATTGGTCGCATCAAACTGAAAATCATCCACTTCCTTCAGATATGGTCCATCCGTTTCTGTGCTTCCTTTGTCTGAGTCATCACTTACGATGTCTGTGGCACCCAAATATGGTAAACCACAATATTCCCATGACCGAAAATTGGCATAAATGGCATTGGTAGCCCAAATGGCATGTTGTTCATTTTCAAAGAATGTCTCCGCTGTGAGATTACCTTTAGGATCTCTATTTAGAAAATCTTCGCTACACGCTTGTAACGAAAAAATAACGGTAAATATAATCAATAATCTTTTAGTCATTTTGAATCTCAATTCCACATTAGAAAATCCATTTATTGTATTTATTAACTGTTTCATTTTCAATACTTTTTATTATTAAAAAATGATTTTAAAATTTAGTTTCAAGGCCAATTTGGAAAGACTTGGCTATAGGATATGTACCATTGTCAAATCCAACTTTAAATGGGCTACTGCTATTTGGAAACTCTGGATTGTAGCCAGTAAATTCTTGGTTTGTCCATAAATTAGTACCAGATAAAAAGATGCGGAACGACTCCATTTTCACCTTGGAAACCCAAGAAGCAGGAAAAGTATAACCTAAACTCACCGTCCGCAACCTAAAGTAGGATCCATTTTGGAGGAATCTGTCGCTAGGTCTGTAATTGTGTCCGCCATTGGTTACTCGTGGTTCGGAGGTAGAAGGATTATCAACAGTCCATGCATTGGCTACATGTTTTTCCCAATTATACACTGCAAAACGAGATGTTTCCTTCTCATTAAAGACTAGATTGCCGTGGACACCTAAAAAATCTGCATTAAAATCAATGCCTTTGTAGCCAGCACCGAAATTGATTCCATAGGTTATTTTTGGTATAGGGCTTCCTAAATATACACGGTCTTTTGCATCCAAAATCCCATCATTATTGGAATCGGCATATTTAATATCACCTGGCTTTTCATTACCAAATTTAGGGCTTGAAGCAATTTCTTCTGCACTTTGGAAAATACCCGCCACCTTATATCCATAAAAAGAACCTATTGGAAAACCGACGGTAGTACGAGTTGCTGGTTCGCCATTAATAATTGCATCAAATATTTCATTTTTACCTTTGGCCAAAGCAATGACTTCATTATTTACAGTAGAAAAATTGGCTCCGATATTATAATCAAAAGTACCAGATTTTCTCCAGTTTACACCCAATTCGATACCAGTATTAAGTACTTCTGCTGTATTTACAAAAGGATAATTTGAAGAACCAACGAAAGCCGGAATCGGTACATCCGCTATGATGTCATAAGAAAATCTGCGATACCAGTCCATTTCTACACTTAGTTGATCTTTTAAAAATCCAGCTTCAAAACCGATGTCTGTTTGATTGGAAACTTCCCATTTAAGTTTGAGATTTGATATGGACAATTGTGTAGCACCTTGGTTTACGCTCTCACCAGTACCAAAAACAGCATTCAAACCACTATTGATGATGGCAGATGTTGGATATCTATTCGTCAATGCCTGACTACCCAAAATACCATAACTTACACGCAATTTTAGTCGCTCGAATGTGTTGAGTCGTTGGATAAATTCTTCATTGCCCAAATTCCAGCCGATACTGGCGGATGGGAAGTAACCTGTACGATTGTCTGGTGTAAATCTGCTTGATTTATCTACTCTTAGCGATGCAGTAAGTAGATATTTGCTCTTTAATGCGTAATTTGTTCTGAAAAGTAATGAAACCAAGGCTTCATCGCTTGCCTCGCCAAAATTGGTCTGTGTGGTGTCATTTCCTGAACTTAAATAATATAATTCGTCGGAAACACCTGGAAAACTAAGCCTTCCTGCACCTGTTTTTTCAAATTTACGCTGCTCGGCCGTGTAACCTAATAAAATTCCCAATGATTGATCCTTCCATTCTTTGAGGTAATTGAGCGTTTGTTCCCAAATCCAGTTGATATTGCCTTCTCTCAAGATACCAAGACTATTCTGTTTATTAATTTGAGAGGCACTAACTTGGTATTCGGGCAAAATCTCTCTTTCCTTTTTATCTTCTACAAAGTATCCAAAGTTGGTTCTGAATTTTAGGTCCTTCAATATATTTATATCCGCAAAAAGATTGCCCAAAAGTTGAGTTCCATTTTTGTATTTATTGCTCCTGTAATATTGTTCGGCTGCTGGATTACTCAAAGCCAAGCCAAAAAAAGTTGGATCAGTAAAAGTGCCATTTTCTTCGACGGTCAAAACCGATGGAATCCGGTATGCGGAATTTACCACATTGGGCCCTAATTGTTCTTTGATAATCGAATAAGATGTATTATTTCCTAAGGTAAGCCAAGGTTTTAGTTTCATTTCGGTATTGAGTCGGAATGCACCACGATTGTATGATGTATTTTTGAGTATTCCTTCCTGATCAAAAAGATTGGCGCTAAAGTTATAAGAAATGAGGTCGCTTGCACCATTTGCACCAAACTGGATATTGGCGATTGGTGCCGAATGCATCACTTCTCGCTGCCAATCTGTACCTTTACCATAAATAGATGGATCTGGATAATATGCAGTACCTCTTAATTGATTATACGCTTTTGCAAACTCAGCACCATCCAGCAATTCTATATATTTTACAGGCTCTTGAACACCGTAATAAGTTGAAAGTGAGAGCAAGGCATTTTTTCTTTTTTTACCATTTTTTGTGGTAATTAAGATCACACCATTAGCACCACGACTACCATAAATTGCTGCTGAAGAAGCATCTTTTAATACTTCAATGCTTTCTACATCTTGTGGATTTACACTACTAGCGTCTTCGGTGATCATACCATCGATAACGTAAAGTGGATTATTATTATTTAGGGTACCTGTACCTCTGATTCTTATAGTAGCACCAGCGCCTGGTTGACCAGAAGCAGGAGCCACATAAACACCTGGAATTTTACCTTGTAAAGCCTGTTCGATATTAGGTGTCGTGACTCTTTCTAACTCCTTGCCTTTGAGGCTACTTACAGCACCAGTAAGGTCACTTTTCTTCTGGACACCATATCCAACGACCACTACTTGATCTATCATAATAGATGATTCTTCCAAATTGACATCAATAACTGATCTTCCACCAACAGCTACTTCGACATCGGTATAGCCGACATACTTGACTATGATGGTTGCATTTGCAGATGACAACGAGATTTCATACTTACCATCTATGTCGGTAATCGTCCCATTTGTAGTACCTTTCTCTTCGATAGTAGCACCGATAAGTGTTTCATCTGAGCCACCTGCTTTGACAATTCCTGACAGTTTGTGTTGCGCTCCTACTAAGGTAGAAATACATAATAACATGATCAACACGAACCAGCGATAGATTTTAGTGATTATCATTTTTAAATATTTAAAGTTTTAAAAAAATCAATTTAAATTTATTCAATTTTCATTCTTTCTAATACTGATGAAGAAAAGAACTTACTTTACTCCAAAGTAAAACTCAATGTTTGCAAGTCATTTGAATTGGTGCCAACCATAACATTAAATGCGCCTGACTCAGCTTTGAACTCCAGATTTTCATTATAAAATTTCAAAAGTGCCTCATCAATTGTAAACACCACTTCCCTACTTTCTCCTGGCGCTAGATATATTTTTTCAAATCCTTTCAATTCTTTGACAGGTCTGCTAATGGAGCCGATTAAGTCTCTTATATACATTTGAACGACCTCACTACCTGCCATTTTTCCCGTATTCTTGACCTGCACAGATACTGTTATTGATTTGCCACGTGCCAACTTTGTAGTGCTCAACACTGGTTTGCTGTATTCGAATGTTGTATATGAAAGACCATATCCGAATGGAAGCAATGGTTCATTAGGTGCATCTAAGTAGTTGGATCGAAATTTTGGGCGATTGCCGGGATCAGGCCTACCAGTATTCAGCATACTATGGTAAACAGGAATTTGTCCCATATTTACTGGGAATGATGTTGTCAATTTTCCGGAAGGATTTACATCACCAAAGAGTACATCGGCTACCGCATTTCCACCTTCAGTACCTCCAAACCACACATCAAGTACTGCATTCATATCGCGCATTTCATCAGTAATAATCATCGGCCTACCATTGTATAAAACAAGGACAATGGGTTTATTTGTCATTTTTAAGGCTGCAAGCAATTTCTTTTGCGAAGGTTGTAGGCTAATATCCGTCATGCTGGAAGCTTCACCACTCATATCTGCAGCCTCGCCCATGACGGCAACAATGATATCAGCTTTATTTGCCGCATCAAGTGCTTCTTCAATCATCACATCAGCTGATCTACTATCTATAGCGATCTCTTCTCCAAATGCATTGACTCGTCGGGCAAAATCAACGTCATCCGAGATATTAGCGCCTTTAGCATAAAATATATTGTTGGGATTTGTCGCAAGACTCTTAATACCTTCTATGACAGTTACTGCTTTTTCATGATCACCAGAGACGCTCCAAGTGCCCAACATATTTCTACGGCTATCAGCCAATGGTCCGATCAAGGCTATTTTTGCATCTTTCTTAAGTGGAAGGATATTGTTCTCATTTTTTAATAATACAAATGATTCGGAAGCGGCTTTTCTTGCAAAAGCCCTGTTTTCTTTTGAAAGAATCTCAACTGCTGCTCTTTTCTCATCAAAGTATTTGTATGGATCATCCAATAATCCCAATTTTTCTTTTGCAATTAAGACTCGAATACAGGCTTGGTCAATATCATTTTGCGTGAGTTTTCCAGATTCTATAGACTTTTTGAGCGTAGTTAAGAATCCTTCGCCAACCATATCCATATCAACCGTTGCTTTCATGGCTTGCCTGGAAACTTCTTGAAGATCGCCGGTACCATGCTCTATCATCTCATTTATAGAAGTGTAATCTGTCACAACCAAATCATTAAATTTCCATTTTTTTCTCAAAACATCTTTAAATATAAATTGGCTACCGGAAGCGGGAACATAGTCGATGACATTAAAAGAAGTCATCACCGAACCAACACCAGCGTCAACCGCAGCTTTATATGGAGGCAAATACTCATTGAACATTCGCACTTTGCTCATATCTACGGTGCCGTAATCTCGTCCACCTTCAGCGGCGCCATATAATGCAAAATGCTTTACACAAGCCAACATCGTAGTTGGATCTTTCAGGTCATTGCCTTGATATCCACGAACCATTGCGCTTGCAATTTTTGATCCTAAAAAAGGATCTTCACCATTTCCTTCGGAAATTCTGCCCCATCGTGGATCACGGGCAATATCCACCATTGGGCTAAATGTCCACATGATACCATCTGCTGTTGCTTCTCTTGCGGCGATTCGAGCAGACTGTTCGATAAGTTTCATATCCCAAGAACAAGATAATCCCAATGGAATAGGAAATACGGTTTGATGACCATGTATCACATCCATACCTACTATGAGTGGAATACCCAAACGACTGTTCTTAACGGCCATTTCTTGGGCTTGCCGTACCTTTTCTGCACCTCGAATGCCAAAGATGCCGCCTACGTTACCATTTTTTATTTTAGATTCTACGTCTTTGCTTACGATTTCACCAGTTACTGTACCGCCTGGTGTGATAAGATTTAATTGACCGATTTTTTCATCCAAGGTCATTTGGGTCATCAAGTTTGCAACCTTTGAAGATGCTCCTAAAGATTGATAATATTTTATGTCGGACTTTTGGGTTGGTTTTTTCTTTTGTGCCCATCCTGAAATAGATAGTATAAAAATAAAAACAACGGTTATAAAGGCTTTATTTTGCATAAGATAAATTTTATAAGTTTTCAAACTTCTATTTTTCGGTTTATTCGTCATTAAACATTCAACGTACGTCATTCAGCCATCCACCACTAAAACCTGCTTTTTTTAAACCTGCTATGATGTATGGATTTTTTTTCATCACCTTCCAAATCAATTCGGATTCGTGATTTTGTATCATAAGTAAAATTGGACCTTGGTCAATGCCAAGATAATCAACATCAAACCAAGCTTTAGGATGATTTTTGTCTTTATATGTCAAATTGAAGGCGTCTTTGAAACCAAACTCACCGATCAAATTTGCATAATGCGTATTCCACATGTATTCTAAGCATTTTTCGGATTCTCTAGGTGTAAATGGAAATGAGCCACCAGATGCAGTCGGTGCAATCGTACCATCATCTACGATCTGTGTGCTCGCTGCTCCACGCGCTCTGTAATCAAAAAATTGCCTTTCTACACCATTTATCTTCAACGATTTATTGATTGACCATCACAAGCTGTTAGTCCCCATTGATTTTCGGAATAGCCAACCCATTTACCAGGATTTTTGATACAATACGCTCTATTTGAAAGTGTTGCTTTGCGGGAATTTTCAAAATAATCATCTGAATATGCTCGCATAAAACTATCTTGAATACCCCGAAAATCTATCCAGATATGACTGTATTGGTGTCCAAAAAGAGGGTCAAACTGAACATTTTTATATCCATAAAATGAATCAATTGGATATGTTTCGCACCATTTGTGCCAAGTAGTTTCAGGTAAGGGAAATGTAGGTGAGCCCATAGCCATAATTAGTAATACCATAGCTTCATTGTATCCAGCCCAATCACTGTCTAAAAATCCTTTCTCTGGATGCCATCCCATACTCATTTTGCCATTAGACTTCATCATCCATTGCCAATCAACTCTACGATATAGCCCTTCAGCAAGATCTCTAATTTCTTTTTCGACAGGATCGTTTTCCTTATCAAAATAAGACATACAACTGAGTACACCAGCCATCAGCAAGCCTGTATCTATAGACGACAATTCTACTTGCTTGAATCTTTGGGCTTTATCCAAAGTCAAAAAATGATAGAAAAATCCTTTATATCCACTAACACCAGATGGCTCAGGTCCTTGTGGCAATTCAGCTAAAAACTTCAGCGTACTCAACACTCGCTCACCACCTTCTGATCGGGTAATATAATTATTTTCTATCCCAACCAGATAAGACGAAAGGCCAAACCCGGTAGCCGCGATACTTGAAAATGTAAGTGTAGGATATCGATCGGGTACTTGATAATTTGTAGTATCCGTAGTACGCCAAAAATAATCGAAGGTCCGTTTTTTTAATTCCTGCCTCGAATATTTAACAAAAGAGATTTCTTTGTTGGCATTGCATGAAATCAGGGCAAACAATATCAAGAGCCTGCCTAATAATTGCAACATAATTTAGGTGTTACTGATTGAAAATGTATAATGAAATTATATCTGTATTGGCGGTAAATCTTGCCACTATTTCACATCAAAAATGAGACAATAAGCACAATTAAACAGGAGATAGCCAATTTGCTATCCCCTGTTCAAAACTTATTATTCATCAGAAAATCCATCTATTAACCTCCAAATTTCATCACGAAATTCCAATGGATAATGTGGGCTTATGCGAAATCAATTTACATCTTTACAAATCTGCTTTGTGCTACAGCTTGTTGTTTATCATTATAACCCAAAAGTATATAGGTACCTGAAGGCAAATTGGATACATCGATCGTTTGCTGCTGATTGTGGTTGTTATATACTCTAGCCAATCTTTGTCCAAAGACATTAATAATATCTGTGGCTTGTAATGTCTCGGCATTATTGATGCGAAGGATATCACTTACAGGATTTGGAGATACATGGAGTTTCTCTAAATTTAACGGATCAAAAACACTAGATTCTTGTCCACAATCGCCACCATCCAATCTGATATCATCAAAATAGTACACGACATCTTCTGTTGGCAAATTAACTATATCCCAAATTAATGTGATTCTGGCATATTGTCCTGCTGGGTCGATTGGAGTAGGTGATGCTGAAAAATCATAAGTCAACTCTTCCCATTCACCTGCTTTGGTATTGGTAACAGTATTGTCACCTGAGCCGCCAGGGAATCCTGCTACTAATGGTCTTTCAACTTTTAATGTAACGGCACCAACTTTTGGACTCAACACTTTCATCTTGAGTTGGAGATTCTTGTCAAAAGTCATATAAGATTCCAAATCCGTAAACATACCTTGCCATGGTTGCTCTCCCGATGCTTTTTCTATGGCTTTTCCAACTTTATCAGAAGTATTGATGCCTGTTTTGCTTGGATTGTCCACCAATTCAAAGCCGCCAGAATTGTCATTAGGGAAATATCTCCAAGACAATGATGTGAATGCTGGATCATCAAAGTTCATCACACAACCATTGTATGGCGCATGTGCTAATCTAACATTGTCGATATAATAATCATCTACTGTAGAAGTCTCTACACCACCATTGAAGAAGAAACAAACACGTTTATGGTCATTGGCAGCTTCTGAAGAAAAGTCCGCAGAAATAGTGTACCAATCATTGGCTGTTTTTACCTCAGACCAAATCTCTTTTGCAGGGCTACTTCCACCTTCCAATTTCAATAATACTGGAACTGCGGCAGTCGATAATACTTGCAATTCTAATTGATTAAATACGGATAAGTCGATACCATCTGGAAAATCAGCACAAAGTGCAGACCATGGTTGATTTGGTTGATCTTTGTACAAACCTACTTTTACAGAGCTATTTGCAGCGGTCAATTTAGGATTGTTTACTGCTGAAATCAAATCTGCACCTGAACCATATGCCTTATTGCGTTGACATTCGAAGTCGTCGATAATATTGTTGATCACGACAGTACCTTCACATGGATCAACAGTCGCTACGCCTTGACGTAAATTATCAAAATAATAAATAACTCCTTCTTCGGCAACTGAAGGATTGAAGATCAATTTTAAAGCTGCCCAGTCTGTTATGTTTTGGAAATTGGTAAAGTCAAAGGAAATAGTTTCCCAAGCACCAGGCGTTTTAATCTCACGCTCTACTTCTTTATTGCCAGAAGTTGCACTTTCTAATTGCATGATGACTGACTTACTACCCGCCGGCGCCCAAACATCCAAATTGAATTGTGGTTTGGAAGAAATATCAATCAAACCAGGGTGCAACGGCAGCCAATGTGGAGAATGCTGAAACACCTTTGGTATATTTTCCTACTTTTGTGGAAGTATTTACACCTGTAGCATCTGGATTGTCTATTACAGCAAATTTGCCGTGGATCAATTCTTGCTGATCAAGTGGTTCCCAAGGAAGTACTGCACCATTTTCAAAAGTTTCTATATCATCGATGGTTTTTATGCCCCAAGAAATATCATCTACATAATACACATCTCCTACTTCAGGTTCATTGCCCGCATTAAAGAAAAGGATTACTTTTTTATGACTTGCCAACGCTTGAGAACTAAAATCTACTGTATATTGAACCCATTTATTGGTTTCTTCAATGTCAATCCAAACCTCATTAGCTGCTGATGCTCCACCTTCTAATTTAGCTAGAACTCTAGTCGCTTTAGATGACCAAATTTTTATATTCAATTGGTTTTTAGTCTCAAGATTTATTGGATTTTGGTAATCCCACAACAAACCATTCCAAGGTTCTCCAAGTTGATCCACAAATTTACCTACTTTGGTTGAGCCATTGACTGCATCAGGTCCAGGATTCGCAATAACTGTCAAACTATCCCAACCATTGACGTAAGTCGCATTTCTATTACATTCGAAATCATCTACCATGCCATCAATTACTGTTGCTCCAGCACATGCACCTTTAGAAACTGCATAAAGATTGTCAAAATGATACACATCAGCACTAGTCTCTACACCTGGATCAAAAAATATGATTGCTTTTCTAAGATGTTTTGCTGCAGCTACATCAGAGAAATCAAAAGTATATTCCTGCCAAGCATTGGCTAATCCTATATTAGCTATTTTCTCAACTGCAGGACCATCACCTTCAAGTTTCAATAATACCTGAGTAGGCGCACTTGCATGAACTTGAAGTTTAAATTGATTTAGCACAGACATATCAAATGGTGTTGTCCTCTCAGCCAATAATAAACTGTAAGCATGTGCTCCAGATTTTGTATATTTACCTACCTTAGCTGTACTGTTTACTCTATTAGGAGCAGGATTGTCTATCGGTGCTTCTAGGGTGCCATCAAAAGCCTTCCATCCCATTTCGTTGCCAGTTTCGAATGTTTCAAAAACATCTTTAGCTTCAAGGCCTCTGATATCATCGAAATAAAAAGTACCAGCTGTTGGTGTAGTGAACGGATGGAAAGCCAGAAGTACCTTTGTGTGGGCAGTACCCGCGGCCTTAGAGAAGTCCACAGAATATTCTACCCATTTTTCGGCTTCTGTAATGTCAATAAATTGTTCGATGGCAGCGCCACCGCCTTCAAATTTGAATAGTGCTCTCGTGGGTGCGTATGGAGCCCAAATTTTAATTTTCATCAAATTGTTGGTACTTAAATCAGCAGGTGTCGGCATCGTACCTAAGCCGAAACAAAAATCGGATACACCGTCATTGGAAAATTTTCCAACGAAATCACTGCCGTTAACTGCATCTTTGCTTGGGTTGGCTACTGGCCCTTCATAAGTCAAGCCATTAAAAGTGGCCCAAGATATTTTGGCACTGCCGCCTTCAAAGTCTTCATAAACAGTCTGTGCCTGTAAGGTACACCAACTGGTTACGATCAAGAGATAAACAAGTACATGTCTCATCATTTTAAGGAAATTTTAGTTATTAATTAATAATATGCTTTAATACACATCAAACCAATAATGAAATCTCACACCAATGACTAAACACCACTGATTACGAAGTATAATTTCAAACTTTGGCTTAATGACAGTGCAATATTAGTCAAATTATTAGATATTTACACAATTATTCACTACGCCATGACTACGCCATTTAAAAATATTTGCCGCAATTTAAGGCATTTCAGTAGATTTAGGACTTTTAACCATTTATTTTCCACAATGAAACATTAAAAAAAAAGATTATTGCAAATTTAATTTTCAAAGGTAATTTTCAAAAAATCTGTCAGATTGGTATCCATCGGCAAGTTCATTTTTTCGTAATCGATATCTCTTGTTTTCTAGGCCTCGGATAGAGATATTAAATAACGGGGCTATTTCCTTTGACGAAAGATTCATTCTGATGTAGGCAGCAAGTTTTAGGTCATCAGCGGTAAGTTGGGTGTATTCCTTTTTCAATTTACCTAAGAAATCAGCGTGTACTTCTTCAAAATTTGCATCAAAAAGATTTTTATCATCCTGCACCGTCAGATTTTCATTAATTTGATTCATCATATTCCTAAAATCATGAGCTGTGAGTGTTTGATCTCCAGACTTCCTTATCTGGATCAACTCATCTTTGATCTCTTGGATGAGTTCGTTTTTTTGGATAAGGTGCATAGTGGCATTTGCCAGATCTTTACTTTTGGCAATATTGTCTTGGTACAATCTGTCATTTTCCATTTCAATCATCCGCTCTCTCAACATGCGCACATTCTCTTGTTCCAATCTCAGCTTTTGTCTGGTGAGCTGTCTGTCAAACATTAATTTCATCCACCATATCAATACTATTGTAAGGAAAGCATACAACAAGAAAGCCCACTTACTCAGATACCAAGGCGCGGCTATTTCGAATTCAATTTTATAGACATCATTGTTGTACTTGACTTCAAAGGTATAGTTGCCATAAGGAAGATGATTAAAGGCAAATTTACCATCACCACCGATCGGATTCCAAAGGGTATCCAAGGGCATCAATCTCGAAAAATAGGTACTATGCAATTTGAATGCAGGTGTATGAAAATAAATAATTCCAATATTTCTGCTGTATGGTAGTTGAATTTTTTCACGCTCAGATACAGGTTTACAACTTCCATCAGATGGCCATACCAAACTAAAAACCATGTCAGCTTTTGGTGTAGGTTTCGATAGAAAATCTAAATTGACAATGGCATATCCTTCTGATAGACATAGACCTACCGTGTTAGAATCGATCAAACAGATATTATGATAGTCTTTATTGACAATAAAAGGGAAATTGCGTTTTTGTCCCGCTTGATTTATAAAAACCAAGTGGTCACTATATATTTTTGTCAACAAAGTATCACCTAATACTCGGATTTGAGATGGTTCAGTAGTCACATTAAGCTCAGGATCAAGCACAAATCGATCCTTGGTTTCATCGTACGAATAATGGTACATACCATCAAAAACCATCAATTTGTCATTCAAAAGGTTGATTTCTACATTTTGTTCATTGCGGATACCTAGATTTTTCCATAATTGACCACATTTTCTACCTTTGAAAAGTCATGATTTATGGTGATCAATCGCAAACCTGTATTCGGTCCGGCAACCCAAAACTTATTACCACTTTGATGGATTACCTTTTTGACTGGGTCTGGATATTGGCCTATTTTATTAGAAAAAATCCATTCGTTTCCTTTCTTTTTGAAAACAACCAAACCGGTATAAGTGCCTTGCAACATTATATTGTCCGCAATTGGTAATGTAAACCATCCGCCAGTGACCGATGATATTTTTTCTGCTGTATGTCCTTTTATGCTAAATGTACCTTCGTTATGCCCACAAATCACTGCATTGCCCACAGCCAATAACTGCCAAACATGGCCTTGTGTGCCTTTTATGAGTTTAAAATCTTGCTTTTCATTGCTATAGTCGGGATATGATGTGGTATGATAATACAAACCCTGATTGGTACCTATATAAAGCGTATTATTTGCTTGCAAGATACTATACACTGTACCCAATTTGCCGGATACATCCTTGTACACCAATGCAGGACTATGCAAGCCGACATGCGATATACCCTTGTCAAGACTTGCCCATAAATCTCCATCGCGATCTTGTAAAATGGCCAGTACCGTATTGTTTTGTAAGCCATTAGATGTATTGAAATGATATAGCAACGAGCCATTTGGGTCAAAGACTAAAATTCCGTCTCTGATCGTTCCCATCACCGTTTGACCTTGATCTGTGATGAAACATTTATTGATCTGAGATACTATAAAGTGATTTTGAAAGCGAGCATTCCAAGGTTTTATAATGCCATTTTTCATCGTAAAGACGCCATCCGATGCCGTAGTGATCAACCAAGATGCCGTATCCTGCACCTGAGGTAAGATGGCTGTAACGGTCTTTCCTATAAAAAAATCCGTATGCGCTATCTTGCGGTGCTTATTATTGTCAATGATCTCATATAGCCCTGAGTCTATGCACTGTATGATTTTATTGCCATTTACAAACTGGAGAAACATAATACTACCGGGCAATTTCACATGGTGAATGGCCTGACCGTCATATCGCAGCAACACCGAAAAAGACTGAAAATACACATCCTTACCATCCGATGTGATATGCCATACTTCTTCCTTATCTAGTAGCTTATTAGGTACTAAATGTGCAAGTGACGTATAGCTGTGATGGCCACAGGCATCTCGCACCCAATACCCAAAGGCACCATAAGCGCCTGTGTACACGCGATCTAGATGACAATACACTGCACGAATGATATTGTGATCTGGCAAGGCATATTTCTGCCACTGATTGCCATTGAAAACGAGCAATCCATCGGTATTGGCAAAATACATCCATCCGTCAGGCGACTGCGAGACAGCCCAGTTTTGATTATGCGCCTTGTACTCAGATACTTTGTAATTGATGAGATCGGGTATATGCTGTGCGCTACCCCAAAAATGGAGCAGGATTAGAAAAGTGCCTAAAATAAAAAACCTAAGTGATCGCATCATCTGACAGGATATCAGAGCAAAATTAGTCAATTTATTTGTTTGTCATAGTGGTGTAGGTTTTGATGAAGTATAAACTCGTTTTGACATGATAAATGAAGTAAAGATCCTAGCAAGGCACGAATTACATATTTATCAGGCTTTAGCATGACTGGCGCCAGCATGAGCGTATTCTATTATCCGATTGCAATATTTAAAGTTCTGCCTAATCCCATTTCGATGATTCTATAAAAGGTTGACAATTGGATATCACTTTTACCACTCTCAATCCTTGAAATATAGCTTTTTTTCGTTCCTGTTTTATCAGCAAGTTCTTCCTGGGTCATTTTTGCTTCTTTTCGAGCTTCTTGAAGCATCACGCCAATTCTAAAAGCTAAAGAATCTGAATCAAATTTTGTTCTTTCTTCGCTACCAATTTTGCCCCTATGCTTGTCTAAATGCTCTTCGAAAGTTGTTAAATTGTTCATGATTAATTTTATTGTTTGTTAGCTCATTTTTTGAAAATTTTTTTTCATTTTGTTTTTTTTTTTTAAAAAAAAAAAAAAAATCAAAAAACAAAAAAAGACAAACAACAACCCCATTTTAAAAAAAAAACAAAACTTAAAACCAAAAAACAAATTTTCCAACCCAAAAATTAAAAAATTTAAATCCTATTTTTATTTAAAAAAAAAAAAAAAAAAAAACAAACAAATAATTTTTTCCCTATTTTTTTTTTTCGGTAAAAAAAAAAAAATCTCCAAAAACCTAACAAAAAAAAAAATTTTACTTTCCAAAACAAAAAAAAATAAACAAATTGAGTGCAAAAATTTTTTTTAATTTTTTTTTTTTTTTTTTTTTTTTCAAAAAAAATTTTTTTTAACCACCCTTCAAATCCCCAAAAATTTTCCCATTTCTAATTTATTCATTTTCTACACAACAAGTCATATTTATTAAATTATGGACTTTTGGTTTTATCTAGATTTTTTCCTTTTCTGACTTCATATACACACGCCTTACTCCATATCTAGATTATTAGATCAAAGATAATAATTAGTCAGATTTAGAGGTGTTTTTTCGGGAAAGAATTAAATATGAATGACCTTCAACGACTGTCACACATCTGAACAAAACCAGCCATAAATATTGTATCAGAACCTAAATTGGATAGGTAATCTTATTACGATATGGGCATACTTTTAACCTGAAATATCCTGAAATATGCATTAGAAAATCTATTACGAATCCTAACGCATCATTCAGGTTTAAAAAAATCTACTCATCAATCAACCTTTATCAAAGTTGCTGAACGAATTTTACCCGTTGATTGAATAATGAGTTTGTAAACACCTGGCACTCTGATTTCTGTATTGGAAATTTCCAATCTATTCATGCCCTGACTTACTTCTATCTCCTTATTGTAAACAATTTTGCCATCTGTATTTATAATCTTCATCAAACTTGTTTCATTTTTTGATGACTCAAATTCAACCATTGTTTTTTGCCCGAATGGATTTGGCATTATTTTAATGCGGTCAAATGCGTTTGCAGCATCAACTGTGTGATCTATGCACTTATATTGTATTTCGAATGAGAAATCATTATTAAACTGCGCATTGAAAATTGAGACCACCAAATAATATTCTTTACCAGCTTCAGTAACAAAATAATCATTGTTAAAATAAAAATTTTGTAAGGTTTGGCAAGCCGTATCTGTTAGTGCATAAGAAATACTTAAATTAAAATCAGCTTCTAATTTGAATAAACTACCATCACCCACAAACTTATACCAAAGTTGTTTATGTGATTCTATGCAATCTCTTCTAAGCTTTATCGGGAGATCGCTATTTTTTATATTATATGATTTACATTCTGTCCAGTCAGCTGATTTTGGGCTTATATTGTTATGTACTAAATTTGAGCAAACGATCTGAAAATCCATATCCATAGTGTCCTGTTGAGACGGAGATATCTTAAAATAATACGATTTCTCTGCTTGTCCAATCAAACTAATGGTATTTTCGACATCGCGATTGATGTAATTTAGCATGATACAAGGTGATTCACAATTTTCAAAAATTTCTACGATAAATGAGTTTTTTGGGTAATTACATACAAAATCAATCTGTTCATTATCCGTAAATTTGACTGTGTACCAAGCAGACATATAATCACTATAACAATGACTTATCCTGTCTTTGGTAAAATTTGCAAAATCCAGATGAATAGAATCACTGCAATTTATAGGAAGTGCACCAACACAAATATCATTGATCGGAGATGGAACTGAGTTGTAAATTAATTGGTACGGGCCATTTTGCCAATTAGAGTTAGTAAACAAATATAAATAATAGTTTATGCCGGCTTTTGCTTGAAATTTAATCGGATTTAAATTATACACTTGACCTGACTCTATACAGGTAAGTTGATCACAAGTACCAGAAAAAAGCTGATAATACAAAAACCCGCTATTTTCAAGTGGTGTGGAGATAACATGAACAGAATCATTACCTTTGGTATAATACCAGACTCCATTTTCTGTCTGTTGCTGACATCCTGCCAAATTTGTGAAGTAGTGTCCTGTACTATTGCTTAGATCTACAAATGTTTCTTCGGTAAGCTCAATTGCGCCATTACAAAGGTCATTGACCACAGCATCGGTACAAACCATTTCCAATGTAAAGCTTCCTCCACTATAATTCTGATGTTGTATTATCAAAAAATAATTTTTACCGGTTTCAGCCACGAAATCTATCGTTCCTGATTGATTCAAATAATATGAAGTGGCACATTCAATATCATCACATCCTTTATCTTCGACAATCCAGACTTTAGCAGTCTCCTGAAGTTTGCTAAATTTAAATGATATTTTCTTGTCGTTGCCCTGAAATTTATACCAAACATTTTTGCCCATCCAAAAACAAACTGGGTTATAATTTGACA
The DNA here is from genome assembly GCA_016717105.1 of Saprospiraceae bacterium. Lineage (GTDB taxonomy): Bacteria > Bacteroidota > Bacteroidia > Chitinophagales > Saprospiraceae > OLB9. The sequence continues at coordinate 168,616 of JADKGF010000003.1, read as the reverse complement.
GACTTGTACTACCAGAAATATTATCACCACAGTGTATCTCAGTCGCACCACTACAATTATCATTGATCGGAGGCAACACACATTTCAACTGTAAATTCAAGCTATTGATGACATTAATTGGCGCATGTATTGCCAAATAATTATTATCATTTCTATTTACTTTGAAACTTATATTTTGATTTCTTTCTGAAAACGAAGCCAAACATCTAATATCATTGCAATTGCCTTTTACAAGTTCTACATTATAGTATAGTGCTGATTTGTCCAATACTTCCAAATGAAACAAAGAGTCTGACTTAGGCAAAAGGTACCAAAATGAAGAATTTTGATTCCACTGGCATGGAGTTGTCCCTTCAAAACCCAAAGGCGTATAGCAAGTGACATTTAGTGTATCATCACAAGTTAAAAATTCGGTATTATTACAATCTACATTGCTATTTCCAGTTAAACACATGGTTCTAAAACTAAAAACTGCTTCTGTGTCATCCGATGACATCTTTATGAAATATTTTCTATTATTGATGGTACTGAAAGCAATTGCATTGCCGTCGTTAAATACTTGCCCTTCATACAAACATCTGCCATTGACACAATCATTTTCCAGTATTTGTACGTTCAGGCCTCTATTTATTCTATTATTGAGTATCATCCCGAAATCATCTCCGTCACCGTTTATTTCATAATATAAGCCTGGTTTAAGGTTATTACAAACATTAAAAGTATCTAAAGGTGCATTTAGAAGTGTACCGCTTATCATATCACCACACACTATTTTTTGTGCAGTTTGGCAACTAAAGTTTTGCGTCTCATCTATACATGTCACACCATATTCGTATTCGAAAATCTCCCCATTTTTAGGTGCAAATTTCAAATAATATCGTACACCAATAGCTGTAGAAAAGCTAAAACCATTTCTGGCTTCACCCAGAGATTGATAAATGGTCGCATCAAATCCTTGGATACATTCCAAATTATCGCATGTGCCAGTACCCACATATACCAAAGGAGAATGGGTTTGATCTCCAAATTGTTTTTTAAAAAAATTCCAAGTCGAGCCATCGCCAATAAATGTAAACCAATCACCATAGTTATAAGATCCAGTGGAGCAATCACTAAATTGGGATTCCTGCACTTTAAAATTATTGGTAATGAAATTATCCCCACATTGTATGACTTTTGCTTCACTACATTGGCTTGCATTTGCCTTTGCATCACGGCAATTCATCACAAATTGTATATTATTGATCGTTGGATTCAGCCCAATATTACCTATATTTATATAATAAGTTTTACCCGACTCAGCATAAAGTTCGTTCAGCCTTTTTAGATTGCTACAATCTGTTTCTGCGACATAAAGGGCCACTGTGACAATTGGATTTTCTTCAACAATATCTATATATTGATCATTCCCTTCAAACTTAAACCACATACCATTTTCAATGTGTATGCCATTAAAATAATCAGTTGTGTGATCCTTGGAATCAAAAACATAATTTTTGCCACATGTAATAGGAATGGCGGTCTCACAAATATCTGCTATACTTGCTTCCCTACAAGATGGCCTAAAAATATGCTTCACATTATCATCAGTGACAAACTTAATAAAGTAAGTTTCATCCTGTTTGCCGAAAAATTCGAATTGGGATAAACTATTGGCATCATAGAAAGACAGGAAATCTTGAGGAAATTTTATTAGGTTTGAATCAAGACCTTGGACATACAATTCATATTGAAAATACAGTGGCAATGTATCCAATTTGGTTATAACAATGGGTTTGTTGTTTCCTTGGATTTTGTACCACAAACTCGTGCGTGGGTTACTAAATTTTGTTGTATCATAGCTACCGGCACTAAAATCAGCTATAAAATCAGTGTCACAATAGATTTCTGTTGCCGCATCAAAAGAATCATTGGATACCGGATCTGTACAGGTTATATTTACTAGCTCCAAATTCGCATTTAATGATGCCAAATATATATAATATCGCTGGCCCTGTACACTTTCTATTTTCAATTTTTTATTGGCGGCAGTGCCACAAATCAATGAATCACAAGTACCCGTAAATGATGACATTAATAGGTCTCTTTCGCCTACAGATGTGAAATTAAATATCTTACCATTACCTTCTAGATAATACCACATGCCCGGCACATTTGGCAAACAATCTAGGTGATAAGACAAATCAATACCAGCTTGACTAAAGTCTAATGGCAAACTTTGCTGTTCGCAATCAATTTTGGTAGCATCTTGGCAATGCAGATTATTTGCTGATACCTTACAACCTATATTTTGATCAGGGAAAAAATTATCTTTATAAGCAAGGTAAATTTTCACAAAATAAATACTATCCTTTGCCGCAAAAAACCGAAGCCCATCCAAATCATTGATATTGGACTTTATGCAAGTTAATTGATCACAATCGCCTTTGTACACGCTATATTTCGTATTATTATAAGAAAATGTAGGTATATGCACAATAGCATTTTCTCCAATGACCTTATACCAGATACCAATGTATTCTTCGCATGGATCACCCAGATCTATACCATAAATACGAGAAGAAGGAGATACTTTGTCACCACATGAAATCGTGGTTGCATCCTGACATACCGGGTTAAAAACTGTAGATGCTTCTCTACATTGTACTGTGAGGACTTTTGAAATAAAATCATCATTCGACATGAACCGAATATAATAGGTTTCACCTTTAGGAACTTTTAGTGTCACTTTACTATTGAGTAGTTGATTTCTGTATAATGATTGATCCAAAACACATGAAAGCGTCTCGCAACTGCCTTTAAAAATAGATAACCTGACAGATTGGTCATTTTCTAATGAAAAATCAAACTCATAAACTTTATCACTTCCAGCAATTTTATACCAATGTCCACCCTGATTTTTGCTAGTGCAACTTTGAGATTGATTCAGGAAGTTTCTATAAATAGGAACCGATGTATTGCAGCGCAGATCGATAGCTGATGTACAATCTATGTTGGTGTCATTGGTTGGTTCGCAAGTAGTACTAAATGTCACATCTTTCATACTCTGATGAAAAATCTGAACATAATACTCAAAACCGGCATTTGCATTTATCACAATATTTTTGAGCAAATGGATTGCTTGTTTTTGCATCAATAAGTTTAGACTGTCACATCCATTTTTTGTACTAAATACATTGATGAAGACTGCATTTTGATCGGTTTCATTGGTAAAATTCAAGGCTATTTTTGAATTATCGCCTTCTATTTTATACCATGAAGTCACAAACCCAAGACCACCAATTTCGGGCAAAGAATTTTGTTTTGGATGTGCTACATAGGTTTTATTACATAAAATATTAATGGCATTTGTACATTTAGCTGTATCAAAATCAGGTTCGCAAGACACCTGCATGTTGATGTTATTGTTAGCGTTATCCAAGTATTTTACAACCATGATTAGATAAGACTTCCCCATTTCCGTGGTGTAAGGGATACTTTCTGCTAAATATCGTATGCCTGTACAGTTGCTATTTAGACAATCGTCTGTTTCATTAAATAATAGATAATATCCGCCTAAGTCGCCACCTGAAAAATTAAATATCCTTTTGTTGCCGTCACCTGTTATCCTAAAATATCCAACACTTTCATAAGTTTGACATGAAGGCAAATCCGAAGGAACCAAGTCTTTTGCAAAATCAAAAGAAAGCACGTCTCCACAATCCAATATCGGTGCTTGATCACAAGTTGCATGATCTTTTAATGACACTGCAGAAAATTCAATAGTAAAAGGTGCATCATTAAGGCTTTGGATTTCTGGTTTTTGCACTACAAAATAATAAACAACATCTTTTTGTGTAATGAATTTTGTGGTTTGATAATCCCGATAATTCCTGCACTTTAGCGAATCGCATCGACCTTCATAAACCACCAATTGATTGGAATATTGAAATTTATTGTCCAATTTTAAGCTTATTAGTTTGCCATCTCCGATATATTTGTACCACTTAGCTCTTGTAAATTGTGGAGTTCGATAATCACAATTCAAAGCAGTTGACAAGGTGGACAACCTTAATGTATCAGTCAATAATGTATCACGCGTTAGTAGTAAAGCACTTTGACAATCATCATTTTTTAAGGATTGCGAAACTAGATTTTGCGCCCAGAAAGTAACTAAAGTAAGGAAGACAAAGAATTTTAAGTTCATATTCCGAATTTCTATTATTAGTGAAGTTTTAAAATAATTCAGTACGGATCAAAGATATAAAAAATATAATCTTGTATAGTATTTTATTTGCTAAGTACAATAAAAACAATAATACTTATCAATTTTGGCAACAAGACCCTTTGCTGGCGCTAGTTTGCAACTTGTGCCTTTACACCTTAATTACAAGTTTCAGTCTGCGCCAAGCCAGATAAATCCAACTTATGATCGTAACAGCTATACATAAAAAATTTCTTATCTTTCTTACAACAGGAAAAGTAAACAAAATATATTCCAACCTGATACAGAAATTTTAACTTGAACTTCTATTTTTATTTGTAACCTCGTTTTGACATGATAAATGATGTAAAGATCGTACCAGGGCACGAGTTAGCATGACTCGCGTCAGCATATGCTGTTAAGGCTTAAAAACTTCATTTACCATTAATGTAATAATAGTTCATCGCCATATCTAATTTTGTACTTGCAATCTTTTCAAGAATTCTTTTATCCAATTCCATGTTACCTTGAATTCCCCACCAAACTAGCCATATTATTTCATCATTTACTCCTAAATCTCTTATTTTTTGACCATTTTCTAGTATAAAATCCAAAAGCCAATCCAGTTTATACATTATATTATCTTCTACCACAATAATAGTACTACCGTATCCCCATTCTTGGCCTTTGCGAGGGCCTTTTTTGCATATGTCTGTTTTCTCATGAGTTCTGCCGAGGATTAAAAATGGGAAATGATGTAATAATTCCTTTGGAGAAAAATCTTCGCCGCTTATGTGCCATTCTGGATACAAACCATCTTTATACTATTCCATATGTATTATGTTATTTTACTTTGGTTAATGATAATTGTTAGGAATGGTGATGGAAGCAGTTATAGCGAATCTATAATTATAGCTGTTGTTAAATGACTTGTTCATTTTTTGTTCCAAATGCTTTTGATTGATTGCCAAATTGCTTTAATTTTTATTTCTTCTTTTAAATTATACGATTTCAAAAGAACTTCTTTTTCTTCAATTTTATCTAATGATTCTTTTCCAAAAACGTATTGGTCAATGCAAATTTTTGCTTGGTCCTTGATTACTTCTTCAATATTATCCAAATCAGCACCTTCAAAATAATCATTTTCTCCTATTTCTTCCAATTCACACCAACCGTGATATAGAAAATAAAATGGCATCAATCTACTATCCATATTAGTGTATAGGCAAATTTCATAAAGCTTACTTAAGTTCTTTCTCATCTCATAATCATTCAGTATTTGTTCGAGATAATAATGTACATTTGCAATAATTGAATATTCTCCATATTTTTCATTAAGATTTAATTCTTTTAATGCGCCAGTTATATAGGGTTTGATTTCTTCTCTATCAACTGGCTTTGAAAAAGAAGCAACAATTAAAATATTATCAGACTCATTTCCATTTCTTATCAATTCGATAGCCCAATCAATAGCAGGATTATAGTCGAAGTATTCAATTCCATTATGCCATTGAAGTATTTCAGTATATTTTTCGTGGTTTATCAATGATTCTCTTTTCTTTTTATTATGAAACGGTTGCCATACCAGATGGTCATCCAAATAGGTTGGCTAGCGTGGTAACATCTTATTAACTGATTGGTTTTTTTTATTCAATTCTATCAAATTTTAAGTCAATAGTATTACCATTAATCTCACCTTTAAACCCTACAATACCGACGTGATTACTAAAATACAACGTAAATTCTTCACTTACGTTTGGTGTTTGGATATAAACTTCATTATATTTCTTTCCATGTATCAGATATTCATCGTGATATTCTGTATAACTTTTAGGTGGGTTTGGATGATTTCTTCTATTTACAATTATTGCCATCTGTGAGTTTGGCTTAGTGGCTTCAAGCGGAGTAATTAAAAACATATGACAAATATCTGCAACCAATTTTTGACTAAAATCTTCATGATAAATAGTAGGACTAATACTAACTTCCATTAGAATATCGAGTGTATCTATTTGAATGTTAATGACTTTTATTTCAGGCATCCATTCGTAACGGATTTGAATTTGTGAATCAATTGGACAATGATCCAATCCACCTGTAAAAGCATTTGCTACATATGTTTTATAATAGTTTACTTTTCCTACAAATTCTTCTCCTTGAGAATTGGTGAAAATTATTTTAGAAATACTATCGGGATAAGGCATGAAATTTTTGGACTCTTCAAGACTTAATATTTTTCCTAATTTTGATATATTTTCACATTCCGTCAAATTAAAGTTTTCATCAATTTGGTTCAAATCGCCATCACCACAACCTGAAATAATAATCAAAAGAATAAGGATTAGATTAATAGATGAGAATTTATTCATGATATTTTTCTTTTGTATTGGAAATTAATTTTTGTTACTATTCTTTTTTTTAAATGCGGTAACGTCTAGTACACCTGCTGTACGACCTTTAGGGCGTATGGTCTATACATTGTTGTGGGGTCTTTTTTAATTAATCAATGCTTTATCTCCTTCAATCCCTTTTTTCTTACTCTTTCTTCATATCCTTTAAAATAGAAAGGGATGTTGTCTTCTTTACCGTTTTCAAGACGCATCTTTACCTTGTCAAAAGCTATAATTGAAATTTCAAATTTTGGTTGGCCAGTAACAAGAATAGGTTGGTTCATTTGTTCATACCAATAATATTTACCACTAAAATTCCTACGAGCCACTTCAAAAATATATCCACCTGCTTGACCAATTAAATCACTTAAGATCTCTTCATCAACTTCGTCTTTGTTTTGGTGAAATTGTTCAAGTAGTTCATCAAGAACTTTCAGACTTTTAACGCTATAATCTAATGATCCGCCAAGTGCTTGATTGTATGCTTCTACAATTCGTTCAGCATTGCCTGTCATATCTTGAATAAATTCCTTTTGAGAGTCATCTATTTGGTTTGACTCTGATTGTGGAATGTCTTCTTGTTTATTTTTGTTTTTAAAAAAATTAAAAAATCCCATGTTATACTTTATTTAAATTTATAATGACCAAGAACAATTGCCTATGCGCAAACTTGCCTAAAACATCAAATACAATCCCCACGTTCTAACCTATTCATTTTCAACACAATAATTCATATTCATCAATTTATACTCTTTTGCAATATATAGATACTTTTTCCTTTTCTGACTCTATTTCCACATGCCGTACTTCATATCTAGATTATGAGTCCAAAGATAATCATTTGTCAGATTTGGTGGTATTGTTTGGGAAGAAAATTATAAGGATGAATTTTAGTTTTTTTGCTCAAACTTGGCTAAATCCAAAATTAGCAGCTAATAACTGCCGCAATTTACTACGTGTAACTTTTCACCATCCATTAAAAAATACCAATCTAATTGGTCTGAATTTACCTATTCTAATTTCCACAATGAAAAAGATAAGAAACTAGCTATTCTGCGTACCTTTGACCCAACAAAAATCCAACTTTGTGTATCGCTACCTGCTAAAACCCATCTTATTTTTACTCGATCCTGAGACTGCCCATAAGATCACGGTTACCTTGCTACGTTTTGTTTTGGGTATTCCTGGCATGAAATGGTTGTTTCGCACTATGTATGCCATCGAAGATACGAGACTCAGTCGCGAGCTTTGGGGTATTACTTTCCCGAATCCAGTGGGTCTAGCCGCAGGATTTGATAAAGATGGTAAATACTATGACGCTATGTCTGTATTGGGCTTTGGGTTTATTGAGATCGGCACTGTGACGCCTGTCGGCCAGTCTGGCAATGACAAACCTAGATTATTCAGACTGCCACAAGACAATGCACTTATCAATCGCATGGGATTCAATAATGATGGTGTAGGCGCACTCGTAGAAAACCTGAAAAAAAGGAGCCAAACGAAGCTTATCATCGGTGGCAACATCGGCAAAAACAAAGTTACTCCCAATGAAAACGCACTGAATGACTACCTTATCTGTTTCGAAGCCTTGTATGGTTATGTGGGTTATTTTGTAGTCAATGTCAGCTCGCCCAATACACCAGGACTGAGAGAACTGCAAGAAAAAGCGCCCTTGACGGAGCTACTCACAACATTGATGGCTCGTAACACCTTAAAACCAGCCACAAAACCTATTTTACTTAAAATCGCACCTGATCTGACTACATCACAGTTGGATGACATCATCGACATCGTCCAAACTTCGGGCATCCATGGCGTCATCGCCACCAATACGACGCTGGATCGTAGCAAACTTACCACCAATACGGACACCATCGGAGCCGGCGGACTTAGCGGAAAACCACTTGCAGACCGATCTACAGAAATCATCCGATATATCCATCAAAAATCAGCAGGTAAGATTACGATCATAGGTGTAGGCGGCATTACCTGCGCTGCTGATGCCATAGAAAAACTCGAAGCTGGTGCATCGTTAGTCAAGTGTATTCGGGATTAGTGTATGAAGGTCCCTGGCTTGGTCAAATCCATCCTTACAGGCATCCAACAAAAATCTCATCTGATCGTCGCAGCCCACAAAATCAATGATATTTTATTCAATTTTGATTTTTTCTTTGCTAGTCATCACAGCTTTTTGGTTGTGGTTTTACATTGCGAATCGCCGCATCTATCCTGTCGAAATTACCAATAAAAAATTGCCACCTGTTACGGTCATTATTGCTTATAAAAACGCAGGTCAACACATTGCCACTACTGTACAAGCCGTACTCGACCAAAAGTATTCCGATTTTGAAGTCATAGCCATCAATGATTTTAGTAGTGATGATTCTGAATCCTATTTGAGCCACATTAATGACGCGAAATTAATCCGCCTGCGGGCAACCTTGGACTTACCAGGCAAAAAAGCTGCTTTGTCAGAAGCCATCTCACATGCGAAACACGACATCCTATTGTTTACAGATGCTGACTGTCTGCCGTCGTCCGATTTGTGGATAAAAACGATGGTCACGAAACTGTTGGATGATCCGAAGACAGAAATTGTCTGGGTTATCGTCGTTGCGTAAAAACAGCTAGACGGTCAATGCTTTTGCGAGATATGAGACGATTTTGACGGCTATGCAATATTTCACTTATGCCAAGAGTGGATTACCATACATGGGTGTAGGTAGAAATCTCTTGTACAAAAAGTCACTTTTCTTGGCTGTAAATGGTTTTTCAAGTCACCAACATTTGCCTTCAGGCGATGACGATCTGCTAATCTCGGATGCAGCTAATGGATCTAACACAGCGGTGTGTTTGGATGATCGGACCTTTGTTTTTTCTGATGCAAAATTGACCCAAAGGCTTTCCCTTCACCAAAAAATCAAGACATATCACTACGTCTGTGCACTATCGACCAAAAATTCAGTTCTTTTTGGGCCTGTTTGCGATGGTACAATTGATGGTTTATTTGATTTTGATGACATCCTTGGCAACAAATAGCATAAGCATCATAAGTTGTATTGCCATATTATCGGTAAAATGGCTTACCCAAATGGCTTGTCAATACCACTTTTTTAAGCGATTGAATGGCCATGACCTATGGTTATTCTTTCCTTTGCTTGATATAGCAATGATGATGTATTATCTTGTACTACCTGTGTATGGATATTTCCGAAAGGATAAGTGGTAAAAGTTTGAAAATTCTTATTTACGTCCTATTAATTTCCCTTCAACTTGATTTTATTCACTACAAGACTTCCAATAGATTTACCTTGGGTAATACCATTTTCTATGGCAGATCGGTAGTGAATACCACCGTACAATCTTGAAATAGATGCTTCTGCCGCAGCTTGGTCAAAAGATGTAAATTTCCGTACCGGCAAACCGAATTCAACTTCAGTATCATCATCGTAGGCGAACTTATCGCCATAAATGGATGTAAGCACTACAGATGCAGCTGATGACGCTACAGAGTGTCCGCTTGTATATTCTGGAAAAGGTGGCGTCTGCAACATAGGCAACCATTCGGGATCTATTTGTTCGTTGATCACTGTTTCGGGTCTTACGAGAAGACTTCGGTATTTTTCATCCCAGCAACTGACGAAAGCGTCAAATAAGGCTATTGATACCATGGCATAAGAAGCTGATGCTTTGACATAATCTGCTTGACTCTTTTTGCCTGCAACGCCGACTATATTGATCCAATGACCACCTGGAGATATTTTTTTTGTTGCGTGCATTACGTGGCCAGTGACATTAAGTTTATAAGGATTGCAGTCCCAAAAATTGGCAATTTCTGTTTGTTCGGCATCGGCATTTTTTACGGTATTATAGGTCTCCAATACTTCTTTGAAGAAAGGACTATTTTTGTCTTTGACATTAAATACAGGTGGCGGCACAGGTTTGAATTGTGAAGCCGAATCCATGACCATTGTCCTGATTTTGTTCCATGAAGGCTCGATGCCGTCCATATATCCTGGTGGCGTCGGTTGCCAAGTTGCCGGATCTTTTTGTAGGCTGTATTTAGGATAAGATCGAGACTCCTTATATTTATCTTTGCCTGACCAAGCGATGATATGTTTGGATATTGCACCAGCAAAAGCCGCAGATCTGTCGTACACTTCTTCGGGCATTCCTGAATTTTTATAAAAATCCAAGGTCTTAGTGATAAAAGCTTGTAAAGTATCTTCTGAAAAAATCAGTGTTTTGCCAGTTTGGAGAAAAGCAAGCGATGAAACCATCGGCCAGCAATATTCTTTATTTGCCTCAGGTGTCGGAAGGCCAGCTAAATGTGGTATCTGACCAGCCAATGACCGATACGTGCTGTCACCATATCTCGCACCTTCGTATCCTGCTATACTGGCATAGGAATATATGCGACTTGCCACAGGTGGAGAAAAAATATCGTGCACTATCACATCAGTCAGGGCCTTCACAGATCCGTGATAGACAGTGGCATCATTGGTGACTTTAGCGTAATCTTTATTTTCATTTTTACAGGAAAAGAGTGCAGCCAAGGTGAAGGCCGCTAAGACATATCGAAACATTTGAATACATTAAAATTGTACGTCACAAATATACAATACAATAATAATTTTTAGCATAAATTTTCATCTTGATTAAACTTATTTTTATTAATACAGTCTATAATATTACAAACATCAACGATGACCACGATAACAGATAATGAAATCTTGCATTTGATCCTCCAAGCTGGCGAACAGAACAAAGGATATAGGTTGCTGGTCAGCAAGTACAAGGAAAAATTGTATTGGCATATCCGGCGAATGGTAAATGACCATGAAGATGCGGATGATGTATTGCAGAATACCTTTATTAAAGTGATCAAAAATTTAAGTCAATTTCAACAACAAGCAGCACTTTATACATGGTTGTATCGAATTGCAACCAATGAGTGTCTCAACTTTCTTAAAAATAAAAAAAATATCAATCAGGAATCAATCGAAAATACCGCTGTCTTTTATATGAGAGCACAAGATGAAACCGATGGCGATTTAGTGTTAAACAAGCTCAATGAAGCCATAAGTTTGCTTCCTGAAAAACAAAAATTAGTTTTTAATTTACGCTATTATGATGAGATGTCCTATCAGGATATTGCAGACATTACTGACACGTCCGTTGGTGCGCTGAAAGCATCTTATCATCATGCAGCAAAAAAAATTGAAGACCATATAAAATCATCATTATGACAAAGCACGATAACAGCGATATTCGCGAAGAATTAGAATCCTTAGCACCGAATTTGGCTCGTTTGCCTAAAACAAACAGAAAATCTGTGCCGAAAGGATATTTTGAAGATGTAGAAGATCAAATAGTAAGACAGCTAAATTTTTTACATCTAGATCAACGAAAACCTAGTATTCCATCTGGATATATGGATTCGTTAGAAAATCGTATAGTTTCGCTGGTTCAGGATGAACAAAAAGTGATTCCCTTATATAAAAAACCAGTGGTAAAATATCTGGCAGCAGCTAGCATTGTATTAGTTTTGGCCTTCATAGGGATAAATCGATGGAGCGAAAACAATGCGACTACCTCGCTGTCACCTATAGCTAGTAACAGTACGGAGGATGCTATGTATTATCTATATCTACAGGACAATATCGAAGATGGCGATATAGAATTGCTTATAGAAAATGGTTTGGTAGAAGAATCCGATCTTTCAGTTGCAGATATAGGAGTCACAGAATTGCCAGATAGTTTTACAGATGAAACCATGTTTAATTCTGAATTTGAATTTTAGAAACACTTTATTCCTTAATATATTTAAAAAGTACAAACCATGAACACTTTAAATTTTAATGCAAAAACCATTTTATTATTTTTTATGCTTTTTACTAGCTTTTTTGCAACTGCGCAAAATGGTGATCGCAAAGCTCAGATGAAAGACAAATTGAAAGCCCAAAAGGTAGCCTTTATCACCACAGAATTGGAGCTGACTGAAGCAGAATCTCAGAAATTTTGGCCTGTATTCAATAGCTATCGGGATGAGATAGACGAACTCCGAGCTACTGTAGATAGAAAGCCAAACAAAGATATGACGGACAAAGAAGCAGAAGATATGATGTATGCGATGCTTGACGCCAAATCTAAGGAAATAGACATTCAGAAAAAGTATATTCAAAAGCTTAAGTCAGCCATTCCGCCGAGAAAAATAGCTCAACTTTTCAGATTGGAAAAAGACTTTAAGGAGAAAGTCATTTCGAATATGAAAGAAAGAAGAATGGGAAGAAAAGGTGGCATGTAATTGACACTTTGGGAAATAATATATTGCTGTCTGAATTCGGTTTTCAGGCAGCAATTTTTATTTTTAAATCATTTTTTTGGGTCAAAGTGTAATATTTGAACGAATTTTACGTCTTACTATCAAATTGATACTTTACAAAATTGAAAAATATAGTCCTTCTGATATGTTTCTTTCTTGTGGTAAATGCCCATGCCCAAAAATATAATACATTGGCGGGTATCCGTATCGGTGATGATTTTGGTATTTCCTTTGCCCAAAGAATAGCCAATAAGAATACCGTAGAGCTCAATATTCAACCTGGTACATTTGCAGGAAACACGATGTATTCAGCACTTATAAAGCAACACTATTCTTTGATCACCAAAAGATTTAATTTTTTTATGGGTGCTGGAATATACCATCGCCAATTTACAATCTACAATTTTGAAACTACCAAACAAAATACAAGCACCGGATTAGCATTTACTTTTGGGGCTGAATTTACTATTGGTAGATTAAGTATTTCCACAGATTATCTACCTTTGGTTACCATCGGAAACAACAATAGCAATCAACGATTTTATACCACTTCTGGCTTTAGTCTGCGGTATGTGTTAGTCGGCAGAGAATCTTCCACAAAGAAGTTCTTCAAAAATCTATTCAAAAAGAAATAAAACAATATTTCTCTCCGCATATAGGCAACACCGCGAAATCTACTATATTTACGGCTTAATCGATCTGTATGATTGTTCGTTTTCACATCTTATTGTGGATACTTTTAATGTCTGGATGTATGCCAAAAGTTATAAATACAACTCAATCTGATTTACCATTCGATCAGCCACCAGCTTGGGCTAGAGAGGCCATTTGGTATCAGATCTTTGTCGAGCGATTTTTTAATGGGAATCAAGCTAATAATCCAACACCTATCACTAATGACAATGCCCTTATAGATCCACTTCCTGATGATTGGAGTTTGACGGATTGGGGCCACAATTGGTATAAGCAAGAGCCTTGGGCAAAAAAAACTGGGCTTGATTTCTATCGTACGATCCAGATGCGTAGATATGGCGGCGATCTCGATGGCGTATTACAAAAAATTGCCTATTTAAAGGATTTGGGTATCAATGCTATTTACTTCAATCCGATCAACGATGCACCTTCATTGCACAAGTATGATGCCCGACATTACCACCACATTGATGTGACATTTGGAGACGACCCAATCGGAGATTTAAAGATCATGGCTAGTGAAGACCATAATAATCCAGAGACATGGCAATGGACAAGTGCGGATAAAAAATTTCTGAATTTGGTAAGAATCCTACATCAGGAAGGCATGAAAGTGATCCTAGATTTTTCGTGGAATCATACTGGCAATAACTTTTGGGCATTCAAAGACGTAGAAAAAAATCTCGATAAATCTCCTTACAAAGATTGGTATCATGCACGTTTTATACAAGATGAAAAAAGTGGACAAACGAGATTCGAATACGATGGCTGGTTCGGAATAAAGAATTTACCAGAATTGCGCAAAGTAGATGCTGATGTCAAAGTATTTGGCCATCCTTATGAAGGCAATTTGCATCCTGAAGTTAAGGCACATATCTTTGCTGTGTGTAAGCGATGGATGGATCCCAATGGCGATGGTAATTTTCAAGATGGAATAGATGGTATGCGATTGGATGTAGCAGAGCATGTACCCTTAGGATTTTGGCGGGATTTCAGAAAGTTTGTAAGAAGTATCAATCCTGAATTTTATCTTGTTGGCGAAAACTGGTGGACCAATTGGCCCGACGAATTGATGGATCCTGCACCTTGGGTCAAAGGTGACGTTTTTGATGCCGTAATGCACTATCAATGGTTCAAAATAGCACGTGGATACTTCGCGCAGCCCGATGACAAACTCAACTTGGACCAGTTCAAAAGGCAGACCGATAGCATCTTCCTAAAATATCCGCCCGCTACTCAGCAAGCCATGATGAATCTAGCTTCTTCCCATGATTCACCAAGACTTTTATCTTCATTTTTTAATATCAATAAATACAAGTTCAAAAACAAACCGCCAGAAGACAATCAATACAGGACACAAAAACCAGGCCTCATTACCTATTATAGAACTAAATTGTTTCTGTTACATCAGTTTACATTTGTAGGTGCACCACATATTTGGAATGGTGATGAAATGGGCATGTTTGGGGCTGATGACCCTGATAACAGAAAACCATTGACATGGCCGGAGATAGAATTTGAAATAGAGACACAATGTCCATATTCTGCTTACAAATATGAAGAAAAACCTGAATTTGATCGTAATATGTTTGAATTTTATAAATCACTGATCAAACTACGAAAATCTGACCGAACCTTCGTGTATGGTAGTTATCAAATGACAGACTTGGCACCTAATAAAAATATCTTAGCATATTATAGAACCACAAATGAAAGTAAATATCTGATTATCTTTAACAACAATACGGAAACCATAGAGATCGAACTACCTGACCCAATAGGAAAATACCATAAAATTTTCGAGTTCAACCATACAGGAGACTTAAAAAATATAATGGCTTTAAATCCATTTAGTGCTTTGGTTTTGAAAATAGATTATTGAAAATATCATCAAAAGTGACCTAAGCTTTGTATAATTGCCTAAAGCAATTCTAATAATCAGACTATATTCTAGTATCTTTGCATTTCAAAAATCACAAGAGATATTATTATGGCAGATCACAAGATCATATTTGCAATGGAAGGCGTCACCAAGACTTTTCCACCACAAAAAACAGTTTTAAAAAATATTTGGCTATCCTTTTTTTATGGCGCCAAAATCGGCGTTTTGGGTCTTAATGGCTCAGGAAAATCCAGTCTATTGAAAATCATAGCAGGAATTGACCAAAATTTTCAAGGTAAAGTTACTTTTGACAAAGAATATAAGATCGGATATCTAGAGCAAGAACCGACACTTGACGAAAATAAAACCGTAAAACAAATCGTAGAAGAAGGTGTACAGCACATAGTAGATGTGATCAAAGCCTATGAAGATGTCAATACCTTACTTTGCGAGCCACTAGACGATGATGCCATGATGCAAGCCATTGAAAAACAAGGCGAACTCATGGAAAAAATGGATCATTATGATGCATGGAATCTAGACCACAAACTCGAAACAGCGATGGAATCGCTTCGATGCCCTGAAGGCGATACCATGATCAGTGTTTGTTCTGGTGGTGAAAAACGACGTGTTGCATTGTGTCGACTGCTACTAAGTCAGCCAGATATTTTATTGCTCGACGAGCCGACCAACCACTTGGATGCAGAGTCGGTTCATTGGTTGGAGCAATATCTCAAGAATTTCCCTGGTACCGTGATAGCCGTCACCCACGATAGATATTTCTTGGATAATGTAGCTGGGTGGATCTTGGAATTGGATCGCGGAGAAGGCATTCCTTGGGAAGGAAATTATTCTTCTTGGCTAGAGCAAAAAGCAAACAGGCTTGCCATGGAAGAAAAAACAGAATCCAAAAGACGCAAAACACTCGAAAGAGAATTGGAATGGGTACGCATGGGTGCGAAAGGCCGACAAGCCAAAGGAAAAGCCCGTCTGAATGCTTACGACAAATTGCAAAATGAAGAAACCAAAGAAAAAGAAGCCAAACTCGAATTATTCATCCCACCTGGAGATAGATTGGGCGATAAAGTTATTGACATCCAAGGCGTCACCAAAGCATATGGAAAGCGTGTTTTGATCGATAATTTCACATGCTCTATTCCTAAAAATGCCATTGTAGGTATTATCGGGCCAAATGGTGTAGGAAAATCCACATTGTTCCGCATGATCATGGGCATCGAGTCGCCTGATAGTGGTGAGATCACGATGGGCGATACTGTACATGTGAGCTATGCAGATCAGTCTCATGCTGACTTGAAGCCCGACCTTACAGTAATGGAAGCCGTCGGTCAAGGGCTAGAATTGATCATGGTCGGTAAGACACAAGTCAATGTTAGGGCTTATCTCAGCAAGTTTAACATAGCTGGCTCTGACCAACAAAAGAAGGTAGGCGTCCTATCTGGTGGTGAGCGCAATAGAGTTCATCTAGCTATGACACTCAAGGATGGCGGCAATGTATTGCTCTTGGATGAACCAACCAATGATATAGACGTAAACACACTCCGAGCACTTGAAGAAGCCATAGAGAATTTTGCTGGTTGCGTTTTGGTTATTTCGCATGATAGATGGTTTATAGACAGATTGGCGACCCATATTCTGGCGTTTGAAGATGATTCACAAGTTGTGTTTTTCGAAGGTAACTTCTCTGATTATGAGAAGGCAAAACTGGAACGATTGGGCAATGTGACACCTAGGAGACCGAGATTTAAGAGTTTGTTGTAAAGACTTTTCATAATAGTTATTTGAAATTACCTTATTTTTACAATTTAGTATATAAAAATCTAATAGTATGCCATCTGAAGTAGTTATTGACAATAAAGAATGTGTAATTTTATCTAAAGAAAAATATGAAAGTTTGACCAAAAAGCAAATATATGAAAAGTACAAGGGAGAGCTTCTTACCCTAGAAGAAGCAAAGGCAAGGACATTTGCAAGAATGGAAAAATGGGATACTTAAAATAAGTTATTCGACTCAATTTCTGATGACATTGCTGATTTGATCTATTTTATTAAAAGTAAAGGAATGCTTTCAACTGCAAAAAATAAGCAGAAAATGTTTTCACCTTCATAGAATCCTTGGATAAATTACGCTACTTGCAAAGATAGATTAAGAGCTTACGATGGACTAAAATGTATTAGTTTTAAACGAAAATACACAATTGTTTTTTATCAATTTGAAGAGGAAGTAATTGTTACCGCATTTATTCCTTCTAAGTTAATCAGATAGTAAATAATCCTTTTTAATTTTTTACGTTTAGGAAAACTAAATGAATGCCTTACAAAAATCCATTGGTTGTTTATGTCCAATTATCAAATAATTTAAATAATATTGAACCAAGGGCGTCAATTTTAGGTTTTAATAGGCATTAAATAAACAGCATGTATTTGATGAGGTATGTCATTTTGTTTTATATAGGATTTTTGATTCCCGTTTGGAATTTGAATGCCCAAGCAGAAGAAGAAAGGTTTAATGAAAGCGAATTTGTCATACAAGATCGATTTGTAAAGTCCAAATTTCTGGTTGTTTCTGGTAAAAAAGATGATGCGATCAAATTGTTAGACAGTATCCGAAGAGATGCACCGACCAATGGGACCGTTTATTTTGAATTAGCCAAGCTCTTTTCTGAAAAGAAAGATTACAATCAAACCGAAAGCAACCTGAAGTCGGCACTTAAGTATAGTCCTGACAATTTTTGGTTTTGGGATTTTGCAGCAGATTATTATACACAAATAGGCAGAACAGATGATGCAAAATCAGCCATCAGAAAAATGCTAGATCTACAACCCAAAAATGCTGAAGTTTATAATCAGCTTATCGACCTGGACATCAAAAACAATAATCCAGAAGCAGCCTTGATGACCATTGATGCAATGGAAAAAAATATCGGGTGGAGCACAAATCTGACCTTAAAAAAAGCTGAAATCTTAGACAAATCAGGACGGACAGATGAAGCCATTGTTCAATTGAATACACTTGTGACCAAATTTCCTAAAGAAATAAAATATCTCAACCTGATCACTAAAGTCTTGCACTCAAATGATCGCATAGCAGAAAGTGAGCCGTATATCCGCAAGATTCTCGAGATCGATCCCAATGATACAGATGCAAAATTTGCTTTGATCTTGCTTACTAAATCATCATTAAAGAAAGAAGATGTACTGACCGCTTTACATCCGCTGATTAGCAATCCTGATGTCTCTATCGACCTGAAAATCAAAGAATTATTGCCCTATGTCCAAAAACATGCAGAAAACAATGATACCTTGTTGGGTCGCGAACTGACGGTGATCTGTGACAAGTTGGTAATAGCCCATCCAAAAGAAGCAAAAGCTCATGCTATTTATGCAGATATCCTAAAAAATAGTGGCAATACAATTGCCGCCATTCGCCAATATGAAAAAACATTGTCCCTAAATAAAAACAATTTTATGGTTTGGGAACAATTGATGTATTGTTTGGATGCAGTTGAAAATTATACTCAACTATCTGCGACAGCAAATGAGGCGATAGATTATTTTCCGAATCAGGCGATTTCATACTATTTTGCAGGCAAGGCTTATATCTTCTTGAATGATCTCAAAAAATCGAGTTCCTTACTAGAAGAAGCATCGCTAATTTCTGCTGGAAATCCTGCTATAGAAAGCAGAATTCATACTGCTAAAGCACTTACAGCTATTAAACAAAATGATATGAAAAAAGCAGAATCATTGGCAGATATAGCTTTAGAACTTAGTAAAGATAAAAATGCTGATGCTTATGAAGTAAAAGGTGATATTGCAATGGCTTTAAAAGATGTAAAAAATGCTGAAAAATACTGGCAAAAAGCTATAATGCTCGAAGGCAATAAGTCTAGATTGCAAAGCAAAATAAATAATTTAAAAAGTAACTAATGAGAATATTGTTTTTCATTCTTACCGTCGTTTTTATTTCTTGTTCAGCAAAAAAGATTGCAACAGCCACAAAAGAAAAATCGGAGGCTGAAGTATTAAACGCTTTGACATCGAGAAATATTCCATTCGAATGGTTCGAAGCAAAGATCAATACAGACATAGAGTCACCAGACGAAAGCATGTCGGGCTCTATGCATCTTAGAATGAAAAAAGATAGCGCAGTATTGGTAAATGTGCGAAAATTTGGATTTGAAGTTGCACGGTTTTATGCAAATGTCAAGCAATATACGTTGCTCTATAGACTCGAAAGAATCTATGAACAAGGAGATATCTCCCGCATGGCAGACATTATCTCCATTAAGGCCGATTTCAATGATTTCCAACAATTGATAGCGGGAAATGTGATCCTACCCGATCCTGGAACAACCACAATTAGTTATGATTCTACAGCTTATATCATACAAGGGAAATCAAATGATCTATCTCTCTCCTACCACATCAACAAAAGCGATCTTCGATTAGAAAGTATGTCTATAATAGACAAGATGCAGAGGAAAATTACAATTGATTATTCAGATTACAGACAACTACAAGGCTTCGGCCCAATAGCGTACAAACGTTCGGTAGTTTACCCACACAATGCAGGAAGTAATGGTAGATTGACACTGGATTTTACAGAAATAATCATGAATAAGCCTGCTGAATTAAAATTTTCAATTCCTGATAATTATGAAAAATCAGAGTAAATATTTCGTAATTATCTTGTTGGTCATGATGGGCAATCTACTCGTGGCTCAGTCCAGACAGGAGTTGGAAAAACAACGTCTCAAGATCATAAAAGATATAGAAAAAACATCCAAAGCCCTAGATAACAATAAAAAAACTCAAGAAAAAAATATTACCCAATTAAAGGCATTGGAAGAGCAAGTAAGCAGTCGAAAAAGTCTTATAAATAACTTGCAATCTGAGGTAAAACTAAATGAAAAACTCATCACTCAAAACGAATCTAAAATAACAGAACTTAGACAGCGCCATGCAGCGCTAAAAGATCAATACGATAAAATCTTGAGAATAAATTATTTAAAAAAACTATCAAACTCAAAATGGTCTTATTTGCTATCATCTGAGAGCCTAAACAATCTTTTGGTCAGATGGAGATATATCCACCAGTTTGATCAGTTTACCAAACAAAAAATGAAGGAAATACAATCATTAACAGGAGAAATTCAACTTACCAATGAGACCATAGCACAAGATCGCGAAAAAAATCTGAAGGCGATGGAACAGACTACTACAAACATGAAAACACTCGAAAAAGAGCAAAAAGAAAAGGATGCCCTTGTAAAGAAATTAGCGCTCGAGGAAGATAAGCTGAAGGCCAATTTGAAAAACAGGGAAAAAGAAAGGGAAAAACTAAATGTTGCTATAGAAAAAATCATCATCGCTGCACTTGAAAAAGCACGTGAAAAGGAAAAAAGCGATGAGAAATTGGTAAAAAAGAAAGAAGTGGACAACTCTGGTTTTGCAAAAAATAAAGGTGCTCTATCATGGCCAGTATCAAAGGGAAAAATAACTGGCGCCTTCGGTACACATCCACATCCAACGATAAAAAATGTTCAAATTTCCAATAATGGCATTGACTTTACCTTGCCGTCAGGTGATAATGTAGTTTGTGTTTATGATGGAGAAGTCGTTGGCGTCACCAATATTCCAGGGTTTAAAAATATGGTCATCATCAAACATGGCAGCTACTATACAGTGTATTCCAAACTAGACAATGTCGTCATCTCCAAAGGACAACAAATAAAACGAGGACAAACCATAGGGAATGTGGAAGTGAACGAAGAAGGTGTGGCAGAAGTGCATTTTGAGCTGTGGAAGGACAAAAGCAAAATGAATCCACAGCCGTGGTTCAATAGATAACTATTCTGCGGCTATCATACGGTATTCCATGACGCCACCCAAAAGATTGCGCACCTTTGTAAATCCAAGCTGTGTAAGTGTGATTTTTGCAGCGGCACTACGTCCACCTGATTTGCAATGGATCACTATCTCATCATCTTTATGGACCAATAATTCTGGTACCTTTGATATCAAGTCGCCAAGTGGAATCAACTGCGCACCCAAATTGTATTCTGCATATTCATATGGCTCTCTTACATCAATAAAAACAAAGGACTCGCCATTGTCCAGTTTTTGTTTTAATTCCAGCGATGTGATATCATCCATCATTTGTTATTTTTTAAAATTTTAATTACAATCAGAAGGTTTTTGCATAGAAACTGTGACGGCAATTTTATCACCCATTTTCACATTACTAATTCCATCATATGGTGGTGATTGTGCAATGATATATAAAGTCCCGTCAGCTTCATTGCTACCTTTTGTGACAATATCTCCTATAGCAAGTTTGCTACTTTCAAGCATAAAACGGGCCTCGTCCAGATCCATACATCGCAGATCTGGAATGGTCACATCGCCTCCATCTCTCCTAGATACGACACATTCCAGCGTGCCACCTTTGTCTATAACTACCTGATCCAGTCTTCCTTCTTTTGAAATTATCAGCTCACCTTTATAATACACTTCCAGTATATGGTTTGGCTCACCTGGATCATAGACATAATCCTTGATGACACATTCGATTTCTCTGTATTTGAGTTCAGTTTTTTTCTGATCAAAGGCATTCCCATATAACGTAGGCAAATCGGCTACCTTGATAGTTTCGGTTTGATACTTGGTAATTGTGATGTAAATTTTCCTGTTTTCTTTGACAAGTGCGCCAGATTTTGGATTTTGATCTGTGATCAGTCCACCTTGTTTTCCAACAATAAAAACGGAGTCCACTACGACGAGTTCAAAACTTTTATCAGATGCCAAATCTTTAGCTTCAGATAATTGCATTCCTACAAACTTAGGTAATTCCAGTTTTTGCCCGTGATTTGTATAGAATCGAAGCCACATTTGCAAGATAAAGAGTAAGAGCAATAATGCGCCCATAATTAGCAGCATTTGCTTTATAAAAACGCCACTTTTTATATACTGAAAAAATCCCTGAGAATCATTCTGATTTGTCATATTAGACGGTTTGGTGAATACCTTTGCAAAAATAGATAAAATTAAAGACAAGACAAAAAAAAAGAGGGAACCATCGGTATGATGATCTCCTCTTTTTAGTATTCCTTATTTTAATATCAGATTTTAACGATCTTTTTGCTTACATTATGCTTGCCATCTGTAAGTTTTATAAAATAAACACCATGAGCAAGTCCAGTAGTGAATATGGTTACTTTACCATTTTCTACACGACCTCTTACAATCTCTCTACCAGAAATATCTGTCAGATGATATGTAGTCAGACTCAGCGCATTGCCTGAAAGTACAACTTGGATATCTGCTTCTGTTGGATTAGGGAATACAAATACATCCTGAGCTAATGCAACTTCAGCAACATCTATGGTCTTATCGATCACAACATTGAAATTAGTAATACCAATCCATCCGCCTTGTCCATCTGATACTGTAAATGAAAAAGCGTCAGTACCATTATCAGCCAAATTAGACTCATATCTCAATTTTGATGCGTTAATATCTGCCTGACTGAATTTTGCACCTGTACCGATAACACTACCGTTAAAAGTTAGCACACCATTTGCAGGAATGTCAACCAGTGTATATTGTAATTCGGCTGCAGTATTATTATTATCTGATGACAATAAATAAGCATCTGTTATAAATTGCTTATCTTTTGGAGCGAGCTTCAATGTTTCGTTTTTCACAATAAAAGGTTGCATTACAGAGATATTTGAGCAGATTTCAAGATTCAATTCGATTAATTTGCCACCTGAACCTGAAACTTTATCTTCCACTCGAAGTTTCCATGTACCACTTAGTTGCTCACCATTAAAAATATCCAATTTCTGTCCACCATTGGCAATATGTGTACGTAGTACTTTACCTGTATTTATCGGACATTGAAAAAATTGTGGTGCTTGATCATCTAATCCTACATTAATATTTGCCTGACTTGAACACTGTTGCTTCCAAAGTAATGCTTCCTTAGATGATGGTGCAACCAGATACACAACAAGATCACCAACTCTGGCATGATCGGCCTTGATTAGTTTTACATTAAGATCGCTAATCGTTCCTTGATCAGGAATATTAACGGTAAGTTCACCCGTAGGTGTACCCGCAGATGATAAAACAACAGATTGAGTGCCACTAGAGTATTCCTTACAAGAAAGTGCTTCTGTGCTGAATGCGCTTATTTTGGACCATGATCCTGCTCTACATGAATTTAAGGCTCTAACTCTCCAATAATAAATGGTAGATTTTTCTAGAATTATACTACTATTAACCAAGGTATCGGTTAGTTGCAATTGTGTTACAAGATTCGCCCCAGCGAAATCTGGGCTTATAGCAAGCTGCCATTCATATGCGATAGCATCTTTAATTTTTGACCATTCAAATTTTGTATTTGAAGCCACATTGCTTGCATCCGCTAAAGGCAGAAGTGTACTCAAACCATTTAAATTTCCTCCTGTAATATCATAAGAAATCACCCTGATTATTGTATCTATTCCTTCAGCAAAAGTCCTAATTTGGAATTCTCCAACAAGGTTTCCTGAAACATTAGTTGTATTTAGGGTAAATTTGTTTGTACTACCAGCAACCACTTTATCATTTTCAAATGCGCCTGTCAATCCAGCCGGCAATGGTTCTACAAGTTCAAATTTTATATCACCTGTATAACCAGTCAAACCTGCTGTGGTAAAACTAACTTCAGCTGCATCAGGCTGACAAATTTTCAAATGATTCTGTTGTGTCTCTACATAAATAGCTGGACCTGTAGGCGCTTCTACTTTGGCTAATGATTTATGCGTGGTTAAGAAGATATTATCAGCCGCTTTAATTACTATTCTAAATAAATTGGATGTTTTATTTGGAATATACACAGCTTGGCTACCATCATTTGGTACATTTAATGCTAGTGGTACCAAATTTGGATCACTTTGATGTCAAGCACTTGCATAAGATCCATAGATATTTACAGCCTTACAATTGACAGGTGCTACATTGGTATTTGCAACATCCCAAGTTACATTTACTTGATCTCCAATTTTGAACTTTTCGGCACTTGAAGGATATGTGATAACAAAAGGACCAGCAGTTTCAGTAAAATCCAATGAATAATCTTCCCACAATACACCACCAACTTGAGCATTATTGTCTCTAACAGTAAGTCTGAAGTTCATTTCTCTACTCACATTTGGCAAAACTTCTGTTTTATCCGTTGTTGTGCCAGCTAAAATATTACCAGCTTTAGGAAAGAAGCGATATCCAACGTTTGAAGGTTTAAATGACCTAAATAACGGTCCTTCAGCGCCATTTGTACCCAAAGCAACTTTTGGTCCCAAATCAAACTGCTCCCAACAGTAGGTCAAAGCATCTCCGTCTTCATCAGTGGCACTACCTTCAAGTACAAATGGTGTACTTATTGGTAAAGTGTATGACTCACTTGGAACTTTGATGGCTGGAAAATGATTGGTAGTTGGTATCTTGTCTGAACAACTGGATGCATTTCCACCTGAATATGTTTTTTTATACATTTGCTCTAAAGAAGCAACGTGAAAATAATCATCATTATCTGGGCTCACATTGTCTGAACTGCATGAACCTGCATAAGACATGATGGTAGATCCACTACCTGGTTCATACGCAAAGTTAGAAGCTCTTTGTTGATCAACATTTGCATCATTAGGCTGACAAATATTCCATGTATGCGATGCATCGAATTGATGGCCTACTTCATGCGCCATAACTCTTGTCACTATGTTGGTGAGATCATTATCATTATTACAAGTGACACCATTTCCTTTATTGGACTGACATGCAGAGCCACCTTGTGCTACACCTCCGATATCAAAACAAATAGATAAAACGTGCCCAACATCATATGAGGTGCTCGTAATACCTTGCTGGGCAATAACGCTAGTATTAGTACCTAAAATCACTTTTCCTTGGTCTGAATTGTTGTATGGATCGGTATTTGGATCCAAAAATATCAATTTATCGTTATTATCAATGATAACAAATCGCATCGCCATTTCATTTTCATAAATTGAATTCATACGATTGACCATAGTATTGATATCAGCCATACATTTTTCTACAGTTCCTCTTCTTGTTACTTTACCCCATTCACCTGTACAGGCCATTGCAAGTTTAAATACCCGTAATTCTACAATTTCTGCAGCCCTTGCAGATGTTGGTCTGAAATGGTCAGCTGCAGGTCTCACTTCACCGCTGACACCACACATCGGTATCTTGCTGTATATATCACTTTTATGGTCTTTGACATTGTAGACCACATAATCATTGGTGTTCTTTTCAGAATATGGATCGATGTATTTTTCACCATCTATAGCGTTTATTGCGGCATAAAATCCATTGTCTGCTAATGAAAAACGCATATTCTTAGTTTTATCCTTCAGACTGTACGCTTTATAAGATTTGATTGATGCATATTTTTTTGCTATCTCTGACTGCATCACTGGAGACTCAAACACTTCAAACTTCTCCAACTGTCCATCAGGCATCGGAATATCCAAAGTCAAACCTTTTGAAGTTGTAAATTCCAATGGACAGGATTGCAAATAATGCTTAATCGCTGTTACGTCCAAATTGAAAACGGCATATTTTTCTGGAATGACTGTTCGTTCATCATCATTTCTAAGCGAGATTTTTGATTCATCAGTTTTCTTCCAATAGGACTGAGCCGAGATATCAGTGAGAAACATGGTAAGAAAACCAAGGATTAAAAGATTCTTATTCATTATATAAAGTTGTTTTAAAGTGCCAAAATTAAAATATAATTGGTAAACGGCAGGCTTCTTTGTGGATAAATGTATCACAACCGACCATTTTTATGGTATAAACAAGCAAAACGATCATGAGTTTATCAATATCGGCCCATTTCCCGATAATATATCAAATGCCATCCTGATGATAATTTTCCAAATCGTCTTTCCATAGAATATTGCCCCGACTCATCAGAAATTCGTTCGGAGACGATACCCGGAATATCGATAAATTCCCTGATGTAGGTACCATTCATATCATCATATGGCTTGTGAATCTTCCATGTATCTTGCTGCCATCTGAAATTAGGGTCAATAATATCCAAGCTATCTTTGGGACTTCTCATGCCTTCTAAGGGAAACACAATGTGCTCCATTTGAAACACACTGTCCGTACTAAATTTTTGATAAAAGTCTTGAAATTCAGCACTTTCGTACACAGATGCTTGTTCAGGTTCCAAGGCTGGTTCATCCTTTGTTTTAGACTTACAAGCAAAAAGCTGAATACATAAAATAAAAATCACCCAATGTAGGATAGAATTACTCGTCGATGGCATATACTAATATTAAATCTTGAAATTGTCTGCAAAATAAAGTATAATTTTGAAAAATCTCACCTTTCGCTACGTATCCGCGAAAAAAGAAACCTTCTGACTTATAATCAAAAGACTCGACATGCATATTTTTCTTGAAGTCAAGCGATTTTTTGCCGTAAGCTTTGTACATAGCTTCCTTTGCTCCCCATATCACATGATAATGCAATAGACTATTGTATTGTGCATATTCGCTTTCTTTTGCAAATCTGGATATAATTCTTTCTATCTTGGGTGTAATAACTTGAATATCGATTCCAACCAACTTTGAAGATGCGATTACTGCAGTATAATCTGCTGAATGACTGATCGATATGAAGTAAGGAGAATTTTCCAAGTATGGTTTGCCGTATTCATCTTTCTTGCATGCACCTCTGATCGATCTTTGAGATAACAAATGAAGCAGATATCTTGAAGAAAGCCATTCAGACCTTTTTGATGACTTCAATTTGTCAAATTCAGCTCTTTCATCTGAATAAATTTCCATATTTTCTAAAAAATATTCGTCTGGTTCACTCGTATGCCATAAACCGTAAACGCCTTCCGGAAAAAGATCGGACTTAAATAAAAGACTCACCTGAAATATTACTTTGAAATTTGTTAAACTTTAATGTATCCGTTTGGTTAATCATTAGACGGTAAAATTAAGATTACTTTGCATTTTTCGCATACAATCACAAAAATAAACGAATATTCAGGCCATCGCGGTGCCGTATATGGCTTAGGATATCATGCCGGTGCAGAAAAATTTTATTCTGTAGCAGGAGATGGTTGGATAGTCGCTTGGGATGCCACAGGTCAGAGCCAAGATGGTTTGCTAATTGCCGACTCAGAGTCAAAGCTTTTTTGTTGTGCACTTGATTATCATGGCAAAATATTGATTGCTGGAGATATTCTAGGTTTTGTGTATTGGATAGACTTGTTCCACAATAAAATAATATCAAAATTCAAAGCCCATAAAAATAGTGTCTTCGACATCATTGCATTAGATGAATCCACTGTAATAACGGCAAGTGGTGATGGTTTCATTTGCGTGTGGAATCAAGAAAATTTTCAACCTGTGATTTCGGTTCGACTTTCCACTCAAGGTGTCAGGTCATTGGCCTTTGACAAGAAAAAGAATCGATTATACGTCGGCTCCAGTGATCATAATATTTATATTTTGGATACAAATTCGTGGGAAGTTGTTGACATAATAAAAAATGCACATGAAAATACTGTGTTTTCATTATTATTGAATGGTGACAATATCTTGCTTTCTGGTGGTAGAGATGCACATCTTAAAATGCGTACTACATCATCAGTTTATCCGATAAAATATGATATCCCAGCCCATTGGTACACAATAAATAAGATCGTCCAAATACCATCACACAAATTAATAGTTACGGCTTCGAGAGATCATAACGTACGTGTCTGGCAAGCTGATGATTTAACTCCGATAGCGACAGTAGATCATAGTAAAGGTGGCCATCGTCACTCTGTCAATACATTACTTTGGCTACCAACTGACAAAATCCTTGTTTCTGCGGGTGATGACAAATTGATAAAATTATGGAGTATTTCAACTGACATCAAAGAAACAAACAATTCGAAAAACGGATAATTTTTATGGTGTTTTGTGATTAAATAAAAAGGCTTTGTTTTATCTTGGCTCATCTTTAATTTTTTAATCACATTATCGTGGAAAACAGAATAATAGGTAAATACAAAGGGACAACAGATGGCCCATTAGTGGTTATCACAGCTGGAATGCACGGCAATGAGCCAGCAGGTGTTAAGGCTTTGGGCTTACTCTTTAAGATGTTAGAAGTAGAACCTGTCACCAATCCTGAGTTTACCTATAAAGGAGAAATTATTGGCCTTGTCGGCAATCTAAAGGCTTATAACAAAGGAGTGCGTTATATTTCCAAAGACATAAATAGATGCTGGTCGTCAGAACATATCCACTTTTTAAAAACCCAAAATAATTCTGAGCTACAAGATGAAGACTTAGAAATCAAAGACATGCTCGATATTATAGGGACAGAATTGGCAACTACAAAATCAAAAAAATTATATTTGCTTGATCTACACACTACATCATCCGAAGGTATATTTTGCATTTCCACCAATGAAGCAGAGAGTATAAGAATCGCTTATGAAATACACGCGCCGGTGATTTTGGGGTTACTTTACGGCATAAGTGGGACCACTTTACATTATTTTCAGGAAGAAAACACAGGTCTTCCTACCACAGCGATTGCGTTTGAAGGAGGACACCACGATGATCCACTTTCGGTCAATCGCTGCATTGCCGCCACTATCAACTTTATGCGATCTATTGGTGTTATAGAAGCACATGATGTATCATATAAGCACGATGAAATATTAAAAAACCTAAGTGAAACATTGCCAAAAATTGTAGAAGTTTTCTATAGATACCAGGTAGATGAAAACGACAAATGGGAAATGAAACCAGGGTATCGAAATTTTGATAAAATCCAAAAAGGGACTTTATTAGCAATATACAAAGATGAACCAGTTTATGCTCCTTTTGATGGTATTTTACTGATGCCTTTATATCAAAAACAAGGCAATGATGGATTTTTCATTGCGAAAGAACACCATGTTTCTGATTACAAATGATAAAACTGACAATCCGAAAATTAAATAATTTCGTAAAAAAAATATATGTCTGTCCTATCAACCTATTTTAATATATAATTTCTTTTAATAGCAACAATATTCACTAACTAAATATATAAATCCATTTTTATACACAATTGCCAAATTATATTTTATATATTTATTTATAATACATAAACTTTTTTGATTGATTTTTTGTGATTGATTTACAAAACCTTAACTTTGATTTTTATCTGTGCGCAATTTAACAGCCCAGATATAAAAGCGTCCCCTTACGAAGTTCGTTTATTTAAAAAATAGTGCATTTTTTCAAGGCCTTTAACCAAAATTAATGAGAAATTTAATTTTTACTTTATTTGTAATTTGTAGTTTTATTACGATCAATGCTGCTGAAATTTACGATTTAAATTTTAAATCAAAATATGCTACATTTGATTTTTCTCCCCAAGTTTTCAAATGGAATGTATTACTTTTTCTAGAGAGTAATAATCACCCAAATCTCGTGCCTCCAGCAAATGATGATTGTAATACAGGTA
This sequence comes from Saprospiraceae bacterium, assembly GCA_016717105.1. Classification (GTDB taxonomy): domain Bacteria; phylum Bacteroidota; class Bacteroidia; order Chitinophagales; family Saprospiraceae; genus OLB9. The sequence continues at coordinate 138,575 of JADKGF010000003.1, read as the reverse complement.
TAATTCCCATGCTGGGTAATGGAGTTACAACTTCTGGAACCACTATAGAAGCAACATCTCAAGCAGGGGAAACAGCACCTGGAGGCATTACGCCATTTAATTCGGTATGGTACGAATACCAATTGTCGGCACCAGATCAAACCATCAGTATAAACTTGACAGCTGGTACACCGCCGATTATAAATCCAGTCATTGGTGTATATGCTGATTGTACTTTTAGTACACCATTAGGCACGGGTAGTGGTCCTCTCATTGCCTTGCGGCTGGAACATACTTAATTCAAGTAGCAAGTCTTACTGCCAATGCAGGTAATTTTGATATAACTGTTAGTTCTGGACCTTCCACTGTATCCGCATCACTTGCTGTAACAGAGCCAAATGCAAGCAATGATGGAGAAGTTTGTTTGGGTGATGATTTTACATTAACAGCCACGCCTGCTGGAGCTACTAGCTATGCGTGGGAACTAAATGGCGGCCCGCTTTCCAATACTTCCAATACCTTAACTGTCATAATGAGTGCTGCTAGCAATGGAGGTACTTATACTGTAACAGTAACTGACGCTAATGGATGCACTGATTCTGCAACTCAGACAATTAATATTAATAATCCACCAACAGCAAATAATGCTACACTTGAAGTATGCGAAAATACGCCTGGTGGGAATATAGGAGATTTCATACTGACCGATGCAGATCCTGATGTAAATGCTTCTGGTGGAATAACCATTAGTTACCATGCAACTTCAGCTGATGCAATGATGAATACCAATCCTTTGAGTACAGCTTATCAAAGCACAGATGGCACAATTTATGCTAGAGTAACCGACGCAACAACTGGTTGTTATGCAACTTCAACAATCACTTTGACCGTAAACCCACTTCCAACTGGAGTAGAGATTCAAAATGTAAACAATGGAAATTCACCTTTAGATTTTACGATTTGTGAAGGCGATCCTATAAATCTTGTAGTAGCAGGTACCGGAAGTGGAACATTACAGTATGACTGGACACTACCAGGCGGAACAAGTGCAGGATCTCCGCTCAATATTGGGTCTGCAGATTTTACTCAGCATAACGGACCTTGGACGGTTACCGTGACAGATGGCAATGGATGTACTGCAACAGATAATATTACAATTACAGTAACACAATCACCAGCTAATGATGATTGTGAGGTAGCAAATATTGATTTAGGATCAGGTGGTAGTGCGGCGGCAACAAACAACTGTGCTGGCCCTGATTACTCATTAAACTGTGCATCAACCGCTTATGAAGCATCTGTATGGTTTACTGTAACCGTGGATGCAGGAAATAGTGGGATAGAGTTTACAGTAACGGGAACAGGCTCTGACCCAATGACAGGAAGCGGCGCTGGTACATTAGCTGTTACAGGCTGTGGTACCACTGCGGTTGGTGAAGGTTGCTTTACGGTAGGAGCAGCCACACAAATACTTTGTATTCCTCCAGGCACATATAATTTACAAATAGCCACATCATCTGCTAATGCTGGTGATTTTAATATATCTGTAAGCCAAATTACAGGTGGACCATCGGCTCCAGGAAATGATCTATGTGACAATGCGACTGCCCACGCATTGGTAGCTTGTGAACCTGTAACCATTTCTGGCAATAATACAAACGCATGTGATGAGTTATTTTCTATAGGAAGTTGCAATTTCGGGACAGATCCTACCACTTGGCATACTATAACAATAGATGCCAATGCAACTTCTATTGATATAACAAATATTACTGGTGGTGCATATTTGGGTATTTTCGAATCATCACCATGCGGATCTAATAGCCCAAGCCAACTACCTGGCGCTGGTTGTGTAACATCAAATACCACATCTGTACCAGTCACAGGAGGCGCAACATATTACATTGCTGTAGGTCATGCCTCGGGTACTGCATATTCATTTGCAATAACTGAGAATGTACCACCACCAAATGATACACCATGTACTGCAGAAACAATTGGTACAGCAACACAAAATACCACTTGTTGCGCAAATCAGGAAGTGGCAAGCCAATGTGCTGGCTCTGAGGCCTCAGTTTGGTTTGTTATACCTGCTTCTCCTGGAGTTGTATCAATTGATCTAAGCTTTACAAATACTTCAATGTCAGCCCCATTTGTTGTAGAAGCTTTTTCTGGCACAGATTGCAATGCGATAAGCCCTTTGCCAAATGCAGATTTCAGACCTTCATGTAATAATTCAGCTATAAGTGTAACTTTAAGATGTCTAGATTTTGAAACCAATAATATATACATCCGCGTGGGTTCATCTGCTGCTACTTGTGGTACATTTTCTTTATCAGCCGTACCTCATACCGGTTCTTGTGCATCAGCTGTAGATTGTGCATCTGCTCCATCCACCACAGTACCTACTGGTGGACAAGCATGCCTTCCTGGTTGTAATTTGTCCGTCTGTGGTGATGGTGCTTGTGATCCTGATGGGAATGCAACATACTATGTATTCAATGTGGATCCTACAACAGCCAGTGCCATAGTGGTTCAGGTTACGGACGCTTCTTTCTCACCAATCATTAGTATTGCTAACGATTGTTTTAGTCCATTTGTATCCTGTTTTTCAGGAGCAATAACAGATCCTGCTCCAGTAGGTTCAGGAACAATAATCGTACGAGTAGAAGCTGCAGGTGGAGATAATTTAGATGATAATTTTTCGGTATGTGTTAACGCTTTTGATGCGGGAGCATTTGATTGTTATAGCGCAACACTTGATGTTACTCGACCTGAACACCCAGGTGAACCCGTTACTGGACCATTTTGTGCTGGAGAAACGGTACACTTTTGTTATAACGTAAATTTTATAGTCTCTCCTGGAGGTACAGTACCTCCAAATGGTAACAATTGTCAATGGATACAGGGTATTGTACCCGTCGTGTATGAAGGATGGGATCTTGTTGCACTTCCTTTGTCAAGTCAACCTGGTCCCGGCGGTGCAGTTTGGTTAAACGAGGGCGTGGTTCATTATAATTTTGCATCTACAATATATAGTCCTTTTTTCTTACCAGATGGCAGCCTTGGCTTATCATGGGGAGCAGGAGGCTTGGCTGCAGGCGGTGATATGCCAGCAGGATGGTATTGGTCTTCGCCAGGCTCTGGACCTGACTGTACTGATGGAAGTAATCCGGATACCGCTTGGGGCTTGCCAGCAGGCTGTGGATCTGGTCAGAATGTTAATGTTTGTTTTGACCTAAAAGTAAAAGAGTTTGAAACAGCGGCTGAATGCCAAATGGCAAGACTAAGGCTTACTATGTTTTCCTTTGCTGACGGAGAGACAGGATGTTGGACAAATTTGTCTTGTGGATTATCTACTCCATTCGAATGGCAAGGTGTAGCGGCATGTAACTCATTGATCACTATTGACAAAGAAGATAAAGAGACTTGTAGTGGCGTTCCAGTTTTGGTAACTGCTACAGCAAGTGATCCAACCGCAGATATTATCTTAACAACTACTGATAATCCAAATGTAACAGGAGAAACTCTAAGTGGTACATTCCCATTCGGTCAAATGAATCTTTTGGAGACATTAGTAAATCTTACCACAACACCTCAGATTGTGACATACACTGTTTATGGTACTATCCCAGGACAAGTCTGTCAAAGCCCGCCAGTAACTATTTTAGTTACGGTTTATCCAAATATCGAAGCTACCATTTCACCAAATCCAGCTTACGTTTGTAATCCTGGAGATTGTGTACCACTTACGGCAAATCCAACCGGAGGAACTGGTGTTTATGTAGATTTTCAATGGTCAGGTCAAGGTATTAATGGGTCAGGACAAACTGTACAAGCATGCCCTCAATCACCTACATCTTACTATGTTACCATCACCGATGATCATGGATGTACTGGTACAGCTTCCGTAGAAGTAGATATAAAAGATCCAGTAACTGTCTCCATCGATCCTACGGAAATAATCGCATGTAAAGATGGAGTTGTAGGTAACTCAAATCCAATATATGCTACAGTAAATTCAGGTTTGGCTCCATACACGTTAACTTGGACCAATCCGCCTGGTATAGTTGGATTTGGAACTCCTTTCTTCTCACCTTGGGATGACCAATATAACTTGCTAGAAGAATCATCTCAAAATACATCAGGTACTTTGTTACTTACAGTGACAGACTCATGGGGATGTACAGGAACAGCAGAAGCATTTGTATCTGTCGATCAAGGACCAAATGTGACCTTTACCTATTTGCAAGTTGCTTGCGGTAGTAGTTTGGTAGATTTAGTGGGAAATTTTGATATCGGTGGTAGTAGTACAGGTTTGGACAGATTTGAATTATATGCTTGTGACGATACCTACATTGGTACGATGTATAATAACACTTCAACTTTCGAAGATATTGATATGACTGTTTATGGCAATTGTTTTAAACTCATAACATATTCAGGAAGTGGTTGTATCATAGAGCGTACCCTTACAGTAATTGTAGCCAACAGTACGCCAGTAATCCTCGCTGGAAATACGCAGCGATGTGTAAATGGTGGCCCTGCAACAATAATGGTATCAAATGCCACTGCATATACTTCATATGTTTGGTCCAATGGAGGTACGACTTCAAGTATTGCAGTAAGTCCTTCATCTACCACCACATATGTAGTCACAGCTACAGAATCTAATGGATGTAAAAATATTGCATCAGCCACAATTACTGTAAATCCAGCGCCCGTCATTAGCTTTTCTGGATCAACATCAATATGTACAGGGCAATCGACAACACTTACAGCTAGTAGTGATATACCTGGCACAACATTCACTTGGACACAAGGTGGCTCTACTATTTCGGGTGCAACCTTGACTACATCAATGGCGGGAAATTATACTTTAGAAGGGACATCTCCTCAAGGGTGCAAGACCCAAATTCCTGTAAGTATAATCGTGAGCAGCAACTTGACTCCAAATATAAATGAACTCAGTATCTGTGATGGTGCTAACGGAACTTTAGATGCAGGTGCAGGATTTGATACCTATTTATGGAATACAGGTGCTACGACCCAGACTATAACGGTCAATACAGGAGGTAATTTCTGGGTAAATGTCACAAAATCTACATGTACTGGAAATGATACAGTTACTGTTATAAATAATATAACACCTGCGTTAACATTGCCAACATCTCCTATTGTTGTATGTCGAACAAATGACGGCTTTGGCCCAAGTTTTATCAATTTCACAGCACAAATAAGCCCTGCTGGAACACAAGGGTCTTGGCGTGAAATTACAACATCTGGTGTCGATTTCACCACAGATCCAACCAATGTAAGCTTTCTTAGTATTCCTACAGGGAACTATCAGTTTGAGTTTACAACATTAAATGCAATTTCACCATGTGTAAATGTCAAAGACACACTTTTAGTAACAGTAAATGCTTGTCAATGTCCACAAATTTTACCAACAGGGCCACTTTGTAATGCAGGCTCAAGTCCAGTAGATATGACTACAAGAAAAGGTAATCCTGGTTTGGGAGGTACATTTAGTGTCATCAATCCGACAGGAATTACTTTGACAAATAATATCTTCAATCCTAATGGGCTGACTGCGGGCACATATACCATCGAGTGGAATCTTACACCGAACTGTAAACCAACTGTCGATGTCATCGTATATGATAGTCCGGAAGCCATTCTCACTACAAATCAGACGACTCTGTGCAATGACAATGCAACGGGAAGCACCACGCTCGATTTAAACACCTTGGTAGATGCCAATAGTGCACCTGGAACTTGGAAATTGGTAACAGGACCTATATCAGCGTTTACAGCACCAGCAACGGCTGACACAAAGGGACTTAATCCGGGTGATCAACTTACTTACCGTTTTATTACTAATACCGCACTATCACCTTGTAAAAATGATTCTATCGACCTTAAAATCATCGTTAGAGATTGCAAATGTCCAGTAATCGCAATTACTCCTTTAACACTCTGCAATGGAAACAATACGCCTGTAGATCTAAATAGTAGCAGTGTACTGACAACTACGCCAGCTGGAATTACGGGTGTGTGGTCATCTACATTAGTCGGAGCTGTAACACAAGGTAGATATTTCAATGCATTGAATCAACCTACTGGTCTTTATAATATTACTTTTACCCTTACAAACCCAATAGCTGGATGTACCAATAAATTTGATGCACCAGTGACAATTTCACTGCAACCTAATGCAGAAACAGATCATGCGACTACTGCATGTAATATCAACTCTGGAAATGGCTTTACGACAGTAAGATTATATGATTTGTTAAAACCAGGATATACTTCATCAGGTCAATGGATACAAACATCTGGGACACCAACCTTAGCAATTGATCCACAAGGCATTGTGGACTTTATCGCACAACCAGTTGGATCAGTCTTTAAATTTACCTATACTAGAAATGCTACAGCACCTTGTACTCCTGTGACAGCCGAAGTGGTAGTGACTGTGGCTGATTGCCAATGTCCTCCAATAAAAGTTAGTGCGCCACAGCCTTTATGTAATTCAAGTGGAATCTTAAATTTGAATTCCCTAGAAGGAAATGGAAACTCACCTGGTGTATGGCTTGTGAGTAATAGCCAGACTGGAAACATCGTCAGCACACCTGGCAATATCCTGGACGCATCTGGATTACCTGAAGGTAATTATTCGTTAAAATTCAGTTTGATTCCAGCACCAGCAGGAACTTGTAAAAAAGATTCAACGGTGACCTTAAGGATAGAAAAACAAAATACGGCCGTCACAAAAGATACCATAGTTTGTAATGCTATTTCGTCGACTGGACCTTCTTCGATGGATTTGAGAAATTTACTCATATCTACTACAGGCAATGGAAAATGGCAGGATGCAAATGGTGTAGATTTAGCCAGCTTTACAAATATCAGTTATGTGGGTCAAACATTAGGTGTGATCAACTATCTATATTCAGTTCCTTCGATTGCACCTTGTGTCAATGTCAGTATTCCAGCACAAGTTGAAGTTGTGGATTGTAGTTGTGAACAAATCATATTAGGCCAGATACCAAATATTTGTACGGCCAGTGTTACATTTGATCTTAAGCCTTACAGCGACCCTAAACCAGGAACATGGAAGTCATTAAGTACACAAATCATCATTAATAATGGAGTACTTAATCTCAATAATCTACCTGCTGGTTTATATGAGCTTTATTATGAGCTAAATACGCCTCCGCCTGCACCTTGTCCGGGATCCAAGAAAATTATTATTACAGTATTTAGTCAAAAAAGTGCTGGAGCTGCGAGAGGCGCTGAGTTCTGCGTAGGTGCTACTGACATCATCAATTTGTTCGATAGGCTCGACAATGAAAATACTGGTGGCACATGGACTGTTATAAGTGGTGGAAACACTGGATTTAATGCTCAGAATGGTACTTTTAATCTACTAGATCGTCCTGCAGGAACTTATACATTCAGATATGCACAAACTGGACAAGCACCATGTCCTGATGACCAAGAAGATGTCATTATAAAAATCAATAGCTTACCAATAGCAGATGCTGGTTCAGACAAAACATTAAATTGTTCAGTACAATCAGCCATCATCGGTACTGACTTGTCTTCGTCTGGGACAAATATCGTGTATGAATGGAAGAAGGCAAATGATATTATCGGAACCAAAAAACAATTTACTGTCCTCGAAGGTGGCGTTTATACATTGACAGTACGAGACACAGTTACCAAGTGCGCAGCTTCTGATGAAGTCACAGTTATCCTTGAAGAAGATCTTCCACTCTTTGACATTACAATAGACACAATAGAATGTTTCGGTCAGACGGGATCGATAGTTTTGAGCAATATAAAAGGTGGCAAAGCACCTTATCAGATTTCATTTGATGGCGGCGCTACCTATGGTAGTACGCTTGCTTTGACCAATTTGAAATCAGGAAGCTACAAAGTATTGGTCAAAGATGCCAATGGCTGTGTCAATGACCGCTATCCAGTAATCAACATCATAGAGCCACCTTTATTTACTGTAAAGTTAGGTCCTGATATGATTATAAACCTAGGTGAAGACACATTGCTCACGATTGCAGGACAATATGATCCGTTAACAGCACAAAGTGTAACTTGGAAAGCCAATGGTGTAGAAATCACCACTAATAAAAACAAACCAAGTCTATTGGTGCAACCTACTGATGATACCGAATATTCAGTCACTGTCATCAACAAAAACGGTTGTATGGCTAATGATGTAATTATAGTCAACATAAAACGCATCAAACCTGAATGTATTCCGAATATTGTAGTACCTTCGAGTAGTACTGGAAATTCTTATTTCAGTATCAACTGTGATGAAGTGAGCTTGGTTACGAAATATAGCATTTATGATAGATGGGGCAATCTTTTATTTACTGCCAAAGATTTGTCACCAACGCAAACAACCTCGTTCTGGAATGGTACATTTAAGAATCAACCAGTAGTTCCTGGCGTTTATGTCTATCAGATCGAATTATTATTTAAGGATGGTAGTACAGAACAACGTGCAGGTGATGTCACAGTATTGAAGTAGTTTTCACTATATTTGAGGTATTGAAAAAAGGCCATTTGTTGTACACAGATGGCCTTTTTTAATTGAGCATTGTGTCGTTATTGACACATTTTATCGTATTCTTGAAGCATTTCTATAAAATCTTCGATCTTATATCCTTTTTCATCTATTTGTTTGTCCATAGCAGGACATCGGCCATTGATTTCTTTTTTGAAATTGGTCCGCATTATTTTATTAATGCTAATACCTATACCTCCACTCATTTTTTCTGACATCCAGACCATGTAATCCTGATTTGGCATTCTGGTATAAATTATCATATTGTTACTAGGCATAAATGATCTCCCTGGACCATAAAAATCATAATCTGAATAATACACTACAAATCCTTCAACTTTATCTGAGTTATAAATTCGGTGCGCTAATTGTATATCATCATGGATTTTGAATTTTGACATAAAATGTATCCCAATTTTCAAAGCATGTAGTGTATCAAATGAATGATCCTTCTCATTTTCTAAAACGATATATTTCAAAAGAGAAGTACTTACTTTTTCAGCCTTTGCTTTTTCATCCTTTTTAATCTTAATATTTACATCCACTCCTGTAAAAGGACTTATTAGGCCTTCTTTTTTTGTTCCGTCTTTGTACACTAAATAGCCTTTCTGTAATGACTTTTTGTAGCTGAAAGAGGTAAGAAAGATGACAGACGAAATAAGAAGTAAAAATAGCGAGAATCTAAAATTAATTTGCATAATTAAATTGTTTTAAAGTTACATAATCAATAGAAAACACTATTACATTTAAAAAGTTGAATATCAGCCAAAAAGCAAAAATTTATCAGAATAATTTAGGAAAGCCATTTTTTTTCGTTTCATATGTTTAGATAAAATCCCATTTTAAATTTGAATTAAACATATTCAAGTATATTTTTTCAAAATATCTGTTTGTGTAGTCAATTACAAATTTGCTCAAAAAATAAATTTACTAACCCTTTTAGGGTAATTTTAACATCCTTCGTATAAGGCAAAACTTCAATTTAAAAAATTATAACATATAAAGTCATCTGATTAACTGATAACAATGCCCTGCTAAAAAACTACACATAAAGCATAACCCAAAATACACCTACAATTTTGGGTTAGTTTTCATATTACTAATTTTCCTTATGGTATTATTTTTGGCATAATGACATCAGACGAACAGATATAAAGATATCCCAAATTATACCTTGATAACCATCACAATTCTCATATAATGTTGACCAAAAAAGACGAATTTTTGTTCAGAGATCCACGATTTGTACTCGCTTTCATTTTGCTGAGTATTTCTGTTATTTTTATGACAGTCACTTATACTCATGTCTGAGTAAGTAGATCTCTTATGACAGACAAAGGGGCATTTTTAAATTAGTGCCCCTTTGTTATTTCTAAGATATGCAATAAAATTTATGTGTATTTTTGATTTATTACAATCCAAAAATAAATTTGCAAGTAGCTTCTACTGTTCAATACTTTTCAGCCAAGCATCATACCCTATCTCAGACCACGGCATACCTCGGTCAAACCTTGGAGGCCAAGGGTATTTTGGTTGTCCATTTCCATCCAAAATATCTCTTACGTCTTTTACCACTCTTGCGGGATTTCCTACAACCAATTGGTAATCTTCAACATTTTTTGTGACAATACTGCCTGCACCAGTCAAGCAATGTTGACCTATAGTTATGCCAGGAAGAATGACTGATCCTACAGCTATTTGTGAATAATCACCAATGGTAGGACCAATACAAACATCCGATGGTGGAGTTGGGTCATTTGTAAATACGACATATGGATAAATGAATACAAAATTTCCCACTGTGGACTTTTGTCCTATATGCACATTACTATGCAGCCAGCAATGAACACCAAAAGTAGTATGGCCTTGAATATCACTCAGTGTACCCACTCTGCAATTTACATCAAAAGTTGAGTATTCCCTTATGGTAACTCTATGGCCTGTAGAAAATCCTGCACCAAATGTAGAACCACAATAAATGATGGCATGTGAACGAATAAGTGATCCATTACCAATTATTGTTTTTGGATTAATATAAACTCCATCCGTGTAATAGGAACTTAATGGTTCGCCGATAATACAATCATTACATATAGTAACATCATCGCCGATCACCACATTAGGGTAAATAGTGGTATTGTCGCCGATTTTGACACCTTGTCCGATCACTGCATCGGGACTTATGTGGACATTTCTATTATTAAATTTCATTTATCTTAGTTTTCCAAAATGAAATAAATTCTCCTTTTGTTCTTAAATAATCGGCTTCGTCATATGGTGTACTAGCCAAAGCCAATTGTATAGCTTCGTTACTATAGGTCATCGTATGCCATATTTGAGGTGGCAAATACAAACCGATGCTTGGATCATCTAGCAAAAAATCTTTTCTGTTGCCATGTATGTCTTCTGTCATCACCTTAATAGACCCTTTTACAGCAACTAATACAATCTCTGTCTCCTTGTGGCCGTGTTTACCTCGTAAGACGCCTGTAGGTGTATCATAGGTCCAAAATATTCTTTGCACTTCAAATGGAACATCGCGGGCCAATTCGGCGATAGATATATATCCAATTTCTTGGTTCCCTATTTGTACAAAATGAATCAACTGCGCTTTAGCTTGATTTCTCATTCTCTGTATTTTGAGTTGAAAAGATCTTGTCAATAAGATAAATTGGTCGATTACGCACTGTATCCAAGGTTCGCCAAACATATTCACCAATAATGCCCATGGCAATCATTTGGAAAGCAGAAACAAAAAGTATAACTACCATGATCGCCGTCCATCCTTCTACAGTAATGATACCTGTAAGTCTCAAAACGATAAGAATACATGCATATAATGTTGCTAAAATACCCAATCCAAGACCTAAAATAGAGATAATCCTAATAGGCAGAAATGAAAATGCAATGAATGAATCAATCAATAATTTTATTTTTTTTTGAAAAGTCCACATTGATTTACCCAAATCTCTTTTTCGTCTTTCGTATTTAATTGTATATGGTTTGTACCCCAAAAAAGGCATCAGATAAAAAATATTTGTATTTTTTTCTTGCATACGAACCAATTCTTTTTGTAATTCCTTATCGAATAGCACAACATCAAAACCACCTTCCGGAATATTTCGGACAGCGTACTTCTTGATAATTTTATGAAAAAAGTTGGAAAATATCTTGTCAATCCAAGGATCATTTCGCTTTTCTCTATGGGCCAAAACCAGCTTGTGACCATCGATCCAATGACCAAACATCTCAGGTAGTAATTCCGGTGGATCTTGTAGGTCTGCAGAAATCACGGCTATACAGTCGCTTTGGGCATTGCTTATTCCGGCCAAGACTGCGTTGTAAGATCCCACATTTGCGACCAATTTTATTATTTTCGTACGCTCGGGTAATGAATAATGGAATTTCAACAATTCAGTCAGTGTATTATCTGTAGAGCCATCATCTACAAAAACATATTCGATGTCAGTTCCTACAGGATACATTTTTTCTACTTCCAAGAGCTTTTCGGTTGTAGCTGGAATATTATCTTGATTGAAGTAGCAAGGTATGATAATGCTTATTTTAGCCATGGTAATATCTTTTGACAATATCACAAACATATGAGATCTGATCATCAGTCATACCAGGATACAACGGAAGGCTCAGCATTTGCTTTGCTAATTTTTCAGCAATAGGATAATGAAAATTATGAAAATCGTATCCTATAAATGCCTTCTGCAGATGTGGTGGTATTGGATAGTGAATCAATGTCTGAATGCCATGTTCTTCCAAAAAAACCTTTAATGCGTCTCTCTTGGTAGTTTGAATCACAAAAAGATGATATACATGGCTGGCCTTTTTTGCGATCTTGGGAAGCTGAATATCACCAATTTCCTTTAATCGTCGATGGTACTCAGATGCTATATGTAGTCTCTGATTTTGCCATTGTGCCAAATAGGATAATTTTACACGCAAAAAGCCAGCTTGCAGTTCGTCTATCCGCCAATTATGTCCAGCCAATTCGTTATGATATCGCTTTTCTGAACCATAATTTCTAATAATTTTTGCCTTTTTATAGATTTCCTCATGATCAGTGGTGATCGCTCCCGCTTCTCCAAATGCACCTATGTTTTTGGTTGGATAGAAACTAGTGGCATTGATTATCCCGAAACTACCACAATGCTTCCCATCATAGGTAGCACCTTGCGCTTGTGCATTATCTTCTATTACCGCCAAATTGTATTCTATAGCTATACGCATTATTGATTCCATTTCACAGGCTTGTCCATACAAATGTACAGGCATGATCGCTTTTGTCTTTGCTGTGATAAGTGGTTCAATTTTTTGTGGATCTATATTATAAGTTAGAGCATCCGGTTCGCACAACACAGGTTTAGCATTGGCATGGATGATGGCCAAAATAGTGGCAATATATGTATTGGATGGTACGATCACTTCGTCACCTTGCCCGATACCAATCGCTTTAAGTGATAAGCACAATGCATCCAAACCATTGCTCACACCAACACAATACTTGGTACCACAAAATGCAGCATACGAATGCTCAAATTCGGTAGTCATCTGTCCTAATACAAAATGTCCGTGCTCTAAAAACTCATTTAACACATCATGACAAGCACTTTTTACTTCACTAACCACTGGCCCAAAATTTACAAATGGTACCTGCATATTATTGCTTTTTGCGTTCGAAGACAAAAATCCTCATATCTCCTGGATTTGCAGGAGGATAATTATTGACTTGATCATCCCAAGCATAAATTGTCCCCGTACTCTTGAGGTCGGCGATGCCTACCAGGTCATAATTTTCTCTGGCATGTGCAATGCTCCAATCAAACAAATCCGTCTTTACACCATCAACATATGCCCATGAGAATGGATGGGTAACATGAACAAAAAACCGAGGCTTCTTCGTCTCTATATCTTTTTTTGCTTCCGCAGTCCATTCCGCTTCTTCTATTCGCCCTTTGGTAAGGAATCCCATAAAAAAATGCCTTGTGGGTGAGCGCATTCCTGTGTAAAAATTAATCTGTGGCTCCGAACCCATCACTACCAGTTCATCACCTTTTTTTGATTTTTTGGCAAGATATTCGGCTATTTCTTTACATTCCACAAATGGATTTATACCATAGGCATTTTTCGAAATTTTATCAACTTTATTAGAAAAATAATATTTTTTGTTCTTTGCAAGATCGCTGGCAAAAATAATTATAACAGACATTATGGTAATACCGATCGTCAAAACTGTAGTCTTCCCATTTTTGATCAAATCGAGCAACATAGACATCCCAAATGAAGCAACAAATGCTATTGGAATAGAAAAGAACAGCCAATAATGTGGATAAAAATAATATCCCGGCATCACACTTATAATGGCACTTATTATCAATGATACTGCAAAAACTGCTGCCAACCTTGTCTGTGATTTGATGATACCAAAAATTAGACCGACAAATCCCATGATCCATAAAAGTGGATAATTAGAAAATATGGTAGATAAATTATCATAAAAGATTTCCTTCCTGGTATCCCAAGTAAATAATTGTGTATATCCTTTCGGAAAGTCCATTACCCAAAATATCATTTCATCGAGTACACCATAAGCATACATCAAGCCGACCCAAAATCCTACCACAATCATGCTACCAATGGCAGAATACAATATGGGTTGCATTGCATTTTTCAGGTAGTCATTGTCATGATTTTTTTTCACTGCCATAGCCATGATCAATAAATAACCCAAGGCAAATGTTGCGCCAGCTTGTTTTGTAAATACGGCATTCGAAAATACTAAACCAGCCAGCAACCACCAGTACCACTTGTCATCAAGATATGCCCTAGATAGGAAAAAATAGGCCAGTATTATTTGAAAATTGACCAGGTGTTCTGCTTGGGCTGTAAACCCAAAAAAATAAAATGAGAGTGAAAAAGCACTATATGCCAATGCACCCACAATAGCAGCTTCGTGCCTGAATAAATTTTTGGTTGTATAATACACCAAAACAGAAGTTAAAAGACAAATCAACATCATACCGATATGGAGTCCACTTGCGCTTGCTCCAGTAAGCTTGACAATCAATGCATATAGATAATATAATGCCGGCAATTTCATCTCATAAAAATCAACATAAGGGATTTTTCCATCCAATAACAATTGACCAATATATGCATAACTACCTTCATCCCTTTCTAATGGCACATCTTTCATTCGAAATCTAATAAAGGCATACACAGCTATAATTATAGCCAATAAAACGTACAAAATTAAGTTTGAAAAAACGGGTTTAATACCTTCTTCTTTGGTCGTAAGGGTCGTTTCGGTAGTCTGGATATTGCGCATACCAGCCTTTATTTTTTTATTCATTAGCCGATTGTGTATTTATTTTGTAAAGGTATAAATTAAGTTTTAGATTCAAAAGATAAATACAAGTTTTTGGGATAATTCTAATAGTATCATGACAAATAAAAAAAGGGCATAAAACCTATGATCTTATGCCCTTTTTTATACTATATTACGCTAAATCTCAGCTCAAAGCGATATTTTTTATTGCCAATTCGTCAATAGGCATAGGTCTCGGTCCTATAAGCCGCTCTACATCTGATTTCAACAAAACTTCTTTCTCCAATAATGTATTTGCCAATAAATTTAGCTCTTCCCTCTTTTCTGTCAAAAGTGTCTGAGCACGCATATATTGTGCTTCTATCAGCCCTCTGACTTCATCATCAATCAATCTAGCGGTTTCATTAGAATATGGCTTATTAAACTGATCTTGTGACATTGCATAAAATGAAACATTGCCTACATTTTTGTTCATACCATACACTGTGACCATGCCGTAAGCCATCTTAGTTACTTGATCAAGGTCATTTTGTGCACCTGTAGATATTTTGTCAAACACGATCCTTTCAGCAGCTCTACCGCCTAGTGTCATACACATCCTATCTAATAATTGTTCTGTACGAATGATATATTCTTCTTTGGGAAGATACTGTGCGTAGCCCAATGTGCCCATACCACGAGGTACGATGGTCACCTTTACCAATGGACTGGCATGCTCTAAAAACCAACCACATATGGCGTGTCCTGCTTCGTGAAAAGCGATAATTTCTTTTTCTTTGGGAGATATAAGCTTGTTTTTCTTTTCCAATCCACCGATAACCCGATCCAAGGCATAATTAAAATCATCAAGATCCACTTCTGTTTTATTTCTTCTGGCTGCAATCAATGCCGCTTCATTACATATATTCGCAATATCTGCGCCAGCAAATCCTGGTGTCATTTCAGATAAAACAGCTGGTTGGACATCAGGTGCTACTTTAATAGACCGAAGATGTACCTTAAAGATCTCTTCTCTACCTGTAATGTCAGGCGGATCTATCCCGATTTGTCTGTCAAATCTACCCGGTCTCATCAAGGCTGAGTCTAGAATATCAGGTCTATTGGTCGCTGCCATCATGATGACACCTTTATCTGTACTGAATCCATCCATCTCTACTAGCAATTGATTGAGTGTATTTTCTCTTTCGTCATTGCCACCTTGGATTGCGTTTCTACCTCTAGCTCTACCTATGGCGTCGATCTCATCAATGAAAACAATACAAGGAGCTTTTTCTCTTGCTTGCTTAAATAAATCTCGCACCCGCGAAGCACCTACACCCACAAACATCTCCACGAAATCAGAACCTGAAATAGAAAAGAATGGCACACCTGCTTCACCAGCTACGGCTTTGGCAAGCAACGTCTTACCAGTACCTGGAGGGCCGACAAGCAAGACACCTTTTGGTATCTTACCACCCAATGATGTATATTTCTTTGGATTTTTAAGGAAATCAACCACTTCCATCACTTCTACCTTAGCTTCATTGAGCCCAGCTACATCTGCAAAGGTGATATTGACTTTAGCGTTTTGGTCAAAAAGCGTAGCTTTGGATTTGCCGATATTAAATAACTGTCCACCTGCACCACCAGCGCCTCCACTAACTCGTCTCATGATGAAAAGCCATAAACCAATCAACAACAAAAACGGTAGCAACCAATTGATAATCTGACCAATATAATTAGATTCGGTTTTCATGGCATATTTCACAGGAAATCCATCTGCTTTCAAATCATCTAATTTATTTTCGAAATTGCCTATGTCACCAATAGTAAATTTGAAATGCGGATTTAAACCATATAACTGACTTTCTTTCAGTTTTGGATACTTGGCGTCAATGACCTCTTTTCTAACAAACACATTGACCAGTTTCTCGTTGATGATTTCAATTTTGTCAACTTCACCTCTTTTGACCATTTCTTCAAAAGCATTGATATCTACATTCTCTACTTGTGAGTTCATAGATACAAAAACATTGACTGCAAAAATGCCGAGAATGATCAAACCATAGATCCAGTAAGAATTGATATTGAATTTATTAGGGCCATTTTTATTGCCCTGATTATTATTTTCCTGATTATTATCCATTTAAAATAATTATGATTCTTATATAACAGAATTAGTATTAAGTAGTTTTATAGGCTACAAACTATATGTTTTCGTATTGTGTAAATTTGGCATCACTCCACAGATCTTCGATTTCGTAAAATGCTCGAGTCTCAGGATAGAATACATGAACCACAGTGTCAAAAAGTCCACAAGTATCCATTTTGCACCATCCATACCCTCAGTGTGATTGGGATGGATGCCCAATTTATCCCTCAATTTCCTCCCGATATTGTCAGAAATGGCCTTCACCTGCGTGGAAGAATCGCCTTCGCATACAATAAAATAGTCAGCCGGAGCATCGTCCAACGACCTCAGATCCAACTTTACTATATTTTTACCTTTTATGTCCTGTATAGCATCAATTATCCAGTGATTCAAATCGCTGTCACCATTGACCGGTAATGTAGAAATACTTTTTTTTCTCAATATCTTAATTTTGAATTAATATTACGCCGCAAATATAATAAAAACAACCTAATGAATGTACCTGAAACGCTCTTCACTGGCAAAAATGCCATCTTTCTTCCCGAGGTCGATTCGACTAATGCTCATGCTTTAGATTTGTTATCAAAAACCAATCCACAAGAAGGAACTTGTATTTTTTCTGACTATCAGACAGCCGGACGCGGACAAATTGGCAGGTATTGGCATAGTAGTCAGGGCAAAAACCTATTAATATCTTATATCTTTTATCCAAAATTCATCAAAGTCACTGATCAGTTTCTGCTCAATATTGTCGCTTCGTTAGCTGTATATGATGTGATTTGTCAATATACCACTGATGTAAAAATAAAATGGCCTAATGATATTTATGTAAACGATAAGAAAATTGCTGGCATTTTGGTCCAATCACTGCTCGAAGTTATGAAATACGCGCATGTGATTGGCATAGGTATCAATGTAAATGAAAATAGTTTTCCAGAAATCTTGCCAAATCCAACTTCATTATTCCAACTAAAAGGTGCAAATTTCGAATGTGAATCAATAAGACTTCAACTTTCTTCTAGACTTGAGTATTATTATTTAAAAATGAAGGGATTGCATTATAATTACTTAAAGGAGCTTTATTTGAATGCTATGTATAGATTTGGGATTCCTGCCGACTACAAGTTGCTCGACGATAGCATTATACATGGCATCATCAATGGCATTGATGATTCAGGAAAACTTTTGATTATTTCAAATGATACAGTAAAGCACTTTGATTTTAGAGAAATTTCATTCTTGATATGATATTAACGTTGGGATAGCAAGTAGATTGCAATCATAATCGATGGTAATGAAATAACTACGGTCCATTTTTGCTGAGGAAGTTTTAATTTTTCTATAAAAATGTATGACAACAACATAATGAAACCAACTATCAATAATTGACCTAACTCGACACCTACATTGAATGCAAATAATGGCATCAAAATACTGTCTTCACTTCCCAAAATTGCCTTAAAATACAAGGAAAAACCAAGACCATGTATGAGCCCAAATCCAAGAGCCAACAAATAATTGATTGTAAAATTTTGATTGACATCTTTATTTTTATAAGCTATAAAAACATTGAAAATACCAGTCAAAATGATGGTAATTGGTATTAACCGCTCTATCAAGGAAGGAGAAAAACTAACCAAATCCATGGATGAAAGCGCTAATGTAAGGCTGTGCCCTATTGTAAATGCTGTCACCAAAATCAATACATGCTTCCATTGCTTCAATTCATATCCGGCGCATAGCACAGCTACAAAAAGGATATGGTCATACCCATTGAGATCAAGGATATGATCCATACCCAATTTTAGATAATCTGTAAACATCTGCCTGTTTTAATTGGCGTAAAGTTATACAAAATCTATATTATCGAATATTCGTTTTGATTTGAATTTAACATTCTGAAACTTGATGCTCAAATCATTTAGTCGAGCATAAATGCAAACAAACAGCTGTTAGTTACAACCCATATCTTTTTTGGAAAGTGGATCATTATTTGGGAAACAGTTGCCGGAGTAAGTTGAATACGGCTTATATCTCAATAAATTTGGATCAAATAAGCCATTAGATATAAACTCGGTAAGTTCATCTACTTCTATATCAGAAAGATTCAATGGCCTGAATTGACTATCTATACGGTGAGATTCTACTCGCTCGTTTTCAGGAATCGCCAGATTAAAATATTGTACTACTTCTCTTAAACTTTTCTTGGAAGCTCCGTGAAAATAGAAACCGACATCTTTCAAATTATATAGTTCAGGTACTTTAAATCTGTACAGATCACTATCTTTTTGGGTAAATCCACCTCGACCCTTATTACGGCCATCATTAGTTTTATAAACAAGATAGCCATTTTGATCCAAATCCTTGACACCGACAGCTGCAAATCGCTGACCATTCAATGATGGACTATTGTGACAATTGACACAACCAGCTTTAGTAAAAAATAAGTTTGCACCACGTTTTTGTTTATCAGACATTGCATTTTTTTCTCCACGCAACCATTTTTGGAATGGCGCTTGATTGGTCAATATCGTTCTGAAATATGCAGAAATAGCATGCGAAGCCGTCTGCAATGTATATCTTTCGCTTACAGGTACGTCATGGAATGCATTGTCAAACAAAGCTGTATAGCCCAAACTATCCATAAGTTCTTTATTTATATCCTGACGATGTGTGATCAGTGCACGTGTAACTACCGCTTCCAATCCTTCTCTATTTTCATGATTGATAGAAGTAAGTGGATCCGCTACGCCCCACACGCTCTCGGTGCCTACATTCATACCGAAAGACCCAAAAGATCCATTCCATAAAGGATTTCGCACATATGCAAGATTGACAACAGGTAGTGGTCGAGCGCCTTGTGCATCTACTTCAGTTCCATCATAATGTGGATTGATCGTCCTACCATTACCTAAATGGCCGAACCCGATACCACCATCAGCGATACCTTGAAATCTTCCTGCAGTAAATCCTAACTCTGGCAAATGGCAAGAGCTACAAGAATAGGTAGCCATCGATTCTTCTTTTTTTGCCTTCATTCCAATACCTGTTTCGAAAAAAAGCAAGTTACCCAATGCTACCTTCGGGTATGTAATTGGGTTTTTGGGGTCCTGATTTGGTATATCTTTAAATTCGTTTCCAGAAGGCATTGCATAAAAATCTACTTCGCCGGTCAAGCTGGATTTTTTAAGGGAATGAAGCAAAGTGGTATCCAAATCTGTTTCTGCCACTTCCACTGTTTCGTTACTACATCCGATAGCTAAAAAAATCAAGATGTAAAGGAAATTAAATTTGTTCATGGGTCAATCTATTTAAACTAATTAAGCAGGTGCAAAAGTAATATTTTAATTTAATACAATAAGTGATATTAGTCACATTTTTAAATATATTTTATAGGGATATAAGAAATACCTATAAGTAAGTAAAGTTTTAAAATACAAAAAAAATTAACCCATTAATTACCAGATTGATTAGCGAATCAAAAAATTAACATATTAAATTTTAATGTAAATCGTAATGTATTGTATATCAACATACAATATCTATGCCAAAAATTTAATGTTTCTAAAGGTTTTTTTTACACTCAACACTCCATTAATGTCAGAAAGTAATTGCCGCATCTATTTTTACGTTCCTGCAATTCATATTAACTAAACTTCATCAGGAATTTTTAATTAAAATATTAATTACAAAATCGCTGCCTAAAAAATGACCTTATTGCTAGACGATGATTAAGAAATACTGAATTTTATCATTTAATAATAAATTTTGAAAAAATTCAAAATAAAAGCTGCAATATTTTGTAAAAATCCAAAATTTAATTTATATTGAAATCATATTCTTACTGACGGCTGGAGAAACTGAAGAAGCGCCCGAATATTGTACAAAAGATTTTTGGATAGACAAGCACAAAGGTTAATGTCTGTGGCGGAGCTGTTGTAATAAGGTAAAATATTACCCAAGCTATTGCCAATTATATTTATTACACAAAACTTATAAATATCTTGAGAGTATGAAATATCTAAACGTTATCATTATTTGCATCTTATGTAATTGTTTTCTTAATGCACAACTCATAAAAGCCCCTGATATTCATTTCGGGGGTACTAAAGTAGATTGGGCTCATACTGTCAAAGATACCTTCGAGACAGATCAGATTCTTCATTCTTTTCCTAGCTTTTCTAACAAAGAAATCGGTCTGTTATGGACAAGACCAAAGGAGTTTGATAAAAAGATCATTTTTAATGTTAGTAATTTTAATTCCTCTTATATTGGTACTATGGTAAATGCCTATGATTTAGATTCAGGTGATATATTGTGGGCAAACAATTACAATCCACATTTTGAAAATAACTTTGGATATAGTTTTACATTAGAAATGGAAATTAACGAACAATCCAACTTGATATTAAAAGGATATCGAGGTATTATGCCTTTTACAGGAGGATATTGGCGAGGATATTTTTCCCAAAGAACTATTGATTTAAATTCAGGATTAACAAAGACAGCGTACATCAATTTAAAAACTAACATGAGAACTAATGTACAGACAAATCCAGCAATAAATAAAGAAAATTCATCATTTTTTTTATACAAAGAGACATTCAAGTGGAAAATTCTTTCCTGTAAAAGTAGATATAGCAAACGATACTATAATTGATGCCTTCGAGTTTGATAGCTTAAAAACTGTAGTATTCGAAACTAAGACTGCTGAAGAGCAAGGAACTATTAGAATTGATGGGCCGTTTACACTTGATCATCAGTTTTTTACTTTTGTGGTACAGTATTCCAAAGATGGGCATCCTGTCCACTGGCTTTGGAAAACTGACAAAGATGCAAACGTGCTGATTAAAAAAGAAATCAGCAGCAACTTGGGAGAATTCTATTTAGAAGCAGAACAAAAGGACAGCCTTATAGAAATGATTTCAGTATCATTAGATGATTCATACCAAGGACATCGAGGATATTTGTTTATGGATATGGATGGTAATGTCGTCAATCGCAACAGCCAAATTACTATTGAAGGTAAAAAGGTGGGACATTTATCTACAACACGCTTAAAAAATTCTGATGAAGTCTTACATGTTGTTAGGTTCCAACTCGACAAATGATATTTACATTTATAGAGAAACCAAGGATAAACAGTATATCAAATCTGGTCATCTTATCAATAATAACAGCAGTGCTTATGCATATATACCGAGATTCATTTTCCAGTCATCTGATAACGGATTGGTCATTAGTGGAAGTTTTTTACTTGATACATTATTATTCCCAAATTCCCTAAGATGCAATTTTGATTGTGGTGGCTGGCCCGTCATCATGAAGCTATCGGCTGAGACATTGGGATTACCTACTGCTACATCAGATCCGTGGCAACAACCTCTTACTTTCTCCATTGCTCCTAATCCTAGCACAAATCAAATCACGATCACTACATCTGAAGCCTTGTCTAATAGCCGAATCGAAATTTATGACCAGATAGGTCGACACATAATAAATCATCAGATCTCTTCATCTGCCATTGAGATAGACATCTCGTCGCTACCTACTGGCTTATACTTCGTATCGCTTGTGGATGATCTTGGCAAACGTTTTGGTCAGGTACAGAAGTTGGTAAAGATTGAATGATTTTTGTTGATTGATTTTTGATGGTGGATTTCGATGTTTGATTTTTGATTTTATTCTAAGAATTTTGAAAAAAATTCAAAATAAATGCTGAAATATTTTGTAATAAAAAAAAAACAATTTATATTGCCACCATATTCTTACTGACGGCTGGAGAAACTGGAGAAGCGACCGTTAAAACATTTTTATTTTTTTTTTGAGACAAGAACAAAGGTTAATGTCTGTGGCGGAGCTGTGTTTTTCCTGTAATATATATTGCAAAGGCAATATATATGTAAGAAAATAAATGATTATGAATGTAATGAAAATAAAAGCCTGCTTCCCTTGCAGGGGCTGCAGACCCAAGTGTATAGGACTATACTTTGCAAAGGTACAGGTTGTTTTTATAATTAGTTACTTTTTTCTTTTGAATTTTTGAACAATTGCCGGTGCGTATCGGATTTGAACAAAAATGTTTTTGTAATTTAATTATTAACAATTTAATTTCATTAAAATGAAAAATTTAAAATTATTATTCGCTGTGTTTGTAGTTACAATCGCTACTTTATTTGTCTATTCTTGCGCTAAAGAAGGAGAAGAGAAGAAAGATACGGTATTTCAAGATTTAAATACAAAATCCAGAGCAGCCGAACCATGTGAAAATGCATTAGGCAATTGTAATGGAACTCCATGGACTACTACAACTGCTAATAACATTTCAATTGATTTGTATCCTGGATGCAATTTTGAAGTTGTGTATAAATACAGAATTTGTCCTTTTACTGGTAAACTTGATGTTGTTATTGAACTGTTGCCGATTGGCCGCCTTGCGCAGCTTTTAATACCTACTGATATTGCAAATGATCCGTTTATTATTTCTAAAGTAGAAGAAAATTATGACTGAAATTGTTAACATTCTGCTTCAAAATCCTTTAGTTAATATACCTAATTGTAGCAGTGGTAGAAACACTAGCATTGGCTTTAGTACATCAGATTGTTTAAACTTTTGCATTTTCCCTTTAGCTACTTATCAAACACCAAATGGTGAATTAATAAAGGTAGGATATTCCAAAATACAATGTGGAGACGCCTGTTGTAAAACAACATATGACGTATGCAGAAGCGCAGATGGTACTTTAAATATTACGGTAAGTCTGTCTCAAGGCACTGGAAATTGCTCTGCACAGGTACCTAACTTACCTTGCCCTGTTAATTCAATTGGACAAACAGGTTGTATCCCTAATTGTTATTTACTATAAATAGATTTATAGAGGCTGTCTTTAGGATTCTAAAAATAAGACGCTTCATCTTTATAATTCTTATCTAATAAATAAATTCAAAAGTAAATCTTATGAGACTTTGGACGACATTCTTTATGACTTTATCTTTCTCATTTTTATTAAATGCACAACTCATAAAAGCCCCTGATATTCATTTCGGTGGAAGTAAAGTAGATTGGGCTCATACTGTCAAAGATACCTTCGAGACAGATCAGATTCTTCATTCTTTTCCTAGCTTTTCTAACAAAGAAATCGGTCTGATATGGGCAAGACCAAAGGAATTTGACAAAAAGATCATTTTTAATGTCAGTAATTATAACTATCAATATATGGGAACTATGGTAAATGCTTATAACTTAGATTCAGGTGATATATTGTGGGCCAAAAATTACAATCCACATTTTGAAAATAACTTTGGATATAGCTATACATTAGACATGGATTTTAATGAAAATTCCAATTTGATATTAAAAGGATATAGGAGCAAAGTACCTTTTGCGGGTGCACTTTGGAGTGGATATTACTCCGAAAGAGATGTGGATTTAAAAACTGGAAATACAATTAACCACTATAATAATACAAAGCAAGATCTTAGGATAGTAGGTACAAATCCTGCAATTTCTACTGGCCAATATCCCTTTTTTGTTTATAATGCTTATTTCGGGATTCCTGACGAGAAATTCAATGTTAAATTCTTTCCCGTAAAAGTAGATATAGCAAACGATACTATAATTGATGCCTTCGAGTTTGATAGCTTAAAAACTGTAGTATTCGAAACTAAAACTGTTGAAGAACAAACAAGTTTCAGAATTGATGGGCCGTTTACATTAGATCATCAGTTTTTTACTTTTGTGGTACAGTATTACAAAGATGGACATCCTGTTCAATGGCTTTGGAAAACTGACAAAGATGCAAATGTGCTGATCAAGAAAGAAATCAGTAGCAACTTCGGAGAATTCTATTTCGAAGCGGAACAAAAAGACAGTCTCATAGAAATGATCACTGTATCAAAAGATGATTCTTACCAAGGGCATCGAGGATATTTGTTTATGGATATGGATGGCAATGTCGTCAATCGCAACAGCCAAATTACTATTGAAGGTAAAAAGGTGGGACATTTATCTACAACACGCTTAAAAAATTCTGACGAAGTCTTACATGTTGTTAGGTTCCAACACGACAATGATATTTACATTTATAGAGAAACCAAGGATAAACAGTATATCAAATCTGGTCATCTTATCAATAATAACAGCAGTGCTTATGCATATATACCGAGATTCATTTTCCAGTCATCTGA
This sequence comes from Saprospiraceae bacterium, assembly GCA_016717105.1. Lineage (GTDB taxonomy): Bacteria > Bacteroidota > Bacteroidia > Chitinophagales > Saprospiraceae > OLB9. Next base: position 113,342 of record JADKGF010000003.1, on the reverse strand, counting down.
TAACGGATTGGTCATCAGTGGAAGTTTTTTACTTGATACATTATTATTCCCAAATTCCTTAAGATGCAATTTTGATTGTGGCAGCTGGCCTGTCATCATGAAGCTATCGGCTGAGACCTTGGGATTACCTACAGCTACATCAGATCCGTGGCAACAACCTGTTACTTTCTCCATTGCTCCTAATCCTTGCGCAAACCAAATCACGGTCGCTACATCTGAAGCCTTGTCTAATAGCCAAATAGAAATTTATAACCAGACAGGTCGAAACATAATAAATCATCAGATCTCTTCATCTGCCACTGAGATAGACATCTCGTCGCTACCTACTGGCTTATACTTCGTATCGCTTGTGGATGATCTTGGCAAACGTTTTGGTCAGGTACAGAAGTTGGTAAAGATTAAATGATTTTTGTTGATTGATTTTGGATTGTGGTTTGTGGATTTTGGATAATTGATTATTGTCGTGTATCCTAGATTATTATTCAAAAAAACACGGATGTTCTATTAAGAATATTCAAGACAAAAATAAACTGTACCCTTTGATTTGTGTTAATAATTAATATGTGTAATTTTGCACATCTTAAAAATATTATTAAATCAAGTTATATGGCTTTTGATATAGAAATGATCAGGGAAACGTACAGTCGCTTCGCTGATAAGGTTAATGCTGCACGAACGGCTTTAGGCAGACCACTGACGCTTTCAGAGAAAATATTGTATGCACATTTACATCCTGACTCTCCTTTACAAGATTACAAAAGGGGCAAAGATTATGTATTTTTTGCTCCGGACAGAGTAGCTATGCAAGATGCAACGGCACAAATGGCGCTTTTGCAGTTTATGACAGCAGGTAGAACAAAGGTTGCAGTGCCTAGTACTGTACATTGTGACCACTTGATCCAAGCCAAAATCAATGCAGAAGTGGATCTCAAAGGCGCCTTGGATACCAATTCGGAAGTATTTGAATTCCTACAATCTATATCCAACAAATACGGCATAGGATTCTGGAAACCAGGTGCAGGTATCATTCACCAAGTGGTACTCGAAAATTACGCATTCCCAGGTGGTATGATGATCGGTACGGATTCGCATACTGTCAATGCAGGTGGACTCGGTATGGTAGCGATAGGTGTTGGTGGTGCTGATGCTGTAGATGTCATGGCCGGTATGGCTTGGGAACTAAAGATGCCGAAACTTATCGGTGTAAAACTCACAGGTAAACTCTCTGGATGGTCTTCACCAAAAGATGTAATCCTCAAAGTAGCTGGAATCCTAACTGTCAAAGGTGGAACAGGCGCCATTGTAGAATATTTCGGACCTGGCGCTCAGTCGATGTCTTGTACAGGCAAAGGTACTATATGTAATATGGGTGCCGAGATCGGTGCTACTACTTCGACTTTTGGTTATGATGCATCTATGTCTCGATATTTGAAGTCCACAGGTCGGGCCGATGTAGCGGCATTGGCAGATGAGATCGCAGCACATTTGACGGCTGATGATGCTTGTTACCAAAATCCAAATGACTATTTTGATCAAGTTATAGAAATCAATCTATCGGAACTCGAACCACAAATCAACGGACCATTCACACCAGATCTAGCAACACCGATTTCAAAAATGAAAGAAGTCCTAGCCGACAAAGGCAAAGAATGGCCAGTAGAAGTCAAAGTTGGATTGATCGGTTCATGTACCAATTCATCTTATGAAGATATTTCCAGATCTGCGTCGATCGCAAAGCAAGCATTGGATAAAAATCTTAAAACCAAAGCCGAATTTACAATTACTCCTGGTTCGGAACAGGTTAGATTTACCATAGAGCGCGACGGATTTATAGACATATTCAACCAAATAGGTGCGGCTGTTTTTGCCAATGCCTGTGGCCCATGTATAGGCCAGTGGGATCGATTTGGTGCCGACAAAAAAGAAAAAAATACCATCATCCACTCTTTCAATAGGAACTTTTCTAAAAGAGCAGATGGCAACCCAAATACACATGCATTCGTTGCATCACCAGAAATAGTTACTGCCATTGCCTTAGCTGGCAGGCTTGATTTCAATCCTATGACGGATACATTGATCAATGAAGATGGCGTCGCTGTCAAGTTGGACGAACCTACAGGAATAGAATTGCCACCAAGAGGTTTTGCAGTAGATGATGCTGGTTTTGTAGCACCTGCGGCAGATGGTAGTGGCGTAGTGGTTAAAGTAGATCCACAATCTGACAGACTTCAATTATTGAAACCATTCGAACCGATCACAGCGGACCAATTATTGAATATGAGGCTGCTCATCAAAGCGAAAGGTAAATGTACTACAGATCATATCTCGATGGCAGGTCCATGGCTTACGTACAGAGGTCACCTTGAAAACATATCCAATAACACATTAATTGGAGCTGTCAATGCATTTAATGATGAGACCAATAAAGTATTGAATATATCAAAAGATACTTATATGCCTGTTCCTGACTCTGCACGAGCATACAAAGCTGATGGTATCGGTTCTATCGTTTTTGGCGAAGAAAATTATGGTGAAGGTTCGTCACGAGAACATGCTGCTATGCAACCAAGGTATTTGGGTGTAAAAGCTGTAGTAGTAAAATCTTTTGCCAGAATCCATGAGACCAATCTCAAAAAGCAAGGAATGCTTGCCTTGACATTTGCTAATCCTTCAGATTATGACAAAATCAGACAAGATGACAAAGTTTCTATTTTGGATTTTGCAAACATGCAACCAGGCAAAAATCTAGTAATCCAATTGGATCATGCAGATGGCACTCAAGACAAAATCGAAGTTGCACACACCTACAACCAAGCGCAAATCGATTGGGTAAAATGGGGATCAGCATTGAATCAAATCAGAGCCGAGCTAGATAAGTAATACTCGTATCAGGCAATAACTAATAACCAAAAGGGAGATATAAATAATTTATGTCTCCCTTTTTTTATGCTACCATGTCAATCTTATATAATTGAATGTCTTACCTTTAGATATTAGATAAATATAAATAAAATAATATTTTTTTGGTTTGTTAGAAACTTTTTAACGTATCTTCGTCCCATATTTATATTTTTATCAATTATTTAACTTTCTAAAATCAAAACACATGTTAAAGGAATTTAAGGACTTTGCAATGAAAGGAAACCTTATCGACATCGCAGTCGGTTTAGCGATGGCTGCTGCATTTGGTAAGGTAACTGACGGGTTTGTTAATGGTATCTTCATGCCGATTATCGGTAAGATTTTCCAGATTGGAGATTTGAGCACTTGGAAAATTGTTCTCACACCTGCAGTTATGGGTGCTGACGGCAAAGAAATTGCAGAAGTTGCTATCACTTATGGTACACTTATCGGTGCTATTCTCAATTTTGTCATTATTGCATTCGTTATGTTCTGGATTGTAAAAGCGATCAACTCAACGAAAAAAGAAGAAGCTCCTGCACCACCTGCAGGTCCATCACAAGAAGAATTGTTGACTCAAATCAGAGATTTACTCAAAAAGTAACAATTAATGATTGGTTATAAAAGGGAGTTAATAGCTCCCTTTTGTTTTTTAGGCCAAATTACAAAATGAGCAAAGATTTTTTTAAAAATTTAGCCTAGGGGAAATTTGGGATCAACTAAGAAAAAGTGCAGATCAATTAAAAATTTATCATCAACGTTAAATATTTATGTAACTTTGGTGTAAAATTTCACATCAGTGAATATAAGAGTTTTATTTATCGTTTTGACCTTATTCAGTTTGCCATACTTATTGATTGCCCAATCATGTGAGGTAAATGGTAAAAGACATTTCAATTTTGACGACATAAAACAAGTATTAGACAAAAATAAATGCAATCAATGCCATAATTCGAATAATAGCAATACTTGGCATTACACTGATTACGAAAGTATTTTTTCATCATCCTATTGTAATGAAGCAATTATTGTCCCAGGATCACCAAATAAAAGTCTCTTAATAGACAAATTGAATGGAGGACCAACTGCGTGCGGTATTGCGATGCCATTATCAAATGATAAGTTAAGTGGTCAGGATTTATCAGCCATAGAAGCATGGATAGAAGTCGGAGCACCCAAAAATTGTATCCCCGAATATATTGACATAAAAAATATCCTTGTTGAAAACAAATGTAATGCTTGCCATAATTCATCTGATAATTGGGATTTTTCATCTTATACAGATATATTTAAAAAACCTTCAACTAGCATTTGTAATGATGAAATAATAAAAATGTTTGATGCACGTTCAAGCATTTTGTATCAAAAAATAGCCGCAAAACAAACCTGTGGTGAAATAATGCCGCCTGACAATATGCGAATGAATGATGTTGAAATCACAAAAATCCGTGATTGGATAAATGCCGGCGCACCCGAATCCGCGAGCATCTTGCCAGTAACACTTACTGACTTCAATATTTCGAAATCTACAGTGGATGAAAGAATTATCCTCATTTGGCAAACGGCTTCAGAACTGAACACCAATCAATTTGCAATAGAGTATAGCAAAGATGGTATAGAATTTACAGCCGCCGGAATGGTAGATGCTATCGGCTCAGGTGCCAACATCTATCATTTTGAAATCGAAAAAACAGCCATTGGTTATCATTATTTTAGGCTTAAAATCATTGATTTTGATACCAGATATTCCTTCTCTCCTATCCGCGTTATAAAAATAGAAAATGAAGGGGAACAATTTTCATTTAGCCCAAATCCAATTATTAATGGTGGTACATTGACGACAGAATGGTATGCAGCGGATAAAAGACCAAGAACAAAATTACTTTTGGTCCATATAAATGGGCAAATACAGGCTGAATACATAATTAATAACGGGATCAATTACATACCTTTAAACGGTGTTTTACCTGGTGTTTATTATTTTTCGATAGAAGACTATAATTATGGTAAAATAATAAAAAAATTGGTAGTATCAGAATGAATTCGATCGTTCTAAGCAGTAAAATCTCTAGAAAATTCAACAAAGTATATTCTTAAATACACGTAACTAATAATATATATGGTAGTCTGGAATGGTGTATTCCCAGCAGTAACCACTAAATTTGACAAAAATGAGTCTCTGGATTTAGTGATGTTCGAAAAAAACATAAGGTGTCAAATGGAAGCCGGTGTACATGGTATAATCCTTGGCGGCACACTCGGAGAAGCAAGTACATTGTCAGAAAATGAAAAGGAAATCCTTGTAAAATCTACGCTCGACATTACCGAAAACAAACAGTATGTCATCCTAAATATAGCAGAAGGATCAACCCAAGAAGCCATCAAAAAAATAGAACAAGCAACTACCTGGGGAATACATGGGCTGATGTTACTTCCACCTATGCGATACAAACCAGACCATCGCGAATGTGTAAATTATTTCAAAACTATAGCAGCAAGTACTGACTTGCCCATCATGCTTTATAACAATCCGGTGGATTACAAGACCGAAATCACACTCGACATGTTCGATGAGATGGTTGATACATCAAATATTCAAGCAATCAAAGAATCCACGAGAGATATATCTAATGTAACCAGATTAAAAAATAGATTTGGTGATAGATATAGCATCCTTTGTGGCGTCGATACATTGGCTATGGAATCCTTGGTCATGGGTGCAGATGGTTGGGTAGCTGGATTGGTTTGTGCCTTCCCAAAGGAAACAATGACCATCTATAATTTGTTGAAAGAAGGTAAGATAACTGAAGCGTTGGATATATATCGTTGGTTTTTGCCATTACTGGAATTGGATATACACCCAAAACTGGTGCAATACATCAAGCTGGCAGAGTCGGTAGAAGGCATAGGAAATGAATATGTCAGGGCACCCAGAATGGTACTAGAAGATTCTGAACGGCATGCAATTTTAAAAATCATCAAAGATGCCATCGCTATCAGGCCAGACCTCTCATAAATATTCATTATCATGACACAAGATATAGACCAAATCATGAAGCAGGCGCAAGCTGCCTTTGTTTCATTTCGTTCGCTTTCCGGTAAATCCAAAAAAGAATTATTATATACCATAGCTGAAGAAATAGAAGCGCTAGATGATCACCTATTGCAAACGGCATCACAAGAATCCAATCTGCCCGTAGCCAGATTTGTAGGTGAGCGGATGCGGACTTGTAATCAACTCAGGTCATTCGGTGATCTTGTAGCAGAAGGAAGTTGGGTAGAAGCCGTAATAGACACAGCAAATCCAGAAAATAAACCTGCACCCAAACCCGATATGCGCAAAATGCTCATAGCCTTGGGACCTATAGTAGTATTTGGAGCGTCCAATTTTCCCCTAGCCTACTCTACCGCTGGTGGTGACACTGCTTCAGCATTGGCTGCAGGTTGTCCAGTGATAGTCAAAGCACATCCATCACATCCACAGACATCGTCACTTGTTGCTGGAGCTATCCATGCTGCCCTGAAGCGTCTTGGATTAGACCCAAACATATTTCAGCATGTAGAAGGTACATCTTTTGAAATCGGGAAAATGTTGACCCAGCATCCTTATACGGCTGGCGTGGGATTTACAGGTAGTCTTTCAGGTGGTAGAGCTATTTTTGATTACGCACAACAAAGAACTATTCCAATTCCAGTTTTTTCTGAAATGGGCAGTACAAACCCTGTAATTCTTCTAGATGGCGCATTGGAAAATCATGCGGCTGAACACGCCAAAGCTTTTGCAGGTTCGATTACCATAGGTGTTGGGCAATTTTGTACTAATCCTGGTATCATGTTGGGCATTAAGGGAAAGGCTTTGGAAAATTTTACAGAATTACTTGCAAGTGAGCTATCGCAAATTCCAAACTATAAAATGCTCAGTGAATCCATACATCAAAATTACAGTTCTAAACTTGAAAAAATAATTTCAGTCAAGGGTGTTAAAACAGTCTATCAAGCTAACTCAACAGGCAGTTTGGTGGCCAATTCTGCACTTGTTACCGTTGCAGCAGAAGAATTTGCTAAAAACCCAAATCTCAATCACGAAGTATTCGGTCCATTCTCTTTGATTGTGATATGTGAAGATAAGTTTCAACTTGTGGAAGTATGGAAAATGCTTTCAGGGCAACTTACCACGACAATCTTGGGTACAGATGAAGATCTATCACAACATGCTGATTTACTTGATATTGCCACGAAAATAGCAGGCAGAGTTATATTCAATCAAATACCTACTGGTGTAGATGTTGGCAATGCAACTGTTCACGGCGGACCATATCCTGCTACTACGGATTCTAGGTTTACGTCTGTAGGCATGGATGCGATCAAGCGATGGGTGAGACCACTTTGTTATCAGAATTGCCCCGATTACCTACTTCCAGATGCTTTAAAAAATGAAAATCCCTTAGGAATCATGCGGAAAGTAAATGGAGATTATAATAGGAATTGATATAGTTTCATTTGAAGTTTCCTTTTAATTTTCAAAGGATTTTATACCCAACTTGTTCATCATTTCTTTGATTTGTGTGTCACCAAAGCCATAAATACCTTCTTTCGCTGAAAATGCTGAAAATAGCTGTGCAAAATCAATAGGTTTGGTTTTCATAATCTCAAGCAAAGCCATTTCAGGTCTATTGGGTTTGCCTTCTTCTGGAAATCGGTCGATATGCGCCTGGCAAACTGCTTCTAAATATTCAAAACAAGTTGACTTAGTTGCTGACAAATCTTTCAGTAACGATAAGTCACCATTTCTATATGCAAGCCACATTTCATTTGTCAATTCTATATCGGATGCTGAAAATTTTATTCGCAATGCAAATGCCTGTTCAAGATCATCAACAGTAGAAGATCCAAAACCAGACCAAAGCTCTTGATAATTATGGATAATTGGAAAAATTCTATACAGTCGCAAATTTGGGATCTTTCTCAAAAGTGAGATGCTAAACCACATATTTACTTGACAAAATAAATCGTGCTCAAACCAAAGACACACAGTAGATCCTGACGGTATATTTTTTATTTTTTCGAACTCACTTACTGTTTTGTGACGATATTCAACATCAGTGACGCCATAAATATCTGAGAAATAAGTTGATCTTACGTCCCAAAATGATGCTTCATCTTTCGCAAATACCGGACCAACGATCAAGCTTTCTCTGCAGATTATAAATTCACCTTTTACATTGGAGTAAGCCAATTGCTGAGCAAGGCAATCGCCGTTTAGAATATGAAAAATACTGTTATCTCCGCTTCCCAATGGTTGATTAATTTTACTATTTTTTTTAATTCCAACATATGTTTATCATGATAAGTTTAACAAATTTCCCCAAAATGAAAGTTTATTAGTAGATTGTATAAATCTAAAAAATAAAATATGGATTTTGCTTTAAATTTTTGATCAAAAAATTGAAAAATACTAGACATTTCGTTTATAAGTTGAATAGTTATGTACATTTGAGACTTAATTTAAACAACATGCACGCACCATCTTTAAAGGATCAGTTTTTACTCAACGACCAAGTGACTTTTCTTAATTTTGGATCATTTGGGGCTAGTCCGAGACCAGTTTTTGAAAAATATCAGGCTTATCAGTTAGAAATGGAGCGTGATCCTGTCCAGTTTATTACCAATAGAGGACAAACTTATCTGAAGCAATCACGCACTGCATTGTCCTCGTTCATTAACTGTGATGCTGATGATATAGTGATGGTGACCAATCCATCCTACGCAGTAAATACAATTGCTAAAAGCCTGAACCTGAATGCAGATGACGAAATCCTATCTACTGATCTTGAATACGGTGCTTGTGACCGAACTTGGAATTTTGTATGTAAAAATAATGGTGCAAAATATATTCGTCAAAAGATTTCATTACCACTCAAAGATGCTGATACTTTTGTCGAAGAGCTTTTTAAAGGTGTTAGTGCCAAAACGAAATTGGTATTCATAAGTCATATCACAAGTACTACAGCGCTTATCTTGCCAGTAGAAGCTGTAGCAAAAAAAGCAAAACAACTAGGAATTCCAGTATTTATAGATGGTGCACATGTACCTGGCCATATTCCATTAGATATCAAACAGTTGGATGTGGAATATTATACTGGAGCTTGCCACAAATGGATGATGACGCCCAAAGGTTCTTCATTCATGTATGTCAAAAAATCGCTTCAATCTAAGACTTTTCCATTGGTGGTGAGTTGGGGATACGAAGCTATGTTTCCATCAAATTCACACTATCAGGATTGGCATACTATGAATGGTACAAGGGATTACACTGCTTTCCTTTGTGTACCTGAATCGATACAATTTATGGAAGACTATGATTGGAAATCTGTGGCAACCAATAGTCGCTACATGGTCAAAGAAAATGCTCATCAGTTTGCGGAAGCATTAGAATCTAGCTTGTTGGCACCACTTACGGACCAATTTATCGGACAAATGCTGGCGGTAGAAATCAAAACGTCTGATCCCGAAAAACTCTACAGGACACTGTACGATAATTATCATATCGAAATCCCTGTCATGCGTCACGACGATAAAGTTTTTATGCGTTATTCTATAAATGGATTCAATTCCCAGCAAGACCTGGAAAATCTGTTTATGGCTATAAAAGACATCAAAAACAACAGTACATTACTTTGATTATCAAGCAATAAATGTACTAATTATTTATTTTGTACATCCTTACAAAGTCGATTTCCATCGTACTCGGGAAAATATTTGGGTCAATTTCGCCACCCCAATTACCACCTATTGCAAGATTTAGAATGAGGAAATAAGGTTTATCAAATGGCCAACCTTCGTTTGTTGAGATATGACCATTCTGTCCTTTTAATGATTCAAAATACAATTGGCCATCAATTATAAAACGGATACGCTGTTCATCCCACTCGATTCCATAAGTATGAAATGAACCACTGACATCAGATAGCTTATCAAAATGCGTAACTTGTGTTCCTTTGATATGGTTATACAGTTCAGAATGTAAGGAAGTGTGTACCATATTCGGGTCTTTGCCTACATGCTCCATGATGTCGATCTCGCCGCATAAAGGCCAGTTTTCAGTATTGGTTTTGATGCTTTCAGGCAACATCCAGATAGCGGGCCAAGTACCTTTTCCAGCTGGCAATTTGGCTCTGACTTCTATTTTCCCATATTGCATCAAAAATCGTTGGTAAGTAGTCAGTTTTGCTGAGGTATATGCAGCGTTTTCATGTGCTTTTTGCAAAGCTGTGATATGGAGTTTTCCTTGGTTTACAGCTGCGTTTTCAAGAGAATTTGCTAGATAACATTGCTTTTCATTATTTCCCCAACCGTGGCCACCGACATCATAGTTCCACCTTGTCGTCTCAGGCAAACCACGCTAAGAAACCTCATCTCTCCAGACTAAATGCCCTTGATGATTGGCTTCAGATTTCCTTAGTTTTTGGTACAATAATTCAGGTTCGTTGGTGGTGATAAGATCAAATTCTTTTTCTAGAAAAAAAGCCATATCATCAGCATCATTTACTGTCCACACATTTAGTATCAACCCAAGCGCCTTTGCTTCAGTAATCCATTCCGGATGTTTATAAAACACTTTAAAGTGATAATCCAAGCCATCGACACCTAATTTCTTAAGCTCTGTGGGCGATAAATCACCATTGAGATATTGAGTAGATATATCAGGACATGTTGTAATGAGTTCCTTTAGAATGTCGATGTCAAAACTTATAAAATCAACTATGGCATTCAGTCCAAGATTTTGAACTAGCAAACCAGCTTGTCTTGCAATTTTCCGACCACGTTCTTTACTCACTTCGGATGGCTTGATTTCGAGTACCAATCGTGTGGTATAGTTATTTAAGGATCATGATTGATTACCAAAATATCATCAGCAGTCATGCGCACATCAAATTCTGAAGCCATACATCCCAATTTTATAGCATGCCGCAATGCTGCTATTGAATTTTCAGGAAATTTTTCTGATTTCCAAGCACCACGGTGTGCAACGACAGGATCTTTGGTATAGCTTTGACTACTGATCGCACCCATTTGAAATACCCATATATAAATTATTAGACAAAACCGATTCATTTTCTATCAAGTTCAAATAAAAATTATAACAAAATAAGACAATCTTCCGTTCTACTTACAAATCTAAACAAAATGTCCGTTATTAAAAATCTTCCAAAGATAATAATTATTGTATTACTTCTATTGATGATTCCTTTTTTGGGAATGCAATTTAGTAGTGAAGTAAACTGGGACATTTTTGATTTTGCTATAGCTGGCTTATTATTGCTCGTTTTCGGGCTTGCGATAGACAATTTATGGCGAAGAATCCCTACGACTTCTTATCGTTTTATAGCCATCGGTGTTACATTTTTGATCTTTGCTTTGATCTGGATAGAACTTGCGGTAGGTATCTTTGGATCACCTTGGGCTGGTAATTAATAAAGGTATAAATAACTGATAATCTAATGATTAAGAAGCACGAAAACTGTTTTGCGACTTAATTCATACTTTCAAATCGCCATTTTCTACCATTGGCCTCAGTAAACGAAACGATACCTTCAGTTTGATTGTATAAGACCTTGTGCCGTTGAGTTGTCGTGAACACGTTTTTAAATACGTTTTTGAATGTTTTGTCAAAAATTGCTAACTCACCAAAAGATTCGATTTTGTCAGTAAAATTATCTGTAGATGCTCTTTTGTCTATTCTCATATTGAAATAAGGAAAAAGTGAAGCCACAAGCCCATTATCAGTTAGTGAAATTTCAGCTTCGTCAACGACGGTCTTTTCAGGTTTTGTTGTATCAAAATCATTATACACTGAAGCAAAAAGTATAAGATTTCCACCATTTTCTTTTAACGTATAACTTACTGATTGACTAAACATACAATTAACAATTTCTGAATTTTTATAGTAAATTCCGTTTATTGTAGTGTCTATTAGGATGATAGAATGTCTTAATTTGGCAGAAGTTTTTTCAGTTGTCACATCAAAAATCTTGTGTACCCCAAAAGAATCCACAAAAGTGACGGTCTTAATATTCTGATATGGAAAAGCTGTAACACTAGTAGGAAGTAGCGTTTGATTACCCAAATCATAGGTGCAAGCAACTTCTTGTGGTGTTTCATCTGAGTCTGAGATACAAGACCCAAGAAACAAAAGCAAAAATATGTAAAGGGCAAATCTAGCCATGTGAATTAGATTGATTTTGATTACAATAAATAATTTAATGCAAAAGTAGAATTATTTATCAAATGCAACTGACTTGAGCTTGAGTTTCAAATATATTTAATAATTTACAAAAACATTACTCATCAACTATAATATAATATATTACGTATTTAACTATTTTGTATTTGTTATTTTAATTTTTATTTCTACCTATAAATTAATGAATTATACTTAAATTATTAGTCATATTTAGAATAAAAAACTATCTTTGTCAAAACAAATTCATTAGCTGTGTCACGAATTTTAACCTTCATTATTATTACATTTTTATACCATACAACATTATCTGCAGCCCATATTGTAGGTGGAGATGTCACGTATAAATGTATAGAATCCAATCCTATCACCAAAACCACAAAATTTACGGTAACATTTACTATATATCGTGATGCAAATAGTGGTGGTGCTTTTTTTGATAATAATGCTGCATTTGGTGTTTTTCAAAGAAGTATGAACGATAATAATTGGTCTCACAAAGAAACAATAAGATCTTCGCCCATAAACATTGAAACTGTACCTTATGATGATAAATGTGTCATAGTACCGCCAAATATTCGAGTCGAAAAAGCAAATTATATATTTGATGTGGTATTACCTTGGAGCACCAATGTATTTCAAATCACATATCAACGTTGCTGCAGAAACGCCACCATAAATAATCTCGAAAATCCTGATCAAACTGGAGCTGCATTTAGTGTTGAAATTTTTGGCAATACTATAGAAAATTGTAACAATAGTCCTGTTTTTAATAAGTTCCCACCGATTCTCATATGCAATCAAAAGGCATTAAATTTTAATCATTCTGCATCAGATTCCGAGGGAGACAAACTGCAATACGAATTTTGTGCCCCATTACACGCAGGTGGTACTGATGGTGCGACAACACCTGGAAATGCAACTTCATGTACTGGTGTGACACCATTGCCTATTAATTGTTTGCCACCTTTTGCTGAGGTAGTTTACAGTGCAGGCTATAGCGCATCAAATCCGATGGGTGGCAGTCCACAAATCAGTATCGATCCTACAACCGGAATCATCACAGGAACGCCAAATTTGCTCGGTCAGTTTGTCGTCGGTGTCTGTGTCAAAGAATTTAAAAATGGTGTTCAAATAGGCAGTATCCGTAGAGATTTTCAGTTTAATGTGGTCAATTGTCAAGGTATTTCTGAGACTCGAAATCTAACGATTTGTACTGGTGATTCTATCAATGTAAATGGAACTACCTACAATAAAGCAGGTACATATACACAGGTATATCAAACTACAAGTGGATGTGATAGTACAATAAATATCAACATCAAGGAATTGAAAAAATCCGAAAGTCAACTATATTATAAGCTCTGTGATGATGCATCGACTGTGGTGAATGGCTTGAGTTATAGCGTTACTGGTGTGTACACACAAGTTCTGACAAATAAGCTGGGCTGTGACAGCACACTTACTATTACAATTGAAAAATTTAACAAAACACAATCAAACCTCAGCATATCTCTGTGTGATGATGAAACCGGCATAGTCAATGGCATCGTGTACGATCAAGCTGGAAATTATTCGCAAACGTTAGTAAATGCCAATGGTTGTGACAGTATCTTGAATATTTATGTCCAAAAAGGTCGTTCTTCATTCACTGAAAAGTCCTTTTCCTTATGCGATCAAAATCCAATCATAATCAATGGAAAGTCATATGACCAAGCTGGGCAATACTATGAAACATATTCGATGTTGTCTGGCTGTGATAGTATATTATCCATAAAAGTCCTTCCATGTGACCAAAACATCTTGTATGATCTTGAAAAATGTGATGCGCTTGTTCCTGCCAATAGTATGGTTTATGATGAGTTTGTACCAGCTTACAAGAAAACACTTGATTGCGGACAAATCATCGCTTCAAACATATATAGAGACAATCCACAGGTAAATAAACACTCATGCACACAAGGATTTAATAATTCTGTTGCTATGTGTGTCGGTGCTTCACCCGCATGCGATTATGCCCAAGCTAGTGCGACACCGATAGTTTTCAAATTTACCATTTTGCCAGATGATGGCAATTATATCCAATTCAATCACTTGATCTTCCAACAGAAAGCACCACTGAAGTATAGTTGGATCGCAGGTGCTACAGGACCAAATAATTTCCCAACGAAATACGGTATAAAAATATTTAAAAACAATGTAGAGATTTACCGAAAAACTGAAGTTAGTACCAACAATGATTGGACAAAAGAAAAGTATGATTTCTTTGATAATGAAGCATTTGCAACTTCGGATTCAGTCGTATTCAGAGTAGAGATGACACCTTATTGTCAGGTAGGAAATGGTGCTACGGAAAGCGTTTGGGACATAGATGATGTTACGCTGCATTTCTCGTGTCATCCTGCAGAAAATAGATTGATCAGCGGAGAGATCATGAATCCGATTGCAGAATTGGGAAATACCGTCATCAGAAGAAAACATGAAAACACACTTGTTTCTGCTCAAATTTCTTCTAATGGAACATTTATGTTGCCAAATAACAAGGTGGACAAGGCGTATATCTTGGAAGGATTTAATAATGAGAACACCATTTATGGATTGACAACGTTGGATTTAGTGCTTACGCAAAGACATATTTTGGGATTAGAACCATTTAGCAATCCATTGCAATATTTGGCTGCGGATGTCAATAATGATCGAAAGATCACAGCATCAGATTTGGTACAAATGCGCAAGAGCTTATTAGGTATTGATACTCATTTTAAAAACAATACTAGTTGGCTATTTTTGGATGAAACATCGGTGGCAAATGAGACAAATCCTTGGTTGATGAATCGATACATCCATATTCCAAAAGGCACCAATAATGTTGATGGGCTGAGATTCATCCCAGTTAAAGTTGGTGATGTAGATAGAGCCAGTCATGCTAAAATTAACGTACAGAAATAAGATAAAAAGCAATTTGCCTTTTATACATATTGCTAAAACACCAAAAGTTTGATGAAGTACTTAAAATTTATTGGGCTTAGCTTGTTAGTTTTGGTAGTTGCATTATCCTGTTTTTATTGGAAAAACGATATACCATTAGAAACGCTCAAATCAAAATATACAACTGCGGCATCAGCATTTGTGGATGTCATGCAGATGCAAGTTCATTATAGAGACGAAGGCAACAAAAACGATTCGCTTCCTTTAGTGTTGATCCATGGCACAGGAGCAAGCCTGCATACTTGGGAAGAAAGTGTCAAACTTTTAACAGATAGTTTTCGAGTCATCACACTTGATTTACCAGCTTATGGTTTGACTGGACCAAATCCCAAAAGGATATATTCTCAGGAATTTTATGTACAATTTATTGATGAATTTCTCAAACGTATCCATGTGAATAAATGTATCATCGGGGGCAATTCATTGGGTGGCGCCATAGCTTGGAATTATACCTATGAGCATCCAACAAAAGTAGAAAAGCTGATTTTGATAGATGCTGCTGGATACCCTATGATTTCCGAAAGTAAGCCCATCGCATTTACTTTGGCGCAAATTCCCGTTCTAAAGCATATGCTCAATTATATCACACCGCGTTTTCTCGCGAAAAAGAGCGTAATGAATGTATATGATGATCCTACAAAAGTGACGGAAAAAGTCGTGGATCGATATTTTGATCTATTTCTAAGAGAAGGAAATCGACAAGCTTTTGTTGATAGGATGAATTTTTCGACATATCCCGACCATTTGACAAGAATAAGATCAATCAAGACGCCAACTTTGATTATTTGGGGCGAAAATGATAAGTTGATCCCAATAGAAAATGCCCAAAAATTCCATGCTGATTTGCCCAATGATACTTTGGTTGTCCTAGAGAAAACGGGGCATGTCCCGATGGAAGAAAATCCAAATAGGACAGTTGATGCGATACGTTTGTTTTTGAATTGAAAACTATTTTGAACAAATTAATTCGTTCCATTTTGATATTTCGTCAGATTTATCTGCTGTTAATGTTTTACTCCACAGATCAACAAGTTGGCAAGACCAACGATTAAATGATACATTTTCATCCTTAATTAACTTTTGGAAAATGGAAAAATTATCACTGCTTGATGATTGATTGGTTGATATGGAATATATTTGGTATAGATAATCTAAGAGATATTTGCTTTTAATATCTGGAGGTGTCAAATTTTTAAGCGCATTATAGTAATTTTTAAACTTGACATTTTCATTGCTGATGAGGTACAATTCTAATAAACTCAGTTCATTGGCCCACCATTCACTATTTTTTTACTTTCTATCTTTTCCAAGAACTCACTTGCCGAAGCATGAAAAATAGAATCTGCCTTAACATGGTCTCCCATGAATTGGTAAGTCAATGCCATTTGGTCGTTGAGTTGGATATCAAATTCTTTTTTAAGATAATTTAGGTCTTTCAAACTACTTTTATAATCGCCCGTATAGAAATAAGCATTAGCCCTACTATATACTTTGGGAACAATAAAATTTACAACGCGAACACAAAAATCAATATCTTTCTGAATACTTATCGAATATGGTTTTATACATTCTTGATATCTTTTTGCTTCATAGAGAGCATCTGCATATTTATCTGGGCTGAGCAATTCCATAGCTCTGACAGAATCTATTTCCAAGGCAATAGGATAAAGTTTTAATATAGGATTATAATTATTATGGTAGTCATATCTCGATGATAATGACATCAAAGCATCCACAATTCCTTCACTTTGTTTTATTTCCTTCAAAGTAAAATAATCCATTCAAATATCCAACTACTTTTAATTCAGTTGCATTGTGGAAGAAATAGTGTAAGGATTTGTCTCCATTATTTTTAAGGTCTAATTCATTAAAATCATCAAATTGATAAATTTCTAAAGGGAAAGATTCTATTTTATTTTTGCTCAAGTCGAGCCTCTTTGTTTTAAAATTTGTCCAACCAGTTTTAGGTAAATTAGTAATATTGCAATTAGAAAAGTCAATTCTTTCAAATTTTTGTGGCATATTCATCAACTCTTTCAGGATTTCGCAATCAAACTCTTTATTATGTGCAAATGAAATTGATTCCAATCCAGTCATATTTCTGATAGTAAAAGGAAAAGTATGAATATTATTTGAAAAATCAGATTTAAAATCATCTAAGTCTGTGTAATAACTATTTTGTAAATATAAAGTCTTCAGTTTTACAAGATTACCTATGCTAACTGGTATTGCTGTGAGATTATTATTGGCTAATTCTAAAAGTTCTAGGGATGATAAATTACCAATTTCAGTAGGCAATTCTTTAAGATTGTTATTGTTAAGCTTGAGCTCCTTTAAGCGAGTAAGTTTTTGGAAACTTTTAGTTAATTTTTCAATTTTGTTATAACCTAAATCTAAATATTCTAGTTTCCCCAAATCACCAATAGATTCAGGTAGCCTAGTTAGTTTACAAGAATGAGCGTCCAGACTTTTTAAATTTTTTATTTTTCCTATTGTATTAGGCAGTGTTGTGATTTTGATATATGAAATATCTAAAGCTATCAGATTTTTAAGTTCACCAATTTCATTAGGAAGTTCCTTTAATTTTCCCCTTAATTCGAGTTTTTCTAGCTTGGAAAGTTTTTTAATATTTTTACTTAAAATTGTGTCAGTAAAAACCACTAATTACAAGGTTTTTAAATTATTTAAATCAAAAAGGATTCAGGATATAACAAGCTTCACTTTTCCAACTAACTGAGACTTGTAAGTCTTCAATATTTTTTAATAAACCTATATTTTTTTCAATATTTGAAGTAGCCTTGCCCAAATTCAGATTGAAATATTTCAATTTTGGTAATGTAGCTATATTTTGCAATAGAGGTGTATCTTCCTTTGTGCCTAACCTAATAATAGACAATTTGTTCAATTCTTTAAAAACTCCAAAATCTGCGGCATTTTCATCAGAAAGTGTAAAACCTGACAATGAAAGGAACTTTAAATTACTAGCTTTTTTTAATGGTTCGAAGAAGTTTTTGGTTTCGTGATTGTAGGATTCTAATACAATACTGTT
This sequence comes from Saprospiraceae bacterium, assembly GCA_016717105.1. Classification (GTDB taxonomy): domain Bacteria; phylum Bacteroidota; class Bacteroidia; order Chitinophagales; family Saprospiraceae; genus OLB9. The sequence goes on along the minus strand of JADKGF010000003.1, from coordinate 95,163 downwards.
AGCATTTAATGGGTATTTTTCGGGGTTGGGCAGATAAATTTCAGGTTGGTTCATATATATTCCATCCAGTTTTGCCAATAATTCGTCTAAAGCTGAAGAGCTAACCATATTTTTGCCAATATTGTAAATTCCTAAAAATTTAAGCGATGGCATTTTTAGTAATTCTGACCATAAACTATCATAATTCAAATTCATTTTTCCATTTATATAAACGAACTCTATATTTTCAAGATTCCTGAACTTTGGAATAGTTCTATAAACAGTATCGAGCCAATTTGTAGTCAATTCAATAGAAGTGACATGTTTATGTGTATTAATAAGGCCAACTTTTCTCTAAGATTGTCAAATTCTGTTACATTGATAGTCACATTATTGAACCTTGTTTCTTTGAGTCTTGTTTCAAGCTCTTTGTCGTCAATTCTTAATGGCAATAAACTAATCCTATAATCCGAGCTTACTTCTTTACCGAAATATTTTTCAAAACCTGATTGTGCATTTCCATATGTAAAATGGATAATTGTTGCAATAAAAATTAATATATTTTTCATTTTTATCAATTTTTTAATAATCACATCTTCACAAACTTCACGCGTCCTACCCTATCTCCATTTCTCAGTCTTACAAAATACGTCCCACTTTCTAAACTATTGACATCGATTGACTGGCTACTCAAAGATGCAGATCTTATAATCCTACCAGATACATCGAAGATCTCGGCTTTCATCCATGTTTCCTCAGTTTGGAAAACAAATGTCAGAGACAGGATTGGGATAGACGTTGATATCTGATACCCATTCTTGTGTAAATGACGGCAAGGCGACGGTCGTTTGCGCTTCGTTGTGCGGATCGGGAAGTGATAATCGAAGTAGATATTCGCTAGATTTTTGAGCGAGTCACCAAGTTGGAGTGTAGGTAATGTTTTGATCTTGAAGGCGATGTAACCATCATTATTGGCATCATCGAATGGCAATTGGATATTTTCGAAGATGAATTCTACCTTATTGCCTTCGATACGGGTATATACTTCGTGGCTGGCATCGGTAATTTGTAGAGTCGAAACATCATATCTTTTGGTATCGATGATGTCTTTGACGACTACATTTTCTGCGGCGTAAGTGCCTGTATTCTCAAAGCGAATGAGATAATCCACATACTTGCCGATCATATCGGGATGAACACGATCACCTTGGAGACAGGTTTTGTCATTCGGGTCGTAGGAGCCAACGACGGTATTTTCTAGTGTAAAGATATTATCCAAGATCGATGCTGTCATGTACAACTTATCTCCTGCATTGACAGCTGGTGTGTCTGTAGGTCTGTTCACTTTGAGCGTGACGGTGATTTCACGCTTCTCGAATGGCAATAAATTACTAAAATTCCATTTGATGATGCCATCAGCTACTTGATCTGCTGTCTGCGTAGCTGAGATATAATCTAGTAATGTCTCATCATAGGTAAAATTTAGTGTACCGCTCTCGATTTGATTGCCGACATTCTCCCACACAATTTTGTAAGATGCATCGAAGCCTGGTCTCGCTGGTGGAGTGAGCGGGATTACCGTGATGTTGGTTTGGCGGAAGATACCTTTGGGTGTAATGCAGAAATTTTGGGTGATGGTGTCTCCAAAATCTAAAGAAGGAATTAATATATTTTGTGGTGTGATAATAAATTGATTTGGATTTTCTAATTGTGGTGTTATTAAATGTTCTCCTTCTTGTAAAACAACAGTAACCATACCAGAATCATTCGCCATATAAAAGCGATTCAATGAATCACTTTTTACATCAAATTTAAAGTAAGGTACAATTTGATCGGTCGAATTACAACCGTTTCCATCAATATCATAATAGACGGTACTATAAACATAATATTTCGCATTGCCTGGCTGAAAACTACAATAGCTATTTATTTCTACATCTTTGATTTGGTCAATATCAAGGATGCTTTTATCCTACTTTTCTATATCATCATCAACACATATGTAACGCAAATTTGGGTTAGTATTCATCAAACACTTCTTTACCATCTGCAAATCCATTCTTTAATAGTATCTCGTATAGGTTACAATTATTTGCCATAATTTTGTATGAACCATTTATGCTATTTAAATTCAAGGAAAAAAAGATCATTGTAGCTGCAATCCAAAATGTCTAAATGTGGTAAATTATTTAATTCCAATTCTGTCATACCATTATTCGAAATAAAAAGTTCCGCAAGATTATTTTATTCGAAATATTAATATTCTTAATTAAATTATCATTCAAAATAATGACTCAAGGCCATCCAATAAATTTACATTTAAAGAAGTTAATTTATTTGCCGACCCTCTAAAATATTTAACACTACTAATTTGCCCAAGATTTATAGAATCAATAGAATTTACGAAAAAATCCAAATATTCTAATTTTGAAAGATTTGAAACATCTAAACTTCTAAGATTATTATTTGCACATACTAATTCTAAAAGATTTAATACAGTTGAAAGATCGACATTCTCAATTGAATTGAAGCTAAAATTTAGTAATTCAAGTTTTGGAACATGGTGTAGATCTAAGGATGAAATTAAATTTCCACTGCAATCTAACGTCTGAAGATTTGGAAGATTTTCCAATGTAATTTCTTCTAATGCGTTATTGTTACAGATGAGTTCTTTTAATAATGGGGGAGTAAAAATTCTTAATTCCATCATTATATTTTGGCTACAATCTAATTTAACAAGTTGGGGTGTGTTTTCTACATTCAAAATAGCAATATTATTGCCACTTATATTGAGAGAATCCAATATTGCCATATTTGCTATCAATACGTCATATAAATCTTGATTATCTACAATTTGAACATTCTGAAGTTTGTCAAAATCAGAAATATTCATCGAAAACAAAGAGTCACACGAAGAAATTACTAAATTTTCAAGATTGACTAAATGGTTAATTTCTAGTGATTTGATTCTACTTGCATTTTGAATGGATAATAGTTCAATCAGCTTAAAAGAAGACAATCCTAAATCAGTTATTTCTGGATTGTCGAAAAAGTCTAGCTTTTAAGATTTTCTTTGCCAGAATAATTTAATTCTTCCAAAAGTCTATTTCGACGTATTTCTAAAGATTCTAGCCTTTCTAAATTATTTAATTGTATATTTTTGAGAAAGAAGTTATCACTAAAAGTTAATTTTGTAAGAACTAATGAATCAACGCTAATTGTTTTTAATTTGGTTTCATGAATAAACAAGCTATCTAAAGATTCTAGTTTACCTAACAATAAAGTATCAAGGCTACTGTCATATATGTGTAAGTTTTTAAATACTGGCAAGCTATCTAACTTGATACTTTTAAGTGAAGGTGTAAAGTTGCATGTAAGATGAACTAGGTTTTTTAAATGCCTAAATTCCAGCTTTTTTAAAAATGGCAGATTATGCAGTTTAAGGTTTTGAAGATTTAAAAAGTTATTCATTCCATCCAATGAAGCTATGTTATTTACCTCAAAAATAAAACTTGCAACATCCGCTGCCTCACTCATATCTATCTCTCCATCATCATTGATATCTGCATCTGAATCACTAGTGCCATCACCATCCGTATCTACACACTTCGTATTCACCAATGCCCACTTAAAAGTTGGATCTGGAAAGTTGATAATTTGGCCATAGACAACAAAGCTAAAAGCCAACAAAATCAAAACCAATAAACCTCTCATAACTATACTTTCTTAAACCTTAAACAATTCAACTTTAAACCGCAAAACTCACATCTTCACAAACTTCACTCTCCCTACCCGATCTCCATTTCTCAGACTTACAAAATACGTCCCAACTTCTAAGGTGCTCACATCGATGGATTGACTACTCAAAGATGCAGCTCTCATTATCCGACCAGATACATCAAAGATCTCAGCTTTTGCCCATGTTTCTTCAGTCTGTAGAAACAAAATGTCGGAGACAGGATTGGGATAGACATTGATATCTGATACCCAATCTAGTGTAAAAACTGGATATGCGACCGTCGTTTGTGCTTCATTAGTGCGAATTGGGAAGTGATAATCGAAGTAGATATCCGCTAGATTTTTGAGTGAGTCACCAAGTTGGAGCGTAGATAATGTCTTGATCTTGAAAGCGATGTAACCATCATTATTGGCATCATCGAATGGCAATTGGATATTCTCAAAGATGAATTCTACTTTATTACCTTCTATCCGTGTATATACTTCGTGGCTGGCATCGGTGATTTGTAGGGTCGATACATCAAATCTCTTAGTGTCGATGATATCTTTGACGACGACATTTTCTGCGGCGTAGGTGCCTGTATTCTCAAGGCGGATGAGGTAATCCACATACTTGCCTATCATATCGGGATGGACGCGATCGCCTTGGAGACAGGTTTTGTCATTCGGGTCGTATGAGCCGACGACAGAATTTTCTAGCGTAAAGATATTGTCTAGAATTGATGCTGTCATATATAACTTATCTCCTGCATTGACAGCTGGCGTGTCTGTAGGTCTATTGACTTTGAGCGTGACGGTGATTTCACGCTTTTCAATGGCAATAAATTACTAAAATTCCATTTAACGATGCCATCAGCTACTTGATCTGCTGTCTGCGTAGCAGATATATAATCTAGCAATGTCTCATCATAAGTAAAATTGAGGGTACCACTCTCTATTTGATTACCGACATTCTCCCATACGATTTTGTATTTTGCTTCGAAGCCTGGGCGAGCAGGTGGCGTGAGTGGTATGACGGCGATGTTGATTTGTCGGAAGATTCCTTTAGGTGTGATGCAGAAGTCTTGGGTGATGGTGTCGGGTGTGTTTGGGAAAGTGATTGTATATGATGATGGAGATACTTCAAAATGCTTTGGGTATTCTAAAATTGGAGTTATGGTATGGGTACCTTCTTGGACAGGAATGGAGTAGTTTCCTGTGGCGTTTGATATTAATGAGCTTGAGATAGTTCCATTAGTAATCTTATATTTAAAATTTACTAAATTGGTATCTGTGTTATCACATCCATTGTTATCACTATCATATGTGTTTTTCCATTTTAAAATATAAAATTTCCTCTGGAGTGAAGAACAATAAGAGTTGACTTCCATCGCCCAATATAAAATTTTCGCGTACAAAATCTTAATTTTTTACGTCAATTTCATTGCAACATATATAAAATAATGAATTTTACTGAAATTTATAAATTGGATTTCATTTCCAGTTTTAACAAACAAAACCATAAATTATTGCCATAACATTTTAAGCTATTTAACTTATATAAGTTTTGTAAATTTAACATATTTAAATGATTTTCACTACAATCTAAGTCAACTATTGGTTGAATCCTAGAAAAATCCAATTTGTATAAATTATTATAAGAACAATCAAAATATGTTAAAAAACCTAGATGCGAAACATCTATTGAATCGATCAAATTATTATTACAAACAAAATGTTCAATATTAAGGGAATTTTTAAGGTGATTTTGTTTATCATATTATGGCCGCATTCAAATCTTTTAAGGTTGCTTAAATTTGAAATATCAATATTTGTAAGATTATTTTGTTCACAACACAATTCGATTAATTTGTAATTAGTACTAATATTTATGTATGCTAAATTATTTTTGGACAATGCAATTTCTTTAAATTAGTACATCCTGAAAAAATCTAATGAATCTAATGGGTTTCATAACAAGAAAATGTTTCTAAATTTGGTAATTTATTAATTGTTACCTTCACTTAATTCATTAATACTACATTGAATCAAGGTAATATTTTCTAAATTATTAAGGTGAAGAAACTGCATACCATTTCTTTCGCAATACAGTTGTTAATTTTTTTCAGATCATTTTAATATTAGTTTCTTAATTTGATTATTAGAACAATCTAAATACGTCAAATTATGCAAGTCATTTACATTTAGTGAGTCCAATTTGTTTGAAACACACCCTAAAATTCCAAATTTGAAAAATTTTCAATTCCATTTTAAACTGCTTATTTGATTTGTTGCTAAACGCAAACCATTAATAGTCAACGCTTCACACATCAATCTCACCATCACCATTCAAATCTGCATCAGCACGCCAATATTATTCCATCCAAATCCGCACACTTCGTACTCACAGTGCCTTCTTAAAATTAGATCTGGGAAGTTGATGACCTGTGCATAACCAGAAAAAATAAAACAAACCCAAAATAAAAATAAATAAACTTCTCATAATCATATTTTTACACTTAAACATCTTACATTAAACAAGAATCAAAATCTTCACAAACTTCACTCCCCTACCCTATCTCCATTTCTCAGTCTTACAAAACTAAGACCTACTTTCTAAGGTGCTACATCGATGGATTGACTACTTAAAGATACAGCTCTTATAATCCTACCAGATACATCGAAGATCTCAGCTTTCATCCAATTCTCATTTGTATCTAGATATAAGAAATCAGTGACTGGATTAGGATAGATGCTGATATTGGTATAAAGGTCTTGGGTATTTGTAACGCTGCATTCCGAATCTACAATACAGTTTGTCAAATTTAAGGATTTAACTCGTTCTACAATGCTGTTATAATTTATTTCATTACAACAAATATATTCCAGATCGATATTATTGTAAAACGAAACTTTTAAACTATTACTTGTGTTTTTTATATAAAGAAATCTTAAATTATTATACTTACATGATAAGTTTTCCAATTTGTTCAAGCCCCTAATATCTAAGGTGCTAAGTTTATTAAATGAACAATCCAATCTATATCTTAAATTCGTTAAGCTTTAAACTTCAATAGAAGTGAGTAGATTACTACTACAATCTAACTCGGTTAAATTTTGTCAGGCCTTCAACTTTAATTCAATAAGTTCATTATAATTACAGCTCAAAGATCCTAGATTTATTAATTTTCTTAAATCTAAAGTAGTTAGTTTATTATATATACATTCCAAACTTTTTAAGTTCTTTAAACCGGAAACATCCAAACTTGATATAAAATTACGGCTGCAGTTTAAGTTAGTTAAGTTTGATAAGTCATTTACATCCAATTCAGTGATTGTATTACTATCGCAAAATAAATTTTCTAATGTCTTGAAACCTGAAAGCTTTAAAGCGTTTATTTTATTATGCTATGTACATGACAAAAAAATTTGATGGCTCGTGCAAAATCTCTACTATTATTGGTATATAAAGCCCTCATTATGAATTCGAGTCCTGCTTTGAAAACACTTTTTGATGGGCCTCATGCGCTTGCGATGAAAATTTCAGATTTTTCTTAATCATCAATCCTGTTATCAGCATCCATGAATAGCTTAATGCGATCAAACCAATCAGGGTTTCTATTCTTGAATCTTTTTTGCAAGTGTATCCTCCATGTGAAAACCATTCGATTTCATATTTTAAACATACTTTCTATCTGCCATCTCTGGCCGTAAACTACTGTCACATCCGTTATCTTTTCTTGTGATAAAATGATCAGGTATTCCGATTTATTTTATCATTTTAAACCTAAATCCACTAACATAAACTTCCAATTTACCATATTTATATTTTTTATTATTGGAATGTTTGCCTTTTCTGGAGTTTGATTTTACTATGTTCTTTACGGATATCTTTTGACTATCATGGTACACTTTTTGATTTTCTTTTATTCGAATGACGAAGGTTATACCATTGTCGTTCAAATAGTTATACCAACAGACACCGCCAAATTCCCTGTCGCCAATGATATACTTTATTTTACCCGCACCACCCTGTCAATGATTTTATTCAGTAAATCCCATCGATCACCTTGATTGCTATTACCTTTTTATTCAACAGTGACCAACCCAATGGAACACTATATCCTTCGTATAAAACTGATATCATCAGGATATTAATTTTCTTCTTCCCAAACTCCCAATTGGTACGATCTATCAGTAAGGTATATGGCCCGTCGTCCAGTTTTAACCACTTTAAAATCATCTGTATCAGAGATGTGTTGGTCCAGTTTATCTCTTTAATAAATCGCTGCAATCGTCGGTAATTGCTTCCCGTTTTACTTTTTCGTATCCATCGCCAAGGCTATCTTGGCGAGGTTTACACTGGTAACTTGGACAATGGCAAGAATAAATAATCCTATAAGATCTATCCTTGGTTTTGTTAATGTGCTTAGGTTCTTCATCAGTTCTCCGGTAAGTTCTTTAACTTTACCCTGAGTAGCCATGATGTTTTGGTTTTATTTATCACATAATCAAACGTTTATCATTGGCTACTTGTTTTTTTGTCATGTACATAGTTTATTATGAGGAACAATATAAATTTTCAAAGTAACTAAACCTTCTATACTTAAATTCATAATTTTATTATATCTACAATTAGAGAGTATTCCAACTTATTTAGTTCAGTTACATCTAATTCTGTAATAAAATTATATTCTCACATTCTCAAACCTTTTAGGTTCAATAAAATTATTTATCCTAATCAGAGAAGCGATATTTGCATTTGAAACCCTGAGATTTACCACCATTAACGCCTCACTCACATCTATCTCTCCATCATTATTCAAATCCGCATCGGCATCCGGTGTACCATCCCCATTGTATCCACACACTTTGTATTCACCAATGCGTTTTTAAAATTGGGATCTGGAAAATTGATGATCTGGGCATTACCGACATTAAATAAAATCAAAAAAAATAGGATACATACGTTTTTCATAACTAAACATTTTAGTATTAAATCAAATAAGATAAATAATCGAGACCTGAGAAGGCTTAGGAGGATTGTGCAGCTGCCAGTTTCTATTTCACTTTATCATTTTCGCCGGACAAAACTATTAATTTCCACTTCTGTGACAAAGATAATTAAAAAATGGATAGAAGGTAAATTTTGCTACAGTAAAAACTCGCCAATTTATCTAGGACGACAGTTTTGAACAATAATATTTCTCACAATTGTTTGGGAAGATTTGGTTACTGATTTATTTTTTTATCTATATCGTCATTTTCCATTCCAAAAAAGATTAAAAAAATGCAGCTGATACATTCGTATGATGTGACTTTAGATCTACAATACCGCATACCGAAAATTGCTATTTCTGAAAAGTGCCAAATTACTCAAGTAAACAGTTACTGGCAATACACAAGTAATTTCCTACCACTCTTTTTTATGGTAATCTTATACTACTCCTAGGGTTTTCATATCTCAGAGATAAGACAACCCTAGGAGAATGATAAGACAATGATAGGACAAATAGCTAGTTTCTTGCTGTCATAGTAAAGAGTGCTTGCTTACATTGTGCTAGTATGGAAGGCACTTTTTTGTTGGATATTAGGTCAATGCTTATATGATTTGTGTCAATCTTAAGATAAGAAAATAATGTTAAGCTGAGCTCGCTATTTTAACCCATTGCTTACCTATTGGGTACCTAAATTACTAATTTTCAACATCTCAGGCTCAATATCAGAGATTACAATTGGTACAGTGTCAGCTATTTTATACTTATAGGACTCATCATTGTGTTGATGACGATAAACATTGTTTTTATGTGAATATTGGATAATTGTGTAGTATCTATAAAATTTTGAAAACGTTCGAGTTCCTGTTTCCACCACTATTGCATTTTTATTAATACCAAAATGATTAAAGTGGTAGTTACGATAAACTTCAGTACAAGTAAAAAGCAGCATTATTCCCAAACCAAAGTACATTCCCAATTTTAGATATTGAATTATTTTTTGCCACCATGGTTTACTTTCAACTTCCAAGTATAATATGTAAAACCTAATCAAAACAATAAAATAACTATAAACGCAAATTCTTTCCAATATTTTAAAATAGACAGATTGTTTATGGCTAAACAGCATATATATAATTAAGATTATAGCACCTAAAACTATAAACTTAAAATTATTTCGGTTTTCTTTCTGCCTTTTTTCTCTCTGATTTAAATACAAAGTCATTTATTTCTGGCTTATAATTGAAGAAATACCATAAAGCAAAACTACGACTTTACATTTTTAGTTTCACATTTTCGCAAATTTAATATTTATCAAAACATAGCTCTCAACATCACAACGCTTGCTTACGATAGGTCCAGATGGCGAGGCCATTGAGCAAGATACCAAAGATGATCATGGTCTTGATATGTGGCCAGATGTCTATTAATTCGGCGCCTTTGAGGAGGATTTTGCGCATGACGTCCACCATGTAAGTGACGGGATTGATCCAAGCGAGGGTCTGCGCCCATGCGGGCATGCTCTCGATGGAAGTGAATAGGCCCGACAGGAGAATGAAGATAAGCATGAAGAAAAATGCGACCATCATGGCCTGCTGCTGGGTACTGGTAAAATTGGATATCAAGAGGCCAAATCCCAAAATGGCGAATACGTAGATGCCTGTGAATAGGTATAGATTGCCGATATTGGGACCAGGAACGATGCCATGGACGACGTAGCTGACGATGAGGCCGATGGTGAGGATGATGAAACCCATGAGCCAAAATGGGATGAGCTTGCCGAGGATAAATTGGTATTTTTTGATGGGTGTGACGTTGAGTTGCTCGATGGTGCCGATCTCTTTTTCTTTCACGATATTGAGGGCTGAGAGGAAGCCACCGACCATGGTGAGTAGGATTGCAAGGATGCCTGGCACCATGAAATGCTGGTAATTGCTGAGTTTGTTGAACTTATTGATGTAGTCGATCTGGATAATGGGTTCTGGATTCATACGTGGCAAAACCAACCACTCAGCGCGTATATTTTTATTGAATTCATTGATTACATTGAGTGCGTAGGCGGCGCCGAGATTGCCTTTCGTGCCATTGACGGCATTGGCGCTGAGGGCTAGTGTGGCGCTATTCTCTCTGATGAGTGTTTTTTCAAAGTTTTTGGGGATCTCGATGAGGATATCGGCCTTGTTGTCTTCGACCCACTTGAGTCCCTCGGCACGTGACTGCGAGTAAGCGGCTAGCTCGAAATAATTGGAGTGCTCGATCTTAGAAATCAGGAGTCGGGAATAGTCAGAATGATCGTGGTCGATGATGCCTACATTGATGTTTTTGATCTCGTAATCCGCCGCAAATGGTAGGATCAGCAGCTGCATGGCTGGCATCATGAATATCATGCGCAAGATGGCTGGATCTCTGAAAATCTGCCTAAATTCTTTTTTTAAAATGTATATCAGTGTGTTCATATTGCTGCTGGCTACGATGGTGATTTAGGATAATCGTATATTGAATTTCTTGAAACTAATGGTGATAAAGACTACACAAAATCCAAGGAGAATCAAGATCTCTTTGAACAGTGATGAGATGCCTAGGCCCTTGATCATGATACCATTGATGGCATAGTAAAACCACTTGGCTGGGATGATATTGGAGATGATCTGCATGGGCAATGGCATATTTTCAATAGGAAACATGAAGCCACCGAACATGATCGTAGGCAACATCATACCCATAAGAGAAATGAGCATCGCCACCTGCTGTGAATTGGTAATGGTAGAGATGACAAGGCCTAGCGAAAGGGCAGCAAGAATGAATATAGATGACACAAAGTATAACAACCAAAGGCTGCCGCGTATAGGTATGTGCAGGAGCACCACGCTCATGACAGGATGATGGTAACGATGATGAGGCTGATGATGAAGTATGGGACGGCCTTTGAGATGATTACGATCAGGGATTAGTAGGGGAGACGAGGAGCATCTCCATATTGCCCAATTCTTTTTCCTTGACGATGGATACGGAGGTCATGAGCACGCAGATGATCATGAGTACCATCGCGATCACACCGGGGACGAAGGTATATTCACCCTTGAGTTGGGGATTGTAGAGCATGCGTACATTGGTATTGATCTGGTATGGGAGATTTATTTTGCCAAAATGTTCATTTCTAAATTGCTGTGTGATGAGTGTAAAATAGGTGTTGATAATATTAGCGGTATTAGGGTCGGCGCCATCGGTGAGGAGTTGGATGGTGGTTTCATTTTCATGTGCTAATGCATAAGCAAAATCGGATGGAATGATGGCTACGACCTTGGCCTTGCCCGATCGGAGAAGTACCTCTGCCTCGGCAGCATCTTGGATATAGCCTTTCACATCGAAGTATTTGTTCTGATCTACTTTGGCTATCAATTGCTGTGCTAGTGGCTCTGAAGACTGATTGAGAAAGTAAATACTGGTGTTTTTCACCTCATTTGACAGAGCAAATCCAAATAATACGATCTGGGCGATAGGCATGCCAAGAAGTACTAATAGCGTCTTGCGATCTCTGAGGATATGGTATATTTCTTTGAGTATAAATGCTTTGAACTGATTCATGATAATGGGTTGAGACACCTCTGATGTCGTATAATTGTAATAAAATTATCCATCGCTTCTCTTGGCTTTACGGGCTAGTTGATAGAATACATCCTCCATATTAGGCGCATGGAAGGTTTGTTTTAATACTTTTGGCTGGTCGAGGGCTTCTATCTTTCCATCTACCATGATGGCTACGCGATTGCAATATTCTGCCTCGTCCATATAGTGCGTCGTGACGAAAATCGTGATACCCTTGTCCGCAGCTTCGTATATCATATTCCAAAATTGTCGTCTTGTGATTGGGTCCACGCCACCAGTAGGCTCATCGAGAAATACAATGGCTGGCTCATGCATGATGGCAATAGAGAAGGCCAATTTTTGCTTCCATCCAAGTGGCAGCGAACCCACAATAGCTTGCGCCTCGTGCTCAAATCCAAGCGTATGGAGCAATTTTTCGCTTGCTTCCTTGAGTCTGGACTTGCTCAGGCCATAGATGCCACCAAAAAATTCAATATTCTCAGCTACTTTTAGATCTTGGTATAAGGAGAATTTTTGGCTCATGTATCCAATCTTTTTCTTGATCTCCTCCGACTGTGTATATACGTCAAATCCCGCCACGGTAGCCGTACCGCTGGTGGGAACACTCAGACCTGTGAGCATACGCATGGCTGTGGTTTTTCCTGCACCATTCGCACCTAGAAAACCAAAAATCTCACCTTTCCTTACGTCAAAACTGATGTGATCTACGGCATAGAAATCACCAAATCGCTTCGTGAGTTGACTCGCAGTGATGGATAATTGCTCACTCATATTATTGGGAATTATTTTCTTTCATCAATTGTATGAATACGTCTTCTACCTCGGGTTTGATCTGCTGCACGTCTATATTTTGATGCTGATGCTCAGAAAGGAATCGGCTGATCTGCTCGACTGACAAGGTACTGCGCTCGTCTATGATGTGCATATATTCCCCGAAAGGGAAAATATTCTGCATACCTGGCTGCTGCGAAAGTTGCTTCAAGGCTGTCGTCATATTGTCCGTGCGCACGCCGAAAACTGGATATTTAAAATTCTGAATAAGACCAGATGGTGTATCGATAGAAAGTATGGATCCATTCTGTATAAGGGCAATTCGATCACAGAGCGAGGCCTCATCCATGTAAGGTGTGGACACAAATATAGTGATGCCATCTTTTTTGAGCTTGTCGAGCATAGCCCAAAATTCCTTCCTAGACACCACATCCACGCCCGTGGTAGGTTCATCGAGAAAGAGCACGGTTGGTTTATGTATCAATGCACAGCAAAGCGCTAATTTCTGCTTCATACCACCTGATAGCGCGCCTGCCCTCCTAGTCTTAAAGGGTGCGAGCTGGTCGTATATATCCTTGATCAGGTGATAATTAGCCTCCACCGTCGTATCAAAGATCGTCGCATAAAAAGAGAGATTCTCCTCGACCGAAAGGTCCTGATAGAGCGAAAACTTCCCCGGCATATAGCCTACGCAGCGCCTGATATCCTTGTATTGGGTGATGATGTCAAATCCTGCTACGCTCGCACTGCCGCTATCGGGCAAAATCAAGGTCGTGAGTATCCTGAATAGCGTGGTCTTACCCGCGCCATCGGGGCCGATGAGCCCAAATACCTCTCCTTTCTTGACATCTAGACTGATGTCTTGCAAGGCTGGAATTTCTCCTTTTTTGCCATAAGACTTATTGATATGTTGGATAGAAATCATTTTGCAGCTGCTGCTTTTTCAAATGTTACCTCGCCGTACATACCGATTTTCAAATATCCATCATTTTTTACCTTTATCTTGATGGCATAGACCAGATTGGATCTTTCATTTTTGGTTTGAATGGTTTTGGGTGTGAATTCTGCTTCTGGCGATATCCAAGTGATCGTACCATCATATTGCTTGTACTTACCATCAGCGTCGTCTATATATACTTGCACCTTGTCATTGGTTTTGATGGTAGGTAATTGGTCTCCAGTTACGTATGCTCTCAGGGTCATTTCATCCATATTGGCGAGCTTGTAAAGAGGCTTTCCCATGGCTACTAGCTCGCCTGCATTGGCGTATTTCGTGATCATATTGCCATCGATGGGATTGATAGTAGTCGTCTTTTGTAGCTGGTCATCTAGGATGGCGATCTTCTTTTTCATGGGATCTATCTCGCTGGTGATGCCTTTATTTTGATGCTTACGGTTTCTTTTGCGGCTTGGATCTGGGCATTTATAACTGATTTTTGCTCCTGTGCAGCAGCTATTTGTTTGATAATATATCGACCTTACCATTGATATCATCTAGATTTTGGCCAGTCGCCGCTTCCGCATTGTACATCGCTTGGATTCTTTTTTGTTCTTTAGAAAGTACTGTCATTTGTGCTTGCAAGGTAGCAATCTGCGCATCAGCAGACTGCAATTGTCGTTGTAATACCTGAATCTGCGGACGAGGGTCATTTTGTTTTTGATTGATGGCTTGGATGCTCGATTGAGCTTGCACTTTTTGGAGTTCTAGATTACTTGGATCTATGAATACCACTTCTTGGCCAGCCTTCAGGAGCGCGCCTTCTTCAGGATCAAATTTTAAAATTTTACCATTGGCCTCAGCCGATACGATGATCTCTGTAGCTTCGAAAGTACCAGTGGCGTCAAAGCTTTTATTTTTATTGAAGCAGGAAGGCAGCGTGATCAGTGCGAGTGCTGCGAGGACGATATTGAAAGTATGATTGCGCATATATTTTGTTTTCTTTTTTTATAAAAATAAATTAATATCCCTTTAAATGTTTTAATAAATACTGTGTCTTGCGGGCTAGGATTTGATTCAATTCCAGCTTGAGAATGGATTCTTTATAATCATTTAATTTCAATAAATAATCCGCTGAAGTGATGGCTCCATTTTCCAGTTGTACGGCGCCAGTTTCTTTTATTTGCTTACGCAAAAGAATGATTTCACTGTCCATATCCTTGGTGTCTTCCAATTTGGCGATGTCGTTTTGCATCTGGATGGCTTGGGTATTTAGCTGTTGATAGACTAGATCTTCCTTTACCTGAAGTTTGGATTGGTAGAGCGCATTTAGCTTATTTTGATGGCTCTGGTCGTAGAAGCTAGAGATATTCCACTGCGCTCGCACGCCCACAAGATAGTAAGGTGCAAATTCATTTTTCAAAAAATTCAATCCCGGCTTGCCATATCCCAGCTGTGCGAATACGCCGATTTTTGGCCTTCGGGCGATCTCATCTAGGCGCTGTGCTAGGGAGATTTGTTTTTTCTGAATATCAAACATAGCAAGCGCAGGCAGCTGCTTATTGAAGGATTCATCGATTAAGGTCGTGCTTGGAATTTCAAGTTTATCACTAGGCGCTAGGCTGTGATGTGTCCATACTTCCAGCTGTGTGGTGAGTGTCTTTCTGATGGTGGAGAGTTCATTCTCCTGGGTAGCTACATTGATCTGCTCCACTTTTATATTATTCAATTCAGATTTCAGGCTGATACCATTCTGTACGGCAGCTGTCAGTCGCTTTTCCATACCATTGAGATCATCTTTTACCAGCTGCAGATTTTCTAATCGCTTATCCACTTCTAGGATACCAAAATACAATAAAATGACGCGCTCTTTGATCTTATCCATGTCGGCTACGGCATTGATGGCATTCAGCTCGCCTTCGAGTCTCGCATTGTCCTTGAGTGCACTGATGGCACCACCATCGTAGATATTCTGACTGATGTCTAGCTGCGCCTTGTATTGATCTTTTGAAAGTCGTGGGATAGAAACCCCAGGAAAACTAAGGTCAATGCCCGAGGTCTCCGACTGATACGTGGACTGCGCCACGAGATTGAGCTGTGGCAAATTCTTATGACTGGCTATGCTGTACTTGAGGTCAGCTTCCTGTCTGGCTAGATCGATGAGTGTGGCGGTACTGTTTTTAGTACTAGCGTCTTGCAGCGCCTGAGTGAGTGTGTATTGGCCCTGAGATAGGTACACACTGGTACATAAAAACGCAATAATAAAGGTAAATCTAAGCATATATGTATTACTAATTTTGCGGTGTTTTATAATTCAGATCTCGCAATATCATGTCAGGCACAAGCTGTTTTCTCTCTTCAAGGTATTGCATATATGCGTCATTGTCCACCTTAAATGCATACTGGAATATGGGTGCGGCTATGACTGGATACACACAGCGACATGGTATTGAGAATGATTTCATCCATCTTTACGGGACGTATATTGCCTTTATCTATATCAGCTTGTATGATATTTTGGAAGGTTTCTTTTACGTCATGGATAGGGAAATTCTTCAATTTATTGGGTATCAAATCAGGGTTTTTTCGCGCCTCGAGCATGATGAATAATGGAAGAATGGGAAATGATTTTATAAGATTGATTTCTTCTTCCACGAATTTGCGGAGCTTCTGCTCAAAGTTGAGATGCGGCTGTGCCCACACTTGAAATACATCAAAAACCTTAGAGATCTTATCATCGAGGATGATATCAAAAAGTTGCTGTTTGTTTCTGAAATAATAGTGCAACATGGCCTTATTGATGCTAGCTTCATCGGCTATATCTTGCATACGCGCGCCATCGAGACCCTTGAGGAGGAAGATGCGCTCTGCGGCAGCGATGATTCGGATTTCAGTATCGGATAGTGCTTGCTTCACTTCTACTAAATGGTTTAACTATTTTATTTAACTAAATGGTTAACAATCAATTTTGAAAATAGTTTTAGAAAATAATAAATGTCTTCAATTGAGCATTTTATTAATAAAAATTTGCATACTCATAAGAATGATTTAAATTGCACTCACATTTTAACGTTCAATAATTCTATAGTTTGAAAATTTATACCATAAGATGAAATTAACAAGAAAATACTTTTTATTTTGGGCAATTACTACTTTACCTTTTATATCATTTGCTCAGTTGCCATGTGGCACAGAAGACCCAATATCCAGCAAACGATTTTCACAGGAAGTCTTAGAAAATGAATGGAAGGATTTGAATAGTGGTAGCCGTCAAATGCCGCGAATTTTCATGATAGCGGTACATATCATTCGAAGCACTACTGGTACCTTGGGCATCAGTGAAGGTGATGTTTTAGATGCCATTGAAATAATGAATACCCTCTATGAACCTGCAAACATCCAGTTTGAAATTTGTAGTCCTATCAACTATATAGATGATAATACATATCTTGAAACCACAACCATCGAAGGACAAAATCTTGTATCAAATTATAATCTTCCTAACTTTATAAACATCTATTTCATCCCAAAAGTCTTGAATCCCTCAGGTGAAGCCTTGTGTGGCAATGCATCACTGCCAAACAATTTTACTATAAATAGACGTATTTTTGTTGCTAATTCTTGTGCAAAAAATGGATCCACCTTCTCCCACGAAATGTGTCATTTTTTTGGTCTATTGCATACGCATTCTACTACTGGTGGCTTAGAATATGTAGAACGCATTAATTGTCAATCACGAGGTGATGGCTTTTGTGACACACCAGCTGACCCAGAACTGGAATCGAATAATGTTTTGAATTGCCAGTATATTGGTGATGATTATGATCCAGTGGGTGTTAAATATATGCCTGACCCATCAAATCTGATGAGTTATGCGCCCAAATCTTGTCGCACGAAATTTACTCCTCAACAATATTCACATATGAATTTGATCTCAAAAGACGATAATAATTATTTTTACGAAGCATGCGATTTGGCAGATCTTTCATTAGCAACATCTATGCCTGATGTTATAAATTTGGAAGATTTTTCTACATTTACTATTCCATTTATTGTAACTGCCGATAACGTTCAAAACAGACAAATAGTAAATTTTGAAGTTTCAATAATATATAGCCCATCACTTGACGAAAATATTATCATTAATTTCACTTTGTATATTGATAAGGGTAGTTCCACTTTTCCAATACCCATTCATATAAATGCCCTAAATATTCAAAATTTTGTTAATGCATCTAAGGTAATAATAAAAATCGACACAAAAAATGAAATACAGGAAACCAACGAAAATAATAATGCCTTATGCTTTACAATTAAACATAATTATGCTAAGAATAAAACATCCTTGATATTTCCAAATCCTACCAAAGATTACATTACTTTTTACCTGACAAATGATAAAATATCACAATTTCAGGCCAGTATTGTGGATATAACAGGTAAACTGGTCATGCAAGCCGTAATCGACAAACAGGACAGAAATTTCATTGAAAAAATTGATGTTTCTGAACTAAAACAAGGTATGTACTTTCTCATCGTTGAACTAGATAGTAAGACGCAGGAAGTTCAAAAATTTGTAAAATTGTGAGATTAAAGTATTTGATTCCTCACCAAGGTAGAAAGCGTAGCCAATGTTCAGGGATAGATTGTTTGATATATTCATTCGAGATTTTTACAAGTAATTATATAGATGGCACAATAGTTTTATATCTTTGTATTAGAATAATAGCAATGCAAGAAATAATATTTGTAATCAATGAGTCTCCTGAAGGTGGTTTTGAGGCAGAGGCACTCGGGCATTCCATTTTTACTGAAGGAGAAACATGGGCAGAATTAAAAGAAAATATTATTGAAGCTGTTGCCTGTCATTTTGATGATAATGTGAAGCGAATTGTTAGAATGCATTTTGTCAAAGATGAATTATTAACAGCATGAAATTACCAAGAGATGAAACTGGAGAAAGTTTAGTAAAAAATTATCGAAAGTAGGCTATATAGTTACCCGAAAGTAATCATCCATTACACACCTATCAATTCTGCACGTTTCATTAAATCAGTAAGCCAATTTAGAAATACACAAACAGAAAGGCAAACTTATGTACACATAGTTACATTTCATCCATATTTATCTTCGTATCTTTGAGCCTATACATAAAGCTGGTTTACTATGCAAGTCCGATTTTTTAGTGTTATTATTTTTCTTCTCCTATTCCATATTGCTAATGCACAAACCATAACAGGTCTTGTAACTGACATCATGGGCAAACCACTTATCGGAGCTAATGTCATTTGGGAAAATACCAAATCTGGCACCGTCACAGATTCTAGCGGTAACTTCAGCATTCAAGATAAATTAGATGGTAATCGCATCCTAAAAATCTCTTATGTAGGATTTACAACTGAGCGGCTTGATGTCAAATCTATCAGCCATTGGGAAGTACAACTCATAGAAGACGCAACGCTTTCTGAAGTAAACATCACGGCCAAGGGCTCCGCAACCCGTTTTGCCAATGATGTTGCAAAAGTCGAAGTACTCGGCGTCCGCGAGATTCAAAGAGCTGCTTGTTGCAGCCTAGCAGGATGCTTCTCTACCAATAGCAATGTAGAAGCCAATGTCACCAATATCGTTACGGATGCCAAAGAATTGAGAATCCTAGGGCTTTCTGGTGTGTACAATCAAGTGCTAGTAGATGGCATGCCGCTGATCCAAGGCCTCGCCTACCCTTACGGTCCAGGCAGTTATCCAGGCACTATGATTGAAAAAATATTTGTTACTAAAGGCGCCAATTCTGTTTTACAAGGTTTTGAGAGCATCTCAGGTCAGATCAATATCGAGTTTCACAAGGCAGAGACAGCTCCGAAATTGTTTTTGAATGCATTTGCCAATTCATTTGGTGAGACGCAATACAATGCCAACTACATGGTCAAAAAAACGGGCTGGAGCAATCTGACAGTCGGCCATCTTCTTTTTACAACAGATGGTCATATGACAATCCTGAAAAACCGAAGTGGCGTGTCACCATTGCTGCCCGTTACCTCAATGAAAACAGAGAAGGTGGACTTACCAATTTCGACCACAAAAAAGATCTAGGCACACTGGCAGTTTATGGTCAAAATGTACGCATCAACCATGGCGAATTATACACAAAAACAAACTATATTGTCAATGACAAAGCTTCTCTCATCTTGCTCAATAGTGCATTCGCACAACATCAAGAATCGTATTTTGGTGTTAAAAAATATGATGGTAAACAGTTCAATTTGACATCTGGCTTATACATGGATTATTACTATGGAGAAAAAAATCACAATCTCAAGTTTGGATTAAGCCATCGTCATAACCAGTTACAAGAAGATATCAGTTTTACCGCACCAATACCACTACTTACATATGCTGGCCGATATTTGACCAATTATGATATACCAGGCGCTTTTGTAGAGAATAAATTAGTTGTGTCCAAATTTACATTTTTGACAGGTTTGCGTGTGGATCATTTTGGTGATTTTGGTTGGAAAGCGACACCTAGATTGCTTGTCAGAGCAGACATTTCTCCTGATACGGATATCAGATTTTCTATCGGCAAAGGGTATCGCATAGCGCATGTCTTTACAGAAAATGCCAACCTACTGGCGAGTAATAGAATCCTAAAACTTTCAGACAATCTGGCACCAGAAGAAGCCATCAATACAGGTCTGAATTTTGTACAATCTTTCCACCTGAAAGAGACCAAAATCACCTTGTCGGGCGATGCGTATGTCACCTATTTCCAAAATCAAATCTTCCCTGATTTCGATAAGGAAGTGAATACTGCTATCGTAGATAATTTTTTTGGCCGTAGTGTGTCTAAGAGTTTTCAGTTGGAAAACAAGTGGGAATTTTCACCACAATTTGATATAAAAGTAGCGTATAATTACCTCGAAGTCTATCGAGAAAATGAAGGTATAAAACAAGATTTACCATTTGTACCTACACATAAATGGAGTGCAAATACTTCGTATAGCTTACCAAGTGATAAATGGCAATTTGACATGACGTACAGATGGATCGGGAGCAAACAATTGCCTTCTACGGCCAACTATCCTGAGCAATATCGAGTGGCCGATGTCTCTAAGCCATATCAGCAGCTTGACCTTCAGATCACGCGGAGATGGAAGGATGTGCAGATCTATGGTGGCATTGAGAATATTTTTGATTTTAGGCAATCATTTCCTATCTTAGGCTACGATCAGCCTTTCGGCGAATATTTTGATCCCGCCTTTAACTGGGGACCAACGAAGGGCCGAGAGTTTTATGTAGGTGTCAGGTATAGTGTAAAGTGAACACTGCGTAAACAAAAAAGTCAGATAAATTATAACAACCTACCTGACTTTTTATAAACTATGCGCTACAATAACGTAACCATATCATTAAAACTGGTGTGTCAAAAGTAAAGTAACTTTTCCTCCTACACTATCCGTTGCATTCACATCAATAGTGTATTTTTTAACACCTAATTCAGTTATTTTAACTGTGCCAGATTCTAAATCAAAAAAACTTTGTGTGACAGGAGACAACTGTTGAGTGCTAAAAGTGCCTGTAGCAATGTTTTCTCCAGCATTGAAATCATCTTTAATCTGATAAGTTCCTCCAAGTTTTGCACCTGTTGGCAAGTCAATATTAAAGCTTAAAATATTTTGCTTATTACAATCACTGGATACACTAGCCAACTGAAATATATACGTATCTCCAGTTGCTCCAAATTGTGCAATTGACAGCTTTTGCACAGAACCATTAACCGTGATTTCACCGCCCAAAACAGGAAAATTTGCACAAGCTTTGTTTTCTTCATCCTTTGAACAACTAGAACTGAAGCCAAGGATTAAAACTGAAAGTATAATGCAAGAAAATAATGAATAATTTTTCATGAAAATGTTGTTTACTAATTAGGAATATGTATTTATCATGTCAAAGATAATGTAAATAATTAATGTGGTATAGAAACTTACCCCAATATTTTATCAAAATATAAAAAAATACCTCTTCAGTCTAAACTATCTCATTATTGCACCTAAACATTTTTAATAATTCCTTAAAATAAAGTAATCTTATGGTGACACAAGTCCATTTATTGCTTATATTTGTATTAAAGTAAAATAATATTACATAAACCAACAACAATGACAAATATAAAATTAGGATCGTTTTCTATAAGCCTGACTGTAAAAGACATCCACAAATCGAAGGAGTTTTATGAAAAACTGGGATTTACCTACAAAGGTGGCGACATCAATCATAAGTGGATCGTGCTTAAAAACGGAAACGCCATCATCGGATTGTTTGAGGGTATGTTCGATAAAAACATCATTACATTTAATCCTGGTTGGGACGAAAATGCACAAAATATTGAGAATTTTGATGATGTCAGGGCTATTCAAACACATTTAATATCTTCTGGTGTAGAACTGACCAGAGAAGCAGATCCAAACACATCTGGCCCAGAATATATTACATTGACTGATCCAGATGGAAACAATATTTTGATAGACCAACACAGATAAAAATGAAAGCCAAATATTACTTCCGTTTATCCGCAATCTTGGTTTTGATTCATCTTTTGGGTCATACCATGGGACATTTGGGTTGGGACAAACCAGAAGATCCCAAAATGAAAGATGTCGTTGATACCATGAAAAATAATAGTTCCGAATTCATGGGTGCAACACATAGTATGGCTGATTATTTCAATGGGTATAGTATCATCCTGATAGGTCTTTTGGCGATGAGTATTGTCTTATTTTGGATCTTGTCCAATCATACAGAAACCAATCAAAAATTGGTCAATTTGATCGCACTTATTATTGGTCTCGGATTTATCTTTTTCGGTACTGTCGAATATATATTCTTCTTTCCTTTTGCCGCAATTATCAGCTTGATTGCAGGTATTTCGGCACTCATTCCCTATTTTACACCATCTAAATAATTTAACATGGCATTTAATGATGCACTTAGCGATAAAGTACGAGAATTACTTGCCGACCGTGATGATGTGACGGAAATGAAGATGTTTGGTGGCTTATGTTTTATGGTGGACAAAAAAATGTGCATAGGCATCGTAAAAGACGAGCTCATGTGTAGACTTAATCCAGAAACCTACGAGTCTGTCTTGGATAGACCTGGCTGCCGCGAAATGGATTTTACAGGCAAAAGAATGAAAGGTTTTGTCTATGTGGACGAATCAGGGTTTAATTCACAAAAAGATTTAGCATTTTGGGTTGATCTTTGTCTCGAGTTTAACCCATTGGCGAAAGCCAGTAAAAAGAAATAGTCGTAATTTATTGAATATTTGGCCCTAAACTTATTAATAATCGATTCAAAAGTATTTTTAGTTTTATTATTCATAATCAAAATCAATCAAAATGGACAACAAAATCAATTGGATGGCAATTTTAGCCAGTGTCGTAGCAACTATGGTTATCGGTTTTCTATGGTATGGCGCTATTTTTCAAAATCAATGGATGGCTGGCAATGGTATCACAGCCTATGAAGACAGTACAATAATGTATAAAAACGGTGCTGAAATGGACATGAGTTTTACACCAATGATTGTAAATATTATCTTTATGTTTATTTATGCTTTCATCATGAACTGGTTGCTAAACAAACTCAATGCTAGGAATTTACAAAGCGGTGCGATGGTCGGTTTGGCTGTTGGTGTGACACATTTGATGAATATCATGGTAGGCAATATGTTTGCAGCAAATCCATCTTCTTTGACCATGGTAGATGGATCTTACAGCATAGTTTTATTTACCGTCATGGGTGCGATACTTGGTGCCATGCAAAAACGTTAATACAAATTAAAATGCCCTAATACAAAGTTTATAATCTTGTTTTAGGGCATTTCTATAAAACCAAATTCTAGGATTAGATTAATCTTTCATCGCACCAACTGCTCAGCAAAATACTGATAAATGCTGTGATCCAAGGGCGAAGCAGATTGTGGTTTCATCATAATCCTGTAATAATCTTCTATGATATCTGCTTGTTGCTCAAAATTGAAGTCTATAAGTTTGCCACCTTTCAGCATTTGATGATAAAGATGTGAAACGCCACCGTAATCATAGCCAGCTTTACTAAACTGCGCCTTGATGGCTCTTGCTATATAAATGCTACCAAAATGCTGGTATTGCCAGATATGGACTAACTCATGGACAAAGATTTCTTTCTTGATTTTTTTATTGTAATTGATTGTATTAAAACTAACATAAGCGGCAGCTATTTTTTTGGTGCCAAATCTGGCAGCATCATCAATCCTGATCACTTCATAGTTCAAATTTGTGCCGAATACTTGTCTCGCTGTATTAATCTCTGCATCATTGAGTGCTCTGGTATTCCATTTTATAAGCCTGATTATGAGTTGATAGACTTCAGGTATGCCAAGTACATCCATGATATAAAACCATAAATCTGACATCCATTCTAAGATGCTGCTTGGTACAAAATCATTTGGATTTCCTTTATAAAATGGAAAAATTAAATGCTTGCCAAGTCTTTTCCACCTGACTATTACTTGTTTTCCAAAGCTATTATTTCGGCTCAAAAGTGTAAAAATTTATTATTCAAACCTAAGTGCCTTTACTGGTGTGATCCTAGTAACCAACATCGTAGGAATCACCAAAAAAATCAGCGTTACAACCAATGTCGCAATATTTAGCAACAAAACTGTCCACCAATTGATTTCAATCGGAGCCGTACTAAGATAATAGTTTGCCTCGTCCAGTTTTATAAATTGAAAATGCTTTTGCAAAAATGCAACGCCCAAGCCCAAAATATTGCCAAATATCAGTCCAAAAAATATAATGTAACCTGCATTGTATATGAATATTTTGCGGATCCTCCAATTGTTCATTCCAAGCGATTTGAGAATTCCGATCATCTGTGTGCGTTCAAGTATAAGAATCAGTAACACCGTGATCATATTGATAATTGCCACGATGATCATCAATTGCAAAATGATTTTTTCGTTGATATCCTGTAGGTTGAGCCATTCGAAGATTGAAGGAAACTTAGATCTGATAGTTTCGGCAAAATACTCTTGTGGTAATACTTCATAATAGATATATTCAGATATAATATCCAGATCTCGCACATCATCCAAGACCACTTCCATACCTTGCACATCACTTGCCGGCCATCCTAAAATTTCTTGCACCTTCGCAATATCCACGATACCGAATCTCTTATCATACTCTTCCAATCCCGTATTGTAAATACCACAAACTACAAACCTTTTTTTTATCTGCGATTTCTCAATTTTAAAATTCAAAACTACCTTATCTCCGGTATAGATATGTAGCCTTTCTGCAATGTTTTTTGAGATAAGAAGATCACTTGAAGTAGAATCCTTTTTGTATGATATAGGCAAACCGTCAACAATAAATTCTTGCATTTTTTCCCAATCATAAGCAGCATCTACACCTTTGAGCAGAACTCCATGAAAATTATCACGAGTACTTAGCAATCCTGGTAAGATGATGTTTGGATGTACGCCTTTCACACCACCAAAAGTCACTTTATCGGTCACTTTGTCTGGGATTTTAAACCCAAATATCTCGGCTTCTGCTTGATACTCCAGATTGTCTATTTCACGGATCTGATCGTAATATTTTGCTGTTTTATCTATAGGCGTCAGTTCAAAATTCCTATTAATATTGCTATCTGTAATGTGAATATGTCCCCAAAACCCAAAAATCTTATCCGTAATTTCCTTTTTAAATCCTGTAATAATTGCCGTAGTCAAAATCATCACCGTAAGACTTACAGCAATAGCAGCGATCGCAATCCTGATGATGATCTTTGTAAATGAAGCACTATTGGTAAATGCCATTCGTTTTGCTATGAAATGCTCAACACGCATATTACCTTTCAGAAAGTTTTAATAAAATATCTACTAAAATTAAGGTGTCTGCCATTTTTAAGAAAATATTGATTGTATTTGAATGCTGACACATCTCATATCCATATAAAAATCCTACTTTTGCGCATTAAAAGGGTAAAAGTACGGGTTTTTTGCTCGAATATTCAACCTGATCATACTAATTGATATAATATGCTGAATTTTATAGAAGAACTCCGATGGCGAGGTATGCTCCACGATATGACACCCGGAGCAGATGAGTTGATGCAAAACAAAAAAGTGGTGGGCTACATTGGTTTTGATCCCACAGCGCCAAGTATGACCATTGGCAACTTTGTACAGATCATGCTGCTGAAGTTATTCCAATTGTCTGGTCATCAGCCTATCGTCCTCATGGGCGGCGCTACGGGTCGTATAGGTGATCCATCATTCAAAGACAAAGAGCGTGATCTAAAGTCCTATGATGAATTGGATTCCAATCTTTCTTTCCAAAAAGAACAAATCAAAAAGTTTCTAGATTTTGAAGGTCCGAATGCCGCTATCATTGTCAATAATCTGGATTTCTACAAAAATATGAATATCTTAGATTTCTTGCGTGATGTAGGCAAAACACTGACCATCAGCTATATGATGTCCAAGGACTCCGTAAAAAATCGTCTAGAAACGGGATTGTCATTTACAGAATTTAGTTATCAGCTTCTTCAATCTTATGACTTTCAATTGCTGTTTGACCAATATAATTGTGTGCTCCAAATGGGTGGATCCGATCAATGGGGCAATATCACATCAGGTACAGAATTTATCAGACGCAATATAGATGGTAAGGCTTATGCGGTCACTACGCCACTACTTACCAAAGCCGATGGCAGCAAATTCGGCAAATCAGAACAAGGCAATATTTGGTTAGATCCAAAATTGACAAGTCCTTATAAATTTTACCAATTTTGGCTCAATGCAGATGATGCAGACTTGCCTAAGTATTTGAGGTATTTCACACTTAAATCTAAGGAAGAAGTTGAAAACCTCGAACAAACCTATGGTAATGATCCACGTGGTTTGAAAGCAATATTAGCAGAAGAATTGACCAGAAGAGTACACAGTGATGACGATTTCAAAGCGGTGTTTCAAGTAAGTCAGCTGTTGTTTGGAAATCAAGCTGGACCAGACACTTTACTTGAAATGGGCATCAATGAATTACACACAATTGCCGAAGAAATACCATGTAAAGCCATTTCTGCATCAGATATTAGTCAAGGAATTAATATTGTGGATTTATTGACTGTCACCACAATACTACCTTCAAAAACTGAAGCACGTAAGGCAATTCAAGGTAATGCCATTTCGATAAATAAGGTGAAAGTGACGCAAGTTGAGCAAATGGTTACTTCAGCAGATTTGTTACACAATATGTATTTCATGATTGAAAATGGTAAGAAAAACAAGTTTTTGATCAAAATCCAGGATTAAGATAATCGCAATTAGATCTATTTGTAGTGCTTTTGCCATTGTGTAACATTTGTTAACTTTACCAGAAAAGGATTTGTTAGCTTTGCAAATCAATTCCTTATGTCATGACATTCGCACATTCTATTTATGCCATTCTAGTTGTAATCCTGTTTTCAGCTTGTAGCCGATACCCTGTTTCAGGTCATATCGACATGATAAATTCACAAAAAAAACCGGTCATCTACCTTATTGATCCTGTCAACTTTGGTTCGTTGTTATCATCATTTGAAGGTAAAGTCATAGATTCTACGACCATAGATCAAAAGGGAAATTTTCAGTTTACCAAAATGCCAGCGTCATCAGAAAAGAAATTATACGTGATTACTATTCAAAAACATGGCGAAAAATATCCTACGAAATTGGAAAATGATGTTCCGGACAGTTCAAATTATATTCCATTTGTCTTTCAAGCTCAAGAAAATATTAAGATAAATTCTGTAGCTAACCAACTAACAAAAAATGCAAGTATCGAAAGCAAAACAACTGACAATCAGAGTATTATAAAACTTATTCAAAACCGTTCTCTTCTTTATGGCGAATACAAAGCAAAAAGCAAAATCGCTTCTGAAGACCAACTTTTAGAAGCTGAGAAAGCAAAACTTGAGTTTCAAAAATCACTAATGGAATCCGTCCTAAATGATAAAAGTGTTTTTGTAACTGCTTTGGCTTTAAGGTGGATTAGCCCAAATGGTGATTATGAAAGGCTCCCAGAGCTTGTAAAAAGTGCTTGCCTAAATCTTACAAAAAATGCACCAGATCATCTTTGGACACAACAAATTTGTACAAAATCTGCTTCCCTATCATTGACACTTGGTGATCAATTTCCTGATTTCCCAATGCCAATGAAAAATTTAGATACGATTAGTCTCCATAGTCTATTAGCTGACAAACTGACCCTGATCGATCTTTGGGCATCTTGGTGTGCGCCTTGCCGCCAAGAAAATAGAAACATCCTTGTCCCATTATGGGATAAATATCATCAAAATGGATTTCAAATCATTGGCTATGCTTTAGACTCATCAGATAAAGGTTGGAATAATGCAATAAGCAAAGATGGTGCCGACCGGTGGCTTCATGCATCTCATCTGCAAGGTGATGTTTCGCCACTTTTTGATTTGTTAAAAATATCGACTATTCCGGCAAATTATCTTGTTAATAAAGAAGGTATTGTCCTTGCCAAAAATTTACATGGCGTTGAATTGACAGCTTGGGTGGACAATTACATGAAAAAATAAGCACTTAATCTTTATAAGTTTGATGTAGTCTCATCATAAATTACACCATAAAAAAGGGCAAAATCTTTCGAAATTGCCCTTTTCTTTTTTATAATAATCTTCAGTATTACATTACATTATATTCATTGATCGCTTCTACTTCAATGTTTTTGAAGTGTCTCAGTCCAGTTCCCGCAGGAATATTCTTACCTACGATGACATTCTCCTTAAGCCCTGAAAGCGAGTCTCTCTTTGCAGAGATAGCCGCAGTACTCAATACTTTTGTTGTTTCTTGGAACGATGCCGCAGATATCCAACTTTCTACACCCAACGATGCTCTTGTGATACCTTGAAGGATGACACTTGATGTAGCAGAAACTGCATCTCTAACTTCAACAATTTTCTTATCATTACGCTTAAGGTTAGAATTCTCTTCTCTTAATTGTCTGATAGAAACGATTTGTCCAGCCTTGAGATTGGTCGAATCACCTGGTTCAGTAACCACTTTTTTGTCATAAATCCAGTCGTTCTGTTCATTAAATTCGTGTCTGTCCACTGCTTCTCCTTCCAAGAACGTTGTATCACCTGGATCCAAGATTTCTACGCGACGCATCATCTGACGTACGATTACTTCGATATGCTTATCATTGATGGCGATACCTTGTGAACGATATACTTCCTGAACACCATTTACCAAATAAGATTGTACTGCAAATGGTCCTTTGATATTCAATATATCCAATGGAGCGACAGCGCCATCAGACATCTGCATACCAGCTCTCACGAAGTCACCTTCCTGTACCAATAAGTGTTTAGATAAGCCTACTAGATATTTTCTTCTTTGGCCTGTCTTCTCATCATCGATAAATATCTCTCTGTTACCACGTTTGATTTTACCATAGGTGATGATACCATCTATTTCAGCTGTGATAGCTGGATTAGAAGGATTACGAGCTTCGAAAAGTTCGGTTACCCTAGGAAGACCACCCGTGATATCCTGGATCTTACCAAGACTTCTTGGGATCTTTACGATCTTTTGACCTGGTACTACCTCAGCATTATCATCTACAGAGATGTAAGCGCCTACTGGTAAGTTGTATGTTTTCAATTCTTCCCCAGCTGGAGATAAGATTTTGATTACTGGAATCTTCTTCTTACTCTTAGATTCGATTACTACCTTCTCAGCATAACCCGTCTGGTCATCACGCTCTACACGGTAAGTTACACCTTCTTCGATATCTTCAAACTGGGCAATTCCCCCAAATTCAGAAATGATCAAATTATTGAATGGATCCCATTCGCATATTGTCTGACCCTTCGTCACTTTGTCTTTATCTTTTACCAAAAGGTTAGAACCATAAGGTATAAAGTAAGAGTTATACACCTTTTTAGTTTCAGGATCAACAATTCTGATCTCACCTGAACGCGAAAGTACAACCTGAAGTTTAGTACCACCTTCTATCTGCTCAGTTACCTTGATATTATCGAATTCGATAACACCATCAAACTTAGTAGAAATCTCTGATTCCGTTTTAGATACAGATGCAATACCACCCACGTGGAATGTACGAAGTGTCAACTGTGTTCCTGGCTCACCGATAGACTGTGCAGCAATGATACCCACGGCATCACCTGTTTCTACACGTCGTCCAGTTGCTAGGTTTTTACCATAACATTTAGCACAAACACCTACTTTAGTTTCGCAAGTGAGTACAGAACGAATGGTCACCATCTCGATGCCTGCTTCTTCTATTTTATTGGCAATATCAGGAGAAATATACTCACCTGCACCTAGGATAAGCGCATCAGTTACAGGATCTTTCAGATCATACAATGAGTATCTTCCGATAATTCTTAAACCTAATGTCTCGATTACATTTTCATTATCTTTAAGTGCTTCAGTATTGATACCTCTGAGTGTATTACAATCTTCTTCAGTGATAATCACATCCTGCGCCACATCCACCAATCTACGAGTAAGGTAACCCGCATCCGCCGTTTTCAAGGCTGTATCCGCAAGACCTTTACGCGCACCGTGCGTAGAGATAAAATATTCAAGTACCGATAATCCTTCAAGGAAGTTTGCCAAGATTGGGTTTTCGATGATCGCTCCACCTGTATCACCTGATTTTCTAGGCTTAGCCATCAATCCTCTCAGTCCACAAAGCTGTTTGATCTGCTGCTTGGATCCCCTTGCACCAGAGTCAAGCATCATGAACACAGAGTTGAATCCCTGCTTGTGCTGTGCGATTTCACGCATCAGGTTTTCAGTGATTTTGTTATCCGCAAATGTCCACTTATCGATGACCTGATTGTATCTTTCATTTGGAGTGATCAGACCCATATTGTAATTTTCCCAAACTTCGTCCACTTCTTCTTGAGCTTCGAGCAATGTTTGTTCTTTGATACTAGGTGTGATCAGGTCTCCAAGGTTGAACGAAAGACCACCTTTATACGCCCAGAAGAATCCTAAATCTTTGATTTCGTCCAAAAACTTGGCTGTCTGAGTAAAATCAGTTCTAATGATAATATCACCGATAATCTTTTTAAGACTCTTTTTAGTCAATAACTGATTGATGAATGGTACAGTAGCTGGTGTACTCTGATTAAAGATAACACGACCTACGGTTGTTTCAATAATTTTGATAACCAAGTTACCTTCACTATCATCTGTTTTTGACCTAACTTTTATTACTGCATGTAAGTCGATAACGCCTTCATTAAAAGCTATCACCACTTCTTCTGCACTATAGAAAGTACTGCCTTCACCTTTTACTTTGACTTCAGCAGTAGATTTTTTAGGTTTTGTAAGATAATACAAACCAAGAATCATGTCCTGAGAAGGAAGTGTTACAGGTGATCCATCCTGAGGGTTTAGCATATTGTGTGCTGAAAGCATCAACATCTGTGCCTCAAGTATTGCAGCATGACCAAGTGGAACGTGTACAGCCATCTGGTCACCGTCAAAGTCCGCGTTGAACGCACCACACACTAACGGGTGCAACTGTATCGCTTTACCTTCTACCAATCTCGGCTGGAATGCCTGAATGGAAAGTCTGTGAAGCGTAGGAGCCCGGTTGAGCATTACTGGGTGCCCTTTGAGGATATTTTCAAGAATCTCCCAAATAACAGGATCTTTCTTATCTACAAGTTTTTTAGCGGATTTCACGGTTTTTACTACACCTCTTTCTATCAATTTCTTGATAATAAATGGTTTGAATAATTCCGCTGCCATTCCTTTAGGAATACCACACTCGTGAAGTAACAAGGTAGGACCTACTACAATAACCGAACGGCCTGAGTAATCTACCCTTTTACCCAAAAGGTTTTGACGGAAACGTCCTTGTTTACCTTTTAGTACATCACTTAAGGATTTTAAAGAACGACCACCTTCAGCTTTGACCGCATTAGACTTTCTTGAGTTATCAAAAAGTGAGTCCACAGCTTCCTGCAACATCCTTTTTTCATTACGCAAGATTACCTCTGGAGCTTTGATTTCCAAAAGACGCTTTAAACGATTATTCCTAATAATAACTCGACGATACAAATCGTTCAAGTCCGAACTAGCAAATCTACCACCATCTAATGGAACTAATGGTCTCAATTCTGGTGGAGTGACAGGCAAATATTGGATAATTGTCCACTCAGGTCTGTTATCCGTTGTTTTCTGACCATCTCTGAATGCTTCAACTACACGCAATCTCTTCAACGCTTCAGATTTTCTCTGTTGAGAAGTTTCATTAGCTGCCTGATGTCTCAATTCAAAAGATAACTCATCTAGATTTATTCTTTCAAGCAAGTCTTTGACTGCTTCAGCACCCATTCTGGCAATAAACTTATTAGGATCTGAATCTTCTAATAGTTGATTGTCTTTTGGTAATGTATCTAGGATGTCAAAATATTCCTCTTCTGTAAGCAAATCATGCTTCGAGATATCATTTTCCTTGATACCAGGCTGTACGACAACGTATCTTTCGTAATAGATGATGGATTCAAGTTTCTTGGATGAATAACCCAATAAATATCCAATCTTATTCGGTAAAGATTTGAAAAACCAGATGTGAACCACTGGAACGACCAATTTAATATGGCCCATTCTCTCTCTTCTCACCTTCTTCTCAGTGACTTCTACACCACATCGGTCACATACTATACCTTTATATCTAATTCTCTTGTACTTGCCGCAATAACATTCGTAGTCCTTGACCGGTCCAAAAATTCTTTCGCAAAACAAACCATCTCTTTCAGGCTTGTATGACCGATAATTAATGGTTTCCGGCTTTAATACTTCCCCAAAAGACCTTTCCAAAATTTCATCTGGCGAACTCAGACTAATCGTTATAGATTCAAATCCTTTGGTGGGTTTTACACCTTTTCTTTTTAACATACTAATGTGATTATATGACGTTTAAAGAATTGTTTTATTAATCAAATTTAATATCAAGCGCAAGACCTCTAAGTTCGTGAACCAATACATTAAATGATTCAGGTATATTAGAATCAGGAATATTGTCCCCTTTAACTATAGCCTCGTATGCCTTAGCTCTACCGATGATATCATCAGATTTAATGGTAAGCAATTCCCTAAGGATATTGGCTGCACCATAAGCTTCAAGCGCCCAAACTTCCATCTCTCCAAATCTCTGACCTCCAAACTGTGCCTTACCACCCAAAGGTTGTTGAGTGATGAGTGAGTATGGTCCGATAGATCTGGCATGCATCTTATCATCAACCATGTGTGACAGTTTCAACATGTAAATTACGCCAACCGTTGCTTGCTGGTGGAATTTGTCTCCTGTCTCGCCATCGTAAAGGAAAGTCTGTCCGTATGGTGGTAAACCTGCCTTTTCTATGTATGATTCGATTTCATCAAGGCTAGCTCCGTCGAAGATCGGTGTTGCAAATTTCACACCCATCTTCTTACCAGCCCATCCAAGTACCGTTTCGAATATCTGACCCAAGTTCATCCTTGAAGGTACACCCAATGGATTCAAAACGATGTCAACCGGTGTTCCATCTTCTAAGAATGGCATGTCTTCATCACGCACTATTCTTGATACGATACCCTTGTTTCCGTGTCTTCCTGCAAGTTTATCACCTACTTTAAGTTTTCGCTTTTTGGCAAGATATACTTTTGCAAGTTTCAATACACCGCAGGCAATTCGTCACCGATGCTGATATTAAATTTCTCACGCTTGTATCTACCTAATTCTTCATTAACTTTAATGGAGTAATTATGTAGCAATCTGGCGATCATTTCATTGATATTGGCATCTTTGGTCCATCCTGAATAGTCCACCGATGTATAGTCCATATCCTTGAAAGCTTTTGGCGAAAACTTCGAGCCTTTTGGTACCAATTCTTCATTATAGATACTCTTGACACCCTCAGATATTTTACCATCCAATAAGGTCATCAGTTTATCTATCAAAATGGTTTTCAACTCATTCATGTTGATCGCATGGGTATCTTCCAATTTTGACAACAATTCTTTCTCCTGAACTTTTTGGAATTTATCTTTCTTAGCTCTTGCAAAAAGTTGTTTGTCAATAATAACACCTTGAGTAGATGGTGAAGCCTTCAGTGATGCATCTTTTACGTCACCAGCTTTGTCTCCAAAGATAGCTCTCAACAATTTCTCTTCTGGTGTAGGATCGGACTCACCTTTAGGCGTGATTTTTCCGATAAGGATATCACCTTCTTTCACCCAAGCACCAATTCGAATGATACCATTTTCATCAAGATCCTTTGTGGCTTCCTCGCTTACGTTAGGAATATCATTGGTCAATTCTTCTTCTCCCAATTTCGTATCTCTAACATCGATTTCATAACTTTCGATATGTAATGATGTAAAGATATCTTCCTTTACTACCCTTTCGGATAATACGATGGCATCCTCAAAGTTGTATCCTTTCCAAGGCATAAATGCAACTTGAAGGTTTTGACCTAATGCCAATTCTCCATTTTCAGTGGCGTAACCTTCACACAACAAACTGCCCTTCTTTACTCTTTGGCCTTTCTTTACGATTGGCTTCAAGTTTATACAAGATCCTTGATTGGTTCTTACAAATTTTATCAAATTATATTTCTTCAGATTATCGTCAAAAGAAACCAACATTTCTTCCTCTGACTTATCATATCTGATTACTATTTCATTTGCATCTACATATTCCACGATACCTTCACCCTCAGCATTGATAAGCATATTGGAGTCTTCGGCAACTTTCGCTTCAAGTCCAGTACCTACAATCGGTGATTTAGGTTTGACCAAAGGAAGTGCTTGACGTTGCATGTTAGAGCCCATCAAAGCACGGTTTGCGTCATCATTTTCAAGGAATGGAATAAGTGAAGCCGAAACGCCTACAATCTGGTTTGGTGCAATATCCATATACTCAAGCTCTGATGGCGTAAGTACTGGAAATTCTCCATGTTCCCTAGACTTGATTCTTTCATTTACAAAAGCTCCACTTTCAGCTACTTGTGCATTGGCCTGTGCAATTCTTCGGTAATCTTCTGCTTCAGCAGATAGGTATTGGATCTCTCCACTCATATCCACTTTACCATCGATTACTTTTCTATATGGAGTCTCAAGGAAACCCATTTTATTGACCTTTGCGTGTACACAAAGTGTAGAGATAAGTCCGATATTTGGTCCTTCTGGAGTTTCGATAGTACACAAACGACCATAGTGCGAATAGTGTACGTCCCTTACCTCAAATCCAGCCCTTTCTCTAGATAAACCACCTGGTCCTAATGCAGAAATTCTCCTTTTGTGGGTAATTTCAGATAGTGGATTGGTTTGATCTAAGAACTGAGACAACTGACTCGTACCAAAAAATGAATTTATCACAGATGATAAGGTACGTGCATTGATAAGATCAATTGGCGTAAATACCTCATTATCACGAACATTCATTCTTTCACGAATTGTTCTCGTCATTCTGGCAAGACCTACACCAAATTGTGCATATAATTGCTCACCAACTGTACGTACACGTCGATTTGCCAAGTGATCAATATCATCAAGCTCAGCCTTCTGGTTTACGAGACTTACCAAGTATTTGACGATAGAAATGATATCTTCTTTGGTCAATACCAATGTCTCACGACTGATGTCCAACTTAAGTTTACGGTTGATTTTATATCTACCTACTTCACCCAAGTTATAACGCTTGTCAGAGAAAAATAACTTGTCAATAATACCGCGTGCTGTTTCTTCATCTGGTGGATCAGTACCTCTTAATTGACGGTAGATCTGTGTGACCGCTTCTACTTCAGAAGAAGAAGGATCCTTTTGCAATGTATTATATATAATGGAATAATCCTCTTCAAGATTTTCTTTTTGAAGAATGATCATGTCAATATCCACATCTGTAATCAAACTAATATTATCCTCATCGAGTACTACGTCTCTTTCGAGAATAATTTCGTTACGTTCAATAGTGACTACTTCACCTGTATCCTCGTCCACGAAGTCTTCAGTCCATTTGCGAAGTACCCTTGCGGCAAGTTTTCTACCTATTGCATCCTTCAAGGACTGTTTGTCAGTAGAAATCTCCTCTGCCAAATCAAATAGATTCAGGATATCCCTATCGGAATCAAATCCAATAGCACGAAGAAGTGTCGTAACTGGAAACTTCTTCTTCCTATCAATGTACGCATACATGACAGAGTTGATATCTGTTGCAAATTCCATCCAAGCACCCTTGAAAGGAATTACCCTTGCAGAAAATATTTTAGTCCCATTAGGGTGAAAAGTCTGACTAAAAAATACACCAGGAGATCTGTGAAGTTGAGAAACCACGACTCTTTCGGCACCATTGATCATGAAAGTTCCTTTATTGGTCATATAAGGTATATTACCAGGAAAACATCCTGAACGATGGTTTGGAAATCTAC
This sequence comes from Saprospiraceae bacterium, assembly GCA_016717105.1. GTDB lineage: Bacteria > Bacteroidota > Bacteroidia > Chitinophagales > Saprospiraceae > OLB9. The sequence continues at coordinate 58,641 of JADKGF010000003.1, read as the reverse complement.
GTGCTCCTCATCATTACATGAAAGCCTGAGTTTTGCCTTAAGTGGAACGCTGTAGGTAAGTCCTCTTTGCATACACTCTTCGATGGTGTATCTTGGAGGATCAATGAAATAATCTAGAAATTCGAGAACAAAAATGTTTCGGGCATCAGAAATCGGGAAATTCTCCTGAAACACACGATACAAACCTTCATTGCCTCTGTTTTCCGGTGTAGTTTCTAACTGAAAAAATTCCTGAAAAGATTTTATTTGAATCTCGAGAAGATCAGGATATTGATTAGCTAATTTAATTTTGCCGAAGTTGACCCTACTATTTCCGGCTGCGGTTGCGACTCCGTTTGATGTCATACTTTTGTTATTTGTTTAGCACAATTCGTTAAATAAAGAACAAAACGATCAGTATTGTTCAAAAAAAAATAACTCTTTAATGACGATAGGCTTAACCAACCCGAGGTCGGTTAAGCCAGATATCATTTGTTTTTCAGACTTAACTTCTGAAATTAAGCCCTAAAGACCTTATTATATTATTTAAGATCAACTGAAGCACCTGCTCCTTCAAGGGTCGCCTTGATAGAGTCAGCTTCTGCTTTAGATGCTCCTGCCTTCAATAATGAAGGTGCTGCATCAACTAAGTCTTTAGCTTCCTTCAAACCAAGGTTAAGCAATGTTTTAACTTCTTTTACAATTGCAAGTTTATTTGCACCTGCAGAAGTTAAATGAATGTCGAATTCAGTTTTTTCAACTGGAGCATCTGCTGCTGAACCGCCTGCTGCTGGAGCTGCTACTGCAACTGCTGCTGCTGCAGGTTCGATACCATATTCGTCCTTCAATATTTGAGCTAATTCACTTACTTCTTTAACTGTTAAGTTAACTAATTGCTCTGCGAATGATTTTAAATCTGCCATGATATAATGGTTTTAATAAATTTTAAAATTTTAAAAAAAATGCGTTAATGTTGGAAGCTATAACGTAACATTCTAATATACACTGTGATAATTATTATCCTCTTTCTTCTAAAGTTTTCAGTACGCCCGCTATGGTTGCACCACCTGACTTCAAAGCACTGATTACATTTTGAGCAGGAGATTGTAACATAAATATTACATCACCTATCAATTCGTTCTTAGTTTTGAGTTTAGTAAGGATTTCCAATTGGTCATCACCAAAGAATATATCAGAGTCAATGTACGCCGCCTTTAATAATGGCTTTTCATCTTTACCTCTAAATTCTTTAATAACTGTAGCTGGCAACTTACCATCATTTGAAAACAATACAGTACTTTGTCCTTTAAAAGCATCAAATATTGCCTTAAAGTTTTTGCTCTCAGCATGGTCTCCCATTGCTTGAATAGCTAAAGTATTCTTAACAGTTTTGATTTCAATACCTTTTTCAAAGCATGTTCTTCTCAACTGATTGATTTTAGCAACAGAAAGTGTCGAAGCATCTGTTACATAAAAAAATGAAGAGTTTTCAAACTTCTCCTTTAACTCCTGTATTAATAAACCTTTATCTGTACGTGTCATTTCTTAATATTTATAGGGTTTATCTAATGGTTTTTGTGTCAATTGAAATACCTGGACTCATTGTACTCGCCATGCTTATACCCTTCATGTATGTTCCCTTGGCAGTAGAAGGCTTCATTTTCTCCAGTGTAGAGATTAACTCGATGGCATTCTCTGCCAATTTTTCTGGTGTAAATGAAACACGACCGATAGGTGAATGGATAATACCATACTTATCTACCCTAAATGAAATTTTACCAGCTTTAACTTCTTCAACAGCAGCTCCTACATTTAAAGTAACTGTTCCTGTTTTAGGATTTGGCATCAAACCTCTAGGTCCTAGGATTCTACCGATTTGACCTACCTTAGCCATTACACTTGGCATAGCTATGATAACATCTACATCGGTCCAACCTTGACTGATCTTAGTGATAAACTCATCTAAACCAACGTAATCTGCACCTGCAGCTTTAGCTTCTGCTTCCTTGTCAGGTGTGCACAAAACCAACACTCTTTTTACTTTACCAGTACCGTGTGGTAGTGAAACTGTACCTCTTATCGCTTGGTCAGCCTTACGAGGATCTACACCCAATCTTACGTGCACGTCTACTGATGCATCAAATTTTGTGGTATTGATCTCTTTTACTAATGCTGCGGCGTCTCTAAGAGCGTAAAGTTTAGTTGCATCAATTTTAGCATTGACGGCTTGTCTTTTTTTACTTACTTTTGCCATTAATAAAATATTTAAGGTATTAGCGTTATTTAAAATACATAAATAACTCCCTTACCAGTTAAAAAAATTAATTTTCCTCAGCTACGCTCCCTTTAGCCCAAGGTGCGTCACCTGAAACTGTGATACCCATACTTCTTGCAGTACCTGCCACCATACTCATTGCTGATTCTATGGTAAAAGCATTAAGGTCTTTCATTTTGTTTTCAGCTATGCCTTTGATTTGATCCCAAGAAACGGAACCCACTTTATTTCTATTAGGTTGTGCTGAACCACTTTTTAGTTTTGCCAATTCCATCAACTGTGCTGCTGCTGGTGGTGTTTTAATGATAAAATCAAACGACTTATCCTTATAAACGGTGATTAAAACAGGTAAAACTTTACCCATAGAATCCTGAGTCTCTGCATTAAATCTTTTACAGAACTCCATAATATTCAAGCCTTTGGAACCCAAAGCAGGTCCAACAGGAGGCGCAGGATTTGCCATTCCACCTTTAACCTGAAGCTTTACATATGTTTGAATTTCTTTTGCCATTTTGTTTACTGGTTTATTAAAATTAATACGTCGACTTTAGGGAAGCACCAAAATGGATCTAAAGTCTATTTGTTATTTATGATTGTTTTTCGACTTGCATGTAATTCAACTCCACTTCTGTACCTCTGCCGAAAATCTTTACAATTACTTTCAATTTCTTTTTGTCTTCATTCACTTCTTTGACATCACCTACAAAATCATTGAAAGGACCATCGATAATTTTGATTGTCTCGCCTACAATAAACGGCTCAATCATAGCAGCAGTCACTTCCTGTGAGTCATCTACTTTACCCAACATTCGGTTTGCTTCCGTCTGGGACATGGGTATTGGGTGAGTTTTACCAAGGAAGTGGATTACATTGGCTACATTGCTGATAGTTTGAACTATTTCACCAGAGAATTTTTGAAAGACCGCTTCCACCAAAATGTATCCTGGAAGAATATTACGTTCAAGAATTACCTTCTTACCATTTCTAATTTTGTAAACTTTTTCAGATGGTACCAATACTTGAGTAACCACATCATTCCACTTATTGCGCTGGATTTCCAACACAATACGTTCTTTTATGCTCTTCTCCTTACCGCTTACTACCCGTAATGAATACCATTTTTTATCTTCTGACATCTTAGTATAATTAAAGCATCATAAATTAAAGTTCGTAAATAAACTTCAATAAATTATTAGCTATAAAATCGAAAAGGAAAATGATTAATGAGATAATTATAGTAGATACAATAACAAGTCTTGCACTACTAAACAATTCAGGCCAAGTAGGCCATGTGACGTGATTGATAAGCTCGTCATAACTCTCTCTGAGATATAGTCTGATATTCTCCATGATCTATTATCTATTCATTTAAACTTTCTGAAAAACAGAATATTATTACAAAATTGCAGGGGAGACAGGGCTCGAACCTGCGACCTACGGTTTTGGAGACCGCCACTCTACCAATTGAGCTACTCCCCTAAGACTGTGAAATCAAACATTCACAAAAAATGAAAAATTAAGTGCTCCTAAAAGCACTTAATTTTCATTAAATTTATATGTCGGAAGACTATTAAGCAATGATTTCAGTAACCTGACCTGCACCAACAGTTCTACCTCCTTCTCTGATCGCAAAACGAAGACCTTTCTCCATTGCGATAGGACTGATCAATTTAACTTCAAGAGAAACGTTATCACCTGGCATTACCATTTCTACTCCTGCAGGTAGTGTAACATCACCAGTAACGTCAGTTGTTCTGAAATAGAACTGAGGTCTGTAACCGTTAAAGAAAGGAGTGTGTCTTCCACCTTCATCTTTACCAAGTACATAGATCTCACACTTGAAGTGAGCGTGTGGCTTTACAGAACCTGGTTTGATGATAACCATACCTCTTCTGATTGCATCTTTTTCAATACCTCTCAAAAGGATACCTGCGTTATCTCCAGCTTCACCTCTTTCAAGGATCTTTCTGAACATCTCAACTCCAGTAACTGTAGAGTTTAAAGGCTTGTCGCCAGGCTTCATCATACCGATGATCTCTACTGGATCACCTGTATTGATAACACCTCTTTCTATTCTACCAGTTGCAACAGTACCTCTACCAGTGATAGAGAATACGTCTTCGATAGGCATAAGGAAAGTCTTATCTACATCTCTTACAGGCTCAGGAATTTGAGCATCTACAGCTGCCATAAGATCTAAGATCTTTTGTTTTGCTCCAGCTTCTCCTTCAAGTGCCTTAATAGCAGAACCTTGAATAATCGCTGCATTGTCACCGTCAAATTGGTAAGAGCTTAATAACTCTCTTAATTCCATTTCAACAAGTTCTAGCATCTCAGGGTCATCCACAAGATCTACTTTATTCATAAATACAACTACAGCAGGTACACCTACCTGTCTAGCAAGAAGGATATGCTCTCTTGTCTGAGGCATAGGACCATCTGTAGCTGCACACACTAAAATTGCACCATCCATTTGCGCAGCACCAGTCACCATGTTTTTTACATAATCGGCGTGACCTGGACAATCTACGTGAGCATAGTGTCTGTTTTCGGTTTCATACTCAACGTGTGCTGTGTTGATTGTGATACCTCTTTCTTTTTCTTCAGGAGCTGCGTCGATAGAATCGTAATCCTTCTTCTCTGCAAAGCCCTTTTCAGAAAGCACGTAAGTGATTGCGGCAGTAAGTGTTGTCTTACCGTGGTCAACGTGACCAATCGTTCCGATATTTACGTGTGGTTTGGTTCTTACAAATGTTGATTTAGCCATCAGTGAAAATTTTTCTGAACTTTAAATATTAGTAATAAATGATATACAATAAAATGAGCCAATGAAGGGATTTGAACCCTTGACCCCTTCCTTACCATGGAAGTGCTCTACCCCTGAGCTACATCGGCCAATTATATTTTATTAGCTCCGGGTTTTTGGAAAATTGGAGCGGAAGACGAGACTCGAACTCGCGACCCTCAGCTTGGAAGGCTGATGCTCTACCAACTGAGCTACTTCCGCAATGCTGTCAAACTTCTTTTCAGAGAGCAGTTGTGGGGATGATAGGATTCGAACCTATTCAGCCATAAGACAACAGATTTACAGTCTGTCCCGACTCTCCAACTTCGGCGCATCCCCTCTCCCATTTGGAGCCGATGGAGGGATTCGAACCCCCGACCCGCTGATTACAAATCAGCTGCTCTGGCCAGCTGAGCTACATCGGCATGCTATGAAAAAAACTTCAATATTTCAAACTACAAATGGAACTTTTTCCAAAAGCGATGCAAAGGTATATCTTTTCCGAATATAAAAAAAATTTATTTTAAAAATTTGATAAAAATTATTGGTGATTTGGCACACAATATCAAATCTAAATTATAATTATTTGATATTCAATATATAATAAAAATATTACAGAAAATACCTTTCAAAATTGTTTTTAAATTTTCTGATTGAGTAAGAAGACAGTTTGTTAAACAATTGATAGGATTGATTTGTTCTTGTAGTTTACTCAAAAATTGAAATTTTAAAATCAGAATTATGGCCTTTGAAGACATAGATAACCACCCTATTTTCTGGAATGACCACGAAGACATAGGCATGAAGCTCTATGAAAAATTCGGAGATGACTTCAATGAAGGAAAAATATTTAGAATTCGATTTACTGATTTATTGGATTGGGTGCTTGAAATTCCTAATTTTGCAGGTAAACGTGAAGAATGCAATGAGGCTCATTTGGAACAAATACAGGCCAAGTGGGTATATGAATGGCGAGATAATCAATAAATATGGACCACAGTTTGTTTAATTACATCACTACTTTTGTTTTTGATGTGGATGGTGTGTTTACCAATGGTGAAGTAATCGTCACGGAATCAGGTGAGTTGCTGCGTACAATGAGTACCCGAGACGGTCAAGCTGTAAAAATAGCCATGCAAAATGGTTATCAAGTAGCTATTATCACAAAAGGATTTTCTACAGGAGTCAGAAAACGTTTTGAATTATTGGGTATTCCTTATATATATGACAAGCTGGCCGAAAAAACAGCTGCATTTGATGATTTGGCCGGTAAACTCTCCCTAAAAAAACAAGAAATCCTATTTATGGGTGATGATATACCTGATCTAGTATTATATGACAAGGTAGGCATATCTGCATGTCCGGCCGATGCTGCACCAGAAAATCTACAAAAAGCCATGTACATCTCCCCAAATAAAGGCGGGCATGGATGTGTCCGCGAAGTAATAGAGCGAGTCATGCGACTTCAGGGAAAGTGGAATTTCTAAAAACCATATCTGCATACTTCAAAATCATCAGGCCCAAAAATCTGTTGATGGTAGCTCTTACCCAAGGTATTATTTATCATTATCTGTTTGCCAGCATTGGAACATACACTACATTACAAGGTTTCATATTATATTTATTTATATCGACAACTGTACTCATTGCTGCTGGTGGGTATGTTATAAATGACATTGCGGATTTTAAAGCTGATTTCATAAACAAACCACACAAAACCTACATACCCTATCCTATTACCGAGAGAAATGGTTGGATTTTCTACATTTCCATTGTGATTGCAGGTTTCCTTATTTCCATATTTATAGCATGGAAGACTCAAAACATCCCGCTCATCACTCTTTATCCATTAGCAAGTATGCTCTTATATTTTTATTCATTCAAATATAAAAATTCAGTATTAACTGGTAATATTATTGTAAGCCTTTTTATTGCTTTCGTGAGTGGAATTGTAATGGTCGCTGAAAGACATTTTTTGTTTCACTCCAATAGTCAATTACAAAGTGAAGCAGTTCTCAATATCCTGATTTTCTTTATGGTCTTTTCATTTCTTGTCAATCTGATCAGGGAAATTATAAAGGACATCGAAGATGCCGAAGGTGATAAAACTCAAGGAATAATGACATTGCCAATAAAATACGGCTTCACTCGTGCTAAAAATATTTGCATAATCTTATTGGTGGTAACCATTGCGATACTTTTAATTTGGATAATAAGTACAACCTTACTATTAGACTTCCGAGTCAAAGTGTACTTGGGCTTATTGGTGGTGGCACCATTGATAATCATCATTCAAATATTGACAAAAAGTACTCAAAAAAAAGATTTCCAACATATAAGCAGTATTCTTAAATGGACAATGCTAGCAGGCTTAGGAGCATGCATTTTGATGTCCCAAACAATCATTCATGACTAACACAAACAATTCCAAGAAACTGATACTCGGATCCAAGTCTCCACGAAGACATCAGTTATTGACTGAAGCAGGATTTAACTTCGAAATTAGGGTACTTGAGACCGACGAAAGTTTTGATCCGAATATGCCTTCAATTGAAGTTGCAGAACATTTGGCACTTAGAATAGCTGAAGCGCTCAGGTCAACGCTTCAAATGGATGAATGTTTGTTAACGGCGGATAGTGTAGTAATTGTAAATGACATCATATATAACAAACCTGCCGATTATGATGAAGCTGTATTGATGTTATCACAGTTGAGCAATCGAACACACACTGTAGCTACTGGAGTTTGTTTGATGACAATAGAAAAAACGATAACATTTACTGTAACAACTAATGTACGTTTTGACCAAATAAATGCAGATGAAATGGACTATTATATCAAAACACACGAACCATTTGACAAAGCTGGTGGATATGGCATTCAGGATTGGATCGGATTGTGCAAAGTAGCTGATATTTCGGGAAGCTATTCTAATGTCATGGGCTTGCCAATGCGAGAAGTATATCTTGAACTAAATAAACTTCTGAACAAGTGATGTAACCAGAAAATTTTCAAACTAAAAAATAATTGTTACTTTTGTCTATTAATCATTAAGAAAAATATTCCAAATGCAAAATTTCAGATACCTTTTTGTCATTATGTTTGCAGTTCAGTTCTTAGCTTGTAATGCACAAAAAGCTGCTGTACAGAAACCAGCAATTAAACCAGCAGAACCAACAAAATTGGCTATGTCACCCGAACTATTGTGGGATGTAAAACGTGTAACCGGGTTGGGATTGTCAAAAGATGATAATTACATAGTATATAAAGTCTCGACGCCTCAAGTTTCTGAAAATTCATTCTCAAGCAAGACATATAAAGTCAATATCCAATCTGGAATAGTAGAAGATGTAACTAATCCAAGCAATGAACTGCATGACAGGAATTTGAGTCCTGATGGGAAATACAAATTGGCAGATAGAGCTGTCAAGGTTGAACCAGTACATGGTTTTGACTTCCACCCAGACCTGCAAAAATCTACAGCACAGATTTATACATCACTAGATTACAGACATTGGGACACATGGAATGACGGTACTTATAACCATGTTTTATTCGGAAGCGCAACAGCTGCTGATTCTACATACAAGGATATCTTAGAAGGTATGCCTTACAATTGTCCACAAAAACCATTTGGTGGAAGTGAAGATTATATTTGGAGTCCAGACAGCAAAAGCATCGTTTACGTAAGTAAAAAATCCAAAGGTACTCAAGCTGTACAAAGCACCAATACTGATTTGTATCAATATAACATCGCAACTGGAAATACCACAAATCTAACCGAAGCAAATAAAGGATATGATGTTGCTCCAAGTTATTCTATAAGCGGAGATCTCGCCTATCTAAGTATGGCAACTGATGGATACGAAGCGGATAAAAATGATCTTAAAGTCATTTCAAAAGGAATCACTTATAACTTAACTGCACAATGGGATGAATCCGTACAAAGTTTCATTTGGGCAAAAAACGGTAAAAATTTATTCTTTACAGCTGCCGTTGACGGGACTTTACAACTTTTTGAGGTGGATTTTCCAGGTATGACAAGGAAATTACCTACGGTGCGTCAGCTGACTAAAGGTGATTGGGACGTCAATGATATCATAGGCCTTACTGGTGATCTGATAATAGTATCTAGGGTAAGTATGAATAGAGCTGCTGAAATTTATTCTTATAATACAGTCTCACAAAAATGGACACAACTGACAAATGTAAATACAGATTTGTACAAAAATATTGCAGAAGCGAAGACAGAAAGACGTTATGTCACGACAACAGATGGCAAACAGATGTTGGTTTGGGTCGTATATCCTCCGGGATTTGACCCAAATAAAAAATATCCTACGTTACTATATTGTCAAGGTGGACCACAGTCGGCACTTACACAGTTTTATTCCTACCGGTGGAATCTCCATCTCATGGCTAGTCAAGGATATATCGTCGTGGCACCAAATCGACGTGGTATGCCCGGACATGGTGTAGCATGGAATCACGAAATCAGTAAGGATTGGGGCGGACAAAATATTCAAGATTATCTGTCAGCTATCGATGATGTTTCAAAGGAAACTTATGTTGACAAAAGTAGATTGGGTGCTGTAGGTGCTAGCTATGGTGGATATTCTGTATTTTACCTTGCTGGAATACACAATAAGCGATTCAAAACATTTATTGCACACGATGGTAGTTTTAATCTGTACAGTATGTATGGCTCTACTGAAGAGATATTTTTTGTAAATTATGACTTTGGTGGACCATATTGGGAAGAAAAAAACAGTAAAACTTACCGAGATTTCAATCCTGTGCATCATGTACAAAAATGGGATACACCTATATATATTATTCAAGGCGGTAGAGATTATCGAATTCCTGAGAATCAAGGATTGGAAGCCTTTACCGCAGCGCAACTCAAAGGTCTAAAGAGTAAATTGCTTTATCTTCCAGACGAAAACCATTGGGTCATAAAGCCTCAGAATAGCTTGGTGTGGCAAAGGGAATTTTTCAAATGGCTGAAAGAAACGTTGTAAGTATTTTTAAAAGTAGGAAAAGATTAAACCAAATGAAAATGTGACATCTTTTTGAAAAAGTGCATTTTCTTTATGGTGTAATCAGCCAAAAGTAAAAGCAAAAATCCTGTCATCGACCATAGTGCCATTTCAATAGTCTTGTCGCTCAGAGGGACATCAATTGTAGGTAGTATTGGTGATTGAGCTGGACTAAGTATCGCATAAATAATGGCGCCTATCGCAGGTATTGCTAATGATATGATCCATTGAGTTGACAAAATGGTAGCAGGCTTAGATGTAGTTTTTACTAATTCTTTTTGGATTTGGGCAATCAAGGTTGATTTAAACTGATCGTGCATTTGTTTAGGTTTATCCTTAGCGAATATCGCATTTAGTGCTACGATTTCTTCAAATATAATTTTAAATTTCGGATCGTTTTGAACTAATTGTTCTACCTGTTGCCGCTCATCAGGCGTACAGAGATTATCCACATATTTCCAAATTAACTCTTCCATCATGTATAATTTATTAAATCCGAATATTTGGTCGCAAACGGGAGTAATTCCTTGCGCGCACGAAACAACTTTATCTTGATATTACTTTCTGTAAGGCCAGTGATTTCGACTACTTTGATATTTTTTTCTTCCAAATAATAGAGTGAAACTATTACTCGAGATTCAGCATCAAGATGAGACAATAACGAATCTATACCCGTTTTGGTTTCAGCTTTCTGAATATTGTGGTCAATCATGCCATCAAAAATAGGTTCTGCCGATTGTTCCAATGACAATGTAGGCTTTAGCCGGCGCTTATAATCTATCGCAGTGCGGTAAGCAATCGTATAACACCAGGCCTTAAGCGATGCTGATCTATCATATCTATCCAATCCTTTTATTGCTTTCAAAACTGAATCTTGCGCAGCTTCTTCGGCATCGTGTGTCGATAAAAGGACTTTGTAACAAACGTGGTACATAAACTGACCATAATTATCTGTAAAATAGGTAATGGCTTTCCGGTCACCTGAAAGTAATAACGAAATCCAACCATTTTCCTGCGACATATCGATAAATATTCAAACAATATACGATGGAGAAATTTTGTCCGTTACAATTTGATCAATAAAATAAAAAAATAAAACATTTTGTAACCAATATAACTTACCTTCCGTAATGCTATCAAATCAAATAATCTAAAAAACATGGCAACAGAAATCGTAGGCGTAACATTATCATTCATTACATTGATCATACTGATCGTAAATTATTTTAAAACAAGACACACCGAAAGAATGGCATTGATTAATAGTGGGAGAACGGCAAAAATTTTTGACAGTAATGATACAGAATCAAACAAATCACTCAAAACAGGTTTGTTCTTGCTATCGGTCGGATTAGGTTTGTTGGCCGGCATGGTGATAGACAACATTTTGGATACTGAACCAGCAGGCGTCTTCGTATGTATATTGATATTTGGTGGTTTTTCCTTGATCTATTACCATAATTATGTGGAAAGAAAAGGAAAAGCGTCACGTATCGAAGAAGATGATATTGTCTAAATATTTATATATTGCGTCCCAAAAAGGACAAGATGGTATTTAAATTTAGTGCTGACAAGATTTTTACTTCAGATGGCAAATTTTCTGATGATGCTGTTATAATTACAAATGAAAAGGGCAAAATCCTTGGTATTGATTCTTGGGATGCTCATGAAGCAGTATCTATTCAGAAGTTGAAAGGCATACTTTGTCCTGGATTTATCAATACACATTGTCATCTTGAGCTGTCGCACATGAAAAATAAGGTAGCAACAGGTACAGGATTGCTTGATTTCATTGGCAATGTAGTGACATTCAGAGTTATAGATCAAGACATCATCGATCAGGCCATCAAAGATGGAGATGAAGAAATGTATAAAAATGGGATCGTAGCAGTTGGCGATATTTCAAACAAAGCAGATACCGCATATATCAAAGATGTCAGTCATTTATCCTACTATACTTTTGTCGAAATGTTTGACTTTTTGCAGCCCTCAATGACCAAAAGTACCATCGATCAGTACTTGCCCGTGATGGAAAATCAATCAGAACGCCATTATAATAAGAAGAGTTTTGTGCCGCATGCACCTTATACAGTAAGTCCCGAACTTTTTGCTTTTATCAATGAAAACAATACCAAAGGACAAACCATAAGTATTCACAATCAAGAGACACTCGCCGAAAACCAACTTTTCCAATACGGCAATGGTAGATTTCTGGATTTCTATGCCAAATTCGGTATGAAACTTGACCATTTCAAGCCTACTAGTCAATCGTCTATTCATTACGCAATTGAAAATCTACATGCCGACTTCAAAACCATATTCGTGCATAACACATTGACTACTCAGGAAGATATTGCTGCTACAAAAAAATGGAATCCACAAATTTTTTGGGCTACTTGTCCTAATGCCAATTTGTACATAGAGAATAAACTACCCGATTATCAGACATTCAGAGATGCTGATGCAAAAGTAACCATAGGAACAGATAGCCTTACATCCAACTGGCAACTTTCCATTTGGGAAGAGATTAAAACAATACGCAAATATCAATCTTACATACCGCTGGAAGAACTACTCACTTGGGCAACGATCAATGGGGCCGAAGCATTAAGTTACGACGATAGATTAGGCAGCTTTGAAGTAGGAAAAACACCAGGAATCTTACACATTTCAGGAGATATCGATCAAATGGATCATACCAAAATTAAAAGATTGATCTAAATTTTGCTATAAACCAAGGCTATTGTTGTTAATGATGACATTTTTTTGCCGCATATTACGACTTTGTGTTATTTTTGTGGTGATTTTTGTTTTGCGCTATGTAGGTGCAACATTTATTTAATAAGAACCAATTTTACATAATGCTCGGGGCCAATATCAAATACCTTCGCAACAAATTTAAGTTTTCACAACAAGATCTAGCTGACAAGTTGGGAGTACCCAGGTCTTCATTGAGTGATTATGAACGCGGACACACGCAGGTCAGCATTGAAAATTTGATCAAATTATCCGATATCTTTGATGTAAAAATTGACAATCTTTTGCGTTCCAATCTTAGCCACCGAGATTTGGAGATATTGAGAAACAAAGACTTGAGAGTACTGGCGATATCAGTAGATGCCGAAAACAATTCCAATATAGAATTGGTCGATACCAAGGCTGAAGCGGGATATCTAGAGTCATATGCCGATCCTGAATATATAAAAGATCTTCCAAAAATTGCATTTCCCAATATCCCACAAGGTACTTATCGTGGATTTGAAATCCATGGGGATTCGATGTTGCCGATGGAAAGTGGTACTATAGTCGTATGTGCCTATGTCGAACACATACACGATATAAAAAAAGACCGAACTTATGTAGTCATCAGCAAATCAGAAGGTGTAGTGTACAAGCGGGTAAGACCAGATTTTATGTCACAAAAATTGGTCTTGGTCTCTGATAATGACACCTATCTACCGTACGAATTACCATTTAATGAGATCGATGAAATATGGCAATATTACGCACATTTGAGTTTCTCTGATGTCAAATATAGATTCAACAATATGTTGGAAGAAAAGCTCCAAGATATTCAGAAGAAGCTTACAGAAGTTCATCAAGTCATTACCAAATAAAACTAATCAATAAATAAAGCAGATTCTAGAATATTATACCAAAACAAGTGCTACTTTTTTCATTTTGTGTCAAATGAAATTTTTTTTTCTGAAATTAAATTTAAAGACTTACATTTGTACAATAATCGACAGTTTCCCGCCTTTTTAAGGATATTGAGTTTTTTGGCTCATTATTTGCACTAAGAATACATGGTATTTTAAACTTTATGAGACATTATTATTGTTTTTATGGTAATCATTTAACAATATTGGAGTAACATAATCATTTTTTTATAAATTAATACGTAATTTTGCGTTCAAATTTAATCATTTTAAAAATTCCCGACATGAGGAAAATTTTTATTACATTGTTGTCAGGCATATTTTTATGTTTGAATTTTGTTAATGCCCAATTGACTATTTCGATGTCGAGCTCACAAGTAGATCCAGGAGCTAATGCTACTGTGGATGTAACTGTCAGCGGGTTTACAGCGTTAGCGGGTACTGAATATTCCATCAACTATGACTCCACGGTTTTGGAATTTGTATCATTTACAAATGTGACGCCATTACTTGTTGGACTTGGAAACGGACTTTCAGGGCCTATAGGTAGTACACTCAAGAAAGGGCAATTGGTTGTTTCTTGGTTTGATGGATCTCAAGGTGGTGTTACAATTCCAAATGGTACACGTATCTTCTCCATTGTATTCAAGGCTATCGGTGCTGCTGGTACAAAATCTGATGTATTTACCAGTAATGTACCAAGAAAAATAGAAATCAGCGATTCAAATTTAAATCCAGTTACTCTTATTAATAATAAAGGTACTGTGACTATCAAAGGTACTCCACCATCAACTGGCTGTACAAGTCCTACTTGTGCTAATGCGTCAAATCTGACGCTGGTAGGTGCACAAAAAGATGCATTGAAAGGTACAGAGGTGTGTATAGCAATTACAGTAAAAAACTTTATTGATATTGTATCTGGTCAAGGCTCAATAAGCTGGGATTCGACACTTTTGAAGTATAAAAGATATGTGATACCTACCACCAATAATGTACCTGGCATGTCTTCAAATAGCTTTAATGACTTAAAAGCGTCATCAGGTAAATTTGGTTTTCTTTGGAGCTCATTGACAACTAATCCCGTAACTGTTCCTGATAATACTGTGTTTTTCGAATTATGTTTTGACGTAATCGGAAAGGTAGGAGATGTTGCTTGTATAAAATTAAATGAAACTTCTCCTGTAAGTATTGACTGGTCTGGTAATACAGCAATCAATGACTTATGTTATACATTCGGTAAAGTAACAATTATTGATGTTCCTATGCCTTCTACCGTTGCTATCAAAACAGGCACAGGAAGTGGGAAAGTAGGTGATATTGTTTGTGTGGATGTTTCAGTAGATAGTTTTTCAAATATCTTTGGTGTAGGTACAACTTTTAGCTGGAATCCTGCACAATTGAAATTTATACGTACTGAAGGTTATAGCCTAGAAGGGCTGAATTCTTCTATGTTTAATTCAAATGGGACAACAGGTACATTAAAATTGCTGTGGAGTAACGGTACTGCCATTACTAAACCAAATGGTCATGTTATATTCAAAATATGTTTTGAATTGCTTTGTCCAGACGCTTCAAATTATACAGCCACAATCAGCGTTCCAGGTCCCACTGATATCACTGGCACTGTAAACGGATCGCCTGCTACAGTAGCGGGCACTACAAGTGCAGGAAGTATTGCAATAACATGTGGAACTCCGCCAGAACCAAAATGTACCACTGGAACAATCACCCATGTGACTTGTAATGGTGGCACAGACGGATCAGCAGCAATGACAGTAACGGATGCAACTGCTGATTGCGTATTTCAATGGAAATTAGGTACAACCATAGTAAAAACTGGATTAGTCTCAGCTGGTAATCTTAATCTAACTGGTGCTGCTGCTGGTACTTATACTTTTGAAGTATTGTGTTCTGGTGTACCAAAGACATCATGTACCGCTACCATAAATCAACCGACAGCAATTGTTATTCCTACATCTGGTGTAATCACTAACGTTGGTTGTTCATCTAAAGGAGCAATCAATATCACAACAACATCAGGTGGAAATAATGGTGGTTATACCTTCAACTGGAATCCAGCTCAAGGCAATACGGCCAATCCAACCAACTTAAATGCTGGTGTATATCTAGTAACAGTAACTGATAGCAGAAATTGTACAGCTACGGCTTCATTTACAGTAGGTACGACTGAGTCACAATTATCACCTGTCACCATTACAGGTACAAATGTCAAGTGTAAAAACGGAACAGATGGTGCTGCTTTAGTAAATGTTTCCGGTGGATGTACTCCTTATACATATGCTTGGTCTGGCGGATTGACAGGATCTAATCCACAAGGAATAAAAGCGGGAACATACACTGTGACTGTTTCAGATAGTGCATCTCCTGCAAAAACTGGAACTGCAACTATTACGATCACTGAGCCCAATGCATTAGATATTTCCCTTACGGGCACCACTGGGGCATCGACTTCCACAGCTTCAGATGGTGGTATCAAAATCACCATAACAGGTGGTACACCAAATTATAAAACTATATGGTCTGGTGGCATTCCTGATGCAAATACTTCTGGTGTCCTTGATGTGAACAATGTAAAAGCAGGCACTTATAATGTAACTGTTACCGATGCTAACGGCTGTACAGCGGTAAGAAATGGTATAGTAGTAAATGTTGAACCACCAGGCTCTGTAGCCGTAGAATTGGGAACTGCAACCGTAACTTCAGGTGATAATAGTTTTGGCGTGTTATGTTTCGATGATCGTACTGGAGTAATATCTGGTAAAATCACAAAAGGAAGCTATCCAATGACCATCACACTAAAATCAGGCAATCCAGTTATACAAACTGTACAAATCGCAAGTGGTACAGATTATACATTTACAGGTTTAGCGGCAGGATCATATACAGTTACTGCTTCAAATGCAGCTGGGGCAAGTACCTCGTCAGTTGCAGTAGTTATAACACAACCTACAAAATTGGTAGGTACGCCGATCATTAATTGCTCAACCAAAAATCAAGAAACAGGATCTGTTGAAATCAATATGAATGGAACCGGAGCGGGCAATTATAGCTTTGTATGGTCAGGGCTAGGTGATCTTGATAATAAGATCGAAAATCTAGCATCAGGTTTTTATAACGTAACTGTGACTGATGACAATGGATGTCAGGTCAAACTTACTAATTTGGAAGTAAAATCATGTACCTTATCTGGAACTTGTTATGAAGCTTCGACCGTAATCACACCAAATGGAGACAATTTGAACGATTTGTTTATCATCAATTGTGTAACTGATAATGCCGCAGACTTAACCGTATTTGACAGATGGGGCCGATTGGTCTATTCACAGCCTAATTATGATAATACATGGCAAGGAACAGACAATGACAACAAAGATCTTAAAGAAGGAGGATATATCTGGGTTTTAAACATCAATTTCGGACAAGGTCGCAGAGAAGTATATAAAGGTACATTGACAATACTTACTGATAAATAAACCAATGATTACAGAAATTCATAATACAAATTATATGAAGACAATAAATATTTTAAAATCGCTGATAGTATTGGTCAGTTTTGTGAGTGCCACAATCGGAGTCAATGCGCAGAATAGATATTTTGATGAAAGATATATTTATACACAGGCACATTTGAATCCACAGCTGATCAATCCAGGTGCTTATGGATCAATAATGAATCATAGGATTCTTGTCAATTACCGAAACAAGTGGTCAGGTATTGATGGCGCACCTCGTACCATTTCTTTTGGATATAATGGACCAGTGGGTAATAGACTTTCTTTAGGACTAAATATCCTGAGTGATAAATTCAGTCAATTAGAAACTTTCAAAGGAGCTTTGGGTTTGAGTTATACCATCATCACAGATAATAATCAAATTGGATTTGGAATCTCTGGTGAATATATCAAACACGGTTTATCTGGTTATGGTAATGCGGACCCAACCGACCCAACAATTAGTAGAGCTCTTGCAGGAGCCGAATATTTTGATGCATCTTTTGGATTATACGGGATTTACATGAAAAAATTATTGTATGGTATTGCTATTCCATCAGCAGTTAGTTCTAGAATTAGTGATGTAGATGCTACAGCTCCAGAACGTGAGGTTGGCTTCATTTTACAAGTAGGATATAAATTGGATTTGCATCCAGATATTACCATGACACCTTATTTGATCATGAAAAAATTGAACAATGTTCCTACCCATATTGACATGAATCTTACCTTTGGTTTTCTACAGGATAAGTTGATCGGTGGTGTCAATTATACCTTAGGTGCTGATAAGAGACTAGGTTTCCTTATCGGAACAAAAATAGAAAAGCTCAACTTTTATTATTCATACAATACATCTTCCAATCCAATCCAAGATTACAACAATGGTTCACATGAGTTGACCTTGGGTATAAATTTTGGTGGAAAACAATAAACTTTGTACAAGTAAAATAGAAAAAGAGATCAACAGAAATGATGGTCTCTTTTTTTTTATATTTTGTTTTACTACTTTTGGCAAATAAACCCAAGCTTATGCGCATCAACGGACATGGTCATTTGCTACCCTATCCCAATCAGATTCCTAAATTCATGAAGGATAAAGGCATCTTTTGGTTAGAAAACAACCAAATGTGTCAAGGCAATTGGCGAAGACCCGTAACTGATCCAAGTTTTTTTCTGGATAAGAAACTCGAATGGATGGCTTCAAACCACATTGACAAAGAAGTGATTCTAAATCTTTCGCAGCTTTATTGTAACGGATATAATCGCAATGATGCACATGACGTCATCAGATTTCAAAATGATTACAATGCGTCGATCCAGCACGACTATCCAGAAAAATTTATTTCCGGATTTGTAGTACAACCATTGTACATCGATGACGCACTTTCAGAAATACGACGATGTGCTGTAGATCTTAAGCTGCCATTATTATGCCTTCCTACGCACTTTCTGAATAAAGATAATAAGTGGACATCTAGCCGACGAGTCTGTTATTCCAATATTTGAATTGGCCAATGAACTCAATCTCGCTGTTGAAATCCACCCATACAATGCAGAGGAGATTATACAATTGGAAGATCGATTTTGGAGATTTCATTTGATATGGATGTGTGCACAAACTGCGGATACTTGGCATTTTTTTAGTCTTTTGGATTTTCCCAATCGTTTTCCGAATGTGCGCACTTGTTTTGCGCATGGCAATCAATTTGGGCAGATGGGCTTGGGAAGGCGAGTTCAAGGTTTTAAGGGCAGACCTGATCTATTCAAAGGTGCGCGAAACCCTGAAGATACATTTACCAATGTGTATTTCGACACGCTGGTACATGATGTGCTTTCATTTGAATTGATGGTCAAAAGATCCGGAGTAAGTCAGATCGTTGCAGGTTTGGACGATCCATATCCTTTGGGCGAAATGGAAAGTGTAGATGGCAGTTATCCTGGCAAAGTCATAGATGAAGCCGTAAAGGCAAATATCATCTCTGATAATGATAGAAATCTGATTTGGAATACCAATGTTTTAGATTGGCTTTATGGAAATCAGTCCGAAACCTTAAAATAACACAATCATTTATTAATTTTGGCCTACAAATAAACCAACTTAGTTTTGAATACTTCACTTACATTAGCACAAGAGCTGGATCATCAGGATGAATTATCTTCTTTTCACCAGCAATTCCACATTCCAAAGGATGAAAATGGTAATGATGTTATCTACTTATGTGGAAATAGTCTTGGCTTGATGCCAAAAGCTACCTCAGAATACATTAATCAAGAGCTCGAAGATTGGAAAAATCTAGGTGTTGAAGGGCATTTTATGGCAAAGAATCCTTGGATGCCGTACCACGAATTCCTTACAAAAAATATGGCCAATGTAGTCGGAGCACTACCTTCTGAAGTTGTCGTCATGAATAGTCTGACAGTCAATTTGCATCTATTGATGGTCAGTTTTTACAGGCCTACGAGCAATCGTTATAAGATACTTTTTGATTATTCCCCATTTCCTTCCGATAGATACGCTATTGCCAGTCAAGTCAAATTTCACGGTTACGATCCGGCTGATGCTATGATAGAATTGATTCCAGACAGCAGTGATGAATTGGTATCTATTGACAATATTAAAAATATACTTGAGACTCAGGGAAATGAAATCGCCTTAATACTTATAGGTGGCGTGAATTATTATACTGGGCAACTGTACGATATCAAGACCATAACACAACTCGGTCACGCTCACGGATGTGTGGTTGGATTTGATCTGGCACATGCTGCGGGCAATATTGACTTACATTTACATGAAGATGGGCCCGATTTTGCGGCGTGGTGTAGCTACAAATATCTTAATTCAGGACCAGGCAGCTTATGAGGTTGTTTTGTCCATGAAAGGCATCATCAGTCGGATCTACCACGATTTGCAGGTTGGTGGGGACATGACAAAGCTACTCGTTTTTTGATGGGCGACGAATTTCAGCCTATACAAACCGCTGAAGGTTGGCAGTTGAGCAATCCGCCTGTCTTGTCTATGGCTGCTATCAGAGCTTCACTTGATCTGTTTGCTGAAGCAGGAATTGATCGATTGAGATCCAAATCTGTAAAACTCACGGCTTATCTTGCAGACTTACTTGCTGAGATTCATGATGAAAATATAAAGATCATCACACCTTCTGATCCTTCGTCAAGAGGATGCCAATTGTCCATCCAAATGATCAAACCAGACAAAAAGTTATTCAACTACCTTACGGAAAATGGTGTAATTGCAGATTGGCGTGAACCAGATGTGATCCGAGTAGCTCCAGTGCCGATGTACAATAGCTTTGAAGATGTGTGGCAATTTTGTCGAATATTGAAAGATGGTCTAAGTCATTTAAAAGCTTAATCTCTTTAGACAAAACGACCTCAGTCTTCTACCCAAAATAAGGTCATAGCAATTCGATCAGCAAAAAATTTGCCCGCTTGTGTGAGCGTAATATTGTCACCTGCTTGAAATACTAAATCATCTTGTATGGCTTTCGCGATCATTTCACAAAAATAATCATAATACTTATCGCCAAATACTTTAATTGTACGATAGTCAATGCCCCACATCGTTCTAAGGCCAGTCATTATGTATTCATTGTACCTTGTAGCATCAGATAATGTCTCAGACTCCATAAATTCTGTACCATTTTGACATGCATCTATATACTTTTTGTTATTTGCAATATTCCAAGATCTGGAGCTACCATCGAATGAATGCGCAGCTGGACCAAGGCCTAAATAATGCGCTCCTTTCCAGTAATTGGTATTATGAATGGCATGATGTCCTGGCTTCCCAAAATTTGAAATCTCATAATGATCAAAGCCAGCAGACTGCAACCGATCCATTAATATGGAAAACTGCTCACTTGCCATTTCTGCATCAGGTTGGCTGATCTTTCCAGTTTTTACCTGATGATGCAATGCAGTTTTCTCCTCTACTGTCAGGCAATAGGACGAAATATGTGGTATTTGCATGGATAGCGCATGATTGATATTTTGTTCCCACATTTCATTTGTGGTACTCGGACAGCCGTAAATAAGATCTATGGTGATATTAGAAAACCCAACATCTTGAGCCGCTTTTATACAATGTTGTGCTTCATCGGCATTGTGGGCCCTATTCATCCAGACCAAATCTTCGTCAAAAAAAGATTGCACACCGATACTGAGCCTGTTTATACCCAATCTTTGAAGCATGGCAAGTTTATTTACGTCCAAGTCATCAGGATTGGATTCAAGGGTAATTTCTGATTTTTGATCCCATGTGAAATGATGTGATAATTTTTCAAAAATCTTGTGTAAGTCACCTTCATTCAACAAACTAGGTGTACCACCACCAAAATAAATACTTTGCAAATGGGTATCATGAAGATAATCTTTCCGTTTTTCGATTTCAAAACATATAGCTGAAATCATGTCATCTTTCAAGCGAAGCGACGTAGAAAAGTGAAATTGCAATAATGGCAAGCTTTTTTACAAAAAGGAATGTGTATATATATGCCTGACATGCGTATCTTCGTTATTAGAAAACACAAATTTAATATCTTTTGGGACAAGGACATCATTTCTATCTTCGTGATATGCGCAAAGGCTGTCTATATTGTCTTTTCATTTTTATTTTTTTCATTACTTCTATTAATCTATATGGTCAAAAAAAACACCATAGTTTCATACGTTATACAGATGACCAAATACCTGAAATAACAAAATTGGTTGATTCTGTCGAAATCCAAAAATACATACAAGATCATCTTACTAATCTGCACTCAGGTGGTTTTGCTTTTGCCTCGATTGACACCATACAATTTTTACATGATTCTTGTTTCATTTCCATATTCAAAGGCAAAAAATATACATTTGGTAAGTTAAATTTACAATCAGACCATCTGGCAGTCATAGAAGAAGCCGGATTAAAACCACAATTACTAAAGGGCAAAACTATTGATTCAATAAGGATACAAAGCTATCTAAAAACCTTGCTCAATCACTACAACAATACTGGATATCCATTTGCTTCAGTGGCCTTGGACTCGGCTCGATTCCAAAATGATGTGCTCGAGGCCAATCTGTTGATCAATAAAGGGAAATTAATATATTTTGACAGCATTGCACTCGAAGGCAGATTAGATATGAAGCCACACTTTTTTTCTAGATTTTTGGATCTCAAAAAAGGAGAACGTTACGCACATAATAAGATTTTGAGAGCATCAACCCGTATCAGAGATTTGCCTTACATCCAGCAAAGAAGTGAGCCTTTTGTCAGATTTGTAAATGACAAAGCCATCCTTGTACTCACGCCAGATCCTAAGTCTGCGAGTAGATTTGACTTTTTGATCGGCGTCTTACCACAAGTCACAAACGGTGTCAGAAAGTGGAATTTGTCTGTTGATTTTACAGCTGAAATGAATAATACACTGCGAAACGGTGAATATACTTTCATTCAGGTCAAACGACTCAAACCAGAAAATCTAGAATTGCAGCTTAAATCTTCCTTTCCATATGTAGCAAAATTGCCAGTAGGAACACACTTTGACTTTAGGCTTTTCAAAAATGGCACTAAAAACATCGATCTCTTCTTTGATGGTGGCATACAATATCTTTTTGGCGGAAATAATCAGCTGCGTATTTTCGGAAGTTATAGATCTTCGTCTTTGTTGGATGTAAATCTGGATGAAATCATCGCTGCCAAGAAATTGCCATCTGCGCTCGATGTCACATACAGCGGAGCTGGATTGGGTATCATTGTACGGCAACTCGACTATAGATTCAATCCTACTAAGGGATACAGCATTGAATTAAGCACTGTATTGGGTAGAAAAAATTATTCCCAATAGGCAAATCATTGACCTTGAATCATTTGCGAACAGTTATGATACGCTAAAACTTTCGAGCCTTCAAGGTGAAATAAATGGCGCAGCAGCATACTTTATCAAGGTAAAAAACTGGGCAACCATCAAAACGGGTATGACTGGCGGATGGAAATACAATGATCAAAAATTGCAAACGAATGAACTTATGCGCATAGGTGGAAATAAAATACTTCGTGGATTTGATGAAGAAAGTATTTTTACCGATTTTTATGCTTTTGGGACAGCAGAATTCCGTATCATTTTTGATCAAAATTCTTACCTAAGTTTGCCATTTGTAGATTTCGGCTACATCGGAATGCAAAACAGTCAGACGACAAAATCAATTCCAGTATTAGGTCTGGGTATGGGACTCAATATAGGTACTTCGGCAGGTGTATTTAATGTTTCATTTGCTGCTGGCAAACAAGGTGATGCAGCTTTGGATTTCAGTAGGATGAAAATTCATTTTGGATATGTCAATCTATTTTGATTTAGGGTCTTTTGTAAAGAACAGATGCGTTTAGTTGTAATACAAATCTTATTCAAGACAAAAGACCTTAAGAGAAGCCAATAACAAGGATTAATATTTGCTTATTTTAAGATGGATTTTCATCAAAATTGACCATCCAATTGATGCCATATTTGTCAACAAACATACCGAAATAAGCACCCCAAAATGTATTTTCCAATGGCATAGTTACTTTTCCACCGGCTGACAAACCATTGAATAATCGATCTGCTTCTTCTTTTGAGCTAGCATTTATAGAAATAGAATAATTATTTCCTTGTACCAACTTGGGTGACCACGCTCCTACTGTATCACTACCAAAAAGATTTGTTTCTGCACTTATTGGCAATGATACATGCATGATTTTGTTTCCATCGGCTTCAGAGAGTTTGTTATTCTCATCTTGAGGCATTTCATTGAAACGACCTATATAGGAAAATTCACCACCGAATACAGACTTATAAAATTCGAAGGCTTCTTCGCATTGACCATCAAAGTTTAGGTACACATTTACTGTTGTCATAAAACTATTTTAAAAATTTAAAAAATATATACAGATTACAAATAAATTACTTCATGTGTTTTTTAAAAAATGCTACCATTTTCGCAATAACATCAGTAGTCTGAGTAGCATCAAATCCATGAAAAGCTAGGTACTCATGATATTCATTAGGCACATTAAGACTGTTTAATTTATTTTTCAACAATTGACTCTGTTGCACTGGAACAATAGGATCGAGCGTCCCATGAAATATAATCGTAGGCTGTGAACTAGCGGTCACTGTCCAATAAGGGCTGACACCTTGATACAATGTTGATTCCCAGGGTTGCCCAACATATTCAGACAATACATCTCCTACATTAGCACCCAAAAACAGATTATTTGAATTATACCAAGACCAATCTGCCAAATTGCTAGGTCCGAAGAAATTACCTACACATTGGATATTTTTTGTTATATCATATTTATATGCATAAATCATAGCCAAATGACCACCAGCACTTGCCCCAGCTACACCAAATTTTGATGAGATTTGGTACTTTTCTTTATTACTCAATACATGGTCTATCACTGATTTGATATCCTGCATCATGTCATTGTGATGTATATTTTTTGCGTTACTTGCAAGCCTATAATTCATATTTACAACAGCAGCTTCGGGCCAGCTATTCCTGAGTTGTTTAATGTAGCTATTCATATCTTCCTTTTGGCCCGCTTTCCATGCACCACCATGGATAATGAGTACAACTGGCGTATTGCTATCTCGTCCTTCTGGCAAGTATAAATCATATACATTGTAAGTATCTAACCCATAGGATACATTCAATATCGTGGTATCCCTAAGCGTACCATTGTTTTGACTACCTTGGTCAGACTCTTTCGTACAGCTAGTCGTAGCCGATACAAACAGAAAAATAAATGCAATAAGCAAAAGATTTAATCCTGATTTCATAACTGAAAATAATTTAGCGTGCTGTTAAAAAAAATCAATGCATAAAATTACAATGATCCTTGTGAAACGGTGATAATGGAACAATTATTTTTGTCGAAAGGAAAATTAGAGCTGTTTTATCATTGTAAAGTATACTTTTTTTAGCCAATCCATAATAATGGAATACATAGCCATTGACTGATCAATTTTGATAAAATTTTTGAAAACAAACGCAATTTTCTACGATAAAATTTAAAAATTATATATCTTTACCATCATTTTTTCACTCCAATATCTATAAATTATGCCTGTACGCAGACCATTCAACCTTCAGAAATGGATAGACGAAAACCGTAATGAACTTAAGCCACCAGTTGGCAATCGCAATCTGTACAAAGATGCCGGTGACTATATAGTAATGATTGTAGCTGGCCCCAATGCACGCAAGGATTATCATTATAATGAAACAGAAGAGTTGTTTTACCAGATAGAAGGAGACATCAATGTGCGCATTCAGGAAGACGGAAAAGCAGTGGATATTCCGATTAAGCAAGGAGAAATGTTCTTACTTCCTGCTGGAATCCCGCACTCACCTATGCGATCTGAAGGTTCGATTGGCTTGGTCATAGAGTTGAAAAGAACGGGTCAGGAACGCGATGGATTGATGTGGTTTTGCGAAAATTGCAATAATAAATTGCATGAATCTTATTTCCATCTCGAAGACATCGAAAAAGATTTCTTACCGAGATTTAAACATTTTTACGGCTCAGAGTCACTCCGCAAGTGTCCTTCATGTGGACATGTGATGGAGGCAGACAAACGATTTGTGGATCAAGCATAAAGCATGTCCAAAAAGATTTACTTTGCATCAGATTTTCATCTCGGCGCTGATGCTCTTGAGACTACTGATGTTCGCGAAAAAAAAATCGTCAACTGGCTTTCATCAGTCCAGCACGACATGAAAGCCTTATATTTGGTAGGCGATGTTTTTGACCATTGGTTTGAGTACAAAAAAGTAGTGCCTAAAGGTTATTTCAGATTATTTGGAAAATTGGCTGAATTGCGTGACGCACAAATACCCATCTACTTCTTTACTGGCAATCACGACATGTGGATGTTTAGATATTTTGAAGAATATTTTGGAATACCGATTTACAGAAAACCAATAGTTCATACGATTGATGGTAAAAAGTTTTTCATAGGCCACGGAGATGGCTTAGGGCCAGGCGATCATGGATATAAGTTTATCAAACGCGTCTTTGACAATAAGGTCTGCCAATGGCTGTTTCGATGGTTACATCCAGATTTAGGTATATGGTTGATGCAATTTTTTAGTGCCAAAAGCCGACAATATACTGGAGATGAAGCGCCATTTTCAGATCCAAATAAAGAATGGTTGGTACAGTTTGCAGAAGATCAAGAGCAGGTCGAATCACATGATTTCTATATTTTTGGTCACAGACATCTTCCTATAGATTACACCTTGTCCAATGGCAAGAGTCGATATATCAATCTTGGTGAATGGATGTACGCATCATCTTATGGTGTGTGGGACGGACACAGCTTCGAATTGAAATTTTATGAATCATCACTGACAAAAATCTATGGAAATGGCAAGTGACAGAAACAACTTTGCCATCTGTTTGAGCTTGATTTGTGTGCTTTTTGTCATGTCATGTAGTACTTCCAAGAGTCAAAACAAACCTGAAAGTTTATTGTCTGATTATGACATCAACGCAAATATCAAAATTGCAGAAATAGACAACCTTGGTCGCATTTATGTAGTCACAGACAAAAATATTTTAATCAATTATCGGCCCGACTTCAAGGAGATGTATCGTCATGCCAATACCAAAAGTGGTGCAATTTCGAGTATTGATGTCAGCAATCCTTTGAAAATCACAGTATTTTATGATAATTTCAATAAGGTAAAGATATTTGATAATACGCTTACACAAATCACAGAAATGAACCTTTCGGAGAAATTCTCTGATATCACCGCATGTGCTAGTAGCAATGATGGCACCTATTGGGTGTACGATCCCACACAGTTCAAACTACTGAAAATCAACGAAAATGCTGAAGTGTTATTGGAAACATCCAATCTCAATGACTTCGGCATGCAAGATATCTCTATTACTGACATCCGAGAAAAGTCTAATTTCGTCTTGCTTACAGATCGCAAAAAAGGATTTTATGTTTTTGACAACTTGGGTCAATATGCCTTTCATGTACCAGCTATAGACATTTTATCATTTCAGTTCGATGGCAAAAATATTATTTATTATACAAAAGAAGGACTAAAATTTTATTCACTTACCTTTAAAGAGACGCATGAAATCACCTTGCCAAATGATGTAAAAATAGATGGCTGCAAATTTGTCATCTATCATGGTCAGGATTTTTATGTTGTTTATGATAATGGCATAAAATTATTTAGAAATCCGTAGTGAATTATAAATTAACTTCAATAGCCAAACGCTTAGTTATGTCCAGAAGTTTTCACTTTGTCTGCATTTGTACCCATTTCAATATTTCTGATAGCGCCGTTGGTGAGAAAGTTTGCTCAATGGTTGCATATTCGTCTGGCGAACCTGTTTTGCATTCTTGGAATAAGTGATTTAAGTTTGGAAGTACTTTTGTTGTTACTTTCTTATTTCCACCTTTTGAAAGTGCGCTTTTTATGGCTTCCAAATTTTCTTTTGGCGGCACTTGCAAATCTTTCTCTCCGTTAATTGCTAAAACAGGACATTTTACCATCTCCAATGTTGGTGCAGGATTATACTTAATAAAATATTGCATCCAAGGATTTGCTATCTGTTTAACTTGTAGGTTTACAAACTCATCATCACTCATACCTGCTGGTTTTCCAGCATTTGGATTGTCTTTTAATGTTTGTTTGATATAGTTTGTCAAGTCAAGATTAAGCTTTTCAAGATTAGATGATTTGTTGACAATGTCAAATACTTGTCTATTAGTCAATTCACTTTTTTGCAAATCATCTTCACTAATTCCTGATGCTTTCCCAATTAATTTTTGTTGTAATAAAAGTAACCGATCTCCTTGTATTCCTGTCCCTGCAAGTAATACTATAAATGCTACATCTTTTGATTTACTGGCAACCATTGGTGCAATTAGCCCGCCTTCACTGTGTCCTATTAATCCAATATTTTTTGTATTTATTTCCTTTCTTGTTTTCAAGTAGGCTATAGCACTTTCGACATCTGTTGCAAAGTCGGCGGAAGTCGCAGTTTTAAAATCTCCTTTTGACAATGCTGTTCCTCTGTCGTCATAGCGCAAAACTGCAATTCCATTTCTTGTCAAAAAATCTGACAAAACAAGGAAAGGTTTGTGTCCTAATAATTCTTCATCTCTATTTTGTGGCCCACTTCCACTGATTAGAATCACCACAGGAAAAACGCCTTCTTTAGATGGCAATGTCAATGTTCCTGCCAAACTAATTCCAGCTTTGTTATTTTCAAAAGATATATCTTCTGAATAATAAGGATAAGGTTTTATTGGTTCTTGTGGTCTTATTAGTCTTTCTTTTTCTATTTTCTCTTTGGATAAGTTCATTGGGAAAGATTGTCCACCTTGCTTAAAGGTTCCAACAATCACATTGTCTTGGCCTAATGTTCCTTCATATTCTATTTTTGCGCTAGCAAGTGTAATTTTTAAAATTGAAGTTTCAAAACTCGTAGTTGTCGTTGGTATTCCCTTTGCTCCTTGGTCAGGACTATCCATTGTTGAACTTATACCAGTCTCAGTTTTGGATACATTAAACACAAGCCTCAATTGAGTTCCTTGTACTTTTAGTACACCATGCCATTGCCCCGTTATATCTTGTGCTGATAATGGAATCGAACTTAATAGTGAAATCAGTAAAATCGAAAATATCCTCATATTTATTTATTGTGTTTTGTTTATGTTATTATCAACCTTGGCGTTTATAGTTCAATTTGAATTGATTTTCTTTTGATAAGAGAGATGTATTCATCTTTCATTTTCTCTGGGAGAAAACTTTCAATGATAAATTGATCCCATTTGGGAATTAGAATTTTATATTTTTTAAATATGTTTTCAATTACTTTTTGATCTATGCCAGCTGTTGCCATTGCAGTTTCAAAATCTTTACGCTTAATTTTTTTCTTTTTACCATTCAAGTTTAATGCAAGGTCTTCATCGTCTCCCTCTACAACTAATTCTGATGCAACAAGGTCATATGCAGGACACAAATCATATTTCTGACTACTTTTTAGCAAGGAGAAATTTTTCAAATGCATGTCATTGTTTCCTGTTAGGAAGCAAAACAGCACTAATTCGTAAAAATCTGTTACGTCCAATCCTGGGTTTGCAGTGTATTTCTTTATTACCGCTGAAACTTGTTCGTAAGATCCTTTGTATTTATGTTCGGTTAGTCTTTCTGTTAATTGACACATGTCTTCCATATGTAATTTTTTGCCGTTATTCCGATCAATCCTTTTTGTGATATAGGCTAGCTGTCCTGATTTGAGTTTTATTAATGCGTGTTGAACCGTTTTGATCTTACTTAATTCCGCTAGATGCATTGTTAAGTCTTCTATTTCAGGCAGGTTTGGATATAATTCACTTTGGGGTTTCAATATATATTCGCGCCATAATCCAACAATGGTAAAACGTTCAGGTGCATTATTTTCTTTACTCAATCCAAGCGATAGTTTTGGTTGTACACCTGTTACAGTTTTTTTGCTTTTTATAACTTGTTCTGCTAATTGCAAAATTTGTTCTTCTGTAAAGTCAAGTAATGGAGGTATAGGTTTACCATAAAACTTTTTGCTGCACCTAGTATGATAGCCTACCTGACCAGCAGAAGTATCTAAATCTGTGAAATCTATTGTTTTGTAGCAATATAAACATTGGTTTTTCATGGGCCTAAATTTCTTCAATTGATACTGCACCGATACAATCATGACAGGTCTTTAGCAATATCTCCATCCTATCTCTTGGATTTAACTTCCAATTTTTTTGAGCTATATCGAGTAACCAACCTTCAGGTATTAATCCATCAAAGAAAGGGAACATCACTTTACTCATATACGCTTTATTTGTGAGTGGCAGTGTCAGACTTATTGGCTCTGCATTATCTGATTGTAAGTATAACTGATCATATTCAAAAAGGAATCCATTTTCGTCTTCCGTTAATGTCCCAGTTAACTTATCATACATATAAACTTTAGCTTTCTTCATTTCTTTCAGATTGTATTGGACCAAGCTCATGGCCAAATAATGTTAGAACCTGATTAACTTTATCCATTCGTAAACTTTCTTTTCCTTGCTCTAAATGTCGAACAAACCTTAGTCCTACACCAGCTTTAAAAGAAAGGTCTTCTTGAGTTAGCCCAAGGGATTTCCTTCTTTTTTTTACAAATTGAACTAATTTATTCATACGAATATACCTTTTAGGGTATAAAGTTAATGAATTTTATATAAAATATACCATTTCGGGTATAAATAATTCTAAAAATGCACATTTTATACCATTTCGGGTATAGTTTATTTCCATTTGCGTTACACTATACCTGAATGGGTATAATTAGGTACATCACCGAGCACTGGGAAAGGATGACAGATTGTAAGCTAAGCAATCTATTTATTGCATTGTTTTATTCTTGATTTAAAAAGTATCTTCTAATTAACGACCGTGCTGGCGACGGACGCAGCATTAGGAAATCTTTCCATCTTGAGCATTGTTAAAACTTCGTGATTTTTCTATGCATACATTAGTTTCCCTTTGGGTTTTGGTATATTCCTTCCTAAAGCTAAAGCTGTTTCAATCCAATCATTAATAACCAATTTTACATTTGCTATTGCTTCTTCGTAAGTTTCACCATCAGCTTTACATCCAGCCAATTCAGGAACTTCAACAATGAAGGCTTCATCGGATTCACTCCAGAATATAATTAGCGCATATTTTATATTATTCATCTACTTCTGAATCTATAGATTATTTAAGAATTAAGTCTCTGACTTGTTTAACTTGATATGGTTTCGCTTTGTTGTCTTTAGTTTGAAGATTTATAATCTCATCAATCTTTCTTTGCAAAGTATAAGGTGATTACCATTAACACGACACATCCACTACATTATTTTCCTTTTTCAAGGTCTGATTATGAATTGACTTAGTTTTTCTGTTTTGTGAGCCATAACGGTTGTTATATGGAGCGGACGAAGAAGTAGCAAGTCTGATCTCATATCACTTGTTACTGGTATGTTCTTTTAATTTTTTAGCCTGTTTAACTATTTATTTAAATGTCTGTTGGAAAATACTTTAACCCAAAAGGTAATAATGACATCATATCCGCCAGATTTCATTTTCATTTCATCATCTAGCCAAATAATATTATTAGAAATTCTTTTTCAGCTTAAATTGTAAGATTTAACACTTTTAAAATATTCAGTTTTGTCTGAGATTTGACTACCACCTGAACCAGTAACGAATAGTACATTTACATTTTCAAAATCTTTGTTGGCTTTGTCAGAGTTTAAATATTGTATAAGAAATTCTATCTCTGAGCTATTTAAAGTTGAAAAATTGTCCAAACCACAATTCAAGAGTAATTTTTGTATTTGACTTTTATGTTGTTCTATGAGGTTATATTTTTCTTGGTCATAAATTTTAGCATTTGGATTCAATTTCTCAAGATCATCAAAATCAGAGTTGAATTCTATGTTTTTTGTTCTGCTACAATTATGTATTCCTTCTTCTTCGGTAAAAACAATTAGCATTTCTCCAACTTTAAATTTTCTTTGTTTATAACACGAACTATTGGATTGGATAATTTGAAATTCCACATTTGAAGTTGATTCTCCCTTATATAACTTGATTAAATGAAAGATCATTTTATTCTCTGCTTGCTCTTGAAGTATTCCAAGAAATATGGTAGTAGCCCGTTCCGTTTCATCGTTCAAACTAAACGTCGTGCATTTACAAGCTGACATTGAAGTTCCACCGAGTAAAAGTGTTAGGAATAATATTATACCTTTCTTATTCATAATAATTTTGCTTCTCAATATTTTATTACTTACCCATAACGTCTGTGATATGATGGACGCTGCGATAGCAAGTCTGATCTCATATCATGGATAGCGCGTTTTATTTGATTAAATAGAGATTTGATGCATTCCGTATTCGCGTGTGATGTCCATTTGGCATGAACTCCTTTAGCCAGTATTATGCTAAGAAAAACTTAATGTAAAAGGTATTGTACCAATTCGTGATAATTCGGCTCTTCTACGTTCAGCACCAATCTCGTTATTTTTAATATACAGAACTCATTCCTTTCTTTTGAGAGTTCTTTCTAAATCAATTTCGTTTCTACTCCAGTTAACAAACCATATTTTTTGTTCTTTAATTCTATTTTTCGAATCGGCTAATTCTGCTTGTAAGGTGTAATTACTTGCCAATAAGATGTTGTCTTTTGTTGCTTCAGAAATAAAAGGACATGTTATAGTATCAAATAATAGCATTGTTATTTCTGAGTACTTAAATGGTGAATCACATTCTCTTATTTTTCTTTTTATTCCTTTTTCAATGTTTTCTCTGAGGCGATTATAATTCACATTGTCCCCTATGTAGTAAAGAAGGGAAATTATTTCAAAATAATTCAAATCAGAATAGTCTTTCGATTTTTTAAGACTAAATAATTCTCTTATTCTTCTTTCACTGAGTAAAAATGATTCATCTAACATTGTACTTGCAATTAGCAAATTAAGAATTTCAATTTTTGTGACTTCTTGATTATCGCTTTGCATGCTCAAATCATATATAAAATTACATTCTGATGCAATTTTAGTGTAAATAATTTGCTTAACGTCTTCACTTTTGTCCTTTAAATATTTGCCATTACAACTATTATCTGGCCTATCTTAAATGTACTGGATGAATTTTTACATTTAAAGAGTAAGCATAAAATGAAATTTCAATTATCACAAGGAAAATAATTGGTGAGATTCGAATCACTGTGAATGAAATTACTTGATTTTAATTTCTTTTATTAATTCAGATTTAATTAAACGAACCACATCATTGGAAAATATTGAGTAATCTAAATCATTTTTTTTTGAGTATACATTGAAAGTCGTTGATAAAGTTCTTGCAGATATTGACAGGACCGAAATCGATGAAATTTCATAAAACTTCTTTTCTTCACCTTCCTCTTCTATTAATTTTTCAGTTATAAGATAATTGAATAAATCTGTGATTCGTCTTTTAATTCTATTTTCCCAACCCCTATGTTGGTCATGAAAGGCCTTTCTCTTACTATCGATTTTCTTTCATTAATGTAAAGTTTATATTCTTCTAAATTATCTTTAAATAATTTTTGAATTATTTCTCCAAGCTTTAAGTCGTTAGTAAAAACAAAATAATCATCAACGTATCTCTTTATATTATAGTCAACTTTATATTTGAATCCTTGTTCTTCTAATTTAGTATGTACCTGTAAATCTATTGCTTGTAAAATTACTTCGGCAAATATCCTGGAAAATTCGGGGCCTACAATTATTCCATTTGTTTCGTTATAATTTGATAGTTGAACTATATTGTCAAATTGTGTTTCAAAGGAGGTATGCTTATGGTTTTGTTTAGCGTATTCTTTTCCTTTTATAGCCCAAGTAATTGAATGAGTATAAATGTTGTAGAAACATTTTGCAATATCAAACTCAAACCTATGATGAAATCTTTGCTCTAATCTACGGTAGGATAGTTTTTCAAAGAACTTATAAATAAGATCAATTGGTTTATATGTGGGATAAGATTTTAGGACTTTAGAATCAATTCTATTTATTTCTGCAACTTCAACATCATCGTTTATTGTTGTGTCTTCTTCAATTGCAGGATCGGATTGATAAAAATATTTTGCTACAGAATTAGGAGCTCTCAATGTGAATGGGCTCTTTGAGCATGAATGAATTATAATTGAATCGTAAGTATGATAGAAGTCTACAAAAAGATGCTGAGTAAATGGATGTATTACGCTTAACCTTCTTGTTTTTTGGGATCAGATCTTCTTACGTTATATGAAAAAGGAAATTGTAAAAGATTTCTTTTGCCTTTTGGTTCATATCTGGAATAGCCGTTTTTATTCTCTGCTCGAAATATTTTACTGAGAGTTTCGTTTGACTTATTACATAGAATCCATTATTGGAGAATATCATTGGCGTTTCATAAGGTAAAACCTCAGTAAGAAGAACTCTCCATTTATCGTACCTTTTTATTTTTACTATACTCATCTCCAGCAACTTGTTATTGCACCTAATTCCTTTTTAGTGAACCTCTTTACGATTCGCTTAGTAAATCCACATTTGAAGGAATATTTCTTTAATCTTACCAATTGAAAAGGATTTATGTCACCTTTCATCTTTACTCCTAAGTCACCATTTGAGGCAGAAATGAGCTTCCTGTAGAAGACATTTAGGTCATCAAGTATTTTGTAGTTGTTAATAGCAGGATAGTTATAATAAATTCCAGCAAGTAAATCATTTGTTTTATCACTATTGCGAATACTAAAATTACCTGTAAGAAATCTCATCCTTTTTACTAAAAGTTCAAAATCTTTGGTCTTTAAATAGTTAAAAACTGTTTTGGCGATTTTGGTCTTAAGCTTTTTAACTTTATTTTTAGCAATCGATATGACTAAGTTTGTTTCATCTCCTTCTTTCTTTTTCCAAAATTCATAACCTAAGTAGATTAATGGTTCCGATTCAAGAATTCTATTACTGTTGTATATTTTAGTTTTAAGTTTATTAGACTTCAGTCCTTTGGGCAAACTCGCATTGAGCGATTTTTGAATTTCAGAAGCTTGTTCTCTATTTGTACAAAATATTAATATATCATCTACAAAACGAGCATAATAGAAAATTGAGGAAGTCATCTTTATTTGTCTATCGAAATTTCTCAAGTAAATTTCTGACAATGTTGAACTTATACTTAGACCTCTTGGTAGTCCCTGTAAATTGCAATCATTTAAATGTTCATCTATCTTGTTGAGAAGTAAAATTAGAATAATAAGACAGTGTTTCTTCTTTTAGTTTATTTAAAAGAGATTTTCGATCAATGCTTTCATAGAAGTTTTTGATATCTGTTTTTAAAATCCAATAAGGAGATGATTCTTTCAGGATTGTAATAACTTGTTTTATTATCAAACTACGATTAGCTTGTTTGACTTGATATATTCTTAAAATGTTATCATTGAGTTTTCTTAAAACAAGTTTTTTTGTTAATAAATCAACAGTTAAATAATTGCCTACACGGTTAAAATCAAATGTAAATTTATTAGTTTTTACTTCGTCATAAACTAGATCTAAATCTGTTTCAAGATTACTCCCATCTATCTGATATTCTCTTTTTTCAAACGAGGTGCAATACTTTAACAATATGTTACTTGTATAATTCTGATTCATTTTCTTTAATACTTGCTAACTTGTCTATATGCGACACAAATATATATCAACTTCCTCTTTTTTTAGTTTTCTTATTACTTTATTTATTCTTTAATTGGTCACAAAGTACCAAAAACTTATCCTCCGTGCGAAGCTTAGTATTTAATAGCGTAGCTGTTAATTTTGATACAAATTGTATGCGTTAGCCTTTAATCCTGAGCTTCTTCAAAAAATCCAACACTACCTCCTACCCAATCTTTGTCTTTATTGTATTTGACACCGATCATTTTACCCTTAGAAAGTCGTACGAGATTATTGACAATAAATGGCTTCTCGACTTCCTTCGGCCACAACATGAGCATACGGATTTCTACTTTGACAGGATCATTAGGTGATTTGAGTACTGGTTCATAAGTGACCTT
The DNA here is from genome assembly GCA_016717105.1 of Saprospiraceae bacterium. Lineage (GTDB taxonomy): Bacteria > Bacteroidota > Bacteroidia > Chitinophagales > Saprospiraceae > OLB9. The sequence continues at coordinate 22,745 of JADKGF010000003.1, read as the reverse complement.
GCGCTGGAGGATATAGTTGGATTTATCTTGGATTTGGTCGATATCTTCACGCGTCACATCTATGATGACTCCTGCACCTGCAAATGAAAACAATGGCTTCAGTACATAATTTTCCAGATCGGCTGGTATCTCTTTCAATTCATGCAAAAAGTAGGTCTCTGGTACATATTTATTTACAAGATAAGGCATTATATATTTGCTAATCCTATAAAACCAATTCGGATGGCCTATCCATTCTACATCTAGATCATCCGTAAATTTGAAATTCAACTTCAAGTCCGGCCTTTGATATAATTCATCAAAAATGACGCGATTGTATATCTTTTCTATTCTGATTTTTTCGCCAGATTTATTGGTATAAAATAATTGCCTACCTTCTTTGATCACTTCTGTCACACACACTACGGGTATCTCTAGCTCTACAGAAGTACTCAACATATCAATGTAGGTATTTTGCAACTCTGGCTCGATCTCCAACAATACCACATACTTCGGATCAGAATCACCAACTATCGTATCGTAAAGTACCTTTTTTATAGCTTTCTCTAGTAAATCCATTGAAAAAACTGGTAAGGCTATCTGGCAAATCATAATAAAGGTGATAAGCTCGGCTCACCATATATTGAAAAAATATACGGATGGAAATCCCTGTATTTCAATTAATTGTGGAAAAGGGTCGCCATTTTCATCTAGGCAAACACCAAAATCCATTTGCAAAAATGTGGTATGCTCATCTTCATTGGGTACGATCAAGCTGTCATCATAGAGCGCACCTTGGGTAAACTCCTTGATGTCTGGTCTCACCACCACTTCGCTTATCTGCGCACATGCTTCGAGCAATCGTTCCTTCAAGATAGCAGGTATAAAAAATGGCGTCTCCGCTTCTCTGAAATTTGGCTTCAGATTGTACATTTCGGCCAAACCTGTTTTGAAGGCTTGGTACTTTTCTTCCGTAAACTTCTTATTGAAGTCTTCTCTAATATGTGGAATCATACCAAAACTGCATTTTGCTCAAAAATCGTATCCATGGCGTTTTCGATAAATAACGGCAAGATGGTATTGTGCGTCAACTCTATCTTATCTGGGTCGTCGATGTGATCCATCATGGTGTCATATTTGGCCTGACCAAAGTTTTTGATCACAGTTTCTCTGATTTCAGGCTTCTCAAAATGGATTTTCATACCGATTGGGTCAGCTTCTGGATGAAATTGGGTACCAATAAATTCGTCTGAGAATCGGACCGCCATTATGGCTCGTTCGTATTCGACATGCGACCTTATTTTTTCAAGGGCCAGTATCTTGGCACCATGCATACGGAAGACATCCAAGTCTGGTTGTATCAATTGGAAATCGCGGCTATCTACAGCATACATCGGATCAGGCAGACTACCGAATATTGGATCATTTTCACCATACTTAGTAAGATGTACAGGCATGATACCAAATGAAGTAGATTTTCGTGGCGCCAATGTACCCAGTTCAAAGAAATTACAAGCCATCTGAAATGAATGGCAGATAAAAAACATGTATTTTTTACCAAACTGGTTTGCAAGATTGTATTCCCAAAGGTCACCAACCAAATTATACCATGCCTTATCCCAAACACCATCACCTTCGAGTGGATTGCCAGGGCCACCACTAGAGATATACACGTCGTAACTCAAATCAGGCAATTCATTTTTGCTCCTGACATCAAACTCATCTATGTCAAAAGCACTGCTATACATAGCTGCAATGTCTCGAATACAACGCATACCTTGATTGGGTCTGCCAGCATTCATATCCAAAATCGCCAACCTTAATCTATCCTCCATGACTATAATTGTCCTATCAAATGACGATAAAATTTACGCCTTTTTACTTACAGGCTTTTTTGCGGGTGCAAATATATCACTAATAAATGATCCCCAAGTCAAATTCATCTGATTTGCTTTGTGATTTTGTGCTTTTTCTATGGCCATATTGGCTGCATTCTCTACGATCCAGTCAAAATTGGCCTGCCCAACAGAATTGATATCAGCATCAGGTGCAGGATTACAAAAGTCAATAGCTATCGGAATTCCATCTCTAACTGCAAACTCTACGGTATTGAAATCATAACCCAAACCTCGACAAAGTGTCTTGGTATATTGTTCAACAGTAGCCAACAATTTTTTGTCCTTTGTCGGATTATCTACAACATATCTAAGATGATGCGGATTGCGTGGCTCATAAGGCATGATATGCACTCTATCACCTGCTAAATAATAGCAACGGAAATAATGATCAAATACGATTTCCTCTTGAAGTAACATGACCAACTGACCAGTTTCAGCGTGTTTTGTCCACAAATCTTCAGGACTTGTCACCTTATACACACTCTTCCATCCACCACCTGAGTGCGGCTTCATGTATGCTGGAAATTTGATATAATCAAAGATTCGTTCCCAATCGGTCGGATATTTCAGATTGCGAAATGATTGTTCTGAAGTATCATCAGGGCGCTCGTATGAAGGCAATAAAACTGTATTCGGCACGGGTACACCCAGCGTTTTGGAAAGACAATTATTAAAGAACTTTTCATCTGCGCTCCACCAAAATGGATTATTCACCACGGCAGTACCATCAATGCCGCATTTTTCAAGAAGGCCCTGTAAAACGGTACATCTTGTGATATTCTGTCGATAATGACATCATATTGTGATGGATCTGCCTGCTCTACGACATCTATTTGTACTGCTTCTGCTACAATACCTTTCACTTTCTTGGAATTCACGCGCTCTACAAAAGCCTGTGGGAAAGTGTTTTCTTTACCAAATAAGATACCTATCTTCTTCATCCTGCTCTAAATTTATTTTTGTTGATAATTTTGAATTTGTTAAGATTGCTTGCAAATATTCAACATTGGATCGGATAATCCAACAATTTTATAATAAAATTAAAAATATTTCTTCTTGAGTAATCTAACAAATAGATATTTTGCAAAAGTGACAAATATTATTTGGTAATGATCTATGATTTCTTTTTTTTATTGAGTACTAAAAGCGATGTACATGGACAAGTGGAAATATCATTCTCAGCCTTACTTCACTTCCAAAATCTCAAACCGCTTCAAGAAATCCGGATCAAAATCTGCACCATGACCCGGTGTATCATCGACAGTTACTTCCCAGTCCTTGTGGTAGGTCATACCGCCTATGACAGGATCTTCTGACAGCATCAGCGGACTATCTAAGTCATGATATATGATGTGCTCCCAAGCCATATCAAAATGCACTAATGCCGTGATCCCAAGCCTTGACTCAGAAAACGAACCAGTCTGACAATACACACCAGCCGCTTGTGCTATCGCAGCTACCTTCATCGAATTGCAGATTCCACCTGATTTGCCTAGTTTTATATTGATCAAGTGTGCGGCATGTTGGCTTAGCACCTTATAAGCATCTTTGTGATTAAAGACAGATTCGTCTGCCATGATCGGAATTGGGCTTCCTGCTGTAAGCCGTGCTTGATCTACCGTATTACCAGCCAAAACAGGCTCTTCGCAGTGTTCTATATTGAGATCTTTCATGCCTTCGAGTGCCCTTTTAGCATCCAGATAATTCCATCCTTGATTGGCATCCACACGCAGCGGTAAATCATCTCCTACAGCTTCTCTGATTGCCACCATACGGGCCACATCGTTAGAAAATCCACGATCTCCGAGTTTTACCTTCAGTACCGGAAATCCCATTTCCTTAAATTTGATGGCTTTTTCTACCATTTTGTCTTTGGCAAGTAAGCTCACCGTATTATCTGTATAGATTTTTTTGTCCCGATCACCTTGCAAAAAAGCATACAAAGGTAAATTATCCATTTTGGCCACCAAATCATACAATGCCATATCAAACGCACACTTTACCGAGGCATTTCCGACAATCATTCGATCCATTAGTGCTATATGTTTGTGAATCTCTCGTGGATTTGCACCGATCAGTGCGGCAGCCAAATCCTTAGCAAATGCGACAGTTCCTGTTTGGGTCTCGCCGTGGATAGATCGGTAAGGGCAACACTCTCCTACTCCATAAGTGCCATCCGAATTATAAATTTTCACAACCGTATTGCGCGCATGAGTGAGTGCTCCTTTTGAAATTACAAATGGCTCGTGTAGCTTAATCTGTGTCGGGATAATCTCAATTTTATGAATTTGACTTGGTTTCATCTCTTGTATTGTATTAGAATTGTTTACAAAAGTAAGAGAAAAGTAGTGTTATCTATAATTGTGCAGTAATAATTCGCAATCTGGTAGTCATTTTTCGTGTTATAACAATAATTTGTACCTTTGCCCACCAATTTCAAGCATGGCTCTACAAAAAGAATGTACATTATTGGTACCAGCATATAATCCATCCATTGGTTGGGAACTTGCTTTTTTAGAAGGCTATACCAATTTTTGTAAAGCCATTGATGCCAATATTCCTGTGACATTGATCAATGATGGAAGTAGTAATGATATCTCTGCCGGCGTCAGTTTTTTACAAGAAAAGATAGGAAAAGAATTTAATTACTTGAGTTATCCAAAAAACCGTGGTAAAGGTGGCGCATTAAAATTCGGGGCAGTACATTGTCTTACGTCAAGTATAATGTTTACTGATATAGACTTTCCATATAGTATAGATAGTATGAAAGATATATGGCTAACCAGTAATAAACAAGCAGGAATCATCACAGGTTACCGTGAAAAAGAATACTATTCGGATGTTTCCAATTGGCGAACATTTCTTTCCAAAGGATTAAGGATGCTCAATAAAACTATATTATCTCTGCCTGTAAACGACACACAATGTGGTCTGAAAGCCTTTGATAATGAAGTCAAAGAAATCCTTCTACAGTGTGAGACTGATCGATTTTTGATCGATCTAGAATTGCTACTAGCTGTCAATAAAAGGTCAATTTCCATTACGCCAGTAGCTGTCAAACTTGGAGAAGATATTGATTTCACAAAATTTAACTCTTCTGTTCTACTTAGAGAATTATTTAATTTTATAAAAATATTGGTAAAATATCGGTTCTAATTCCATTGTTTTTAATATTTTTGGCTGATATTTAAAAATCTTATGAAGTTAAATAAATTCTGGCCAAAAGCTGCCTTACTATTTGCAATCCTTTATACCATTAATATTTCTTACAAAAATATCGAACATCCAGGAAATCTCATCTGGTCTGATATGGAAGGATATTACACCTATCTACCATCTGTATTCATCTATGGTGATTTTGTAAAAGAGGCTGTAAAGGATACCAATTACATCAGACCTTATAAGGATACTCAAAAAATTTATAGCAAATATACTTGCGGTGTAGCTATGCTTGAAATGCCATTTTTTTTGATTTCGCACGTTGTAGCAGGATTAAAAGGTGAAAATCAAGATGGGAAAAGCCCCATATACGGCCGTGGATTGGCGTTTGCTGGGCTATTTTACTTGTGGGTTGGCATGTTTTTTTTATACAAATTGGGCATAAGATACTATGAGAAAAAATGGGTAATCTTGTCCATCCTAAGCATATTATTGGGCACCAACTTATATTATTATACATTTTTTCAACCAGCGATGTCGCATGTCTTTAGTTTTGGAATCATTTCCATATTTTTATATTTGACTGATACGATTTTTATCAAAAACAAAAGAGTCAACAATCCATTAACCACATGGATGATATATGGTTTTGTGATGGGATTGATTATTTTGATCAGGCCAACAAATATAATCCTTCTGATCTTGCCTTTATACATATGGTACAAGGACGAAAATGAAAAACTGCAATGGATAAGACAGCACTTAATACCGCTTCTGATTACTGCTATTACTGCTTTTATTACATTTTTACCCCAATTTATATACTGGAAATACATTTCAGGTGATTGGATAATTTATTCCTATGGCGATGAGTCATTTAAATTTTGGAAAGAACCAAAACTATTCAGGGTATTATTTGATGCTTGGAATGGATGGATTCTTTACAGCCCTATCGTTTTGTTGCCATTATATTTTTTGATAAAAGGAAGAAATTCAAACCAAAATTATGAAAGGGCATATTTGATCATTTTTGCATTAGCAACGTATATTTTTGCAAGTTGGTGGGCTTGGTGGTTTGGTGGTGCGTTTGGTCACAGGAGCTACGTCGAGCTATTGACTTTGTTGGTATTGCCATTAGCTGGATTATTGCAGCAATCTTACAAAACCAAGGCATACTTTATCACCTTGTGTATTTTTATAATTATTTTATGCTATTACAATCTTGGATTGACCTATGCATATCGGCCTCCGTGGGATGGCGAAAACTGGACTTATGATAGTCTAATTTATCAGATAAAGAAAATATTTTTTCTGGCGAAATAGGTTGAAAGTTAAATGACTTAAAATTGAATTCTTTCATTACCTTTACCGATCAAAAATTTTAATTTTCACAGGGGCATAATGATTAAATTTCAGGCAAGTATAGAAAACAAATGGTACTTTTTATTAGGTTTAATCCTATTTTTCCTCGTAGCAAAAGAAGCGTATGTACTGCCATTGACCCATGATGAAGGCAATACCATCCACTGTAGTACCACCTCGGTAAAGGATATTGTGACTTATGCTGACCCTGTACCAAATAATCACATCCTAAACACGCTATTAATCAAACTCAACACATCACTGTTTGGCGAAAGATTGTTCATCGACAGATTACATAACTTTCTGGCATTCATTCCTTTATTCCTATTTACATTAGCGATAGCCAAAATACTATTTGACGATATTTGGCTTCGATTGTTATTATTAGCAACTATTGTTTTACAACCATTTTTACTTGATTTTTTCTCAGTAACCCGTGGGTATGGGCTCAGTGTGGCCTTACAAATGGTCAGCTTATACTACTTTGTCAGGTTGCTTTATGATGGGAAATCTTCTGACCTTACCAAAAGTCTTGTCTGGGCAGCCTTGGGCGTTTATGCCAATTTTACTTTGTTAAACTATTACATTCCATTGTCGGCATTACTTATTTTTTATAGTTTCAGACAAAATTACAAAATTAGGAAACAAGTTTTCAGTAAAGAATTGATTACGATTTTCGCAACTGGGATTACACTTTTGGCAATCATCATCGTGCCATTATACAAAATGGTATCTACGAAACAATTTGTGTATTGGGGCAATACAGGTTTTTTCCACGACACGGTAAAACACCTTACCATTTCGCTTAGATCAGGCGTTGATTATTTTGGGGCCACTCATGAGGTAATCTATGCATCCTTCATCAGCATTATTGGTATTGTGATGGTTATAGGGCTGATCATACAATGGCTTAAAAAATCGGATACCAAATTATATTGGATGATGTCATTACTTTTAGGCGTCATCGTATATAATCAACTACAATTCTACGTGTTGGATATACCTTTTCTAAATGCCAGGACAGCTTTGTTTTTTATACCATTGGTGAGTATTCCGTTTTGTCTAAGCATTCAAAATATCAGCTTTGTAAATAAAAATATAGGGTTTGCCCTTGTGATATTACTTAACAGCCTGATATTGCAACATTTTATTCGAGGATCCAGGGTAAATACCAATTTTGAATGGTATTATGACCAAAACACATATCAGGTATTAGATCATATTAAGTCGATGGTCGAATCCGGTCAGGCACCCAAACCGGCAATCATCAATTGTTATTGGATTTTTTATCCATCACTGAGCTACCACATAGCACATGGTTATGAAGAATATATCCAAATCGCACCATGGGATACCAAAATTAGTAACGATAATACGTCCGTATTCTATTATACAGAATCTGGAGAGCGAGAACAATTACTTGAGAAATTTGATATCTCAAAAGATTTTGGATATGGCGCACGTTTCTTGATGAGGGCAAAAGGTAAATAACCAATTTAGAAATCAGACTTGAGTATTGCTTGCCTAATATTTAAATTATGCTTGCCTTTTTGGTTGAATTTAGATATTTTAAATACTACTTTTTTTGTGTTATCTTTAATATTTATCTTAGCTGTAAAGAGATACTCTGTTGCTGTTGCCATTTTATAATTAAATCTATTACCCTCACCAACATAATCTAACATGTTGTGATTTTGGTCAAATTGCCATATCTCGGAAGTACTCAAAACATAGGTAGGATCAGGACATGTCATCCAATATTCAAATGTATAGCTGCCAGCTGCTAAACTGTCAGAAATAATATAGGCTTCATATCCCCAACCTTTTTGTCCCTCAATTTTATCAAAATCAAGTTTAAAATTATGTGCAGGTACAAATGAAGATACGATTTTTAATGAGTCATTATAAGCCTTGACAGTTTCTTCAAATGAATTTAAAGAAAGAGACCTAAGAATAAATTGGTCATTTTCATACACAATAGGCGCATTTTTAGTCCAATGTTTTAGACTAGCTCTTTGATCATTGATTTGAAGTTTACTTTCAACTACTAAAAGTGGTTTTTCACTTTTCTCCTTCAGATATTGGACTATTTCCGGGACTTTATATGGTTGGATTATAAGTTCATTGAGCATTTTAGCTTGATGAAAAGAAGTACGGCTCATGTTAACGCCCATAGTTGGCAAATGATATTTGTATCCCAACTGAAATGCTTGATTTACATTTTCTGCCTGATCCCACCAAGAGAAACTTTCAGATCCAATCTGAAAGTACGGATCAGGAAGTGTAGCTTGATATTTACTAAAGTCTATAGGAATATTGTTGGTATCATTGCAATAATACACTTCTAATGGTGATTGATACAGAACAGTTTGCTTCGCAAAAAGCAATCCTTCGATAAATAAAATACATGGTATGGCAAAATAAAGGATCTTACTATTTTGTAGCACTATTATTTTTCTATAAATCATCGGAATCGCTATAAAATTGATAGCATAAAAACTAACCCAACCAACTCTACCTATACTTCTGAATTGTTTGAATGGACCTGTATAATCGAGCAACCATTCCAACCCACTAATTGTAAATGGATAACCAAATGAAATCAATGCACTAGTTATAAAAACAAAGATGAGAAATACATCAATATTATTGTTTTTAAGGTATGAAATCGACTTTCGAAAGTTAAAAATCAAAAGAAAAACCGCATATAATATTGCAAAAACACCAAATAGTCCCACATAATTCTTGCCCTCGAATTCAACTGACCTTACTGTAACAATATTATCATTTACAAATTCGAACAGTGGTAGTTTGTAACTAAATAGCAATCCTTCCCAATAAGAGTGATAACTAAAAAAGCCCCATGGTTCGTTGGGTCGATCAGTTGCATGATTAAAATAGGAAGAAAAGAAAGTTAAAATTAAAAATGGTAGAAATACTTGAATAATTATAGATTTAATAATGTTTAAGACTTTAGTGTTTTTATAATTAATTAAGTAATAAGCTAATAGGCTCAAAATTACTAATATGGCTCCAGTAATAAAAAAGTACATATGAACCAGGCCACTAACAGTAATGATAGTTGCAATTAGAAAACTGGATCTAAGCTGATTTTTATTTTGAAAATAATCAAACCATATCAAAAATAACCATGGCAAAATCGGATAAAACATAGAAAAATGCGCCGAAATCCGGTTTAACTGTGGATTGAGTAACATAAGACCTGCACCACATACCAATGCAAAGTAAAACTCAACTTTTAGCCGCCTAAAACAAAGAAATATACCGAGACCACCAAAAACTAAACCTAACAACAAGAGTAAATTATGTATAATGGGAAGTTGACAATAAAGTTCAGGGATAAAATTTGAGAGAAGCTTAACTGCATTTGCTATTATAGGCTGATTATCAGTAAATACTATATTTTCTCCATATGGATAATTCATACCTTCAAAAGTCATATAAGAAGTGTCATACCTTATGTGATACATAAAAGTATAGTAGTTCTTCATGCCATCTCCACTAGTGACCAAAAATTGCTTTGGGTCTTTTACAATTTTATAAAATACCGCTGACACCACTATTGAATAAAATACAAATGCGATTAATATATCTTTAATAGTGCCTTTAGACATTACAATTTTTTTTTTGAAGAACAAATGTAAGAAATTAAAAATCTTCACAGATAAAGTATATTGTTATTAATGAATAAATTTTGTTGTAAAAGGGACGGCTCAACAAGAAGAAAACTAAGCACCGCCACCCCCGAACTTGAAGTATTCGTCACGTTTAAATACGGGAGATTAAGAGTTTTTCAAGAAAATGAAAACCCCCACCAAAACACCTGCTTAGAAACGCTTTAACAAAGTAGGTATTTTGATTTTACAGTTTTTTTCCACGAAATTAAATTTTAAAGGCAAGGCCGCGCCCCCAGGGTCTCCCCCGCACGGGCACCCGCCCCCCGGGCGCCCCCCCGCCGCGGCCCCGGGCGCCTCGGCGCGACGCGCGGTTCCCGCCGCTTTTTCTCCCTTTTCTGTTCTTACTATTTACAAAACGCGGATCACCCGGGGCCCCGTTTTCTCCGCCCACGCCGCCGGATTCTTACCACAACCGCCGTAGGCGGGGTTTTGGTGCCGACGTTCGCCTCTGGGGAGGCCCCGGCGCAATAGAATACATTCTTTTAGCAATATAAAAACTTTGGTCCCGCCCCGCCAAGGGGGGGGGGCGCCTCCGTTGCGGGAGACCTCGCAGCCCGAGTCGGTTTTGCCGCAGTAGCCACGCCACCACCCCCGCCCCGCCCCCCTTCTTTTGGGCCAACGACCCACAAACACCCCCGTCCGCGCGCGCGTCCACCGCACCGCCACCACGGGCTTTCGGAGGGCCGACGCGAACGGGCACCCGGGGGCCCGGGTCCGGGGTTTTGCCCCAGGGGAATGCTCAGACAACGCCCCACCGCACAGCAAGAACAACGAGCCCGAGGCAGAACCGCCCCCACAGAAGCCAGGACGCAACACGAATTAGAAGGAAATAGAGCTCTCACCAAACCTAAAATCACGGAAAAGAAACAAAATATAGAGTTTTGCGCACCAAATTGTATCCCTTGGGAAAGAAAATAAAATCAACTTATAAAATTCAGGTTTATGCTTTTAGGAATATTATTTTTACTTTTGCGGTATTAATAAATTTAAATGATATTTCATTATGTCAACAAATAGCGATTACGGAAGAAAAGGTGCCATTTTCGGCAAGGTAGTACTTACCATCATATTGTTTATCATCATGCTGATATGGATATACAATAAAAACGGCCATTTCGTTCCAGTTCAATAATACATAACAGACTCAAAGTCTCCGATGTACAAAAATAAAAAAGTTGTCGTCGTCTTGCCGGCGTACAATGCTGCTCAAACATTACGAAAAACGTATAATGAGATCCCTTTTGACTTGGTCGATGAGGTGATCCTTTGTGATGATGCATCCAAGGATCATACCGTGTCAGTGGCCAAAGAAATCGGGATCAAACACATTATAATCCATGAAAAAAACAAGGGCTATGGCGGCAACCAAAAATCATTGTACAACAAAGCCCTTGAACTTGGTGGAGACATTGTGATAATGCTACACCCAGATTACCAATATACACCATTGCTAATTCCATCTATGGTCAATATTATCGGCGATGAATTGTATCCTGTAGTACTTGGATCGAGGATTCTGGGCAAAGGTGCGTTAAAAGGTGGTATGCCTATGTATAAGTACATCGCAAATCGCTTCTTGACTATGACACAAAACTTACTCATTAATTATAAACTTTCTGAATATCATACCGGATATCGTGCTTTCAGCCGTGAAGTATTGCAATCTATCAAGTTTAATAATAACTCCGATGACTTCATCTTCGATAATGAGATGCTATCCCAGATTATTTACAAAGGATTTGATATTGCAGAAGTTACATGTCCTACTAAGTATTTTGATGAAGCATCATCCATCAATTTCACGAGAAGTACCAAGTATGGGCTTGGTGTATTAGGTGTTTCACTCAATCATTTACGATGCAAAATGGGACTTGGAAGTTCACATTTGTATTAAATCATATTTTTATCAGTTTGGTCTCAGGATGTTTTTCTAAGTAACTGATAATAATCTGATTACATTCAGGGTTTGTGGGCAGATAGCGTATGGCTTCTTTCCATTCTTCTGGACCAAAGTTCATATCTTCGGCATTTAGATAGCCAAATCCTCGATAATGTCCGTCTTCCACTAAAACCAATCCTTTTTCCTCTTGGTTTCTCCCTACGGTGATGATAAAAAAATTGTCATCAAACGACTTTTTCAATAAATCAATACCTTCCTGAGCTCTTTCATTGTAGGAAGCTGAATCTTCTACGCCTTGACATGCGCCACTACAAGCTCCTGTCTGGTAATAAAAACAACTAGTCTCTGCATCGTGAAGCCCAGTCAGTCCAGGACACAGGCCCAATAATTCGGTCATGTGGTGCAAATGTCCACGTGCTGAAGATTTCGAACTGTAATGATTCAATATATTTTTGTTATTCCTAGTTTTCACACTGGATTTGTCCCAATTGTATCTCATATAACCTTTTTCATCAGTATATTGAAATACAAAATATGGATAATCTTTGGATCTTTGCGCTTTGTTTACTTCAGGTTGTAAGGCCTTGATCTCATTGGATTCAAAAAGCATCGCGATAAGTTCCGAACCTGTTAATTCAAAAGTGATGTCTGCGACTTTGGCAATAAATTTGTCGGTTTTTGAATCAATATTTCCAAAATGCTGCATGATACGCTTCCGAATATTAATGCTTTTTCCCACGTAAATCACTTGACCATAGACATTGTAAAAATAATAGACACCAGCACTTTCTGGAAGGCTATGAATCATTTCCATCGTGATATCTTTAGGCAGATGCGATGCCTTGATACCTGCATTAATGATTCGATCAGCTTTCTGTACACCTTCTTCACTCGAAAGAATCCTTCCTAGAATATCTACAGTCGCCAATACATCATCCATCGCCCTGTGTCTATTGGCTACTTTGATATCAAAATGTCTTATAAGATTGCCCAGACTATAGGATCTCAATCCCGGAAAAGACTTTCTGCTCAGCACTACGGTACATAGTTGCCTTCTTGTAAATGTATAACCTAAAGATGCAAATTCTTCCCTGATAAAACTATAATCAAAACGAACATTATGTGCTACAAAAATAGCGCCTTCAGTCATTTCTATTACTTTTTTAGCTACTTCGTAGAATTTTGGCGCATCCGCTACCATACTGTCTGTGATGCCGGTGATACGCGTTATTTCAAATGGAATAGATCGCTCAGGATTGATCAGTGATTCGAATCGATCTATGATTTCTTTGCCATCATAAACTACTATGGCTATCTCAGTGATCCGATCTCTGCGAGCCATACCACCTGTGGTCTCGATGTCAACAACTGCGTAGAGCTTGGTTTTCATGGGTTTAAACAGATTTTACAGTTAATTCTTTTACTTCCAACTTATATCCCAAGCCATGTACACTTGTGATGTTTATATCGCTATCTAGTGATAACTTTTTGCGAACTTTGGAAACCAACACATCCAAATTCTTAGAAACTACTTGAATACCATTTTCTTTCCAAATTTGGCTAATGAGATAATCTCTAGTTTGGACTTCATTCGAATTGCAATCTAGTAATAAAGTTATCAATTTGGATTCCTTTTCAGTGAGCATGATTGTTTCGTTATCAAATGTAAGTTGCCTGTTTTGGGCGTCAAAAAGGTACTTCCCTACCCTAACACTCAATGGTGATATGGATTTTATCTCATTTTTCTTTTTACTATAAAAATAATATAAGAATAAAGCACCTAATACAAGAAGCACTGGAAAACCCAAATTCAAAATAGAAAAACTACTTTTGCTATGTAAAAGTGAAATCTCCAATGCGTAGCATGCCGTTGGTAAATCTCTTCCTTTACACGGAGTAATACTATCCAACTCTTGGCTATAAAGGAATGAAAGATATACATCTGAAGTTTCGCAGTCTATGAGCGAGGCGACAAAATCGTTTACACCAATACGTTTTAGTTCTTCTTCTGTGATGGCATAAAGCAGATCAGATGATATTTCGAGTGGCTTTTCAAAAGATATGGTATAAGTATCATTTTTCCCTTCTTTAATAGGCAATATCCTAGAAGTAGAGTCGCCATTAGAAAGCAGCAATCTGTGGCCTATTTGTCTTAAAGTAACGCCTATTTCTTTGGAATTTGTATCTCTACAATCACTTCCATTGGCGAATAATAAAAAGGCAAAAAGCCAAATAAATTTATAAATCATGGCCAAAAATAATATTAATGTGAGTATAATAAGATTTATAAAATGTAAAAAAACGATTTACCTTTATTTTACTAAATATTTACCCAATAAAGACATTTTTCACATGATTTTCCGTGTAATATTGCAGTATAATTATTTTTATTCAACACCAAATTTCATCATCATGGGAATATTATCCAATCTAGTTTTTTGTGCTTTACTTTTAGTAGGATGCAAGACTGAACCAAATCATCAACCTATTGGTCATTCAACCACCGAAATCAAAGAAACCTTCAATTTTGATGGTAATATTATAATGTCAAACAATGCAGGGAATACTTGGGAATCCTTAGATACATTAATTCCAAAGGATTTCGACATAATGTCTAGTACGCTCAATGATCATCTTTTATATCTTGGCGGCGATAGCGCTGAGGTAATTATCATTGACATGCAAAATGGTAAAAATTATACTAGAGAAAACATCATGATTACTGTACTAAATAAGGTGCCTATTGCTGCCAATAGAGTAACAAATCTTTCGGTTTCCAAATCAGGAGTTTTTGCATTTGTGCTTGGTGAAGGATTATTTAAGAAAGCCTTTGGAAAATCTAATTGGATGCCATTTAGTACTCCTGAGGGTACACAAAATGTTCATCAACTAATGGAAGATGAAGATGGAAATACGTATATTGTTTGCCCATACGGCGTGTATAAAACTCCAAATCAAGGTGCCACATGGGAAAGAATCTTCAAATATGGGTTTGCAAATAACATGGTCAAAATTGCAGACAATATATTGGTCAATGGTGTGTTGGGACTACACCAAACAGAAGATTACGGCAAAACATGGAATAAAATAGCCATTAAAGATTGGAACATAATGAATGAAAATGACACAGAGATTTCATTGTCCTCTTATAAGGATACACTACTTATCTTACGTCCTATGAATCGTGAAATGTGGAAACCAGCCATAAATGAACTTGTTTATTCACTAGACAAAGGAAAAACGTGGCAAAATCACACAGCAAATGATTTTATAAAGCAACAAGATAAGGTTAATAAAGTATTTTATGTAAACGATCGTATGATTTGCATTACTGATACCAAGATGATGTATTCGGATGATGGTGGCAAATCTTGGGTTACTAGCATGATGTGTCCAGTATCAAAAGACTTTACGCTTTTTAATGTAATGTCCTATGAAAATAGTTTGGTCTGTATAAAACAAAGAGGCGGATGTTGAGCCAATGCTTACATCATCCGATCCAAAAAGTGTAAAAGCTCTTTTTCCATGATGTTGAATTCCGCATCTGCATCAAATAGTGTTTTCATCTTTTCGATGATCTCTTCTTTTTGCTCTTGGGTCGGAAAATAAACACCTTTATAAGACAAAATCGTTTCGTATGCCTTATAATCACTCATAGTATCAAACTCGGCGAACATTTTTTCATAAATATCTTCTCCAAATTTTGTTTTGATCATGGCTTTTTCTTCTTCTGCAAATTCCATATCTACATGTGCGATATAGATCAGTAGAAAAGCAAGAAATTCATTATAACTCCATTTTAGATCACTCATTGTATTTTTTTTTGATTATTGATGTTGGATTATTTATTGATTGATTTCTGTGAGGTAGGCAGGCGTTGCGATTAATCTTTCATTTGGAAATATTTCCTTGACTTTCAAAGCATATTTAACTTTTATACCTTCTTTATTATAAGTCTTGGGCAAATTGCAAGCAAGATATCGGCTATTGCCATCTTGCGAAAGTATAATATAAGTCTCTGCTACTTTAATGATAGAGCCAGACTGATTGATTAATGTTTCAATGGTTTTTCTTTCTGGATAACAGTCTGCGGTGGAAAGGCCGTCATGTCCTGATTTGCCTACAAACGATTTGCAAGCAATCAAAGATACTACCAAAACTCCCAATATGTTAAACGCAACCAAACCTGTAAACTTCATACGCCTTATTTCAAAAATTCGTCTAATCTTGCCAATGCTTTATCCAATCCAGCTACATCAGTGCCTCCTGCTGTTGCAAAAAATGCTTGTCCGCCGCCGCCACCGTTGATTTCTTTACTCAATTCCTTGATGATATTTCCGGCATGCCAACCTTTGGATTTTGTAAGGTTTTCAGCAATACTGAGCATGATGGTTGCTTTACCCTGATCATCTATTCCGAATAAAACAAGGCCGTTATCTATCTCTGATAAGATATTGACTGACAGTGTTTTGGCAGATTTTGTATCCATTTCTTTCAATTTTGCAACCACAACACGGGCACCAGAGATTTCCTTAGCTCCTGATATCAATGACGCTTTCATTCCAGAAGCTTGCATGCCTCTCAATTTCTCCACTTCCTTGGCCAGTTCTTTATTTTCATCCAACAAATCAGATACATTTTTAGTAGTATTGATATTGTTTTTAAAGAATGATTTGATGGCATTCAATTCGTGAATCTGCTGGTTGACATATTCCTCAGCTTTATTTGCTGTGACTGCTTCTATTCTTCTGACACCAGCTGCAATACCACTTTCTGATGTGATCTTAAATAATCCGAGTTGTCCTGTGTACTTGACATGACATCCACCACATAACTCACGAGAATATGCAGGATCGAAGGTAATCATACGCACAGAATCGCCATATTTCTCACCAAAAAGCATCATAGCACCAGATTTTTTAGCTTCTTCGATAGGCAATGCACGTGCTTCTTCAAGTGGGATATTTTGACGTATTTTCTCGTTTACTATTTTCTCTACCTGCGCCAGTTCATTGTCTGTAATCTTTTGATAATGAGACACATCAAACCTCAAGTAGTCGTCCTTTACCAATGATCCTTTTTGCTGTACATGGGTACCAAGAACTTGTCTCAATGCTGCATGCAATAAGTGGGTAGCTGAGTGATTATTTTCAGTCAACGAACGCTTGTTTGCATTTACTTCAGCATATACATCACCACTTATATTGTCAGGAATTCGGTCTATGATGTGGATGATCAAGTCATTCTCTTTTTTTGTATCAAGCACTTTGATTACTTCGCCATCGAACATCATAAAGCCCGTATCTCCTACTTGGCCTCCGCCTTCTGGATAAAAAGGCGTCACGTCAAGTACCAACTGATACAACTCTTTGTCTTTTTGCTTAAGCACTCTGTATTTGACAGCTTTGCTACCTTGCACGATCAGATCATCATAACCCACAAATGTGGTCAATGCTTCAGATCCGGCCATTACCCAGTCACCAGTTTCCCTTTTGGCATCAGCCCTAGATCGTTCCTTTTGCTCATTAAGTGCTTTAGAAAATCCATCTTCATCTACTTTCCATCCTTTCTCATCGGCAATAAGTCTAGTAAGATCCACTGGAAATCCATAGGTGTCATACAATTCAAAAACATCCTGACCATCGATGGTATTATTCTGTACTTTGATATCTTCTATTCGGCGCAAGCCACCTTCTAGAGTTTTCAGGAATGATTTTTCTTCTTCGCGAATGACTTTTTCTACAAAAGATTTTTGAAGGTATAATTCTGGAAATACATTCTCAAATTGCTTAGACAATCCATCTATCAACTGATATAAAAGTGGTTGTTTATAATCCAGATAGGTATAATAGTATCGGACTGCTCGACGCAAAATCCGGCGAATAACATAACCTGCGCCATTATTTGCAGGTAGCTGCCCGTCTGCAATCGTGAAGGAAATCGCCCTGATATGATCTGCTAAGACCCTGAAAGCTACATCCATCTTGGTATCGCTGAAATTATATTTTTTGCCAGTAATCTTTTCTACTTCGAAGATCGTTCCCGTAAATACATCCGTATCGTAATTGCTAGTTTTATTTTGAATGGCTCTCACCAATCGCTCAAATCCCATTCCAGTATCCACATGCATGGCAGGCAAAGGCTCCAAGGTGCCGTCAGCTTTGCGATTGTATTGTATAAAGACGTTATTCCAAATTTCGATGACTTGCGGATGATCGTTATTGACTAAAAGATGACCTGGAGTCTCGGCTCGTTCTGCATCTGGTCTCAAGTCTATATGAATCTCACTACACGGACCACAAGGACCAGTATCGCCCATTTCCCAGAAATTATCCTTTTTGTTACCATAGATGATATGTTCTTGGGGCACTACTTTCGACCATTCCTTGAGTGCAATCGTTGATGGCGGGAGATTTTCTTTAGGATCACCTTCAAAGACTGATACATACAATCTGTCTTTCGGCAATTTATAGACTTCGGTCAAAAGCTCCCAACTCCATGCGATCGCTTCTGCTTTGAAGTAGTCTCCAATACTCCAGTTGCCCAACATCTCGAACATCGTATGGTGGTAAGTATCTACACCAACTTCTTCCAAGTCGTTGTGTTTACCACTGACTCTCAGGCACTTTTGTGTATCTGCAATTCTTGGATTATCAGGTTTCTTATTGCCAAGAAAAAAATCTTTGAATTGATTCATTCCAGCATTAGTAAACATAAGTGTAGGATCATCCTTGATCACTATCGGTGCTGAAGGAACAATTTTATGGCCTTTAGATGCAAAAAACTCAAGAAACTTCTGTCGAATTTCGTTAGATGTCATAAATCAGATGGTGTTGAATACGGTTATTTGATTTTTAATTCGTTTGATTAAGAAATCTTAATCCCTTAAAATAAAAGTAAAATCAAGTATTTAGGTAATGAGTTGATTTTTTAATCTTGAATTTCCCTTTGCATTGTTCAAATCCAAGAATAAAAAAATTTTCCATTCCCAAACTATCTACATTCCAAAAGAATACTGATGTATTTTTTGATCAACTAACGATTTCTATAAAATATAATAATAAGTCAAAATTGATTAACACAAGTAATTTGTTTATTACAACATACAATTAAAATATATTTTTGTTTATCATAATTAACAATTATTATTATTTAATGTTGTTTTATATAAACAAATATCATAACTTTGCAGTAACAAATGTTTTTGTAAAATGGAACAGATTTATATAGAATATAAAGAGACATTAGCCGCTTTAAAGCCTCGGTTTAGAAGGGATTTAATAGATGAAATAGATTGGGATGAACCATTACTTTTTATCTTAGGTTCGCGCGGCGTAGGCAAAACAACTTTAATGCTACAATATATAAAGGAAAAGTATGGACCAACATCCACAGCATTATACATAAGTATGGATGATCTTGCGCTGTCCAACTATACACTGATCGATCTTGCAAAAAAACATGCGCAAAACGGCGGCACCCATTTATTTATAGATGAAATCCATAAGTACCAAAACTGGAGTCAAGAACTAAAAAACATCCGAGATAAAATAAAAGAATTGAAAGTAGTAGCGTCTGGTTCTTCTATTTTGGACATACAAAAAGGCAATGCAGATTTAAGCAGGCGAAGTGTGGTATATACATTACATGGATTATCCTTTAGAGAGTATGTAAATATTGAGTTGAAACTCAATTTACCTGTCGTATCATTTTCAGAAATTATAAAAGATCACGAAATTATAGTTCCACAATTACTTGAGCAATTTAAACCATTACAGCATTTTTCTACTTACTTAAAAAATGGCTACTTCCCTTTTTATTTAGAAGGTACTAAAAACTATCATCACAAGTTGGGCAATGTATTGAATGTTGTATTGGAGCAAGATATGGCGCTGATAGAAGGTGTGGATCTAACTAAAATTCCTAGAATTAGAAAATTGATCTATTTGTTATCTACACAAGTACCTTATCAACCCAATATTACAAAGCTGGCAGAAGCATTAGAAACTGACAGGATAACTTTACTCAATTACTTGAATTCACTACAAAAGGCATCTGTGCTTTCTTTGGTGAGATTGAATGGAAAATTATACACCCAACTGACCAAGCCAGATAAAATTTATTTACAAAATACTAACTTGTTATATTTATCACAAGCTAATGTCAATATAGGCACACTCAGAGAAACTTTTTTTGCCAACCAATTAGGGATCAAACACCAATTGACGCTGGCACAACAAGGTGATTTTATGGTGAATGACACCTATACTTTTGAAGTAGGTGGAGCCAATAAAAGTTTCAATCAAATATCAGATATAAAAAATAGCTATCTGGCTATAGATGAAATGCCACTTGGTATAAAAAATAAAATCCCATTATGGCTTTTTGGATTTATGTATTGATCAGAAATTAATATTAAGATGTATTGAGTTTATTTCAATAAATTGGAAAAATGCAGGATAACTCTTGTGCCTAGGGCAATACCATCTTCATCTTCCAAATCAAGAATCTTAACATTACCTTGCGCACCCGTGATGGTGGAAAGTGCTTCCATCCTTTTTTCAGTCATTTTAATGCCTTCAGAACTTTTAATCTTTGGTGTAGCAACTTCCTTGCAATATGCTCGGCCAACTCCATTATCTTCGATTACTATTTCCAGATCATTATGAAATTTTCTAAACTCAATCTTGAGTACACAATCGCCTTGTTTCGGCATCAATCCATGCCAAATCGCATTCTCTACAAATGGTTGGATCATCATAGGTGGTATCTCAGCTTTCTCAAGTTGGATATTTGGATCTACATCTATAGAGTAATCAATTTTTTGTTGAAACCGCAATGATTCCAGCTCAAGGTAGATCCGCAACGAATCCAATTCTTGTTGGATCGGAATCATCATCTTATTAGAGTGATCTAGGGTAAGTCGCATCAATTTTGCAAATTTTGACAAATATTCTGATGCATTGAGCTTGTCAAATATCAGAATATACCTATTGATAGAATTCAAGGCATTGTAGATAAAATGCGGATTTAGCCTGCTTTGAAAAAATGCTCCAGTGGGATCTCGTGGGAACTCACTGGGAATTCGTGGGAACTCACTGGGAACTCAGTGGGAGTATGGTGGGAGTATGGTGGGAACGTGGTGGGAGTTGATAGGGAGTTGATAGGGAGCTCCTACGGAGCAGGTACGAAGTTGGCCTGTCTTTTGTCTTGTCCCCAAATAGCAAAATCCTTACCATTTTACTCCAAAACTTGTATCCAAGGGCGAATGGATGTCATAGTTACAAAATCCTAGAAAGGTAAAAGTTGCATATTTATCAAGCTTTAGCATGACTTGTACCAGCATTAGGAAGACATGTACTAACAGAGACTATAGTTATTTATTCAATTTAAATAGATTCTCTAAAAAAATTATCTTTTCGTCTTCGCTCCAATTATTAGTATACACTAGAAGATTTAAAAAATTACTTTTAGACGAACCAAATAAAAAGACATTATCGAGTTTCTTGTCATTATACTTCCAAATTATATATTCTAATTCAGCATTTTCTTTAATCTTTTCTGCATAGAAATTATTTTCTTTATAATATTCAGAATCCCAAGTGTAAAACAATTTTACATTTTCAAAATCTGAAATATTGTTTTTAAAGAAAGAATATGCTTTTTTAGGATTTTGAGCAATTGCAATAATTACTCCATCTTTATTTTTTAGATAAGTTTGACCAGAGTCATCCATTTTATTTAATTGTTCCCAATTCCCAGGAATTTTACATCTCCAGAATTTGTTTTAACTTTGGAATAATCTGTATTGTCTTGACTAAAAATAAATTTTGGCAAGAATACAAGAAGAACAAACATTAATTTTAATATTTTCATATTTTGGTATTTTTATAATTACATAAAATGGTTTGGCTATTGCTGAACACAAGAATTTTTAGCAAAAATGTTCAAACCGATGTTACCTGCTGTGGTTTTTATCGCATCCATCCTTCTATTTTATAATTCTTGTTAAATAATTTTCTTTCTTGTTCACCATTGTCGGGTTTAAACCAAACTTCAAATCTTGCTGCATAAGGTTGTCCCCAATCACCTTCATAAATAGTGAAATGTGCTGTCGTTCCAAATTTTTTAATACTGTCTGTCGGATTGTAAACTTTGACTGAACTACTCTCAGGAAGTCTGTCAGTTGATAAAGCATACTCTTGTGTAATTTCAAAAGCCTTTAAATAAATTGTACCGCGTTCAATTTTGTTTGTCCAAAAGTCAAACTCGTATAAACCTGGTTGAAATGAATTGTATAATTGAAAATCTTTTTGTTTTATAGGTCTATTTGTTATACTTTCTGGTAAATGTGCGTTAAATCCAAATTCAATAGGGCTGTCAAGTTGAATGTTTGAGGATTTTTAAATTTTTTGCCCATTCGTCTGGTGTCTCTTGTTCAACAAAAACATTGCAATTGCATAAAACATAAATACAACAATTGTGCCACAGAATATTCCAAAACTCAATAATCCTGTCCACCATTTTTTTCTTGAAAAAAGATAAATCGATGAAACTAAAATTACAAGAAGTCCAAACAATATAAATGCAAGGTTTCCAAATGTTCTGGTTTTAAGTATTTCAGAAAGTCCATATGTCAAACAGCAAACAAACCAAAAAATAATTGGTAGCCACCATTTTTCAAAACAGAATTTAAAAAATTTTTTCATTCACTTTTTGTTAGATGATTGTCGTCCTACCATAGCATGG
>JADKGF010000002.1:232500-249429 GCA_016717105.1 Saprospiraceae bacterium | reverse complement strand
CTGTTTTCATGATAAAAAGTTTTAATGTTTTAAATAATTTAAACAAATATAAACTATTATTACGACATACATTTTAATGTAATGCAATGTTTTTTTTTATATTAGCAAAACTGTATTTCCTATTTCTACTATATTTTACACAATTACCACAATATCATTCGTATAATGTTTTATCTATGTACATGACAAAAAAACAAGTAGCCAATGATAAACGTTTGATTATGTGATAAATAAAACCAAAACATCATGGCTACTCAGGGTAAAGTTAAAGAACTTACCGGAGAACTGATGATGAAGAACTTGCACATTAAGACAAAGGATAGATCTTATAGGATTATTTATTCTTGCCATTGTACAAGTTACAGTGGTAAACCTCGCCAAGATAGCCTTGGCGATGGATACGAAAAGTAAAACGGGAAGCAATTACCGCCGATTGCAGCGATTTATTAAAGAGATAACTGGACCAACACATCTCTGATACAGATGATTTTAAAGTGGTTAAAACTGGACGACGGGCCATATACCTTACTGATAGATCGTACCAATTGGGAGTTTGGGAAGAAGAAAATTAATATCCTGATGATATCAGTTTATACGAAGGATATAGTGTTCATTAGGTTTGGTGCTGTTGAATAAAAAAAGGTAATAGCACTCAAGGTGATTTCGATGGGATTTACTGAATAAAATCATTGACAAGGTAGGTGCGGGTAAAATAAAAAGTATATCATTGGCGACAGGAATTTGGCGGTGTCTGTTGGTATAACTATTTGAACGATAATGGTATAACCTTCGTCATTCGAATAAAAGAAAATCAAAAAGTGTACCATGATAGTCAAAAGATATCCGTAAAGAACATAGTAAAATCAAACTCCAGAAAAAGGCAAACATTCCAATAATAAAAAAATATAAATATGGTAAATTGGAAGTTTATGTTAGTGGATTTAGGTTTAAAAATGATAAAAATAAATCGAACACCTGATCATTTTGTCACAAGAAAAGATAACGGATGTGACAGTAGTTTACGGCCAGAGATGGCAGATAGAAAGTATGTTTAAAATATGAAATCGAATGGTTTTCACGGATGGAGGGATACACACTTGCAAAAAAGATTCAAGAATAGAAACTCTGATTGGTTTGATCGCATTAAGCTATTCTTGGATGCTGATAACAGGATTGATGATTAAGAAAAAATCCTGAAAATTTTCATCTGCAAAGCGCATGGAAGGCCATCAAAAAGTGTTTTCAAAGCAGGACTCGAATTCATAATGAGGGCTCTATATACCAATAATAGTAGAGATTTTGCACGAGCCATCAAATTTTTGTCATGTACATAGATGTTTTATATTATGCTAAATATTATTTCATTTTTGTATCAATTAATGTACATGCACCATTTTTAGTTTTATTTTTAGATTATAAGGTATTTTTAATTACAACAAGCTGTTACTTATAAATATTCCTATTAAATTAAAATTTGCACCCAATACTGTATATCATCCTATCTTTGTAGCGTATTGATAATCAAATTAAGACCATGCACACTGACATAGCCACCTATAACAACATTCAGACATCGGATGACAAATCAATTTATGAGGAGATAGCCAAAGCCATCGACTCTGTACTGACTGAAGCGGATAGCAAAATATGGCATGCGCATCCAGTTTGGTTTTTGGATGGAAATCCCATTGTTGGATACAGCAAACAAAAAGCAGGGATCAGGCTTATGTTTTGGAGTGGTGCGGAATTTGATGAAAAGGATTTGGCGGTACGTGGTGCGAAGTTTAAAGATGCATCAATATTTTATACCCATGTTTCACAGATAAATATGGAAGATCTACATCGATGGCTTCAGCTATCTAGAGATATTCAGTGGGACTACAAAAATATTGTGAAACGCAAAGGACAGTTGGTCAGGCTAAAATAACCAATCAATTAAAGACAATATCTACATCAATTGATTAATCAAGCGATATCATACAACCTACAATTATCTACCTATCCTATCGATACCAAAATATGTACACCAAGCTCAAAATCATGGCACCCAAACTATAATAAACCAAGGTGCCATATTTTTCGCTTATCGCTATAAAATCTTGTTTGGCAAGCAACCAAGCAAACATGACGGCTCCAATACCTATGGCATCAAGCCATTTTGTACCCATAATCGACCAAGCAAATAAAATCAATATTCCACTTGGAAATAGCAGGCGGCTGACTATGTTTATATTACGCCACACCAAAAGCCGATTTTATCAATAACTCCTGCTGTTGGTCGTGGATCTTCTTAAATCCTGTAGCTGGCGATGCACTTGCCTTACGTGATATTACTTGGATGTCATCTTTTCTGAAGTAATTTATCAAATAAGGCCATGCACCCATATTGGCTGATTCTTCTTGAACCCAGAAGACTTCAGCTTTGCCGTATTGTTTGATGATACTTCTGATTTCTGCCTCTGGCAATGGATATAATTGTTCTACTCTGATGATGGCAACATCTTTTATCTTATTGGTGCGTCTATATTCGTTTAGCTCATAATAGAGTTTGCCCGAACAGAAAAGCACTCTTTTTGCTTTCTTGACCTCAGTGTCGGCAATAACTTCCATGAATTTTGTTTTGCCTGTCAATTCTTCAATCTTACTGACACACTCAGGATGTCGCAACATAGACTTAGGAGACATATGAACCAATGGTTTGCGGAAAGGCATAGCCAATTGTCTTCTTATCATGTGGAAAAAATTCGCTGGTGTCGACATTGCAAACGATCATATTGAAATTGGCACACAACTGCAAAAACCGCTCAAGACGAGCACTCGAATGCTCAGGGCCTGTCCTTCCATACCGTGTAAGCACAAGACTAGTCCACTCATACGCTGCCATTTGCTTTCACCTGCACTAATAAAATTGATCCACAATAGTTTGCGCACCGTTATAAAAAAGTCACCAAATTGTGCTTCCCATATAGTCAAATGTCCAGGTGATGCTTGCGAATACCCGTATTCAAAACCTAAAACTGCAAATTCAGACAACAACGAATTGTAAATCAAATACTTACCTTTGGCTCCATCCAATGAATTTAATCTATTATAACCGACATTAGTCTTTCATCAAAAAATACAGCGTGTCTATGAGAAAAAGTTCCACGCTTGACATCCTGACCACTCATACGCACATTTTTGCCTTCAAGCATCAATGATCCATAAGCTGCCAACTCACCAAATGACCAATCGACCAGTCCTTTGTCCAATAAGTCATGTTTAGATTTTTGAAGTCTGCTTATTTTACTATTGGGTGTAAAGTCATCTGGCAAAGTCATCAAGTGTTTAAAAATCAATGAAGCCTCATTGTCAGAAATACCAGTCGCTGGTGTCACCATGTCTTCTACATTGATGGTTTTCTTGAGTTGTCTCCACTGTTGTTCAGGCTCTTGATAGACATAAGGCAGCACTTTTTGCTTGACTCTGTCCAATCTATCCTGCAGTTCACTCCAGAATTTTTGTTCTAACTCTTCGCCCATCTTGGCATCTACATCGCCTCGTTCTATCAGCTTGGCAAGATATATTTCTCTTGGATTTTTGTGCTTATCGATGAGCTCATACATCTGTGGCTGCGTAAATTTGGGATCGTCGCCTTCATTATGACCGTGTCTTCTGTAGCAGACCATATCAATAAAGACATCATTATTGAACTTTTGACGATATTCAACAGCCAGTTCTGCTGCAAAAACTACAGCTTCTGGATCATCACCATTTACATGGAATACAGGCGCTTGTACTAGACCTGCAGCCGCTGTACAGTATGTAGATGACCTTGCATCATCAAAATCCGTAGTAAATCCTATCTGATTATTAATCACAAAATGTATCGTACCACCAGTGTAATAGCCATCCAAGAGACTCATTTGTGTGGTTTCATATACCACACCTTGACCTGCTACTGCACTATCACCATGTATCAGTATCGGCAGGATGCGATCGTAATCACTATTATATAACAGATCGGCCTTAGCTCGTGCAAATCCTTCCATCACTGGATTTACCGCTTCTAGGTGTGATGGATTTGGTGCCAATTTGAGATGGACTAATTTATTATTTGGTAATGTCAATTGTGATGAATACCCAAGGTGATACTTCACATCGCCGTCTCCAAAACTCTGGTCCAAGATGGCCGTACCTTCAAATTCATTAAAGATTTGGTCATATGTTTTGCCCATAATATTAGCAAGGACATTCAATCTACCTCTATGTGCCATAGCCAAAATCACTTCTTCTACCTTGTCTTCTGTAGCTTTATTGATAATGGCATCGAGTGCAGCAATGGTTGTTTCGCCACCTTCAAGAGAAAATCTTTTTTGCCCTACATATTTTGTATGCAAAAATTTCTCAAAGATAACAGCACCATTGAGTTTGCTGAGGATGCGGATCTTTTTGCTTTTATCCAATCCATAACTCATATCCAATATCCTATTTTCTAATTTCTCCCTGATCCACATTCTTTTTTCCCTATTTTCTATGTGGGCGTACTCGATACCAAGGTTGCCACAATAGATTGTTTGGAGTCTTGTGATGATCTGTGATAATGTGGCATTCTTAAGTCCCAATTCTTCACCTGCCAAAAACACCTTATTCAAATCTCCTTCATCAAGACCGTAATCTTTTAAATCTAAGTATGGCTTGCGATCTCTTCTAGGTTTTAGTGGATTGGTTGTGGACAATAGATGTCCGCGACTTCTGTACCCGTGAATAAGTGAAATAACACCAAACTCCTTGGTTGACAACAACTTACCATCAGTTGATTGCAATCCTGTTGTTTCAGAATCAGTATTTGAATTAAATTCGAAACCATCAAAAAATATCCGCCAGCCTTCGTCAACCGATGTTGGATCTGCCTGATAATTTTTATACATTGACTCTATATATGCTGGATGCGCATTATAAACGTATGAATAATCCTTCATTTTATGTAATATGAAATAATTTTGAATATTATAAACGGGCTCAAAGGTACGCAATCCGCAGTTGTCAACCAGTCATTTTATCCTAATTTTGTACATTCATTTGAAAATTTTGCCTTAAAGTCTGCTGAAAATGAAATATTTATAATTTTTTCTCAAATAATATTTTTTACTTCGATACGAAAGATGTACTTTTGCACTCCATTTAAGAAAATATCGTCAAAATATAAGATTTATGGCACAACACAAATCGTCAAAAAAGAGAATCAGACAAGATATAAAAATCAGACTTAGAAACAGATATTATAAAAAATCTGCTAGAACGTCTATTGCAAAACTTAGGTCTATGACAGACAAGAAGGATGCTGAGACATTTTTGCCTAAGGTGATTTCAATGGTTGACAGATTAGCCAAAAAGAACACTTGGCACAAAAATAAAGCTTCAAATCTTAAATCAAAATTGACAAAATTCGTCAATAGCCTTTAAGATTTTAAAGTATCACAAGTTATAAATAAGGTGAGTACATATATTGTATTCGCCTTTTTTTGTTTCCATTAGTTAATAACTTTATTTTATTTTCGCGATTATAATTGCAAAAAATTAACTCAAAATTCTAAGACTTAATTTAAAATTCAAACTACTACATTTAAACTTCAAAATCCAGCAAAAACTTCTTAATCGATTCGTCAAATTCGTTGCCACCATCAAAATGAAATTTCACCTTAGCAGGTAAGATAAATACAGGTATATTCAGCTTTTGTAACAATGATTTATGCATTTCTAATCTCATTGCATCTTTTTCTGTGGTGAGAATGATCTTCCTGTCGGCCTTAGTATTTTGATAAATCTTAATAATTTTCTCAATATCTCTACTATCAAAGATGTGATGATCGGCATATTCTATTTCATTGACACCATGTACATTTTTTTCGAGATACTTGAATAGATAATCCGTATTTGCTATAGCACTTAGCAAAATCACTTCCAATTCTAAATCTAAAGAAATCCTTTTTTCGGGATCATAAAAATAATAAGGATAATCATATTCGTAGGAAGAGAAAAACACTTTTTGATAAGGCATAGCCTGAATTTTTACCAAGATTCTGTCCCGATCTTGCATTGTTATATCTTCAGGACACTTCGATACAACAATGATATCTGCACGTCTATAACCTGATCGCCACTCTCTTAGCCTACCTGCTGGCAACAAATAATCATCTGTAAATAAGGTGTCATATGCCGTCAGCAGTATGTTTAATCCAGGCTTTACACCACGATGCTGAAAAGAATCATCCAACAAAATAGCCTGTGTCTGGGGATAGTTTTGGATGATCTGTGGTATGGCATAAGCCCTACTTTCTGAGACAGCCACCACGATATCTGGATATTTTCTCCGATATTGCAATGGTTCGTCTCCCACGGTAAGTGCGGTATCTGAAGTTTGTACCAATCGAAAACCTTTAGTTTGACGTTTATATCCTCGGCTCAGCGTTGCTACATTGATATAATCCTTGAGCATATTTATGATATACTCGATGTGTGGTGTTTTGCCTGCGCCACCGATACTGAGATTACCGACGCCGATGACCGGCACGCTAAACTTTGATGCCTTGAGCAGCCCTGTATCGTATGAAAAATTGACCAACGAAATAATAATTCCATAAATCAATGAAAATGGCGCTAATAGAATCCTTATGATTATTCTTCTGAACATACTTTTTGTTTACCATTGAATTGACCAAAAATGATTATCATTGTACCGTTTTAATCCAATAATTATGAACTGGCCCAAAGCAACATTTGTCAATATGCTAACAGTAACAATCGGAAGCCTCATTGGGTTATGGTTGAAGCAATTTTTCTCTGAAGATATTCAAGATATTGTTTTTCAGGCAGTAGGCTTGGGTACTTTGCTGATCGGCATCAAGATGGCCTTAAGATTGCCAGATGGATACTTGTTGGTTTTTATGTTTAGTTTGATCATCGGTGCCATTTTGGGTCAATTGGTACGAGTGGATTTGATTTTCAATGACTTCTCCGATAGCTTAAAACTCGTCATTGGCAATAGTGATTCGCAGTTTTCCGAAGGGCTTATTACTGCATTTTTACTATTTTGTGTAGGTTCGATGACGATAGTTGGTGCCCTAGAAGAAGGCTTACACAACAAAAAAGAATTGCTTTACGTCAAGTCTATGTTGGATGGATTTTCGTCTATCGCTTTGGCATCTACTTATGGGATTGGTGTATTATTTTCTATCATCCCTATGCTGATTTTCCAAGGCGGACTGACAATGCTTGCCTTTCGTCTAAAACATATTTTTAGCCAAAATGTACAGGATAGTCTAAGCGCTGTCGGCGGTATGTTGATCATAGGGATTTCGATATTATTGCTCAAGCTGGGTGAGATCAGCCTCGAAAATCTATTACCATCTTTGCTCGTAGTCAGTATTTTGTCATTTTATTTTGAGAAATATCAACTTAAGAAAGAAGTCAAATTGACCAAATAAGAGATTAAATGTGGATTTGTGACAAATTAAAACGAAGCATTTTTTGGCATTATAACATGATTACATCCACATTGTCTGGATAATTCTATCATTTTGTTGCTATCTTTGCGACATGGATTCATATACTATTAAGACACAACACTTTGAAGGTCCATTCGACCTTTTACTCTTTTTTATAGAAAGAGATGAGTTGGATATTAATGATATTCCCATTGCACAGATTACCAATGATTTTTTGGATTATATCCGCCATCTGGAAGCCTTAGATATCGATGTAGCTAGCGAGTTTATCCTTGTGGCTGCTACACTCATGCGGATCAAAGCCAAAATGCTTATTCCCCGTAAGGAAATAGATGAAGAAGGCAACGAAATAGATCCAAGGGAAGAATTGGCTCAAAAACTGATCGAATATCGAAAATACAAATCCATCATCGATGAAATGAGTGCGCTTGAAGAAAATAGACATTTCAGGCATTCACGTGGCAATGTTTCGGCAGAATTAAAAGAAATTGCCGAAAAAGCACTTGTGGACATCGAACTAGAATCTCTCAATCTGTACAAACTCTTGCAAACGTTTCAACAGTTGATGAAAAGATACGAAGATGATCTGAACAAACCAAAACACCAGATTGTCAAATTTGAATACACGATAGAAGACCAACAAAACTACATTCTAAATCAATTGAAACGAGAAAAGAAGGTAAAATTTCAAGATGTATTTTTGAAGCTGGAGAATAGGATTCAGGCTATAGTGACTTTTATTGCGCTATTGGAATTGCTCAATCTGCAAACGGTAAATCTCGTACAAGGTGAAGGCGTCAACAATTTTTGGCTGGCTGCTGTTTGATTTCATCAATAATATATGACTGCTAATTAGAGTCTTAAACTACGTCTCTTTCGGTCTTCAGGAAAATATTTGGCCTAAGCGATAATATTTTTGAAAAAAATGTTTTATAATTATTTATTTATCGTACTTTTGCAGTCCTTTAAAAAATTTAGGTAAAAATTTAATATTTTATGCTGATTATCAATATCAAAGACGACGAATCAATAGACAGAGCGCTGAAAAGATATAAAAGAAAATTTCAGTCTGTTGGTCTTGTAAAAGAACTTAGAAACAGAAAGCACTTCGTGAAGCCATCTGTAGTAAGAAGAAATGAAATACTTTCTGCTGCTTACAGACAGGAGAAATTCGGTAGCCAAAGCGAATAAAAAAGTATAAGCTTATATAAAAAAAGGGTTTATCTCTATGGAGATCTACCCTTTTTGTGTTTTTGTAAAAGCTGCAGACGTTGTTAATATTTAGCAATCAACGCCTGCTTTCTTTTATTTGGCATCAGACCTAATCTTCCAGAAATCCGAATTTTCCGTGATTAAAATCTTCAAATGCTTGAGCAATCTCGGCTCTTGTATTCATGACAAATGGACCATGTGCAGCAATCGGTTCGTCGATCGGCTCACCACTTAAGACCAATACGATAGAATCTTCATCTGCACTAACCGTAAAAGTCTCACCATCATTGGCCATTAGAACAAAATTGTCCGTTGGTACTTTATTTTCACCATTTACCACTACGTTTCCTTCTATAACCAGCAAAGCGGTATTAAAATTTGTCGGAAAACTAAATGTTGCCAATCCACCTTCTTTCAGTTTTGCATTAAATAAATGTAACGGTGTGAAAGTGGTAGCACTTCCTTTGATACCTTGATATTCTCCAGCGATGATTTCGATTTCACCTTTATCATCTGCAAGATTAAAACGATTTATTTTGTCGTTAGCAATAGATTGATATTTAGGTTTGCTCATTTTATCTTTGGCAGGTAAGTTGATCCACAACTGAACCATCTGAAACTCACCACCTTTTTTGCTCCATTCACTTTCATGAAATTCTTTGTGCAATACGCCACCAGCCGCAGTCATCCATTGTACATCACCTTCACCTATGATACCGCCACCACCACTACTGTCATGGTGTTCGATCTTGCCTTTATATGCAATGGTTACGGTTTCAAATCCTCGGTGTGGATGTACGCCTACACCTTTGGGTCTTACACTTGGTGGAAAATTAAATTTAGAATTATAATCCATCATAATGACTGGATTCATGCGTTGCATGTCCAATCTGTAAGCACTTGGTATAAAATTGTGCACCCTAAAACCATCACCTACATAATGTGGTTCTCTTGGGCCTACAACGAGTTCTACTTCTCTTGTTTTCATTTTTATTAAATTTGATGCAAAATTACGGCCATCTGACCACCTAGACATTGATGTATGATAAGAACTAAGATTTTGTTGCTAATTCTTTTCTCACTCTGCTCAAACTCTCTGCCGTGATCCCAAGATAAGAAGCAATTTGCCATTGTGGTACCCGTAGCAATAGATCGGGATACAATCGCACAAAATCCAGATATCGCTCTTCGGCTGTAGCACTGATCAATAACGTTATTCGCCGCTGTAGCTGCCGGATGTGATTATGGAGCAGTTTGTTGTTAAATTCTAAAAACAATGGATCTTGTTTTGAAAGATGCAAGATCAGACTTTCTTCAAACAATATTGTATTTGTATTTTCTAATGCTTGAATATAATAAGCCGATGGTTGGTCAAAATACACACTTTCTCTGTCGGTCACGATCCAGTTTTCTGGGGCGAATTGCAAGATATGCTCCTTTCCTTTATCATCCAAAGCATACTGTCTAAGTAGGCCATGCTCGACAAAAAATGAATGCTTGCATTTTTCACCTTCTTTCAGCAGATATTCACCTTTTTTTACAAACTTCGTTTTGCATTGTGATACCATACTTTCCAGATTATTTTTGTCGATATCTATATTGGAAGTCAAAAAACTGGTCAATCTAAAATTGTTCATGATCGCTTTGGTTTGTTAAAAAAAGAGTAACTTTAAATGGAGTTTTTAGTTTTTTGACGAGAATGAAACACCAGTAACTAATTCAAATGCAAGCAATTTTGATCCAACATCATTAAACAATTCGTTCTTCTTGAGCATATTGGTTAGTCCTCTTTTGAATCTGAATTCCAAATACCATAATGCATCAAATTGTATCGGAGATCTTTTTGCTGTCTGATCTACTTTAAATGAACAACCTATTGCCGAAGAGATCAATAAATTATTTCTGTTAAAATATTTTGTTTCATTTACAATTGAAAATACATCTTCCTTATTATATGTTTGACCTATATTACGGAGTACATGAGAATATTCTGGTCCCACTGATACGTATAAATTCTTTTTGATAAAATATTTTGGATGAACTGCTACATTCAACAAATATGTAATTGATTTTGCTGACGTTGCACTATTTGCTGATGACTCTAATTCTGTTTTATGACCTGATAATCCAACATTAGGAAGAAAATTAATTGCCCAACGATCACCAAGCCTCTTTTGGAAGAACAAGCCACCTGTCATATAATATAATTTGCTTACTTCATTTTCAGGGCTTTCGTCAGAGAGAAAACCAGAATTTCCTACACCAAAACCTAATCCAAACATAATATTATTGTTTTGACCATAGATGTTGTTCAATGATATCGTCAATGCGAATACAACAACATAAAATATTTTTGATTTCATAATAAGATTTAAATTAGATATTCACTAATAACGAATGATTCTAGACATTTATTTTCGACATAAAGAAATGATAAGTTTTACATTATTTAATCTGGATTACGTATTAGGATTCGTTGTAGATTTTTCATGTTTAATATCTTCAGTAAGCAAAAAAAACCAAAGATGCGTTAAATATTTCTTAAAACTACGAATTATTTCGTACTATGTATTCGTTATACGAAATGATTCGTATATCTTTGTAATGTCTATAATAAATATGTTTCATGAATAAGTACAAACCCACAGATGGTGAGATAGAAATCCTACAGATACTTTGGGCCAATGGCGCTTCATCTGTAAGAGACATCAATGACCTGCTCAATAAAAGAAGGGAAGTAGGCTATACGACGACGCTAAAATTGATGCAAATCATGAATGAAAAAGGGCTTGTCCAGCGTGATACAGCAGCCCGATCTCACATCTACAAAGCGATTGTCAAAGAAAATGATATCAAAAATAACCTGATATTTAATTTTGTCAATGTTGCATTTAATGGATCGGCTATGAATCTCGTCATGCAAGCATTGGGCAATACGCCATCTTCTCGTCATGAACTGGAAGAATTGAAGTCACTTATTACCGAAATCGAAAACAAGATGTAAATATGATAGCTGGTTTTCATATATCTGACAATTTGATACAATCATTCGTTTGGACGATTGTAAATTCCATCTGGCAGTTTACCTTGATTGCCGTGGTGATGTCCGTTTTATTAAAGGTATATAGCAATGCCAAATCAGTAATAAGGTATGCCATTTCACTAACAAGCATTTTTGCTAGTTTTGGGATTTTTATTACAACATTTTTATATTATTACAGTGGCCAATCAGCTGATCAGATCCGATACTTTTCGACACGATTGGCAGATTATCAGGCAAATTTCCCAGACGTCACTACTTCGGACCAATTGTATATCTGGATTACGACATATCAAAATCCCATCATCATCACGTGGATGATAGGTGTGGCACTTTTTGCAGTTAGAATCTTGGGTTCGGCGTTGTATATCGAATATCTGTCCAGAAAGATCAAACCTGTGTACGATTTGGAAATTCACAAACGTTTCGATCGTATTTGCAGGCATTTTGGTGTGCATCCTGACATCAAAATAGCAGAAAGCGGATTAGTGACTACTCCGATGCTTCTAGGATTTCTAAAACCTGTCATCCTATTCCCAATAGGACTTATAAATCAACTCGATCCAAAAGAAACGGAAGCCATACTGGCTCATGAGTTGGCCCATTTTCTTAGGAAAGATGTGTATATAAATTTAATTCAAACCGGCATCGAAGCCGTGCTTTATTACCATCCTGCTATCTGGTGGATATCTACTAATATCAGAGTCGAACGAGAAAATTGTTGCGACGAAATGGCCATCATTTATACCGGTGATCCTTTGCATTATGCCAAAACCTTAGTAAAAATCCAAGAAATAAACCATGCCATTCCGAGCTTGGCAATGACATTCTCACATAAAAATAATTTTTTCACCAATAGAATTAAAAGAATTTTAAACATGGCACAGACACGTAATTTTTTGAAAGAAAAAATCTTAATCTCATCAGTTCTTTTGTTGTTAGTCCTATTTCTATCACAAAATGTAACTGGCAGTCAACAGCTTAATGTAACAGAAAATAAGTCCGAAATACCAACTCTTCAGCCATTGGCAATAGATTCGATTCCATCGAAAAAAGAGTCGATCCGCATTCAAAAAAAGTCCAATGATCAGGAACTGAAAATGTCATTAGAAAATGGTGAAGTGACAGAACTTGAAATAGATGGAAAAGTCATAGACAAATCGGATTATGGCAAATACAGTGATATCATAGACGAAAACAAACCTAAAAATCTGGGCAATGGAAATGCTCAAATGTTCTTCTTTGGCGATGGTGGAGAAGGTGCATTTAAGTTTGGAATGGGAGACGAAATCAATATAGATTCCCTATTCGGACATTTGGATATGAAAAATTTTGGAGATCATAATATGTTGCGTATGGATGGCAATCAAATGGCCGAACAAATGAAAAAATTGCAAGAGCAACTCGGTAAGATGCAGTTTAATTTCGATATGCCAGACAGTATGAATTTTGATTTTGCATTCCCTGACTTAAATAAGCAATTCAAACATTTTGAGTTTAGAGATGGTGATTTTTTCAGTGGACCCAATATAGATGGCGAAGATGACATGGATATCAGGGGCGAATCAGGTTCTAGAAATTTTAGTGAAACCATAGGCAATGCTTTAAATCGTGACGGATTGCTCATACCTAATGAACAAAATAAAGTAGAACTCACTGGTAAATACCTAAAAATAAATGGTGACAAACAACCTCAAAACATCTTTCATAAATACAAAAGGATATTTGAAGAAGCATCTGGCTCTACCTTGCAGAAAAATTCAAGGCTAGAGTTCAATTTTGAAGGTAAAGAGTCAAAAAGAAAATATCGGGTATATTAATATAATCCATAGTTGTGTTTAATAATTTGAAAAATCAGTAAAACCATTAAAATGCGTAAAAATTTAATTTTGTTTCTACTCACGGCCTGTAGTGTCGGCGTAGCTTTCGGTCAGGATAATGCAGTTTATAAAAAAGTCGTGGTAATAGAAAAAACCGACAAAAACGGCAAAGTCACCGAAACCCGAAAAGAAGCAGTAGGTGCCGAAGCGGATGAACTCTTGAAATCATTGGACCAAGAAAATTTGGAAGAGAAAATCAGTAATAAAGATAAAAGTGGGCAATTGGTCGTTTGGAAAACATCGACTAGAGTGCCAGCACCAGATGAAAAGTCCGAAAAGGCTGAACGCAAAATGGAGCATTTCAAAATCATCAAAATGGATGACGGAAAAGAAAAAGTGTTGGAATGGGATGGCCAAGGTGAGATGCCAGCTGAAATAGCCAAGGAAATGAAAAACCTAAATATCAATGAGCAAATCGATGGTGAAAACCGCATTATCACGATTGACTCCAAAGGTGCCGTAGATACCGCAGTGCATAAGCAAATCATCATCATGCATGATGACAAACTCATGGATAAAGAGAAGCGCATGCGTGGTAAAGACGGAAGACATCCGGGTGACATGCATGGACAAAGAGAAAGGAAAATGAAATTTCCCGAAGAAACGATTGCCAATAAAGCGACCTTGGGTGTGATGATAGAAGATACCGATCAAGGTGTCATCATCTCTGATATCGTGGATGGATCAGCTGCCGCAAAGGCGGGCCTACGCAGAGGCGACACCATACTCAAAATAAATAATACCTACATTTTTACGTCTGGTGGCTTGTTGGATGCATTAAAACCATTCAATCCAAAGGAAAAGATCAAGGTGCGATACATCAGAGATGGTAAGGAAAAAAGTACAAAGGCCATCTTGGGTGCGAAATAACCAAAAGAATAAAATTCCAATTAAAAAAAAAGTTTAGCTTGTTATTTGAAATATAATAATTCGTCTTATCTTTGCACCCGCTAAGCAGCTATTGACCCATAGTGTAACGGTAACACACCGGTTTTTGGTGCCGTTTTTCTAGGTTCGAATCCTAGTGGGTCAACAAAAAGCCTTGATTATCAATAAGATATTCAGGGCTTTTTTGTTTTTGATTAAGGCTCAAGAAATGGCAGTATTTGGATAAAGATTCTATCCTTTTAAATTTTTATAAACTTCTGATAGTAAAATTGATTATCCGAAGTCAAACACCTTAAAAAATATACGCCTGATATTAAACTACTTACATCTATTTCAAGCGATTGACTTGATATAACGATGCGATTGTTTTGGTCAAAAATTTCGACCTTCGATATTGACGTTGATGATCTAAGGATGATATAATCAGATGTCGGATTTGGGAAAATCTCTATTTTATTTGATGGCGTATCAGGTGTATTTTTGGTGCTGCTGACTATGTTGCAATCAGCTAAAGTGCCTTCGCAATAATCACATTTTAGCCCAATGCCTTCTATTACTTTTATGAAATATGTGTTGAAAGGAAAATATTGAGACTTTGCTTGAAAATTAAGCACCTTTCTCACTTGACCATTGATGGTATCAATTGATATTGAATCTACAATATCTTCTCCAATATATTCTTGTGGCATTAAAATTTTTAAATAATCGGAAATAGTGTCGCCTTCAGATAAAGCAAAATTGTATAGCTCTACTTCTTCGGTGCTTGCTACAGGAATATAAAATACCTTCATTTCAGTGGTATCATCTCTATACAAACCACCAAAATTTTTATCCATGGGCTTATATGGTTCATCAACTACAAAACAAGGAAGTTGTTCTGGTGGACAAGGGTGCGTTCCTGACAAACTTGAAAAATACCTTTTCCCATATAATTTTGCATTATAAATACTGTCGCCGTTAAAGTAAGATAACGTCGCAGCAGAAGGTTTTGGGTAATGATCTGTATCTAAAAATTGGTGATTTATACAAAAACTATTTTCCTTTACCAATGGAATATATGTATTCTGGCCTTTGCAAATATTGATCATCAAAATAGAAAGGGCAATAACTAATATGCTTTTCATTTTTAAATTTTTTAATTTGTAATTATAAATTTTTCTGATTGGACAATTTGCCCATCTTTTAAAAACTGAATGAAGTATAATCCAGAAGGAAAATCATGTGTATTAATGATGTTGCTGGCCTCTGATTGCAGTGGTCGTTCACTTTTCACAATTTGCCCAGAAATATCTTTGATACAGTACTGATTTATTATATTATTATGGTTTGTCGGGATTAGATAAGTCATATAATCAGATGTCGGGTTTGGAAAAATCTTTATTTTATTTGATGGCGTATCAGATGTATTTTTGGTGCTGCTGACGATGTTGCATTGTTCAAGCGTACCTTCACAGTATTTCGATAAATAACTGCCAAATCTTTTAATTATTGGCCCATCTTCCATTCCAAATCCTTCTGCATAACTAATAGGGTAAATCCAAGGGTCATTGCATTGACCTGGAGAGACTCCTATTGTGTAAAAGTGTTTTTGATCAAATCCATAAACACTTGGTAAATTTATTATGGTATCAATAACATTGTGCGTAAGTTCACCAAAATCAAGAGGATAAAAAATATCATAAGTACAATTTTTTATTGTATCACCGACATTTAATCCAAAATCCCAAATACATACTTCTTTTCCATCTGCACAAGGAAATACATTCTCATCATAATTTACCACAAATACTTTCCTTTGCATAGTATCTTCTCTCATATAACAAAGTGAACGTTTTGAAGTAATTTCATAAGGAGGAACACTTAATGGTACAGATGAAGATACCAATTTTTTATAAGATCGTCCATCTATGGTAGTGTCTCCAGAAAAATACCTTATTTCAATACCGATTTGCCACAATTGTAAGCACTCACTATATGCATGATGATTATAAATCCAATACTTCCCTTCTTCCACCAAAGGTTTGTATTTTTGAG
Organism: Saprospiraceae bacterium; assembly: GCA_016717105.1. Taxonomy (GTDB): domain Bacteria; phylum Bacteroidota; class Bacteroidia; order Chitinophagales; family Saprospiraceae; genus OLB9. The sequence continues at coordinate 232,888 of JADKGF010000002.1, read as the reverse complement.
CATAAGCTTGTTTAATAATAATGAAGAAAAATAGAAGATATAAGTATTTCATTTTTCTATTTTTTTTAATGCAAAATAATAAATTTTTCCGTTTGGACGATTTCATCATCTTTTAAAAGTTGTAAAATGTACATCCCTGAAGGAAAATCATGGGTATGGATAATGTAATTCGTACCGAAATCTATCAAAGATTCTTTTTCCAACATATTGCCAGTAATGTTGCGAATACAGTATCCATTTGTAGCGTTTACAATACTCTCATTTAGCCGGAAACTAATATAATCGAAAGCAGGATTGGGTAGAATCACAACCTTGTTGGCACGAGAAAATTGATCATCTTTAGTACTGCTGATGATGTTGCATTGTTCAAGCGTACCTTCGCAGTATT
>JADKGF010000002.1:0-230000 GCA_016717105.1 Saprospiraceae bacterium | reverse complement strand
TAGTCATCGCATCTTGTGGCAGCAGCTTGATGAATAATCCGCCTGTACTCCATAAAATAGCCGCTATAACCGTGGAAAAAATGGCAAGTTTGCGACCTTTTTCCATCAAATCACACCACTAAATTGCCTTAGAAATCTTGCATCATTTTCAAACAACTGTCTAATATCAGTGATTTTGTATTGGAGCATGGCTTGTCTTTCGATACCCATACCGAAGGCAAAACCACTATATACTTCAGGATCGATGCCACAATTGATTAGTACATTTGGATCGACCATACCACAACCTAAGATTTCGAGCCAGCCAGTACCTTTGGTAATGCGATAATCATCTTCATTATTCAATCCCCAATACACATCCATCTCTGCACTCGGCTCTGTAAACGGGAAAAAACTAGGTCTCAACCTTATCTCAGCTTGTGGACCATACATCTCTCTTGCAAAATATAGCAATGTTTGTTTCATATCTGCAAAAGATACATTCTTGTCGATATATAAGCCTTCTACCTGATGAAACTGACAGTGCGACCTAGACGAAATGGTCTCATTGCGATATACTCTGCCCGGTGCTATGATTCTGATCGGTGGTTTTTGAGTAGTCATTATTCTCGCCTGGACAGATGATGTATGCGTACGCAATAGTTCCGTCGTCGAGTCCTTAAGATAAAATGTATCTTGCATATCTCTGGCCGGATGATCTTCGGGCGTATTCATAGCCGAAAAATTGTGCCAATCATCTTCTATTTCTCTTTCTTCAGCCACTGTAAAACCGATACGACCGAAGATATTGATAATTTTATTGAGAATAAGTGAAACAGGATGTCTGGAGCCTGAAGAAAACATCTCTACAGGGGCAGTAAGGTCTAGATCAGTAGCACTTTGACTTCCAGATGTGCTTTCGAGTTGCTCTTTGAATAATTCAAATTTTTCTTCTGCCGCTTGCTTGAGGTCATTCAGCAATTGTCCGAATTCTTTTTTGCGGTCGTTATCTACATTTTTTATTTCGCCAAAAAGCGCCTTAATTTCATTCTTCGATCCTAGGTATTTTATACGAAAAGATTCAAGTGACGTAGCATCGGTTATGGTTTCTGTATGTAAGATTTCCAAAACTCTCTGTACTTTTGCGAATATTTCTGATGACATTTCGATGTATTAAGATTAAAAACGGTGTAAAGATAGGAAATAGTTGAAATTTGAATTGAGTAATAAGAGATAAAACAATAATGTTAAAAATATAATACCTTGTCCTTCGTTAAATAGTACAATGCTGACCGAAAACCAAGCTTTACATCGCAAAATCGACGCACCGACCATTTGGAATATGGTGGCGGCAACTGCTATTTTGTTTCTATTTGTAGGATTCTTGTACAATCGGGTCGTTTGCAACCTAGGATTTATACTCGCAGGTATCTACGCTGTAGCCAAAATAAAAAATATTGCTTGGCTTTTCAGAGACCGATGGATGACCACTTTTATGGCAATGTCCATTCTGGTTGTACTCAGTGATTTGTATTATGAAGGCATATATTTTTTTAATGAAAGAGGCGTGATGAAACTTGTTTTGATATTGTTCCCTTCATTTATTTTTGCCTTGAGTCCGCGAGAAAAAGCTATAAGTTATATCCATAGATTGGTGATATGTTGTATGACATTTTCGACATTGTACAGCTTAAGTTATTATTTCAACAATGCGAGCGACATCATAGATTCTTATAAATATTCGAAAGTAATGCCAGTTTTGTCCTATGGTGATCATATCAGAATTAGTTGGGTGACCGTTATAAGTATGGTTTTGGCAGTTTATGAATTTAAAACGAACAAAAATAAGTATTATCGGTTTGCCCTAATTTTTTACATAATCTTCCAAGGTATATTTTTACATTATCTCGGGTCAAAAACAGGATTGATCACCTTATATTTATCAGCGATTTTAGTCAGTTACTATCTTATTCCCAAAGGTAAAAAATGGTATTTCCCAGTCATTACTATCTTTTTGGGTCTAAGTTTATATTTGGCTGCGACCAATATTCCTCACTCAAAGAAAGGGGTGAATTTTATGCGATACGACTTCGAACATTACAGTAAAGGTGAATATCGTGAAGGGCTCAGTGATGCGATCAGATACTACTCTTTACTTGCCGGTAAGGACATCATCAAGGCCAATCCATACACAGGCGTAGGATTCAGTAGGCTCGATACCCACATGGCTGAATGGTATGAGGCTAAGATGCCGCAAATCGAAAAGAAAAATTACTTTTTGCCGAGTAGTCAGTTTGTAATTTATTGGGCATCAGGCGGTATTATAGGATTGATCATCGTTTTACTGCACCTATTTTACCCATTATTTGTAAGCTACCTTCGAGAGAATACATGGTTTATGGGCATTTTTATACCAGCGGCTTTCAGTTTTGCTTATGAAACACATCTTGAAGGCCAGCTTCCGATTTTTATTTACGCATTTTTTGTTTCTTGGGCTTGGTACCTTGCATATACCAAGGCCGATCAAGATACACTTTCCAAATAAGCTATTTTCATATTCACTAATTATAGATGTTCAACATTAAAACAGAATTAAGCATTTGAATATATAATAGATTCAAATTTCAGGTTAATATACTACCTTTGTAACAGAAAATGTGTGATTGGAATATTTACAGAGGAAGCAAATGAAGGATAAAAAGAAAAGTCTTAAAGAGTCAATAATTATTAATGCCGCAGAAAGGGTATTTGAACGTGTTGGTTTTAAAAATGCCAAGATGGAAGATATCGCTAAAGATGCTGAAATCACAAAGGTGACACTATACACGTATTTTCAGTCAAAGGAAAACCTTTATCTTGCTGTAACTTTCAAGGCACTGCAATTGCTCATCGAAAAATATTACGAAACGATTGACCATAACAAAGACAAAACTGGCCTAGATTGTGTGATTTCTATCTTTGATACCTTTATGTCTTTTTGCGAAAAAAATTTCTTGTATTCAGAGGCGCTTTTAGACTATTTCTCAATGGTGCGCTCCACATCAGATGGTACCAATGAAGCCAAACTTACAGAGGCCGTCAAAGACAGTATTTATTATGTCAAATTGCAAGACATCCAAAATCTGCCATTCAAACTTACAGTAAAAGAAATCGAGCGAGGCAAACGGGATGGCAGCATCCAGACTACCTTGGATCCCATGCTTGCGACCTTGCATGGTTGGACAATGGTAATAGGTTATGTCAAGGTAATCAGTGCTTCAGGTATGAACGCTACACCATTATTTAAAGTAAGTCTTAAGGAATTAAAAACCTTGAATTTGAAGATCGCTAGTCATATGTTCAGAACCAGATCCTTTTGATATATGACAAAGGTAATCATATATGGACACCAGATAAAAGATGCTGCTGATTTTGAGTTTGTTGCATCATTACTGGATAGCGCTACCGAAAATGGTATAATTTTATATGTTTTTCGACCTTTTCTGAAGGAAATCAATAAGTTTTCTGATCGGTTTTGTGACCATTTGACATTTGAGTATCACAAAGAATTGTGCGAAATCCAACCTGACGGGGCTATTACGCTTGGTGGCGATGGTACTATCCTAAAGATCATCACGCTTATAAAAAATCTGCCTATTCCCATTTTAGGTATCAACTTAGGTAGATTGGGTTTTTTGGCCAATGTGGAAAAAAAATTCATCAAAAAAGCCATTACCCAATTGGTTAAAAAAGATTATTCCATTTTTTCTAGATCCATCTTGGGCATAAGTTGTAATCTTCCGCTTTTTTCTTCCTTTCCATATGCACTCAATGACTTCACACTCAATAAAAGAGACACATCTTCCATGATTACGATTCATACATACGTGGATGATGTCTTATTAAATTCATATTGGGCAGATGGTATCATTGTGAGTACACCTACAGGATCTACAGGCTATTCGCTCAGTTGTGGAGGACCAATTATTTTTCCAGATTCCAATAATTTTGTGATAACTCCAGTCGCTCCACACAACTTGAATGTGAGACCGATTGTAATACCAGATACCAAAAAAATAACTTTGAAAGTAGAAGGCAGATCTGATAGTTTCATGTGTACCCTTGACTCAAGGTATGAAACTATTACATCAGAGCACCGAATAGAAATCACAAAAGGCGCATTCCAAATCCAATTCATCTATCTGAAAGGACAGTCTTTCATGAAAACACTCAGCGAAAAACTTCTTTGGGGCTTAGATAAGCGCAATTGATAATTTATATTTTGCTAGAAACTTATCAATCTTCTCCTTTGATTTCTATGGTTTGAGGACCTGCAATGATTTTAAATTCAGATCGTCTGTTTAGCTGATGCTCTTCTTCAGTACATTTGACTTTGTCTTTGCACTTATTGAGCAATTTAGTCTCGCCATATCCTACAGCTTTGATTCTGGACGAAGCTACGCCTTCTTCTATCAGCCATGTTTTTGTTGAGTTTGCTCTACGTTGCGAAAGCTTTTTATTGAAATCATTGTCTCCTCTACTGTCTGTATGTGATGATAACTCGATCACCATGTCAGGATATTGATCCATAAGTGATTTAAGATACAACAAATCCTTCTCGGCTTCAGGCAAGATTTTATCATCATTGAAATCAAAATATATGCTATGAAGTGTGATCGGTTCATTTCTAGATACAGTACGTTTTGGAGCTTCAGGTTTAGGCTTCAACGTGACTGTTTTACTTACTGTATAATCGTCAAAAATGCCGTTTGTATTGAAACTAATCGTATCTGGATAATATCCCTCTTTGGTGACTACGGCGGTATAAGCCTTGTCTGTATCTAGAAGAAATGAAAAATCATTGCTCAAGAAATTAGTTTTGCTATCACTTGGCACTTTTTTATTGCCTTCATACAACTCAACTGTCGCACCTTCGAGCGGACCTTTATCATTGTTGACTATTGCTTTAAGATCAACAACCAAATCCCTGATTTGAATCAAATATATATCATCGCAGCAAGTCTCGGTATTTTTAAATTTCTTTTTATCCTTATGCAATCTATTAGATACTAAAAATCCCGCTGTTCCTCCTTGATTAAATCTTAAAAATATGTCATCATAAGAAGTGTTGTAATTGAAGCCCATATTAGCTGGTTCACTCCATTTCTTACCATCCCATTGTGCATAATATATATCCATGCCGCCCATACCTGGATGACCATTACTACTGAAGTAGAGTGTACCATCTTTATAAAAAGGAGAGCTTTCGTTTTTTATTTGTATTGATGACATTCCCTAGGTTGACTGCAGTACCGTAATTATCACCACTGATCGTAGCATAATACAAGTCATATCCACCATATCCGCCTGGCATGTCTGAGATATAATACAACACTTTCTGGCCGAACAACTCACCTTCATAAGGATGTCGCGACCTGAAATCATTGTTGAGTGACTCTATTGGATAAGGCGTGCCCCATTTATCGCCTTCTCTCTTTGACAAATATATTTGTGCACTAGATACACCGTTATTGATATATTTTTCCCTTGTAAAATACATACGATTGCCATCTTCAGAAAATGACACGCCAGAATTAAAGAAATCTACCCTATTTATAGCTTCTTCGAGCGCAGTTGAATTTGCAAAATCACCTTGTGGTGTCCTAGATGCTACATAAATTTTTGAATGATATTCTCCTTCGCTACCATCCAAAGTAACTGGTTCTTTGGAATTTAGGCTTGTAAAATACAATGTTCCATCATTGTACAAAGCTGGCGAAGATTCTGCTGAAGGTGAATTTACAGGTTCATTCGCAAAGGATACAGAAGCTTCGATATTTTCAGGGTATTTCTCCATGAGCATGATACCTTGCAATTCGATTTTGGCATCATTTCTAAGCGAATCGTTTTCTGTGGTTGTAATAAAATAATTAAATTCATCGAGTGCCATTTTGTACTTTCCTTGTGCTTTAAGTGCCTTGGCATAGTCCAATTTGATATCAAAAAATTCGTCTCTTTTGTCTCTTTTTATTACTCGCTCGTATATTTTTTCTGCTTTGGCATAATCGCGCAATAACATGTACATATCTCCGATAGAAATCTGTAAATAAGGATCTTTTGACTCCTTATATGCTTCTTCAAACCACTCGATTGCCGTCAAATAGTCATTGTTTTCCGCCGCATTTACTGCAGTTTCCAACTTTACTTCGTATGTAGTCGAAGTGACAGGCTGCGCTTGCACTACAAGGCTAACAAAAAATAAAAATATTAAAGTATATAATTTATTAAAGATCATAATATTATTCAATTTTCCTGATTAAAAGAGATAGAAATCAAAGTCTAGGACAGAAAATAATTGGTTTAACTTTAGGCTTTTTGTATATCTTACCTATATATTTTGCACTGAGTTCAAATCCACCCAAACCACTACTTCCGATCGCTCGCGAATCTATATTGAGATCATAAGCAAACCCAACTTGTATATCTTTCATTTCAGCACCAACATATACAATCACATCTCTTAGATTACGTACACCTAAACCGACACTACCTCTGAAATCCATATCCGGATTGAACTGATACCAAGCATGTGTATTTACATTGAAGGCATTTGCATTTCCGACACTGTAATAATAGAAGCCTGGGATGATGCTGGTTCTTGGGGTTATATCCATTCTATATTCGCCATGGATATTTAGGCCAAGGTCTCTAGTCTCTACACTGTCTTTATTTACCGCTGAACCGGCGGAATTGCTCGAAAAACCTACTTTTGCTCCTAGTAGTCCATCTAATGCAAATCCAAGACGAAGATCTGATTTTTTGCGGCGCGCATTAAATAATAAACCTACAACAAGGTCTTTATATTTAAATTTAGTGTCATTTTGTGATGCATATGTTTTTTGATAATGATTTAGAAAATAATTATTTCCAAACAAAATGCCTGCTCTGGAATCATTTATATTGAAATTATAAGTTCTAGTAGATGAAGCCATTTGCGCACCCAATGTGAGGATATTTGTTTGCTTTTTGTCCAATGAAAGGTGATACGCAGCGGATACTTTAAAAAACACCCAATTTATAACGCCAGGTTTCGGTGCATTCAGATCATCTAGATACCTTGTTCCTGAGTTATTAGCATCATTTATCACATCCATTTTCAGACCGACACCGATCCAATCCTGTTTTCTGATTCCGCGTACAATAGGCGCATCGGCAGATATGCTCAAATTCTGATAACCTTGTTCAGCAATTTGAAATCCCTTTTTTGTGTAAATACCACTTACTCTATAAGAGCCTGAAAAAGCTCCTGAGTTTGCTGGATTTACATCCAATGGAGCAAACTGATAGTAAGAATAATGCAATTTTTGTGCATCCAAATCATTGGACCAAGCAAACAAAAGCACGATTAAATATAAAAAATGAGTCCGCATCATACCGGAATATTATTTGTTTCGACCACGAAAGATAGTGTTATTTTTTTATTATAAATAAATTGCCCCCGGTTTTAACAATACTTTTATTTGACATAGATAAGTCGCACTATATTTTTTCTATCTTCAAATAGACAAAAATGATGCGCCAAAAAAGAGAATTGCACTCGTTTTCATTGTTTAATTATCGCACAATAGACCTATGAGTTTTCTATCAGACCAGCATTCTATTAATTAAATTGTCAAAATGATTACCTTTGTCTTACAAATAATTTATCAGCTTGATCAGAAAATTTTTCTTATTTCTAATATTGTTATTATTCAGTTTAGCTTCTGATGCTCAATCATTTTTTGTGCCATCGGATACATTGATAAAGTCTAGATTTAATACTGCGTTGGGATTTGCTGCTGTGTCATATACAAGCTTTTCCATCGGGCTTTATAGGACTTGGTATAGCAAATATGATAAGGAAGCATTTCACCTTTTTAATGATATGGGTGAATGGAATCAAATGGATAAAGCAGGTCACGCACATACCGCATATTTGCAAGGTGTATTGTGTTACAAAGGTGCCAGATGGACAGGGCTCGATCAAAAATCTAGTATTTTAACTGGAATTATTTGCGGTACACTCTTTCAATCCACTATCGAAGTTATGGACGGATTTTCGTCAAAATGGGGATTTTCTCTGGGTGATATGGGTGCAAATCTGGTAGGAACAGGCTTGTTTGCAGCACAACAATATTATTGGGATGACCAAAAAATAAGTTTAAAAATTTCTTCAATACCGATCGCACATCCGAATGCTACGATATATTCTAGTAATGGAAAAGGAGAGACTTCTTTATTGTCAAGGGCACAGGACCTGTATGGAACGAGTTGGTTAGAAAGGTCGCTAAAGGACTATAATGCACAGACCTACTGGGCATCTGTAAATGTTCATAGTTTTCTTCCCAAAGGAAATAATTGGCCAAAGTGGCTGAATGTAGCACTGGGATATGGTGCAGAAAATATGTATGGTGGATTTTCAAATAATTGGGTGGAAAATGGAAATGATTTTTCTGCTGATAACATTTTGTATCCAAGATATCGGCAGTTTTATCTAGGATTTGATGTCGATTTACCTAAGTTAAACCCGAAAAGCCCATTTTTGAAAACTATCTGTTCTGTATTTAATATCTTCAAAATACCTTCACCTGCTTTGGAAATCAATACAGAAGGCCAAATCAAATTTCACTTGTTTAGATAGATTTTATAAAAAAGACAAAGGTCAGATATAAACTACCTGACCTTTGTAAAAAACCTTTCATAACATCAATGGTGATGTTCTTCTTCTTCCTCTTTATGATCAGCGATTAGTTTCTGTTGTATATCAGACGGTACGGCTACATAATCAGCAAACTTGCGTGAAAACTTAGCTTTACCTTGTGACAAAGATCTCAACGTCGATGAATATTGATACATCTCTGCGATAGGTACTCGGGCTTTGATCTTTTGGTAATGGCCATCCGAATCCATACCCATGATAATGGCACGTCTTGTCTGTAAATCGCCCATGATATCACCCATCGCAGTATCAGAACAAGTAATATCTACATCATAAATTGGCTCTAAGATTTGTGCCCCTGCGTTTTTGAATGCCGCTCTGAAGGCGCCGATAGATGCCAACATAAATGCCATATCATTGGAGTCAACTGGGTGCATTTTACCATCGTAGATACTTACACGGATATCTTGACAATTAGAACCAGTAAGTGGCCCTTCTGTCATTTTTTGCATGATGCCCTTTTTGATGGCACTTGAATATTTTGCATCAATGGTTCCTCCTACGATACACCAATAAAACGCTAGTTTTCCGCCCCATTCGAGGTCATCTACTTCTATATGTTTTACTGTGAGACCTTCGGGATTTGACATACCTTCATGATATGGCTCAATACGCATGTGTACCTCTCCAAATTGTCCAGCACCACCACTTTGCTTTTTGTGGCGATATACTTCATTGGCAGCTCTCGTAATGGTCTCTCTGTATGGAATTCTTGGTCTTTCGAAGTCCATGTGTACACCAAAATTCTTCTCGATTCTGTATTTGATAAGATCGAGATGCAACTGACCCTGACCATGGATGATCGTTTGCTTTAATGTTGCATTTTGTTCTACAATAAGCGTCGGATCTTCTTCTTCGATCTGGTGAAGCGCCTTGATGAGCTTCTCCATGTCTGCCTTACTTGGCGGCACCACAGCTGTTCTAATGCGTGGTTCTGGAAAATGAATAGGATCAATTTCTATGTTTAATCCCTTAGCATTCAAAGTATTATTTGTATGTGAATTTTTGAGTTTTAAAGTGACGCCAATATCTCCTGCCTGAAGGGAATCTATGGTATTCCTAACTTTACCTTCGGATTCAAATACTTGAGAAATCCTTTCGTGTGTACCATTTTTGGTATTGATCAGTTCATCTCCAGCTTTTACAGTACCAGCATATACCTTAAAATAACTGACCAATCCTACTTGTGGCTCAGAGATAGTTTTATAAATAAAAATAGAAGCTGGTGATTTCGAATCATATGACATGGTCTTTCCATCTGCCAATTCGAATGGTGGTACATCCGCTGGCGATGGAGCTACATCATTGATAAAGCCCATAATCCGACCGCTACCTTTGTCCTGTAAAGCAGAACAGCAAAATACAGGAAAAATCTGTTGATGGGCAAGCGCAATCCTAAGTCCAGCGGTCATTTCCTCTTCAGTTAAAGTACCTTGATCAAAAAATTTCTCCATGAGTCCTTCTTCGTTTTCGGCAGCAGCTTCTACAAGTGCATTGTGCATTTCCATAGCTTTGGCCATTTCGGTATCGGGAATTGGTTTTTTTTCTGGCTTGCCACCATTAGGTCCAAAAACGTACATAACCATCCGAATAGCATCGATGATCGCATTAAAGCCCGATCCTTGGTTGACTGGATATTGTGCAGCCATGACTTTTGGGCCAAACCGCTCTTTGGCTTGTTCCAGAGTATTGTCAAAATCCGACTTTTCATGGTCTATCTGGCTAATAACAAATATCGTGGGCGTCTTGAAATCATTAACATAATCCCACAAGATCTCAGTACCTACTTCTACACCGTGTACACCATTTAGTACCATCAATGCTGTATCTGCTACCTTGAGCGAGCAGACAACTTCACCTATAAAATCATCAAACCCAGGCGTATCAAGTATATTAATCTTACAATCTCGCCATTTGACGTGCATCAATGATGAAAATAAAGAATTACCTCTTTCCTGTTCAATAGTGGTATAATCCGACATGGTATTCATACCACCGATGGTACCCATTCTATTGACAGCACCTGACTCATAAAGCATAGCCTCAGACAGGGTCGTTTTCCCGCATCCGGAATGGCCCAAGAGGACTACATTCCGAATATTTTTGTATCTATACTCATAATGTTAATGATTTTTTGTTTTTATAAGATTATCAACTATAATAATTTGAATTTATGCCAAGATAACAAATATTTCTGTTTACAATTTCGGTAAAAGGTACAACCAATTTAATTAATCGTGATAATTTATAGCACAAAATATTAATATCAGAAACTACTTTTTATTTATAAAATTTCAACTAATATTTAATTGACATATTTACAAGCTTTTAAGTAAACAATAAAAATTTCAAGTATCGTTTACTCAAAAGATGCCGAAAGATAAAGCCTCATATCATAATCGATTATCAGCAATATCACCACCAATAGTGATTATTGTCATTTAACTATTTCAACAAAATTAAACTTGTGACCTTGCAAAACACAAGTTTAGTAATTGTTTTGCCCAATAACTTTCTCAAAATATCTTCAAATCTTAATAATAGGTATAAGAAAATCTATTGCGAATAGTAATGTATAATACTGGTTTATTGAATCAAAAGTGTCCATCTATTAAAGCACTACTCACATTAAAAATGTCATTATGGCATGTATTTTTACAACAAGCTGTCTTTTTGTCATGTTAATTTTATCCTTTTGTGCCACTTTAGCATATAAATGTCGATTGGAATGACAATTGCAATTAGAGTATTGTAATCAAATTTAAACAAAAATTTTAAACAAATTAAAAAATGACACATACAATTGTAAGACCAGGCATGAGAAGATCAAATGATGATTTCAATAGATTATTCGGTGAATTTCATAAGCCGATGCACCAGATTGTTCAGGAAATAAAATGTTCCTTCACCAGTTTACGCCAATATTTCCCAAAATGACCAAAGTTTTGACATAAAACTTGCGATACTGGGATACAACAAAGCTGACGTTTCTATCACATTGGATGAGAATAAGCTCATAGTTAAAGGTAGTAAAAGTGTTGACGAAAATGTAAAATACTTGAAGAAAGAATTCAATTTTACAAGTTTCGAAAGGGTATTTACTTTGCCAGAAAACGTAAAAAATGATCAAATAGAGGCTAATACCAACGATGGTATCTTACACATCATAGTACCAAAAACTGAAGTGAAAGCACCTGTAAACATCTCAGTAAAGTAATTTTAATTTCTAAACCAATAAATACAAATATTATGAATATCGTAAAAGTTAATCCGTTTTTGCAGGGGAAATCCCTAACAAGCATTATTGATGACGTTTTTAACCGAAGTATTTCTGATCTTGTTGGTTCAGACCTATCTGTGACAACACCTTCTGTAAATATTTCTGAAAACGATGATAGTTTCACCATGGAAATTGCCGCTCCTGGTCTTAACAAAAGTGATTTTAAAATCGCTATAGAAAAAGATCAGTTGATAGTTTCTTCAGAAAAATCTTCTGATTCAGCACAAGTTGAAGAAGGAAAATGGACTAGAAAGGAATTCAATTATGCTTCCTTCAAACGTTCTTTCCACTTATCTGATAGCGTGGATGCTGAAAAAATTCAAGCTACATATGAAAATGGAATTCTTGATATTGACACTTCCTAAAAAGGAAGAGAAAAAATCAAAAGGACCAAAAACAATTGAAATAAAATAATCAAGGGAAGTTAGGTTTTGTTAATTGAAGGGTCTTTGCACTAATCGGGGCAGAGACCCTTTTTTTATCCAAAATCAGAATTATATTCCCAAGTCCTTCATCATCGAAGCCAATTTACTGTCCAACTGTGTAGCTGTTGACTTAAATGCTTCCTTATTTGACAATTCTGATTTCACACTGCAATAAAACTTAATTTTGGGTTCTGTACCTGACGGTCGAGCTGAAATAATACTACCATCTTCAGTGAAAAATTGAAGTACGTTGGATGAAGGAAGCTCAATTTTCACCACTTCACCAGTGCGCATATCCTTGGATGTAGATGTTTTATAATCCTTGAGCATGATGACTTTATTTCCACCCAATTCTGTAGGTGTATTTACCCGATAATTGTCCATCATGGCTTTTATTTCTTCGGCTCCGGCTTTACCTTTTTTGGTGATGGAAATGAGTTTTTCCTTATAAAAACCATATTTTATATAGAGACCGAGCAATACATCATATACACTTCTACCTTGATCTTTGTAGTAAGCTGCCAATTCCGCAAACATACAACATGCCACTACAGCATCCTTATCTCGTGCATGCTCGCCCACTAAGTAACCATAACTCTCTTCGCCACCAACTACAAAAGTTTTTTTGCCTTGTCTTTGGGTCATTATTTCTCCTATATACTTAAATCCTGTCAAGACATTGAGGCATTCGACTTCTTTGGAAGCGGCGATGGCATCTATCATATATGAGGTCACGATGGTCTTGACGTCATATTGGTCTCCATCGAGTTTGCCAGCACTTTCCCACGCAGACAATACATAATCTACCAATAAACACAAAGCTTGATTGCCATTCAATAAGATAAATTGACCAGCATCATCTTTAATCGCTAGCCCTCACGGTCTGCATCCGGGATCGGTAGCCATGACAATATCCGCATCTACTTCCGCAGCTTTTGCCAAAGCAAGGTAGTGGCTTCAGCCTCTTCTGGGTTGGGATAAATGACGGTAGGGAAGTTGCCATCCACGATCATTTGTTCGTCCACCGTAATAACATTGGTAAATCCGAATCTTTTTAGTGCAGGTGGAACCATGACACCACCAGTACCGTGGATAGGCGAAAATACAATCTTCAAATCATGCTGTCGCTGTATCGCGTCTTTCGAAATAGAAAGCTTTGCTAGATCATCCAAATATTTTTCATCTATTTCCTTACCTATTTTTTCAATGTTGGAATCTATACCTTTGAAATTGACTTCGCTAATATCTTTAATTTTAAGGACTTCGGCCATCACGGCTTCATCATGAGGCGCTACCAACTGTCCTCCATCAGCACCATAGGCTTTGTACCCATTGTATTCTTTGGGATTGTGCGAAGCAGTAAGCATGACACCACTTTGACAACCAAGCGATCTGATAGCATAGGACAATTCAGGTGTTGGTCTCAATCCTTCAAAAAAATACACATATATACCGTTGGCTGAAAATACATTTGCCACCACATTTGCAAAAACAGATGAATTATTGCGATTATCATGCGCTATAACCACCTTTATTTGTTGGTCGGGATAAATCTTTTTGAGATAATTGCTCAGTCCTTGCGTAGCTGTTCCTAAGGTATATTTATTGACACGATTAGAACCGACGCCCATGATACCTCTGAGTCCACCTGTACCAAACTCTAGGTCACGATAAAAAGCATCCGTCAGCTCCGTCACATTTTTATCATCTATAAGTTGGCGTATTTCGGCTTTTGAACTTTCGTCATAATCACCTGTAAGCCATGTATTTATACGATCTTTTAACACTTGATCTATTGGGAAATTTTCCATTTCTATACTGAAATTTATAAATTAAATATATCTGATGGACAAATGTAAATCTTATCTTCATAAAAAACAAACCATTATCAATAATCAATAAAACAGCTGACTAACATCATTTATCCAACTATTGCCTCATTATATCCTGCCATTTTGTCATTTACTCGTAAGAATGTCTTATTTTTGCAGTCCAAATTTTATTATTAAGCATGTACGATGATAATGTGACCCTTTTTGAGATCAAAAAAAAAATAGACGAGACAAAACAAGGTCAAGTTTTGTACTACGATCAAGCAAATAATGGTCTTAGAAAGTTTTATATAGAATCTTATGGTTGTGCCATGAATTTTAGTCATTCGGAGATAGTTGCCTCAATTCTTGCTGGTGAAGGCCATGGACCAACCAAAGATATGGAAGAAGCCGACTTAATCTTGGTCAATACCTGTTCTATTCGCGAAAAGCAGAAGATACCGTCAGAAATAGGTTGAGAGTATTCAATAGCTTGAAAACCAAAAAACCTGACATGCTAATAGGTGTGCTTGGCTGTATGGCAGAGCGACTCAAAGCGAAACTGCTGGAGCAAGAAAAACTTGTGGACATCGTAGTAGGCCCAGATGCATACCGAGATCTTCCCAATCTTATTGCGAAAGCGGATGATGGCGAAAAAGGGATCAATGTATTATTATCACGGGAAGAAACGTATGCTGACATATCTCCACTTCGATTGGATAGCAATGGCATAGTAGGTTTTATATCCATCATGCGTGGATGTGATAATATGTGTTCGTTTTGTGTAGTACCTTTCACTCGTGGTCGTGAGCGAAGCAGAGATGCATATTCCATCGTGTCTGAAGCATCTGATTTGTACAATCGAGGATTCAGAGATGTGACCTTATTGGGCCAAAATGTAGACTCTTATAAATGGACTTCACCTGACGAAACCGAGCATGTAAATTTTGCACAATTGCTGGAAAGAGTCGCACTGATTCATCCAGATTTGCGGGTGAGATTTTCAACATCGCATCCAAAAGATATCACGGATGAAGTGTTGCATACTATGGCAAAATACGAAAATATTTGTAAATACATCCATCTTCCTGTACAGTCAGGCAATAGTCGTATTCTCGATTTGATGAATAGAACGTATGATCGTGAATGGTATATGGAGCGTGTAGCTTCGATATATCGCATCATACCAGATTGTGCTATTTCATCTGATATGATCGCCGGATTTTGTACAGAAACCGAAGACGAGCATCAGGATACCATCAGCATGATCAAGTATGCAAGATACAGTATGTCCTATATGTTTTTCTATTCTGAAAGACCGGGTACGCTTGCCGCAAAAAAACTGGTAGATGATATCCCAGAAGAAATCAAAAAAAGAAGACTCCAGGAGATCGTAGATACCCAAATGAAGATGTCTCTTGAAGTCAATTTGCTAGATATAGGCAAGACATTCAAAGTACTAATAGAAGGAGATAGCCGTCGGTCTGACCAGGAGTTTAAAGGCAGAAATAGTCAAAATAAAATGATCAACTTTCCTAAAAAAGATGGTCTGCAAGCAGGAGAATATACATGGGTAAAAGTGACAGATGCGACTTCAGGCTCTTTGAGAGGAGAGATCGTAGATAAACCATAAAATATTTGCATCATGATAACCGACATTAACCAACTCGATCTAAAAAAGACGTATTCTTATGCAGATTATCTGCTTTGGAAATTTGAAGAGCGTGTAGAATTGATCAAAGGTAAGATATTGAAAATGTCGCCAGCGCCTAGTCGTAAACATCAAGGTATTTCAAGTGCCATCCATATAATTTTAGGTAGTTATTTAAAGCAACAAGGATGCACTTTGTACGCTGCACCATTTGATGTTCGTTTGCCCATATCAGAAGATTTAAATATTTCAAAAAAGTATAAAAACAAAGCCAAAAAGCTTCAAGATGGGAAGATACTCACCGTAGTCCAACCTGATATTACGGTAGTATGTGATCCCGAAAAGCTAGATGATAAAGGATGTATCGGTGCTCCAGATTTGGTCATTGAGATCCTTTCTCCGGGCAATAAAAATATAGAGCTGAAAGACAAGTTTGAAATTTATCAAGAAGCTGGTATCAAAGAATATTGGATAGTAGAACCTGAAGAATATATCTTGGTATATACCTTAACAAAAGGAAAATACACTGGTAGCAAGCCATTTATATCAGGTGAGCAAGTATCATCTACTGTGCTGCCAGGATTATCTATGAGTGTTAGCGAAATATTTAAATAGTATATCATAAAATCAACGTACAAATAATTTAGATTGAATATACAAGGCGTAAAACAGAGATTCGGGATTATAGGTCGGTCACCATTGCTCGAAAGAGCACTAAATACGGCTATGAGAGTCGCAACTACCGACTTGTCCGTATTGATCCAAGGCGAAAGTGGTGTAGGTAAAGAGATATTCAGCAGGATTATCCACGAACTTTCATTGCGTAAGCACAATAATTTCATAGCGATCAACTGTGGAGCCATTCCTCCAGGCACAATAAATTCAGAGCTATTTGGTCACGAAAAAGGATCATTTACTGGTGCTGTTACAGAAAGAAAAGGTTATTTTGAGACGGTCAATGGCGGTACTATTTTTCTTGATGAAATAGGCGAAATGCCATTAGACACACAAGCATACTTGCTTAGAATCTTAGAAAGTGGCGAGTTCCTACGCGTAGGATCTTCCAAAGTACTCAATACCGATGTACGTGTTGTAGCAGCAACCAATGTAAATCTAGAAGAGAAAATCCATGCGGGCAAATTTAGAGAAGATTTGTACTACTGGCTAAATACCGTACCGATCAGAGTTCCTGCATTGCATGAAAGGAGAGAAGATATTTACATGCTTTTTAGAAAATTTTCAGGTGATTTTGCCGAAAAATATCGATCTGACTCGATCACACTTACACCGGAAGCCAAATTAATTCTCGAAAATTATCGCTGGCCGGGCAATATACGTGAGCTAAAAAACATGGTGGAACAACTAAGTGTGCTCGTGGACCAAAAGGAAATCGATGCAGAAACACTTGTAGAATTGGCACCACAGATCAAAAACAGGTTGCTTCCAAGCAAAGGAAGTGACTTCGCCATCAATAATGAATCTGGCTATCAGGAAAGAGAAATTTTATTCAAATTTTTGTTGGAAATGAAAAGCGATCTTAGCGATGTAAAATCCTTGATCTTCGAGTTGGTCAGGGCAAATGATCTCACTTTGCCCGATATCAGCGCACTCAAAAACATGCAAGGATTTGGGAATGATGCTGGCCATAGAAAGATATTTGACCGTAGAAATGAGGATGATCAGGATGACAAATATGGATCCTATGATAGCAATAGACCCATCATTTTGTCTGGTAAATCTGGATCTGGTTACAATGAAACAGAAGATGTAGAAGAAATCCTATCCATCGAAGAAATGGAAAAAAGGCATGATTCGTAAAGCACTTAAGAAATTCAACAATAGACGCAAAGATGCCGCAGACGAATTGGGCATTTCTGAGCGAACATTGTACAGAAAAATCAAGGAATACAATATTCCAGATTAAAAATATTGGATTTATCTTAGAATAGTCAGACTTCCCTTATATAGGATGACTTCATTATCGATGTAAGATACTGAAGCTATCAAGGTGAAAACTCCATTTTGCAAAGGCAGACCATGAAAATCTGCATTCCAATCCAAGTCCGTAACACCAGAAGCTGGTATATTTTCGGAGATATAGACTAAATTGCCCCAACGATCATAAATTTTGATGTATTCTAATTTCGAAACATCATTTCCTGCAAGGTATCTGATCTTGTCGTTGATCCCATTTCCATCCGGTGTGATGATATCTGAGATTACAAAACTTCGATTTTTTGTCACCCTGACTTCTGTTGTTGCGGATGTTTCACAACCGTCTTTAGAGATGACTACAAGTGTATATTTTTGATCTGAAATCGGCTGAGCTTTTGTCGTAAGACAGGTAGAACAAGCTATGAATTCTGCTGGCGTCCACTGGATTTGAACAACTTCTACAGAACAAAATGCACTTAATGTGATGCTATCACCAAGATTGATGGTTTGTATATTGGTATTAATATCTATTGCAGGAATTATTGCAGCTATCAGTGTATCTGTTGTCACTACTATGCACCCATTATTGTCTTTGGTGACCAAGGTGTAAATACCTTCTTTGAGATCTTTTTTTGGTTCTACTCCAGGCCAGGCTCGGTTGTCTAATGTATAAGAATATGGTGCTACTCCGCCACTGACAGCAGATAAGGAAAGACTTCCTGTTTCGGGTCCTGAACAATCTGGATTCGTCTTTTCTGTCTGAACGATGAGCTTCTCCGGAGATGTGATGACAGCTGTGACTTCGGTAATGCAACCGTTGGTATCCGTAATGGTCGTATGGTAAGTACCGGCAGCAAGCGAAGTGATCATATAATCTCCTTGCGATGTAAATGCATGATCTATGGAATATGGTGGTGTACCTCCTGAAGGATTCCAAGTGATAGATCCATCTTCAGCACCAAAACAACGCACACCAAATCCATTATATAAAGCAACGGTGTAGTCCAAACCTAGTTTTGAAGGTTGTGCTACAAACTGATTGATCACTTTACTATTGCCGTGCAAATCATTAATGATAATGGTATAATTGCCTTCATCCAGCCCCGAAATGGTAGTCCAATCTGTAATACCAGAAATATTGCCAGAAAAAGTAACCGATGAATTTTCTACTTTGTAGCCACTATATGTAAACGGCGGTGTACCGGCATCAATCTTGAATTTCAACGACCCGGTTTTTTCGCCATTACACACAACAGGAGTCATTTCTGTTTCGCTAAGGATATTACAAACGATGACATTGATATTTAAAGTCATATAAATATCGCAGCCTTCTTGATTTTTTATGACAAGTTCATGTTTGCCAGCAGTATAAAACTTACCATTGCCAATGCTAATGGTGTCACCTTCACAGATTTTGATATCCGATGTGCTGATTATCTGATCTTTTATGGCTAATGCCAATGTTACCACGCTGTCACAACCATTGGATGCTTGCAGGACATTGTCAAACATACCAGACTGACAGTATTCCTTGCCCAAGTAAGTAAAACATTGACCAAAACAAAGCTCTTGATGTATCGTATCTCTTGGTACAGGCAGCACTTTTATGTTTTTGCAAGCTTGCGGTGCCTGATCACACACATTGGATGCATCCAAACAAACCTTGTAGTTACCTGGTACTCCAAGCGAGTGATTGACAGATGTACCGCTTTTGAATGGGCTGCCATCTATAGACCAATTGTAAAATGTAGCACCCACAAGACCAGGCGTAGTCATTTCAAATACTTCGTTTTGACAGATTTCGTCGGGAAAGGTGATTTCTGGGGCAATTTCTAGTGGTGCTACCTTAGTTGAGCCTTCGGTTACCTTGATAGTCCAATCACATATATCATCGTCGCTGCCATCCATGACAAAATAATAGTACTGCCCGATGGTAAGCGGCACAGTATTCTTGAAGACGCGTGTTTCTCCTGGTTGGATATCGGTATCGCAGTCACTTATCCTTCTGAATGTCTGGCAATCTAAGCTTTCGTATAATCCAATCTCCAAACCATTGTTGCGAGCGCAATTAGATACTTTCACCTCAAGTGTCAATGTAGATGTTCCTGCTATAAATCCTATCCATTGCATATGGTGGACGTATGATGTACAAAAGTCTGGTGGCGCCTGTCCTTTTATCGAGCTATTATTCCTACCTGTAAATCCATCAATGTCGCAGATGATACACGCTTGAGCGCAAAACGAGGTCATGGCAGGATTATTGCCACAGATAGGTGGTTGCTGGCCAAAAGCCAAACCAAGCCAATATCCGAATATTATCGTAAAAACTACTCTCATGTGCTATGTATTATAGGCAATTATTGTACCAATAACATTAAGAGTATGAAATTAGTCTTTTGTAACAATATTTTGATGAAAATTCTTAAAATATTTTGGTAAAATGTCGCTTAGACACCGGTTCTTACATCTTTACCACCTTATACGATCTACCTGATATGTGCTGTGGCAAACGGACGATGTATATGCCTGATGCTAAGTAGGACATATCTATATTGACTTCTTCCGATAAGTCGGTGACGTCCCGCACCATCACGGTCCGACCACTTATATCTGAGAGCGAGATCAATCCTTTGTATGGCGTAGCAAACCGAATCGTGGGGGCATCTGTGACAGGATTTGGGAGTAAAATTGTAGCATCAGAAAAATCTCCATCATCAACAGCAGAAGGTAATAAACCTAAGTCTTGCTTATTTATCAACATCATACCTTGTGCTCTAGCATTATCATCCCATTTATAACTTGTGCCAAAAGTGTGGTAATAGGCACTTTCTTCAAAAGAAATAACAAGTCTTTTATCGTCAAAGTCTAATTTACTTGTAAAATTGATGATTTTCAAAGAATCAACTGATGTAATACTTTTTAACACATCACTACTCGTTTCTGATACTTTTATGATATTTAAAGCCGATTTTACGCCTCCTTCGGGCCTCTTTCTTGCATTGTACAGTGAATAAACAAAAAATCATTATCTCCTTCTAATCCAATACAAAAATGTTTAAATCATTTTCTGGTAAACTTGCCTTTTTTAATACCTTGCCTTTGCGGTCAAAAACATATAATTCTAAATAAGGCCATGGAAACGAATCTGTAGTACTTAATTGGTTGCTCATTAAGAATTTACTTTTATCTTTTGATATATCTAACAACTCAAAATTCCAAAAGCCAGTAGAATCAGTAGGATAAATGATGTCTTCTATTACTTCCAGATTGGGCTTCATGTATCTGAAGTATAAGCTCAAACTTTTATAATCATAGCCTATGGCGAGTAAAGTATCCTTGGATATCCGGGTTATATTGAAAAATCTCGCTATATAAGGCTGTTCTTTTATTATAGGCTCTTCGATCAGTTTTCCAGAGAAATCTATTTTGGAACTTTTCAATGACAAGCCTAGATTTCTAGGTTTTTCTAGGATTTGAAGATAAGTATCTTCATAAAATATATAAGAAAAATCGTGCCATTTATTAAAAGCATGTTGCATTTGAAATGAATCTGGATCATCCAAATCTCGGTGAAACAACGAAATCAAGTCACCGTTTTGACTATTATATACTCTATGGGTCAGGATATTGTCCAAAGTATAAATTCCATTATCAGTTGGTAAATTGGGATGGATTCTTTTCAGCCCAAAAACTTCTAAATTGCCATCTTGATTCATTCGGAGCAACCTTGCTATCTCTTGCGTTTCATCGTCATCATAGGCATATCTGGTCTGCCATATAAGCTGACCTGTGCTTAAGGAACGGCATTGGATATAGGAATTTTTTGCTGCAGAGAGACTGCTATGAAAGGCCTGATATATTTTATCACCGACGATAAGTGGTTCAAGTCCAAGGATTTTTAGGAAATTATTGTAACCATCAGTTGTAGTTCCATCTTTTGCCAAATCGTCATAACATACTTCATACCACTCTGGGCTGATATTTTTGAAGGTGAGTTTTTCATATTTATTTTTTGGCAATTGAGTCTGTGCAATACAAACAAATCCCAAAAGAAGAGAATCAATCAATAGTAAGAATAATTTTCTTTTCATTTAATTAAAGTTTTAATAGATTAAGAAATGATATTAATATATATTGAGTTTAGTAAATATTATCCAATAATAATTTATATGATAGATAAGCAGGAAATTAACTTTTCCTGCTTATCTAAAACAAGTTACAATCTAGCACAAGATTTTTGACATATATTCGGATTATAAGAGCCATTAGGGCACGCAATAAACATAACAGGGTCGCACTCATCACTTAAATCGTTAATTTGCACATCTGTTCTTTTTGGTACTCCGGTTTCAAAACAGAATGATGTTGATCTTATACAACAAGAATAGCCGCATACAACTTGATTTAAATCTTGATCACCATCTCCTTCATGTTTTTTATTACATATAGTGTGACAATATGTTTCTATCCATGACCAAGTCGCATTATTCGAAGGACAAGGATACAAATTAGGGTCTAATTGACTAAACTCATAATCTTCCACCATAATACTCAAATTTCTATAAAAATCATTCATCGCTTCATTTGCATCTAAACTTGACATATTAAATAATGCACTCCATTGTTGGCGGATGGTATTACATGCAGGAGAATTTGCTAAATCGTAATCGAAATCTCTTATAGTAAAAGTAGAAGTTCCACATTTACGTAAAGTGTATGAAACATATACAGTGCACCCACTAATTACATATGTTCCTGTTCTAGGAATAGTAATGCAGGTTGGATCCTGTCCTAAATCTTCACAGTCACTTGTTCTTATTTCAACTTTCTGGTTTTCCAGTAAGGTTTCGTCAACATTTTGTTCATTACAAGATGTAACAAACAAAAATAATAGCGGGATTACCATAAGATAAAGGTGTCTAAGCAAACTTCTGAAAGTGCTTAGATTTTGATTAACTGTTTTTGTACTGTTTTTGTACTGTTTTCATGATGAAATTTTTATAAGTTTAAATAATAGTACAAATATAAACTTTTATATCCATATAGTCAAGCATTTATACAATTTTATTTTTATAAAATGAAATTTCACAATAAAAAATATCTAACGTAATAAAGCGAAATATTTAATTCGGATATTGCAGTTTTGGGCACTTAAAAGCACAACAAAATTGTGGCAAACAAAAAAGGGTAACATCGCTGCTACCCTTTTTACCATTTATTTACTAAAACCTATTATGGGAATACACCCAATGTCATATAATCACTGGCTACTTTATTGAGCGCGCATATGAAGGCGGCATCTCTGAGATTGTCCACTTTCTCATAATTGTGATACACATCCATGATCTGATGGTATGAGTTGATCATCGTTTCTTCTAATCCTGAACGCACAAGATCCACTTCTTCAGCACCACGAGTGATAAATTGTTTCTCCTTCTCATTGATAGACTTACCTGTCAGTCCTTCGAAAGTAGTAACGATATTTTGATAAGTATTTTGGTTGAATCTTTTATCCATACGTCCGAAACGCATGTGGGATAGATTCTTGAGCCACTCAAAATATGATACAGTCACACCACCAGCGTTACAGTACATATCAGGTATGATGATACCACCATTTTTGATGATAATATCTGCACCTTCGGCAGTGATAGGTCCATTGGCGGCTT
Organism: Saprospiraceae bacterium; assembly: GCA_016717105.1. Lineage (GTDB taxonomy): Bacteria > Bacteroidota > Bacteroidia > Chitinophagales > Saprospiraceae > OLB9. Next base: position 206,513 of record JADKGF010000002.1, on the reverse strand, counting down.
CGGCTACCACTTTGGCTTTTACCATATGAGCATTATCTTCAGTGATAACAGATTCCAATGCTGCAGGTACTAAGATATCACATTCTATTCCTGCCCAGTCGCCACGATCATTCAATGTAACTGTTCCAGGCATACCCAAGATGGTACCATTAGCTTTTCTGTAATCCAGCGCAGCTTGCATGTCGATGCCTTTTTCGCTGTAGATCGTACCTTCCATTTCTGATAGACCGATGATTTTGACATCGCCTTCTTGCTGAGAGATAAGTCCTGTATAAGATCCTACATTACCCATGCCCTGAATGACCATCGTCTTACCAGCAATACCTTTGGTAGCTCCGATACGCTTGAGTTGTGATTCATCATTGAATACTTCTCTGATGGCATAATATACACCACGTCCAGTTGCTTCTGTTCGACCATTGATACCGTTTTGACGAACTGGTTTACCAGTCACACAACCTGCTGCGTCTATCTCTCCACCCTTGAAAGTCTGATAAGTATCAAGAATCCAAGCCATCTCGCGCTCACCAGTACCATAATCTGGCGCAGGCACATCGATACTAGGTCCTATGAAATTTTTGCGGATCAACTCTACGGTGTATCTTCTAGTGATACGCTCGAGTTCTTCGGCAGTATATGACCTTGGACTTACCTTTACACCACCTTTGGCACCACCAAATGGTACATCTACGATGGCACATTTATACGTCATCAATGCAGCCAATGCCATCACTTCTTCCTGATCTACAAGGTGGCTAAATCTGATACCACCTTTAGTAGGCAATCTATGATGAGAATGCTGCACTCTATACGCTTCGATGACTTGATAGGAATCACCTATTTTCACCGGAAAATTCATCTGATAGACTGCATTACAGACCTTGATCTGCTGTAACAATCCCGGATGAATGTCAGTGTGTGCTGCCGCTCTATCGAAGTTGGCTTGCACACTTTCAAAAAACTTTGCTTGTTTACTGCTCATTTTTAATATGATTTTCTAATTTGGTTAGCTTATTGTCCAATCGGAATAAAAAGAAGACAATTCCGATAAATATTATGGCAATTACCAATGCCACAGAATATATTTTTCCTGTACTTCTCAAAAAGTCGGATGGATAATTTTGTCCTGACACAAGGTCAATGTTTGCCATCATGATGATGATTGTGGCGACAAATTTCTTTATTTTTAAGAGATTATTCATCTATTGTGTCGGTTATTTTTACGATTTTAAAAATATTTTTTCTTTTAGTCTTTCATACCTTATCAAAAGTGATGCCATCCATGTTCCCAACAAACTCAGTGCAATGATTGAAGGATAGAAAAAGAGTCTCAAGGTATGATCCAAATCTTCGCCACCTAAAGCTGGATTGCCACCATTGCCAGGATGTAGGCTATCTGTCATCCTTGGTATCACAAATACCAATGGAATCAAGGCTATAAAGGCAAAAATCGTATATGAAGCTGCAAGTTTGGCGCGACGGTCATGATCAGCTGATGAGCCTCGGAGTACCAGATAAGCCAAATAAATCAGCATGGCAATAGCTGTCATATTGAGCTTGACATCTGTAGTCCAGAATGTATTCCAAGTAAATTTTGCCCATACTGATCCGGTCAACAAGCCAAGTACCCCATACAAAATGGCTATCCTATTAAATGATGCAGATTGAATATCGTGATCATAATCTCCTGTGCGCAAGTACATGATCGCATGATATAAGCCCGCTATCAGCAAAATAAACATTGCAAACCAAAGTGCGACGTGAAAAAAAGTATTTCTTATAGTTTCGTTCAGTATATTTCTATATGGAAATTTCAAGCCTGAAGCTTTACTCAAGTTGGTTAAGTCAGCCTGTGTCCACGACGAACTGGACTGCGTTGGATTATCCTCGATCGTGAGAAATAAGGCATTGGGTTGGACGAATGCACCGTCTAACTCATTGTCGATGATGAGTGTCAATGGTCTTACTTTTTCTGAAGTAGGAAGATCCTTAGGTATATAAAAGGTAATGACTGCTTCATTTTCATTTTTACCAAAAAAGTCTTTGGCAGCGATAGCGTGGATAGAGTCCAGTTTTAGCCATGCTCGTTGATTTTTGGCAGTACTAAAATGCGTATTGTACCCTATGACGTTCATGAATAAGGTGTCTCCGTTTTTAGCATTGGCTGGTTGGCTACTAGTCACACCCGGACGCAATGGGACACACAAGCCACCGATCAAGACAAATATAAAAATTATTACACCTGCCACTTTCCACCAAAGTCCTTTTGTCGTCATGTATTCAACATATCATAAATTATAAAAATCAACTTCTCCACAAGGCTGGAAACAATAACAACATTGCACCCAACAAAATGCAATCTAAGCCTGCCAGCAACCAAACGTCTTCTATCACCGAGGTATCTACCAGCAACCTGACACTGACTTGAGATATCTTTAGCAAAAGTAACACTATTGGTAAGACTAAAGGTAATGCTAGGATAGACATCAGTGTGCCATTGCCACCATCAGCTGAAGATATCACAGACACAAAGGTAAATACCACCGATATACCAAAAATACCAAGTGCTGATCCCGAAAAAAAGAGGCTGAAATCCTTCACTGGAAATCCCGAAAAAACGGATAATATACCCAAGATAATAAGAAACAAGCTGCACAAGAATACAAAATTATAAACAAGCTTTGCTACAATAAGATCAATAGGATCAAATAAGGTATAGTAATACAGATATGTCTCCTTTTTTTCTTGAAGAAAACTTTTTACCACGGCATTGAGCCCAGCTAAAAGCATAATAATCCATATCAATATTGTCCATTCTCGTGGATTGATATTATTAAAAGACTTGTAAAATGAGGAAGACTACGGTAGCTGCAAATAAGAAGATACCAAAGAATGCAAATTTTTGCCTGAACTCAACAGATAGCTCTTTGATGAAAATATCCTTGATATTGATGATATTCATACTTCTTACTTCAGGGCAAAGGTACGGACTTTTATCAGAGATTTTAGTATTTAGAAGGTTAGATTTAGAAAGGTAGGTCTAGGGTTTGATAATGGAGGTTGGAATTAGTTAGAAGCAATCACTTCAGACTATCCATTGCGAAAATAATCTCTCCTGTAGGTAAGATTTCCATAGCAAAGGCCTTGGACATCGATGCATCGTATTCTTCGCCATCCATAGTTTGTCCTGCTATGATATTGATGATCAGGTCGGGCTCGATGGATGCAACTGATTTTTTGATGATGGCATCGTTGACTATGGTACCTGCGATCGACTTTTTATTGATAAGTTCGCCTTTATTATCTAAGGTCACCAGCATAAAATCGTATCTTAGCAAGCCACCTTTCCAATAAACGATAGCATTAAATTTCTCCTCTTTGGGCAGTCTGAAGCAAGGGATAAACTCCGTAAAATCATCGATTTCTTTTTCCCATGTTGTCATCACTTCATCGATAAACGACTGAGGAAACGGATCGCTTTCTGCTTCATAATCAGACAGATGGTCTTCTGATACTAGTACGGGCAAACTTGTCTCTGGGAAATAAAACAAGATCCTTTCTAACTTATTCATGGCTTTTAGTCTTTTATGACCTTCAGACTCAGATCCAGACAACCTGCCGAATGTGTCAATGCGCCCACAGAAACAAAATCTACACCAGTCTCAGCTATCTTACGCACGGTGTGCAAGGTGACGCCACCAGAAGCTTCTGTTTCGTATTGTCCATTGACATGTGCCACAGCTTCACGCAATATAGGTAATTCAAAATTGTCAAACATAATCCTAGTAATTCCACCTTTATCCAATACTTCGTGTAGTTCTACCAAATTTCTTACTTCAACGGTTATGTCCAGATCAAGATTGTTTGCCTTGAGATATTCGTGTACTTTAGTGATCGCCTCTGTATGAGATCCGCAGGCATCTACGTGATTGTCTTTGATCATAATCCAGTCATAGAGCCCTGTTCTATAACTGTCACAGCCACCAACTTTCACAGCCCATTTTTCAAGAAATCTGATCAAAGGTGTAGTTTTCCTAGTATCCAATATTTTTACAGGCAAGCCTTCTACTTCAAACGCAAATCTTGAGCTAAGTGTAGCTATTCCGCTTAGGCGTTGCATCGTATTCAAGATAAGCCTTTCAGCCTTCAAAAGTGCTTGAGAATTGCATTCCACATAAAAAGCAACGTCTCCATATCGCACATCTTCGCCATCTTTTATCTTAATATCCAATGTCGAGGTAGGATCTACATACTTGAAAATCGCCTCAGCTACCGCAACACCTGCAATGACTCCTTCCGCTTTGACTAAGAGCCTTGCCTTGCTTCGGTCATCAGCAGGAATACAAGCTAATGAAGTATGATCACCTTCATGAATGTCTTCATAAAGGCCATCTTCGATAAACTGATTTAACAGTTTTGGATCTAATAGATTCATAATGGTCTGATTTTGAACTGAAAAGAAAAGGATATTGAAGCCCGAAGGTCAATATCCTTTATATATTTTAATGACAAAATTATTTGCCGTTTAGTACTCTTGCCATGGTTATGCCTATATCAGCGGGAGAGTTTACAACGTGGATACCACATGCAGCCATGATTTTCATCTTAGCTTCGGCAGTATCATCGTGCCCACCTACGATGGCACCTGCATGACCCATTGTACGCCCTTTGGGTGCAGTCTGTCCTGCTATGAAACCTACCACTGGCTTTTTATTGCCCGTAGCTAATATGTATTGAGCGGCTTGAGCTTCATAATTTCCGCCTATCTCGCCTATCATGACGATACCGTCTGTTTCTGGATCTTCCATCAGGAGTTTGACCGCATCTTTTGTAGGCGTACCGATGATCGGATCGCCGCCTATGCCTATTGCAGTAGAAATACCCATACCAGCTTTTACGATTTGGTCCGCTGCTTCATAGGTCAATGTTCCCGACTTGGACACGACACCGATTCTACCTTTCTTGAAAACAAATCCTGGCATGATACCTACTTTTGCTTCATCTGGTGTGATGACACCAGGACAATTTGGACCAATAAGTCGGCAATCAAATTTTTCAATATATGCTTTCGCAATCACCATATCCTGTACAGGAATACCCTCAGTGATGCAAATGATAACTTTAATCCCTGCTTCTGCTGCTTCCATAATGGCATCAGCTGCAAATCCAGGTGGTACAAAAATAATGGTCGTGTCAGCACCTGCTTTTTCTACCGCTTCCTTTACAGAATTAAAACCGGTTTACCCAAATGTTCTGTTCCGCCTTTGCCTGGTGTGACACCACCGATGACATTCGTGCCATAATCTATCATCTGCTCAGCGTGGAAAGTTCCTTCTTTGCCAGTAAATCCCTGCACTATGATTTTGGAATGTTTATTTACTAATACACTCATTGTATGTCTTATTTTTTATTTTTTGTTCTATTAAAATGATTTCTTCATTTGGCAAATGCATCAAATGCTTCTCTCTGGCAAACTTTTCATGATTATGATTCAGATCAAGTTTGTCTTTGAGCGCCTGACTTATTTCTTCATTCAATTCGGCTTTTTCAGCTTCCATCATGCTTATCGTACCTTTTAGTTTTTGATAAGCAAAAATATTGTGTTTATCGAAAAATGTAAGCCAAACTATAAACATAGCGGTAACTATGGTGTATTTGTTGATCCACGATGGAGAAATCCCAGCTAATGAAGCCAGTTCTTCTAAAATTTTCTTATCCTTTGACATAATATTTATTTTAATGAAAAATAATATGAAATTTGAGACTTAAAATCAAAGTATATTATTAAGAAATCAATGATCTTCCAGGATAATAAGCTGAATCTCCCAATTCTTCTTCTATCCTGAGCAATTGATTGTATTTGGCTATCCTGTCACTACGTGATGCAGAACCAGTTTTTATTTGTCCTGTATTAAGAGCTACTGCAAGATCGGCAATCGTGGTATCTTCTGTCTCTCCTGATCTATGGCTCATCACAGATGTAAAACCATTTCTAGTAGCAAGATTTACTGCATCGATTGTCTCTGTCAATGATCCAATTTGATTTACTTTGACCAAAATGGAGTTGGCTGCGTATTCATCGATACCTCGTTGGAGTCTTCTAGTATTGGTCACGAAAAGATCATCACCTACAAGCTGTACACGGTCGCCAAGCGCCTTGGTGAGTTTGCTCCAATATGCCCAGTCATCCTCATGGAGTCCATCTTCGATAGAAAAGATAGGATATTTATTTACCCATCCAGCCCAATATTCTACCATTTCTTCACTAGTCAATTTTTTACCTCCAGACTTATGAAAATGATACACTTTCTCCTCTTCATTGTAAAATTCGGATGCCGCTGCGTCCATTGCAATCATTACATCCACACCTGGTCTGTAACCAGCAGATTCGATAGATTTCAATACTATTTCTATCGCTTCTTCATTAGATTTTATATTTGGCGCAAAGCCTCCTTCATCACCTACATTGGTAGAATATCCTTTGGATTTCAATACAGATTTCAGATGGTGAAATACTTCTACACCCATTCTCAATCCTTCAGAAAAAAGATCTGCACCTATTGGCATAATCATAAATTCCTGAAAATCAATGCTATTGTCCGCGTGTGATCCACCATTTAGAATGTTCATCATCGGTACAGGCATGATATGCGCATTGACGCCACCGATATATCTGTACAGTGATTGTCCTGACTCTTCAGCTGCTGCTTTGGCTACAGCCAATGAAACTCCAAGAATCGCATTTGCTCCAAGGTTGGATTTATTTTCTGTACCATCCAGTTCGTTCATGATGTCATCGATATATCGCTGTTCGAAAACATCTTCACCAATCAAAGCTTCTCTGATCTTATCGTCCACATTATTGCAAGCGTTCAGTACACCTTTCCCCAAATACCTGCTTTTGTCATTATCTCGAAGTTCAACAGCTTCATACTTACCAGTTGATGCTCCTGAAGGCACAGCAGCTCTACCCATAATGCCGTTTTCTGTCAATACTTCTACTTCCACAGTCGGATTGCCTCTTGAATCCAGGATCTCTCTTGCTCTAACATCAACAATTACACTCATATTAATTATTTTTTGATTGTTTTAACAGGTTTATAAATTCATCAAACAGATATCTTGAGTCGTGTGGCCCGGGATTGGACTCTGGATGATATTGCACCGAAAAAGCAGGTTGATTTTTCATCTTAATGCCTTCGACGGTTTGGTCATTCAGATTGCGGTGTGTGATTTCTATGGTGTCAGAATATTGATCACATCGGCCTCACTTACCGAAAAACCGTGATTTTGGCTGGTAATCTCACAACGACCAGTGGCTATATTGATGACCGGATGATTGGCTCCGCGATGTCCGTGGTGCATCTTATAGGTCGATATATCATTGGCCAATGCCAATAATTGATGTCCGAGACAAATACCGAAAACTGGTTTTTTAGTTTCGAGCAATACTTTTACTGTTTTGATGGCATAATCCATAGTAGCAGGATCTCCAGGACCATTAGATAAAAAATAACCATCAGCATTAAATGCAAGAATGTCTTCTAAATTAGCTTTCGCTGGAAATACTCTGACGAAACAACCTCTTTCTGTAAGACTGCGGATAATATTTCTTTTTATACCAAAATCCATCACGCCAACACGAATCAATGAATTTTCATCACCTAGATCATATGATTCTTTGGTACTTACTACACTAGCCAACTCCAATCCTTCCATTGAAGGTACTTTAGCAAGCATTTTTTCCAAGACTTCCTTTCAAAAATCTCCGTAGAAATGATACAATTCATGGCGCCTTTACTGCGAATATTGCGCACAATCGCACGGGTATCAATATTGTAAATACAGACAATATTGTTTTTCTCGAAATACTGCTGCAAATTGGAATCTGCTATTGTACGGCTAAATTCATTGGTAAAATTTCGGCAAATCAAACCTGAAATCTGCACCTTTTCAGATTCATCATCAGAAATTTTTGTTCCGTAGTTACCTATGTGCACATTGGTGGTAACCAAAACTTGACCGTAATACGAAGGATCGGTAAAAATCTCCTGATAACCTGTCATGCCTGTATTGAAACAAACCTCACCAGTGGTAGTCCCGATAATTCCCGCTGCACTTCCTTCATAAAAACTGCCGTCTTCAAACAAAACAACAGCTTTACTTTTATTTGAAAATTCCAATTGATTCATATTTACAGCGAATATGCCGCAAATATAGCAGATAAATATCATTTTATTATATATTCTCTCTACAGAAACTTCTTTTTTGACTAAGGAAATACCAATAAATTGTATAAAATCATAATATTTACGAGCTTCATTTATTTATGATAATCAAATCTAGTAATTTTGTAACCATAAAACAATAACATTATGCACGATCAGGATAAAAAATTCAAGGAAAGTTGGGAAAAGGTACAAAGTAAAGGCCGGATTCAATATGGACTGACTCACGGATCTGTTTTTGGTTTTGTTGTCTTTATTTTGATCAATTTAATCAGTCTGAAGGACAAAAGCCTCGCTGAAGTATATTTTTCTGAGAAAGCCTTGCAACAAATGGCTATCATGATATTGGCTGGAATCATTGGGTATGCAACCTTAAAATGGTGGATGAACCAAAATATTTATAAAAAAATTGTTTATAAAGAAAATCATCCTTCAGAAATGCATTGAAAAGTTGCATGGGATAAGTTTTTAGCGTTGTTTTTCATATTATTATATGGATAACAAATTCCATGTTTAAAATAAAACAAAATGGGCAGCAAAGTTAGTTTTGCTGCCCATTATTTATTTGACAATCAATAATTTAAAAAATTATTTTTGTACTATAACTTTTTTGGTGATAACACCTTCATTGGTGTGAATTAAAGCAGAATATGTACCAGTTGTAACATTGGTCAAATCTATTTTAAGTCTAGAATCTTGAACACCATCAAATGATTTGCTCAATACTGTCTTACCATCCATAGATACTAGATCCACTTTAACATTATTGGAAACATTTTCAAGTGTGATGTCTATATACAACTCTCTTGCTGCAGGGTTAGGGAAAACCTTAACTTCTGCTGTGTTATTTACATTGTAAGTAGAAAGTGCTTTTTCAAGATCCATTTCAAGATACATCATTGACCATGCACCATTTCCATCATTACCCAATGGTTGATAAGTTCTGCTTCTGATGTCCTTATAAGTTTCATTTACACCTGCTCTTTGCCAATAAGAACCAGAAAGTCTTTCAATTTTTAATGAATCAAATGCAAAATTAACTGGAGATACAAATACTGATCTATCATATACCCCACCAGAGCCACCACTATGCTGCAATAACTGGTATCTTTCAAAACTAGGGTCAAGTGGTGCTGTATTTACTGTAAGGAAATAATGTGTTTTGTCTTTTAATGCATTAAGCCTCACTTCTGAAGGTCCGCCATTTACAGCATTAGGGACAAATAATTGTACAGGTATACTTCTGAAATCGTCAATAGCAGTAACATCTAATAGAACTGAGCCAGTAGCAACCAAGGTTCTTGTATCAGGACCAAGAGTTGTAAGATCACTTAACTCAAACAAGTCAATATGAACAAATCCTGATCCATCTATATTAGATGGGTCATTTTTCAATCCAAATCTTACTTCACTTACTGTAAAGTCTTTTCCATTTTCTACATAATATACGTTACCGGCTGAATGATAATTAGTTATATCAGTTACTTGCCAATTTTCAGCTACATCTCTTAAATATTCTTGTCCAAATTCTGCTTCAGATAATAAATTACCAAATGTATTTTCAGTAATATAAAACTCAAATGGGAAATTATTATTGGCATTATTCTCTGCTTGTTCATTGGAGCCAGAGATGGAATATTGACCATTATATTTACCTACAATAGCTGGTGGTGTATACGTTTCACTAAAAACTTTGTTTTGTACTTTTGTAGTTCCAGCCACAGTACCATAACTATTCGTTAATGTCTTTAGTAAATTTCCACCTTCATCTTTTATTTCCACTTTTAATTCCACATTTTCTGTTGGTATGTTGCCAATATTTGAAATGTCAGACATAAAAGGCATCTCGGACACTTGAGAAACTGGTACTTTATAAGTTGGTGCTACAGCAACCCAATCAGTATTAACCAGTACGTCAGTAAATTCCTTTTCATACAATTGAACATCGTCAACTACAAAAGTATAAAAATCACCATCAACAATGAATTTAATTCTACAATTTTCTTTATTATCAAATTCTGGTACCGGAATAATTACTGTTTCTCCTACTACATTGCTATTTACTGTATTGTTTGATGGTACTAAGACTGGATCACTCCAAGATGTACCATCAAATAAAGCATAAGATGCGTTACCATTCAGTCTGTTGTGTAACATTCTAAATTGTAAGGTTATAGAAGACTTACCTTTACAATCTATCGGTGGTGAAACCAAACTTGATGAAAACTTATTATATGGCGATTGTGGGTCGTCACTATCTTCATACTGAAGTGCTTGCATATCCATTACCGCTGTTCCATTGCACTGCGTCGTAGATTGGATATTACTTGTCGTAAAACTAACTGCTGATCTAGGGAATCCTGTTTCTGACCAAAACCAAGTAATACGTGTATTAAGATCCGGTGTTGCATTTTCTATGGTCCATCCATTGAGCCCACCTGCAAAATCTCCTTGTCCTGACACGTTACCCCAGAATACTTCAGGTGCATAAGTTGTGGTACAAGCAACTGGCTTATTGATTAATTCTGCTGTAACTCCACCTGATAAGATACTAGCTTTGATTTTTTGCAATCAGCATCGGACATCATATAGACATTGATTTTTAAATCTCCACCTAGAGCACCACCAAATATAACATTCGGAGGAGTGCCTGTTGCAGTATTACAAATAATGGCAGCTATTGCCCCTATTTTTTCAATTCTTGCTGCTTTATTTACTACACCTGTAGCAGCAGATGCAGCACAAGGTGCTCTATCAACAAATCCAATCTTTCCTGTAAGATCATTTGTAAAATCAGAACAGCCATCATTTACAGGAGCAACTCCATCATCACCATAACCGACAGCACCTGAAACAGCGGTAGAAATGATAGGTCCCCAGTTAAATTTTTGAACAGCATATTCTCCTGCAATACCAGCAGGTGCTGTAATTTTGAGGGTATTTATCTGCCCCATCACCTCAATGGCAGCAAATCCCAACAACATTAATAAAAAATGTTTTGTAAAAAATCTTCGCATAACTTAAAAATTTAAATTTGGTTTATTTATTAATTAAATCTTATTTGCAAGTGGTAAAAGTAATACAATCTGGTGAATTGAAATGTCTTACAGGACACATTTTTATAGTTTAATTTCATATTTTATTCGTAATAATATGAAAACGACACGTAACAAATCACCAGTAAACAGAATAATGTTTTATACAAGTGATTTAATATCTACAAATCAAAATATAACGTTTGCATTCGTAGTAATATCAATATATTATTCCTAAATTATAGTTTGAGATAATTCTGTGTTTAATTCATTTAAATCTATAGAAACTACACCTGGTTTTTGACAAACTTGACCACCAGCTGTATTTGCAGCCAAAGCTAAGTAGTCCATCGGCATCTTTTTCAAATAACATAAAGCTGCGATGCTGATGACGGAGTCTCCTGCTCCACACACATCCGTAATGGCCCGTGATTTTGTCGGATACTGGTGCCCGATGATTCCGTCGTTTATATAGATGCCATCGCCTCCCAAAGTGATAAAAGTGATCTTGTGTCCGAGTTTTTGCCGCAATATACGATCTGCTTCATCATAACTTATTATACCCAAAGCGCTTTGAACTTCCTTCTTATTGGGCTTAAATAAAGTGCAACCTTCGTATGCAAAAAAGTTTTTTTCCTTAGGATCCACAAAGGTTGCTATCCCAGCCTGTGAGGCACTTTCTATGATTTTTTTTATCAGGCTTTCGACAAGCATTCCTTTATTATAATCCTGAATAATGATGCCATGTGGCGGATTTTGGGATAAACATTTCTCAAATCGCCTGAAAACCATATCTGATACTTCTTCATTAATATCATTTGTGTCTTCTTTGTCGATACGCACTATTTGTTGTTTCCCAGAGATTACCCTTGTTTTGACCGTAGTTTGTCTCTTATTTACACGTACCAAATGATGTTCAAGATTGGTAATCGTATCAAGTTTTGTGGCCAGATTTTCGCCTTCATCATCAGCACCGATAATAGATAATAAAGTAACTTGTGCACCTAATGATTGGAGATTGAGCGCGACATTGGCTGCACCACCTAAACGGTCTTCTGTATCTTGCAACTCAAGTACTGGAACAGGAGCTTCAGGTGATATCCTTCGGACACTACCGGAAATATACCTGTCAATCATGATATCGCCAATGACCATGATGTGTAGGTCACTGAAATCGGGAAGAAAAAAATTGGCTTTGTTATTCATACCTTATGTTGTCGCTATAATACCGTCCAAATGTCGGATTATTTTATCTGTTGCGCCTCTATTTTTGTCAAAATAATTTTTTGTAGCATTGGCAATAGTATCGCTTAGCCCTGATTGATTCGCTATAGAAGAAACTATGCTTAGACATTCATCAGGCGTATGTATGACAAATGCTGCACCAACTTTAACTAAATCGACAGCTTCTTTAAATTTTTTATATTTCGGTCCAAAAATTACTGGTATTCCAAAGACGGAAGCTTCAAGGATATTGTGTATGCCTTTGCCAAATCCACCACCAATGTAAGCAATGTTAGCAATAGAATATAATTTATTCAACATTCCTATATTATTAATTATCAGCATGTTGCAATTATAAGCCTGATCAGAATACAAACTAAATTCAGAATCTAACAATTTTGTAATTGCTGGAAATATTTTTTTCACCAATATCATGTGGTGCTATGATATGCTTGTATTTTGGAAATTGTTTTATCACGGCCATCACCATCGGGACATCTTCCAACCAAATACTTCCATACACAATACAAGGATTTCCAAGCACATATGTCTGTATTTTTTCTGGTAATACCACATTTTGTGCATTTTCAGTAACGCGATCCGTTCTGGTATCACCTGCAACTGTATAATTGTGCATATCATACTGCTGAAGAAGTTGTCCTGAAGCTTCATCCTGCACAAAAATACGATCAAATTCGCGAAGCAAATTTTGGAATACTGACATACCTGGTTGAAAAAAGTAGTTACTTTCTCTAAATATCCCAGAAATAAGATACGTTTTAATCTTGTTTTTTTGCAATTGCGCTATGAGATTCCACCAAAATTCGTACTTAACGATGATAAAAATTGATGGTTTAAAATAATCTATCAAGGCTCTAGCATTGGAAACAAGATCAGAAGGTAAATATATAATTTCGTCAGCCATTGGATAATCTTTTCTGATTTCGTATCCAGAAGGAGAGAAAAAACTAAGAATCAACTTGCGATCTGGATATTTTTGTCGTATTGTTTCGATCACAGGTCTGCCTTGTTCAAATTCGCCCAATGAAGCACAATGCACCCAAATGCTATCATTATAAGGCGTTTGTTGACTAATTTTTTTTAAGGTAGCTTGTCTTCCCGACCATAAAGTTCGCAATTTTTGAGAAAAGAAACTTGCGAAATAAATGAAGAGATTGCCAATAAGGATCCCTAAAGTGTACAAAAACAGAATAATGCTATTCATTAATAGTAGATAGTCTCTTGGCTGCCTTGATAAAAAGGTAGATTCCATATAAGTCTAGCGCCTATCATCATATCAAATCTTGATCCGATCGAAGGCAAACCTGTGTCATAATTTACAGGTCGAATCTCAGAAGTAAATCCTTGTATGAAGTCAAGTGCAAACTCAAAATTAAGTCTTCTATCCTTGCTTAGATTTTTGTATGCAATGGTTTCTTTTAAGGAAAAACCTCGGCTTAGTCTGTCGTAGCCAATCTGTCTTCCTGTCCTTATTTGAGCAAAAGAATTGCGTTCGTCTGTAAATTTGATTTGATGTTGTAAGATGCCACCATGGACCATTAATTTTAATCCAGAGCGGCTACCTTTATGTAATGGTAATAGCTTTCCAAATCCAAGACCTAAAAATACGCCACGTTGTTTTAAAAAAACATCAGCCAATTGTTCGTCATCACCTAGCAGTGTGCCATTAGAAGTTCTGTAAGACGCCAAGACATCTTCTTTGACTTTATCACCAAAAAAATACATAAATTCGGAACTAAAAATCCAATTGTTAGCAAGTATGTAATCTCCGCCAACAGAAAAATTCAAATTGGATCCATATCTTTCTTTTAGATCAGCTAGTGGTATATTTAGGCCCATGCCACCACCAAACACAATGATAGAACCATCAACAGGTTTCTCTGATTCATCCTGTGCGTAAGAATAGCTACAAGCGACGATAAGGAAAAAGAAAATAAAAAAATATTTCTGCATAATTTGAATGTAAGATACATACAAGAGTAAACGGTACAAAAGTACAGTTTGTTGGTCAAAAGTAACTTTAAATACTCATTCCAAATTTAGTTTTTTATAGAAAGTGTCGCCGCTATCTATTTTTTTGCCATAAAATTCCACAAATTTCACCTGAGGGAAAACTCCATAATCTTCAGAATAGACAAACATGGAGCCTATTTCTATCATATGTCCATCCATTTTTGAATACACTTTAAATCGACCATCGCTGTTCTTACCCAAATAAAACTTCATTTTATCATAAGAGACAAACCTGAATTCGAGCAAATCACTACTAATTATATTAAATGTATATCCATAGGCCATTTTTTTCTGAATGTAGTTAAGCTCTTTTTTTTCTGTCATACCAAATTGGTCAAATTGAAGCCAATGCATCAAAATAGGCTGAGAAATGTTCACTAAATCGGCATACTGCAAATTTACTTCATATACTACAGTACTCAGATTTTGATTGCGTTGTATATAAAAAAGTAAGTTATCGTAGTCATTGACGTTAGGATAATGCGCTGGCCTTCCTTGTAATCCATCTATCATAGGAAAAACAGAAGTATTATCTGAAATATTCATATTCCAAGGAATTTATAGCGTAAATATATTTAATAAGTCTGATAGTTTCAACAATCTGTACAAAAAACTGAACAAAAATTAAAATATAAGATCCCAAAATCAATATGTGAAAAGCTGAATTAAATCATAGGTATCTATTATTTATTAGGCAATTTGTAAAGAGAAGAAATAAAAAGTTTTACCTTTGCGTCCCGTAGCATAGAAAACAAAGTTTCTTACTTCAAAAAATCATGGCAAAACACATATTTGTTACGGGTGGAGTCACATCTTCATTAGGAAAAGGCATAATAGCTGCATCTCTAGCCAAACTTCTACAGGCACGTGGGCTTAAAGTTACAATCCAAAAATTAGATCCTTATATTAATGTTGATCCAGGTACGCTTAATCCTTACGAACATGGCGAATGTTATGTCACAGAAGATGGGGCTGAAACTGACCTTGACTTGGGGCATTACGAACGATTTCTCAACATACCCACATCTCAGGCAAACAACGTCACTACTGGACGTATCTACCAAACCGTAATAGAAAAAGAAAGAGCTGGCGCATTCCTTGGAAAGACAGTACAAGTCATCCCACATATCACGGATGAAATCAAAAATCGCATCTCACTCCAAGAAAAATCCAATAACTTCGACATCGTAATCACCGAAATTGGTGGTACTGTGGGTGATATAGAATCGCTGCCATATTTGGAAGCTTTGAGACAATTGCGTCGTGAAATAGGGAAAGAAAATTGTATTGTGGTGCATCTTACGTTGATACCTTATCTCAAAGCTGCTCAAGAACTAAAAACTAAACCAACACAACACTCGGTAAAAGAATTGTTGCAAGCAGGTATCCAACCAGATATTTTAGTATGTCGCACAGAACATCATTTACCTAAAGAACTTAAAGAAAAGTTGGCGCTTTTTTGTAATGTGGATGAAAATTCTGTCATCGAAGCCATCGACGCAGAGACTATCTACGATGTGCCATTACTCATGCTGAAAGAAAAGCTCGACAAAACAGCACTTAAAAAATTGAATATCAAAAATACTCCAGAACCTTATTTGCATACTTGGAAGGAATTTTTGGGTAAACTTAAGAATCCAACTCGTGAAGTCAACATCGGCTTGGTGGGCAAATACAATGAGCTTCAAGATGCATATAAGTCTATATATGAAGCATTTATACATGCAGGAGCTGTCAACGAATGTAAGGTAAGAGTTATTCCTATCCATTCAGAAAGACTTGAATCTGGAGATGTAGTTGCTAAGCTGAAGGAAATGGACGGGATATTGGTGGCTCCAGGATTTGGTGAGCGTGGTATAGCAGGAAAGCTTGAAGCCATTAGATACGTCAGAGAACACAATGTACCATTTTTCGGTATCTGCCTTGGTATGCAATGCGCTGTTGTAGAATTTTCGAAAAATGTGTTGAATATAAAGGATGCCAATTCAACAGAAGTCGATCCTAACACACCAAATCCTGTTATCGACCTGATGGACGACCAGAAAAAAGTGACTATAAAAGGTGGCACGATGAGACTTGGCGCTTACAATTGCAAACTTTCTAAAAATTCCATCAGCTATAAGGCTTATGGCAAATCTGATATCAGCGAAAGACATAGACATCGTTATGAATTCAACAATGTGTATTTGGATAGAATGGAAGCAGCAGGATTATTGGCGACAGGTAAAACCCGGAATCTGGGCTCGTGGAAGTAGTAGAACTCAAGGATCATCCTTACTTTGTAGGAGTGCAATATCATCCTGAACTAAAAAGTACAGTCGAAAATCCACATCCGCTATTCGTAAGTTTTATAAAAGCGGCTTTACAAAATAAATAAAATGCGCAAACTTAAGCTGGAAGAGCTAAACAGACTCTCTGTCTCAGAATTTCAGTCCAAACAAAAAATACCGGTAATTGCTGTTTTGGACAACATAAGGTCTGCCGTAAATGTAGGCTCTGTATTTCGTACAGCCGACGCTTTTGCTATTGAAAAGATTATCCTTTGCGGAATAAGTGCAACGCCACCGAATAGAGAAATCACAAAAACGGCTATTGGCGCTACAGAATCTGTCCATTGGGAACACATTGCCTCTATCAAAGATGCTGTAGCAAAACTGAAGGCTGATGGTTACAAAATTTTAGGAATAGAGCAAACGGATCAGTCGATAACATTGGATAAATATGATTATTCATTCGAAAAAATAGCTGTAATCTTTGGAAATGAAGTAGATGGCATTAGCGACGAAATCTTAGAAGACCTAGATTTGTCCATCGAAATACCGCAAAATGGCACCAAGCATTCACTCAATGTGTCTGTATGTGCAGGAATCATTTTGTGGGAATTGTCCAACCGAATGCAACAAGACTAAAAACTCAAGTTAGTTTCCTATCTTTGTCGGTCATATATTCTTACAACTTTGCCAGTAAAATTTGTACGCGTTATTTTTCCATTATCATTGCCTGAACTTTATACCTATTCAGTTCCAGATTTATTGTGTGAAGATATAAAAATTGGTATTCGCGTAGAAGTTCCGTTGAAAAACAAATTATATTCGGCAATCGTGGCAGAGTTGCACGAGGACATAAAACTTACTTACAAGACAAAACCCATCATTTCTATCCTTGATAATATTCCACTGCTTACAGAAAGACAATTGAATTTTTGGCAATGGATGGCTAGCTATTATTGCTGTACAGTAGGCGAAGTGATGAATGTAGCTATGCCTGCAGGTCTTAAGCTCGAAAGCGAAACAAGAGTGGTTTTTAATGGCGAGATACATGATATCACCGATCAGTTATCAGATGATGAATACTTAGTTGCAGAAGCTGTTTCCATACAAAATGAACTGACCATTATTCAGATTCAGGATATTCTAAATAAAAAAACCATATTTCCAATATTACGCAGCCTGTTAGATAAAAAAGTTATTTCGATAAAAGAGGAGCTTATTGAGAAATTCAAACCTAAAAAAGTTTCTTACATTACTCTTCAAGAGCCATATATTTCTGAACCAGATAGATTGACCGAAGCATTTGATTTGGTAGCCAAAAGCGAAAAACAAACCAAAGCACTGCTTGCCTTCGTCCAAATCAGCCGAAATAAAATATTTACTATTCCAGTTGCGGATATTTACCAGCTTACAGATGCAGATAGTGGCGTGATTCAAGCCTTGGTAAAGAAGAATATTTTTACCATTGAAAAAAAAGTGCATAGTCGAATTGGCCTTAACTCTACACAAGAACCTGTAGAAGAAGCGCTTCAACAACTTAGTGATCAGCAAGTAGTTGCATTAAATGAAATCTCAGCATGTTTTTCGAAAAACCAACCTGTGCTCCTTCACGGCATCACTGGCAGTGGAAAAACAAGGGTTTATTCTGAACTTATACAACAACAAATTAGCGCAAATAAACAAACACTGTACTTACTGCCAGAAATTGCCTTGACTACACACATGGTCGAAAGATTGAAGACGATGTTCGGAAATGATGTCTTGGTTTATCATAGCAGGATGAACAATCAAGAAAGAGTGGAGATTTGGAACGCTGTCTTGCTTGGTGCAAAACTTGTCATATCGGCCCGATCTGGTCTGTTTTTGCCATTCGGCTCGTTGGGTTTGATCATAGTCGATGAAGAGCACGATCCTTCATACAAACAAAATGAACCAAATCCAAGGTATAATGCAAGAGATGCCGCTATTTATATGAGTCATCAATGTGGTGCAAATATCATCTTGGGTAGTGCCACACCTAGCCTAGAGACATTTGCTAATGCTACAACAGGTAAATATGGACTGATTACCATGACAGAAAGACATGGCGCATCCGTTTTGCCTTCGATCAGAATCGTGGACTTGAGACCTGAACATAAAGACAAAAGGTTCAAAGGTGTTTTCAGCATGGAACTCATTACTGCCATCGAAGATGCTTTGATAAATAAAGAACAGGTCATACTTTTTCAAAATAGAAGAGGTTATGCTCCGACGCTTTCATGTCAGATGTGCGGATGGCATGCCGAATGTGTCAATTGTGATGTCCACATGACAACACATAAATCTTTTCAAGAAGTGAGATGCCATTATTGCGGATCAAGGGTAAAAATACCACAGAGTTGTCCAGCTTGTGGAAATCCGGATTTGTCAGAACAAGGCTTTGGTACTGAAAAAATAGAGGAAGAAATCAAACTACTTTTTCCTACGGCTTTGATAGGCAGATTGGATATGGATACAGCGAGAACCAAGTTGGCTTATGAAAATATTATCCATGATTTTGAAGACAGGAAAATTGACATTTTAGTCGGCACACAAATGATATCCAAAGGCCTTGATTTTGACAATATAGCCTTGGTTGGTGTTTTGAACGCTGACAGCATCCTTCGTTATCCTGACTTGCGCACCAATGAAAGGGCTTTCCAATTGTTGACACAAGTATCAGGAAGAGCGGGACGAAGAGAGAAAAAAGGACTTGTCATTATCCAAACTTATCAGCCCGATCATCCAGTCATCATAGAGACGATGCATCATTTGTATGATAAGTTCTTCCAGCGAGAGTCGGCCGAAAGGAAGATGTTTAGATATCCGCCATATTTCAGAATGATACAAATAGAGTTACTACACAAAAATGCTGGTATTGTAGCACACGCATCATCTGTAATGGGCCAACTATTAAGCGAGAAAATCGGCAATAGGATGATAGGCCCGGCAATACCATCTATAGCCAGAATTAGAAATCTGTATATCAATACCATCACCATCAAGCTGGAAAAAGACCCACAGATTGTGCACAGAATCAAACAACTTATCATGGAAACACGTGAAAAAATACGCCAGATTCCCGCTTGTAAATCAGTAAAAGTAGTGATTGATGTAGATCCTTATTGATTTCTATTCTTAATGAATTGTGCAACACGAAGTGAAGCATTTTCTCTGATATTGAAATAATAAAAGTTAATGTCTGCTGGATGATAGTTTTTTGTTCTTAGAAAAATGCTTCCCTTAAATTTAGGTTTATTTGCCCAAAGGATACTTTCATGGACCTGAGCGTCAATGTGTTGGTTATAGATTTTATTGAAATCAAAGAGTAAAGTGCCTTTATTAGCAGATTTTGGTGCGTAAGTGTCATCTGTTTTCCAGTTTATAGGATTGGTAACAAGGATTTTTTCAGGATGACGATCAAATTTATATTCATGTCCCTTTTTGAAGGTACGCCATGATACAAAACAAGAAGTATCTAAACTGTCACTGCATGGGAATACACCTGTGAATTGGTCTTTTCTAACTGGCATTCCAATAAGATATGCTGCCACTAACTTATTCTTCAATGGCTTGCTATTTATAAATTCGTTAATCAAACGAATAGCGTGTGTTGTCCCTTGACTATGTGATGCCAAGATAAATGGTCTGCCATGGTTTTCGTTTTTTAGATAATATTCAAATGATGATTTTATATCTTGATAAGCCAAATCAAATGCTGCTCTGGCTGACGCAGTATCTTTCGTAAAATATGCATTCAAATGTGCTTGCCGATATCTAGGTGCAAATACACGTCCTGCATGGTTGAATGCACTGGCCTGAAATTTGATAGTACCGCTATTTGTTTTTTCATTTAACGCATTATCATCCATTGGGCCATTCCACTGATTTTGACCTTTTTTATCACCTGTGTAAGTGGTTGGATGTAGAAAAAACACATCAGCTACCATATTCTCTTGTGAAATGGTATCTCCTTTTGGATTCAAATCAGCTGGATCAAATTTGGAAGGATGCGCAGCCCAATTTTCAATATTTGAATAATCAGGAAATGAAGTGTTTTTGTTTGAAATACAGTAGTTGGCTTATATGTAGCACAAGCTGACAAAAAGATTGTACAGCATATAAACCAACTATAATATATCTTCAACTTCATCAAATCATTTCTTCGGGTCTCACCCAGATATCAAATTCTTCAGCTGTCAAATAACCAAGATCCAAGGCTGCTTGCTTGAGTGTACTACCTGATTTATGGGCTTTTTTAGCTATTTCTGCTGCTTTATCGTAACCAATTTTTGTATTTAAAGCCGTAACCAACATAAGTGAATTGTCCAGATTGTATTTTATACGCGGTTCATTTGCTTCGATACCTACAGCACAATGTTCATTAAAACTAACACATGCATCACCGATAAGATTGGCAGATGTCAAAAAGTTATAAATCATCATCGGCTTGAAAACATTGAGCTCGAAGTGACCACTCATACCACCGATATTGATTGCGACATCATTGCCGAGTACCTGTGCCATAGCCATCGTCAATGCTTCAGATTGGGTAGGATTGACCTTACCTGGCATGATAGATGATCCTGGTTCGTTTTCTGGAATCGTAATCTCACCGATGCCACAACGCGGACCTGATGCTAGCATACGGATGTCATTTCCTATTTTCATCAATGATACGGCTACTGTTTTGAGTGCGCCATGTGCCTCAACAATCGCATCATGTGCTGCCAGACCTTCAAACTTATTAGTACCTGTGATGAAAGGCAAACCCGAAACTTCAGAGATCTTTTTTGCTACCAAAACATCATAGCCTTTGGGCGTATTGAGTCCTGTACCGACAGCTGTCCCACCTAATGCCAATTCTGATAAATGTGCATAACTATTCTTGATAGCCTTGATACCGTGATTGATCTGGGATACATAACCGGATAATTCTTGCCCTAAAGTAAGTGGTGTCGCATCCATGAAGTGTGTCCGACCTATTTTCACCACATGCATGAATTTTTCTGATTTTTCCTTCAGCGTATCTCTCAGTACTTCGAGACCCGGTATCGTCACATCTACCAAAACTTTATACGCAGCTATGTGCATTGCGGTAGGAAAAGTATCATTGGAAGACTGAGATTTGTTTACATCATCATTCGGATGCAATACTTTTTTGGCATCATCGAGCGTTCCACCATTGATGACGTGCGCTCTATTTGCGATTACTTCATTGAGATTCATATTTGATTGGGTACCACTACCAGTCTGCCAAACAACAAGTGGAAACTGGTCATCCAGTTTTCCATCCATGATCTCACGACATACTTTTTCGATCAATACCTTCTTCTCTTCAGGTAATACATCAAGGTCATGATTTGCTTGAGCTGCCGCCATTTTTAAAATAGCAAAAGCATTGATGATTTCCTTAGGCATTCGATGTCCACCGATTTTGAAGTTTTCGGCAGAACGTTGCGTTTGTGCGCCCCAATATTTATCAGCAGGTACATCAATGTATCCCATACTGTCCTTCTCTTTTCTATACTGACTCATTGTTGTAAAATTTTAATTTGGCGCAAAATTACAATTTTATTCGCCAAAAGGACATGGAAAACTAAAAATATAGCTAGGGAAAATGACATTTATTGTGCTGAAAATGAATCAAATTTTAGTTACTTTTTTAAAGACAATTTTGAGTACAAAAGTAAATTCTATCTTATAAAAATTGATTTGGTCTCCTAAAAAGACATTTTAGTAGAAAACATTGAGACCATTTGCAACTGATATGCACAACTTTACGTCACCAAAGTACAAGTCAAATACAACCACATGTCCTTCGACATGCCAAAATAAATACTAAAATTGTTTTGTTGGATAATAGGCCATCTTAAAGTAGATGGTCTATTACCTTTTTGAAAGGTGAAGAGTAAAGGTCGAATGGATAGATTTAAAAAATAGTAATAATATTTCTATTAGAAAGTTCAATAACATAGTTAATCGAAATTTGATTTATAATTACATCCAGATTTTTATCAAATAAAATTATAATTTCAGATGTTGATAAATTACCAACCTTTAAATATATTAGCTTGTAAGGTTCCCCTTTACATAAATATGCATTATAAAAGTCTGCATCTTTGGATATGACAATGAATTGCTCTTTTAGTGATAATTCAATAATTTCTCTGTCATAGGTTTTATTTCTGTTTGGCAAATCTAATGTATGAATAGCAAAATAACCTTTTTCTAGTAAGAATGATGCCAGTCTTTTTGGCAGTTGTGCATCGATTATAAATTTCATTTTTAAGCAACTAATGGACTTATGCTTTTAATTTCTGCCATTTTAGCTGCAAAAGCCAAACAAGCTTTAAGGTCATCTTCTTCTAAATCTTCAAAATCAGCTAATATTTCTCCAAACGTCATTCCCGATGCTAGATATTCAAGTAGGCTTTGAACAGTATATCTCAATCCTCGAATAGTGGGTTTGCCGTGGCAAAGAGAAGGAATGATTGTGATTCTGTTTAATAATAATGGATCATTCATCTTAAATTGTATATATGAAAACAAATATAAAACAAAATTTTCACAACTTTCGTTTTTACAAACGCTATTCTTATGATTTACATTCCGAACTCATCTCATACAAAATCACTACCCTGTCCAGGTTTTATGTATTTATCTTTGATTTTTTTTAAGTCTTTGACATCATCTACATAGTTTTCGGAATAGCCACAATCTGTACAAATATACTTTGTAAGGTATATCGTGGACAAACCAAAAGAAACAGTATTATATAGATTTCCTTTAAATGCACCACTTTCGATGATGGCTATCTCGCTATTATTACATTTAGGGCAACAGTATGTGTTTTTCATATCGAAATTATCTACCTACATGAACCAATAAAACTGAAATGTCTGAAGGGGATACACCACTGATTCGACTTGCCTGTCCTATCGTACGAGGCTTGATTTGGTGCAACTTCTCACGAGCTTCAAAAGATAAGGATTTTAGCCCTAGATAGTCAAAATGGTCTGCCAGCCTGACGGATTCTAATCTGTCCATCTTTTCTACCATCTCTTGCTCTTTGCGGATATAACCTTCGTACTTCATTCCAATCTCTGCCAACATGGTTGTTTCATCATCAAAATTGCTGAGAAAGCTTTCTACATCCGGCAAGACCTTGCGCATATCGTCAATACCTAGATTAGGTCTTGTTACGATTGATTTAGCCTTGATTTTTTGCTTTAGCAATGATGAATCTATAGAAGCCAACAATGGATTTATCAATTGAGGCTCTACGCTTATTTCATCAAAAAATGTTTCGATTTTATCTACATTGGCTATTTTGGCGTTAACTCGCTCCAGTCTATCTTCCATACCAAACATACCCAGTTTATATGCCAAGGTGTAAGTCTGATATCAGCATTGTCTTGTCTAAGCAAGATGCGGTATTCTGCTCTTGATGTAAACATGCGATAAGGCTCATTGGTACCTTTATTGACTAGATCGTCTATCAATACACCGATATATGCTTCAGAACGCTTTAGTATGAAAGGTTCCTTATCCACCACGGCTTGGTGTGCATTTATTCCGGCCATTAAGCCCTGACATGCTGCTTCTTCATAACCTGTTGTACCATTGATTTGCCCAGCAAAAAACAGATTTTTAACCAATTTTGTCTCGAGGTTCATCTGAAGCTGTGTAGGTGGGAAGTAGTCATACTCAATGGCATATCCCGGCCTGAACATTTTCATATTTTCGAAACCAGGTACTTGTCGCAATGCTTTGTATTGCACATCTTCTGGCAATGATGATGAAAAGCCATTTACATAGATCTCACAAGTATTCCATCCTTCGGGTTCGACAAAAAGTTGATGTCTGTCCTTATCGGCAAATCGGTTTATTTTGTCTTCAATCGACGGGCAATATCTCGGACCTAAACCTTGGATTCTACCATTGAACATCGGTGACCTATCAAATCCTTCTTTCAGGGCTTCATGGACAGCTTCGCTTGTATAAGTGACATGACAAGGCATTTGTTTAGGTATAGTCGGCGTATCTGTGTATGAAAATTTTCCAATCTTCTCATCACCCAATTGTATTTCCATTTTGGAATAATCCAATGATCGTCCATCTATCCTAGGTGGTGTACCAGTTTTCATTCTTCCCGATTCGAATCCAAGAGAAATCAATTGTTCTGTTATACCTGTAGCTGCCTTTTCACCAGCACGGCCACCACCAAATTGTTTTTCGCCAATGTGAATAAGCCCATTCAAGAAAGTACCATTGGTCAGAACGACGGCATCTGCTTCGATTTCCAGACCTAGGCTTGTTACGATTCCTTTACAAACACCATTTTTGACAATGAGGCCTGGTACTGTTTCCTGCCAAAAATCGATATTAGGATGAGACTCAAGCATTTCACGCCATTTTGCCGCAAACATCATACGATCATTTTGTGCTCGAGGTGACCACATAGCAGGGCCTTTGGACATATTGAGCATTCTAAACTGGACCATCGAAAAATCAGTGACAATACCCGAATATCCACCTAAGGCATCCACTTCACGAACGATCTGACCTTTTGCTACGCCGCCCATTGCTGGATTGCAAGACATTTGGGCAATGGTATTCATATTCATGGTAACTAACAGTACCTTTGAACCCATATTGGCAGCAGCTACAGCGGCTTCACAGCCTGCATGTCCTGCTCCTACTACTATAACATTGTATTTTGGAAACATGGCGCAAAGATACATATCATCTTTGAAATATTTTAGATTCGTAATTTGCAGTAAAGACTTGTAATTGTTTAATAATAAGTGTTTTTAGTACAATAAGCCAATAAATATTATGATTATTAAGCAAATTGGAAGACATTTGCCCCTTGTTTTTCTAAAAAATTGTACAAAATGCAAAAGAAAGGTCTGGAAGTACTGAGAGATAGCAAATTGAGCAAATCAACCGCTTTTACTTTTGAAGAAAAAGAGAATTTTGGCCTACGCGGCTTATTGCCATATGCCATCTCCACCCAGGAAATTCAAAAACAACGGGTAATTGAAAATATACGAAGGAAAGAATCGAATATCGAGAAATATATCTTCTTGTCTGCACTTCATGGTCGCAATGAAAGATTGTTTTATAGAACAGTAATCGATTATTTGCCCGAATTGCTTCCAATTATTTATACACCAACTGTAGGTGAAGTTTGCCAGCAATTTTCACATATTTACAGGATAGACAAAGGCTTTTATATTACGCCGGAGGACAAAGGTGACATCGCAGAGATCATGGAAAACTGGCCTGAGCACGATGTGAGAGTTATTGTAGTGACCGATGGCTCGCGTATCTTAGGTTTGGGTGATTTGGGTTGCAATGGCATGGGTATTCCAATAGGAAAGCTTTCATTATATACTGCAGGTGCTGGAATTGCTCCTTCATATTGTATGCCTATCATGTTGGATATGGGCACAGACAATGAGGAGCTACTGGATGATTTATTGTATTTGGGATATCCACACAAAAGGCTGAAAGGTACCGAATATGATGAAATCGTAGATGAGTTTGTCACCGCGGTCCAACAGAAATTTCCGAAGGCAATGATCCAATTTGAAGACTTCATTACACCCAATGCCTACAAGATATTAGAAAAATATCAAGAGCAAATCCTCTGTTTTAATGATGATATCCAAGGAACAGCTGCCGTTGCTTTAGCTGGTGTATATACATCATTACGCATCACAGGCCTCGATTTTATAAATCAGAAGATCATGTTTCTCGGTGCAGGATCAGCAGCTACAGGTATTGCAGATCTGATGGTAAAGGCTTTTGTCGCCGAAGGACTCACCATGGAGGAAGCTGCAGCCAAACTTTGGTTTGTAGATATAAATGGCCTCTTAGTAAAGGATAGTCCCGGATTGCAACCACATAATATGCCATATGCACACGATCACAAACCTATGGCATTTGCAGAAGCAATCAAAGAATTAAAACCAACGATCTTAATCGGTGCATCAGGGGCAAAAGGTACTTTTACAAAGGAAATCATCGAACTAATGACAGAAATCAATGATAGACCTGTCATTTTTGCCTTGTCAAATCCAACATCTAAAGCTGAATGTACCGCCGAAGAAGCATACGCTTATAGCAATGGAAAAGTTGTTTTCGCTAGTGGTAGTCCGTTTCAGCCGGTGACACTCGGTGAGCAAGTGTTTGTACCAGGTCAAGGAAACAATGTCTATATCTTCCCAGGAATAGGTCTGGCTGCTTTAGCTGCGGAAGCCAAATATCTACCTGATAGTGTATTTTTGATAGCTGCCGCTGAACTCGCAAGACAAATACATACTTCGGATCTCGATCACGGCACATTATATCCAAAGATGACCACATTACGCACGATTTCGTTTGAGATTGCAGTATCTGTGGTAAATCATTTATATGACCTTGGATTGGCGAAAGCAGAAAAACCAAAAAATATCAGGATGTATATCAAAAATATGATGTATGATCCTTCTTACTGATGATTTTTACTAATTTTAGGGAAATTTTCTCCTTTTATGTCAGATGAATACGATTTTGTAATCATTGGTAGCGGATTTGGTGGCGCTGTTTCCGCACTTAGACTTTCTGAAAAAGGATACAACGTATTGGTTATAGAAAAAGGTAAATGGTTTCGCAATCCTGATGATTTCCCAAAAACAACATGGAATTTACCTAAGTTTTTTTGGTTACCGGCACTTGGGTTTAAGGGAATTTTCAAAATGACTTTCTTTAGACATGTTGTAGCACTCAGTGGTGTCGGTGTAGGCGGCGGATCATTGGTCTATGCCAACACGCTTCCGATACCGAAATCTCCATTTTTCAATACAGGACATTGGAAAGGACTCGATAACTGGGAACAAGTATTGCAACCATATTATACCTTGGCGAAAAAGATGTTAGGAGCAGAAAGGCATCCATATATGAGCCGGAGCGACAAAGTCATGCAACAATTATCTACTGAAACACCAGGATCAGCTTTTGAAAAAACAGAAGTAGCCGTTTATTTTGGCAAAACAGGCATTACAGTACCCGATCCATACTTTGATGGCAATGGTCCAAATCGGACAGGATGTAATCTATGCGGTGGTTGTATGACAGGATGCCGTTATAATGCAAAAAATACATTGGACAAAAATTATCTATACCTTGCACAGTTGAATGGTACTAAAATCATAGCTGAAAAAACGGTGATAAACGTAATTCCCATTGGTGATCATGGTGAAAATGGATACGAAATCACTTACAAAAATACCTTCGGCTGGATCGGAAAACAAACGAAAGTAAAAGCAAAAGGCATTATTTTCGCTGGTGGTGTAACTGGTACTATTCCCTTGCTTTTAAAATTAAAAAACAGATCATTACCTAAACTTTCTTCCTGTATTGGTCAAGGTATTCGTACCAATTCAGAGAGTCTGATAGGTGTCACTACCTTTGATAAAAATGCGGTATTTTCAGAAGGAATTGCCATCGGATCTATCGTACACATAGACGAAAACAGACACATTGAGCCCGTAAAATACGCATCAGGCTCTGGCTTCTTCAGGCTCTTGATGGCACCAATGGTCAGTGGAAGTAGCTTTGGTGTGCGCCTTTTCCGTATGGTAAAAGATTTTGTAGTGCATCCGCTAGATAATATTAAAATATATTTTGTAGATGACTGGAGTAAACGCACCCACATCTTGCTTTATATGGAAAGTATAGACTCGACACTAAAACTTGTTAGATCGCGGTTTGGTGTGATTCGGTCGAAATTAGAAACGGGTCAATCGCCAACTGCTTTTAGTGCAGAAGCCCAAGAACTCGCCAAAAAAACTGAAAAAATCATCAACGGTAAAGCTATGGTAATGAATACTGAGTCACTTTTCGGCATACCTACTACGGCGCATATTTTAGGTGGAGCATGTATGGGTGCAGACGAAACTACTGGCGTGATTGACAAAAACAATAAAGTTTTTAACTATACCAATATGTATATTTGTGATGGCTCTATGATCTCTGCCAATCCTGGTGTGAATCCAAGCCTAAGTATTACAGCTATTACTGAATATGCTATGGCAAAGATTCCGAAAAAATAAAAATTAGTCTGAGTTGTTTTCTCCCTTAAGTTCTTTTGATGATATTTATAAGAAAAATTGCGTAGTTATAAATATAAACCTCGAGCAATCTAGATCGATTGCCCGAGGTGTTTAGATTATTACTTTTGTTTTCCTTTTTTATACCATTGGTCTATCTTCATAAGATCCGGATTTTTACTTTTTAATTCATTGTCGATCAGCATCTTGTATCCTTTTATAATACGTCCGCTTTCAATTTTTGCAGTTTCTTTATATGTTTTAGGATCCAAAATATAAGATGTGTCCGAATAGGTTATGATTTCAGGATGGCTGTTAATAATCGATGATTCATCGAGTTGTGGATTAATATAACCACTTTTCACCACAGTCATAGTTTCCTTTAATGTTACAGGATCTATGGTAAAAATTGTATCCATTTTCTCGCCTTTTGCAGGAATTGTATCGGTAAATTCTGTAGAGTTTGTTTTACCTTCGATAGGAATATAATACGTCCTGAAGCTAAAAAATGCAAAAACTGAAAGCAAAGCCGGTATCATTAGTAAATGACGATGGCGACTAATTTGGTTGTTTTTTTGATGTGTCATCATGATGATTCTTTTTTAGTAAATGAAGAAAATTGATTAATAAATTTATAATTCACATTTGAATGTGCGTGTTTTATAAGCAAGGTGCCATAGCGTTCATAAGAATACTGATTGGACATTATTGCATCGCATTCAAACTCATGGTTGAGTTTAATACTATTTGATAGGGAATATGCCAAAGGATGAAACCAAAAAAAGCATTTGAACAATTCAGCTATTAGGACATCAATTGTGTGTCTCTGCCGAACATGGATGAGTTCATGATCTAATAACATACTATCTGTAGTATCATCTGGTACAAATACAAAATGATGGAAGCTGGAAAGTGGTAATGATGTACTTCTTATTTGAAAATGGTCACCACAATCAAACTTTTCAGCCGTATGAATAACAGAAATAATTTTAAACAATTGTGTAAGCAGGCGAAAAATCATCCAAACAAATCCACCTAGATATAAGATAAACAAACTATTATTTAGTATCATTTTCCACAAATCAGGAGTTGCAGTTATTGTCTCTATTTGACTATCTGATGCAGCCGAAATCCTAACCCATACTGGAAACACATCAAAACTGATTACAGGAAGAAAAAATGTCAAAACTATAGTACCCAACAAGTAAAATCGATTTGCTGTGAATGATGCATCTTTAGAAAAATAGGCGAAGTATGCTCCATATAAGATACACAAGATAAAAGATGCCTTGAGCATATAAGGTTGGTCAGCTATCAAGGTCAAGATGGATTGTAAAGTATTCATAATTTAATTTTTTAGTGATTTGACTAATTCTTCCAACTCATTGATGTCAATCTTTTCTTCTTCCATAAAGTAAGAAAGCAATGATGACCTATCTCCACCCAGCTGTGTTTTAAAAAATTTACTGAAAATGGATTTGTTAAATTGCTTTTTGCCGATGATCGGAAAATACTGGTGTGATTTTCCAAAAACCTTGTAACCAAGCCAGCCATCTTTTTCCAATTTTCTTATCGTAGATAAAATAGTATTATAAGGTGGTTTTGGTTCTTCCAAATAGGTAATTATTTCTTTAGGAAATGCTTTTCCAAGCTTCCAAAAAAGTTCCATTATTTGTTCTTCAAGGGCATTCAGCGTCATAATAATATTTATTTTGAATGAAATTAAAATACAAATACTATAACGAAATATTAGTTATTGTATTGTGTGTTTCGTTATTTTTTTGAATATAAAATTATAAAATGAAATTTTACTTCAAATTTTGAAATACATTATTCAACTAAATTATAGCTCAGAGTTTGGGTTTTATAAAAAATTTAACACTTCATTAAACCTTCAATTAATCTGCTAGTCTAAGCCAAAATCAGATTTTTATGAAGCAGTATTTAATAGTTAAAGGATCAAAAATTAAAGTAGCATTTACCATCTTTTTTAGTGTGGCATATCTCATGGTATCGGCGCAAATTCCTTATGTAACATTGAGTAGGCCAGAAGATAAGTCTATAACTATCAGTATATTATCGCCAAAGTCAGGCAACTATATTATCAAATATGGAACCAACCCAGGAAATTACAACAAGCAAACACCTGTATTGATGGGTACATCAGATCAACCACTCAGGCATGTATTGGCGGACCTTGAGCCTGATACCCGCTATTATTATGTGGTGCAGTACACTTATACCAACACTACAGCTAATCTCTTGACACCTGAATATACCTTCCATACACAGAGAAGTGCAGGTAAGTCTTTTACATTTACGGTAGAGGCTGACGAGCATTTATATGACAAAAAAGGTGTCTCTAGTATTTATAATATCACTTTAGCAAATCAGCTCTCTGATAAGCCAGATTTTATGTTTTCGTTGGGAGATACGTTCGGTGATGACCATACACCTGAAGAGACTACTAGTCAGGATATGAAGCAATTACATCTCGATTACATACCATATTTAGCAAAGATTACCCATTCAGTACCATTTTTTTTCTGTCTTGGAAATCATGAAGGCGAAAATGGGTATTATCTAAATCAACATGATGGCTCTAATATCGGGGTATATGGTACTAATTGGAGGAAGTATTATTTTCCTAATCCTGTCCCTAATGATTTCTATACTGGCAATAGCCATGAAGAAGAATATGGCATCGGACTACCTGAAAATTATTATGCTTTCACTTGGGGAAATGTACAATTTATAGTTTTGGATGTGTATCGACATTGTGACATAAATGAAAAACCAAAAAATTGGGAATGGACACTTGGCAAAGATCAATATGATTGGTTGAAAAATACATTGGAATCCAGCAATTCTAAATTTAAAATAGTCATGGCTCATCACACTAGAGGCCAAGGTCGTGGTGGTATCAATACAGCAAAAGCATTTGAATGGGGCGGATATTCGGGTGATAGCGGCACCAATTATCAATTTGATACTAACAGGCCTGGCTGGGGAGTTCCTATCCATCAGCTAATGGTCAATAATGGGGTAAACCTATACCTACAAGGACATGACCATGTATATGCCAAAGAAGAATTAGATGGAATCATCTACCAAACCATGCCTATGCCGAGTGATTCTACCTACAATCTAGGTTATATTGCTAATGGTGGGGCATTTGATGGAGTGGTGCTCAATGGTACAGGCCACTTGCGTTTTGAAGTCGATGAGGATTGTATAAAAGTAGATTATGTCAAAGCATTTTTACCACAGGACACCTTAGCTGGTTTGGGTAAGAATGGGGAAATAGGACATAGCTATACCATAGGTGCGTGCACATCATCTACTATTAATGAAGCTAAGAGTACATTAAATATATTCCCCAATCCAGCAGATAATATTATCCATATACGCAGATCGGACTTAAATACAGCACCTGAATCCGTAGAAATCATTGATATAAATGCTCAAATATTATACTCAGGTTTATATCCAGAAAACGCGACTTCTCACAGCATTGATGTAGCAAATTTCCCAGCAGGAATGTATATTGTTAAGATCAAAAATAAGGATACATTCTCATTTCATAAATTGATAATTCATTAAAATAAAAATAAAAAAATCCATGCGTCTCTTATTCATAATAGCTTTCCTTATATCAGTAGGAATGGTGAGTGGTCAATCAATCGTCCAATCTGAAATCCTAAGTCGCCCTACGGATAAGTCTGTTTCCGTAAGGCTTTTTTTTGATAGTAAAACAGAAATATTTGCACAATATGGTACAACATCCCAAGCGCTGAATCAAAATACAGCCACTAAAACCATAGAGGCCAATGAACCATGCGATATAGTAATAGATAATCTGACACCCAATACAAGGTACTACTACAGGATTGCATATAGGTCGCCCGCAAATGGTGATTGGAAATACAGACCAGTTTATACTTTCCATACCCAGAGAGCACTAGGATCATCCTACACATTCGTAGTACAAGCGGACCCACATTTGGATGAGCAAAGCGATACTGCAGTATATCGTCGTTGCCTTCAAAATCAACTAGATGACCAGCCAGATTTCATCATAGATATGGGTGATATCATCATGACAGATAAGCTCAAAAATGCAAATGGTAAGATCACAAAAGATACGATCACTAGTCGATGTAAATATACACGGTCATTTTATGAAGCAACGTGTCACTCCGCACCTTTGTTTATCACCTTGGGCAACCATGAGGGTGAGGCAGGCTGGGTATTAAATGGTGGCGCTGATAATACGGCGGTGATAGGCACACTCGAACGTAAGAAATATTATGCTAATCCTGTGCCTGACAACTTCTATACTGGTGATGACACCGATCATCCACTAGTCGGAATAAGGGAAAATTATTATGCTTGGACTTGGGGAGATGTGCTTTTTGTAGTGTTGGATCCATACTGGTACACTACTTCTAAGCCTGATGCCAATACGGGATGGAAATGGACTTTGGGTAAGAAACAGTATGACTGGTTGAAGCAGACTTTGGAAAATGATCATTCGCTATATACATTTGTTTTCTGTCATCAACTAGTGGGAGGCGATCCACTCGGAAGAGGTGGAATAGAGTTTGCTGATTGGTACGAATGGGGCGGAAACAATCAAGACGGCAGTTATGGATTTACGACCAACAGACCTGGATGGTATAAGCCTATCAAGGAATTACTCAAGGAGAATAAAGTAAATATATTCTTCCATGGCCATGACCACTTCTTTGGTAAGCAAGAGAAAGATTGTCTGATCTATCAAGAATGTCCACAGCCTAGCCATAAATCTTTTCAAAATGCAAATCAAGCAACAGAATATGGATATGTAAGTGGTCAGATATTGCCTAACTCGGGTCATCTCCGCATCAATGTAAGTCCCAATGATGTAAAAGTAGAATACGTGAGAGCTTATTCGGCAGTCAATGAAACACCTACGAGAAAAAACAAGGATATTGCGGCCACATATTTTATACAACCAAATTCGTGCTACGATACTTTATCTAATAGTCCATCTATACTGTGGAATGGAGATTATATGGATGAATTGATCTATCCAAATCCATTTCAAGAGCAGACAAAAATATCATTCACATTGGAAAAATCACAAAAAATCAATGTCGATATTTATGATCTATCGGGTAGAAAAATTAAAATATTGGTTCAAAATAGCTTACTTTCACCGGAAAAATATGAGATCATCTGGGAAGGAACCGACGACAATGGCAATATAGTACAGCCAGGCACCTATTTCTACCGCATCACAGATGAAGCAAATAATATCTCCTCAGGCCAGATTATTAAATACAAATAAACATTTTAATTACATGAAAACGATATTGAAAAGTGCCATTATATTATTAGGAATCTTATCCTTTTCATTCAATGTATTGGCGCATTCTGGTCATGACCATGATCACGCAGGAATAAAATCATGGACCATCCAATATGAAAAAAGCCCTATTTATGGCTCATTTCTGATGTATAAAGATGGTAATATCTATATTCAAAAAGAAGATAACGTCGTGGTACATTTTCCTCTAGATCGATTTTCTCAATATGATCAAGCCATCCTGAAATCTAGAATAGAAAAGATCGATCAAATAAACAAAAGTAGTGGTACTGGCACCAATGACGAACCCAATATCGTAGCTTTCTCATGGAAATATGCATTAATTCTTGCTATAATCTTGGGATTGTTTGCTTATCTCTTGATCACTATGCGATTTAATTGGTCCTTACGAGCAGTAATCTTTATTGCGGTTTTGGGAATTATGGGTTTTACTAATAACAGATTATATACGATTATAAAGACTGACCCGTTGGATATAGACAAAGCATTTAAACCATTCAAACCTGATGTATTTACTTCCTGGGACAGCGATTATTTCTATGTAGAATCTAAAGGCATTCCCAATCATACGATGATGAAAGGTATCACTAGCTGGCAACAACAAGTGCCAATCCCTCAATGTTATGTAGGCGCAAATGCATGGTCTATACCACTCAATCCTGAATTAGCAGCTGTACCTGTCCCTGTCAATGATAAGCATTTCTTACGCGGTGCCATCGCTATAGCTGCCAATGGCGTGCCCATTTTCAATCCTCACACGAATACAGGCGTGGATGCATTAGAAGATGGTCAGTTGGATATATATGGAGGACACTCAGGACGTGCAGATGATTATCATTACCATACAGCGCCGCTACAATTACATAGCTTGGGACAGACAGCACCCACCAATGCTATTGCTTATGCATTAGATGGTTTTGCGGTATATGGCACTCTAGAGCCCGATGGTAGCCCTATGAAGTCTCTAGATGCTAACCATGGTCATATAGGCGATGATGGCGTATATCATTATCACGGTACTGCCCAAAAGCCCTATATGATCGGCAATATGGTAGGAAAAGTGACGGAAGATAATACCTTACAAATCATACCTCAAGCTGCTGCTAAAGGAGTGAGGCCAGCATTGACACCGCTACAAGGAGCTACAATCACAGATTTTGCAGCCAATGACGCAAAAAATGGTTACAAATTAGAATATACGCGTGCTGGACAGAAATACAATGTAAATTATTCTTGGAATAATACTGGAAAATATACCTTCGATTTCGTAAGTCCCACAGGTACGGTAACCAATGTTTATAATGGATTTACACAGTGTAATGTTACTACTGCCACTGCCGATGAAAAATTTGATTTTAGCTTCCTAGTATATCCGAATCCATCATCAAATCTCCTCACCATAGAGCCAGGAGATGATATACATGAAAGTGATATTCAGAAAATAAGCATCATCAATCTGGATGGAAAATTGGTATTTGAAAAAGTTGGATTTAATAATACTATCAATACAGCTGGATTTCCTCCAGGTGTATACATTCTCAACATGCACACGAGGAATGGCAATTTTACAAAAAAAATTATCATCTATTAACATGCTTAAAGATTTGCAAAATATCGCCATCATGAATAAGTATTTGATTATTTTGCTATTGAGCATTCCTGCGTATGCATCTGCTCAATACAATGGTACTGCTTCCGTCTCTCAAGGTAAGGCGACTACGACTGTCAATAATTTATATACCTGTGATGGAGGTAGAAAAGCTGGTGTGGGGATTATCAAATCTACTGACAATATTGACTGGACCGTACCAGCCCTAACCAATTTCACTAATTTGTCATTTCCAATTGCCCCAGATCTACACAATATCTGTGTAGGTGCTAATAATGCCAATGTTATGGAAGCTTTATCAACATTAACAGATGATGATATTGTAACAATAAATCCAGATGGTGAAGTCATAACTGCGTATGTATTTGCAGACAATTATTTTGAAATGTATATTAATGGAGTAGCAGTAGGTAAAGATGCAGTTCCTTTCACACAATTCAATTCAAGTATTGTAAGATTTAAAGTTAATAGACCATTTACGATAGCCATGCTCCTAGTTGATTGGGAAGAAAATCTCGGCCTTGGTTCAGAACTTAATGGTGGATTTGCATACCATCCTGGAGATGGTGGCATGGTGGCAGTATTCAAAGATTCATCAGACAAAACAGTGGCTATCACCAATAAATCATGGAAAGCACAGACATTTTATACTTCACCGATTATAGACTTAAAATGTCCTGAGGAGTCAGGCACTACCCGCTTGTCAAATAAGTGTAGCACGCAAGATAGTAACAATGGTAGCACTTATTATGCCTTACACTGGAAGCGACCAGAGGATTTCATGATGCCTACATTTGATGATAGCCTGTGGCCAGCTGCAAACGAATATACAAACTCAACAATTGGAGTAAATAATAAACCAGCATACACCAATTTTACAAATATTTTTGATGATCCAATATCTGATGCACAATTTATCTGGAGCACCAATATAATCTTAGATAATGAAGTCGTAGTCAGATATAATGTGCCTGCACTATCTAGTGTTCCTCTCGGAGCTCAGATCAAATCAGATTTGCAAATATATCCAAATCCAGCAACAAACCATATTAGTATCAAATTGCCTGAATATATTAATAAAGAGAATATAAAGGGAATGGAACTCTATAATTCAATTGGAAAAAAAGTGAAATTTGTAGATACATTTGAAGAAGATGTGGACTTGAATGGCCTTGTTAAAGGATTTTACACACTTCAATTAAACATAGGAAGTACTTGTATCCAACAAAAATTTATCATTCAATAATCATAATGAAAACCATATTCAATATATTTATACTCACGCTATCTACCCAAGTTTTAGTAGCGCAATCCATTTCCAAAACAATCAAAAGACTTCCTGATACTGGTCAAACGAAAAGCTATACAGATACCTATGGAGAAGATAATGATTATTCCGACCTTACTCCTTATTATATGGATAATGGCGATGGGACGATCACAGATACTATTACGGGTCTTATGTGGCAGAAGATAGATGGCGGTGAGATGACCATTGAAAATGCTAAAATCTATGTAGAAAACCTTTCCTTGGGTGGCTACGATGATTGGAGACTTCCCACAGCGCTAGAAGCATACACTATACAGAATCTTCAATTTAATAATCCATCGCTCGACATCATTTACTTCCCAAAGACCAATGCAGAATATTGGTGGACCAGCGATGTACAGGCTAACGATATCAATAAAATCTGGGTAACGAATGCAGGTGGCGGCATCGGCAATCATTTAAAAACTGAAACTATTTCTGCAGGTGGAACTAAAAGATTTCATGCCAGAGCAGTAAGAAATACTTATACAAAAAATATCATTGAAAGATTCAAACTGATAAATGAGCAAATATTAATAGATAGTCTTACAGGATTGATGTGGCAAAGATTGCCTTATGAGACTGCTCTCTCATGGGAAAATGCGATCAAGCACGCTGAGAACTTAACAATAGATCAATACAGTGATTGGAGATTGCCCAATATTAAAGAATTGCAGTCTTTGCAGGATGTAGCTCTCACAATGCCTTGTATTAATACTTCAATATTTCCAAATGTAGGTGTCAAAAAGTATTGGTCATCTACTTCGCAAAACAATCAAGCCACCAGAGCTTGGTATTTTGATACTAGTTTTGGTATTACTACCCAAGCTGCAAAAAATGACGATCTCTATATAATATGTGTCAGAAACAATACATCACTTTCTAGTATTCATATCGATAGTAATCCTACATCCTTACATATCTTTCCTAATCCATCGACTGATCGCCTATATATATGTAGAGACCATGCTTGCGAAACACAAGATTATGAAATCACCAGCATAAATGGAGTCAATTTGCAATCAGGCAATGCTACTGATCAGATAGATATATCATCATTGAGTCCAGGTCTATATATTTTGACCTTGAGATCTAAGGATGGCACATTTAAACACGGAAGCTTCATTAAAAATTAACCTAAATTTCTCTAATTTTGATAATGAAAATGAAAACTAGTTGATATAGTTCTGAAATTTTCATTTAAGTCACTGTGTTATTTTTCTATAATAAAAAAGCCCTTGCATCAGTGACACAAGAGCTTTTTATATTGAAAGGTTCGATCAGAATTATTCTTCGATCTTACCACCTTTAGCGTTATCCTGCCATTCTTTCAGCTTGTCCCACTCACCATTGGCAGCCATTTCTGACTGCATCGGCCATGAAGTTGGGTCATGCATCTGATATCTTGAACCTGCTGCATTCAAAATGTCCTTGAGTGTGCTAACCTCTGCTTTCGCAAGATCAGCAAAAGACATGATTTCTGCATTATGCAAAAGTTCTTCGATTTTAGGTCCGATACCTTCTATCTTTTTAAGATCATCAGGCTTAGCTGCTTTTGCTGCCGGAGCTGGTTTTTCCGCAGGTACTTCTGCTTTAGGTTCAGCTTTAGGTGCTTCTGGTTTAGGTGCTTCAGCTACTGGTTTTGCAGCAGCCATTTGCTCCTTAAGTTCTGAAAATCCTTCGATGTCACCAAAAGTAGAAAGCTCTACCTTAGACTGAGTGGTTTTGATGGATTTTTTAACTTCTTCCTTCTCCTTTACCTTTTCGCTTTGAACCATTTGGTCAGCTTCCTTACGGATATCTTCCAAGTATCTAGTATGTGAAACAATGATTCGCTTGTCATCTCTGTTGAATTCAATCACCTTAAAGGTCAATGTTTCATCATTAGATGCATTAGAATTATCTTCTTTCTTGATGTGCTTGATTGGTGCATAAGCTTCCAATCCATAAGGCAACTGAACTACTGCGCCACGGTCATCTTTCTTGACGATGGTAGCTTCGTGATATGAACCTACAGGGAATACATTTTCGAAAGTATCCCATGGGTTTTCTTCCAATTGCTTATGACCCAAAGAAAGTTTTCTGCTATCTTCATCTACTTCAAGGATAGAAACATCAATCTTCTCTCCTACTTTAGTGAATTCTGATGGATGTGAATATCTCTTAGTCCAAGAAAGATCAGAAATGTGTACCATACCACCGATACCATTCTCCAATTCTACAAATACACCATATGGAGTCAGATTTTTAACTTCACCTACGTGTCTTGTTCCCAATTGATATTTAGCGGATACGATGCTCCATGGATCTTCTGTCATTTGCTTGATGCTGAGTGACATTTTTCTTTCATCACGGTCGATAGTGACTACTTTCGCATTCATCTCGCTACCAAATGTGAAGAAGTCTCTTGCATTTACTGGTTGGTTGCTCCAGTTTACTTCAGATACGTGGATCAAACCTTCTACACCAGGGATGATTTCTAAGAAAGCACCATAATCTTCGATATTGACGATCTTACCAGTCACTACGCTACCTTCAGCAATGGTATTATCCAATACTTCCCAAGGATGCGGAGTCAATTGCTTAAGACCAAGTGAAATTCTCTTCTTGTCCTCACCAAAGTCAAGTACAACGACATTGATTTTTTGATTAAGTGCCAATACTTCATTTGGATGATTGATTCTACCCCAAGAGATATCTGTGATATACAACAATCCATCGACACCACCAAGATCCATAAATGCTCCGAAGTCTGTGATGTTTTTGACCACACCTTCGAGTACCTGACCTTTTTCAAGTCCTGCAATGATGGTTTCTCTTTGTTCTGCAAGATCGCTTTCGATAAGGGCTTTGTGTGATACAACGGCGTTTTTGATCGCTTCATTGATTTTCACTACCTTAAATTCCATTGTTTTACCTACATAGATATCATAATCTGTAATAGGCTTCACATCTATCTGCGAACCAGGTAAGAAAGTCTCTAATCCAAGACAGTCTACGATAAGACCACCTTTAGTTTTACTGACTACCAAACCTTTTATGATAGAACCGTTTTTGTAAGAATCAACCAAATTATCCCATGATTTGAGCAATTTCGCCTTTCTTCTTGACAAAACCAACTGACCTCTTAGATCTTCTTTGTTTTCAACATACACATCAACATAGTCTCCTACTTTCAGATCTGGTGTATCTCTAAATTCTGACAAAGATACCAAACCGTCCGACTTATAATTGATGTCTAGAACTACATCTCCACTGTGGATAGATGTAACACGACCTTTTACCACTTCAAGTTCAGCTACTGAATTTAGTGATCTGTCGTATTCTTCAAAATATTTTTTGTGTTCGGCATTGTCATACTTTACTGTATTTCTTTTGCCTACAGACCAATCAAAGTCATCATGAGCAGATGAGTGTGTTTCAACAGTTTGCTCAAGCACTACATCTGAAATGTCTTCAATATCGATTTCGTTTTCTTCTTTGTGGTCAAGACCGTTATCTTCTACCATTTTTATAAAATATTTGTATGTCGCCTGATGATTGTTTGCGACAGTGGTTAATAATAAATTTTGAAAATGGGCACAAAGGTACGACAAAATATTTTATGTCGTATGTATTTTGTTGAAAATCAAGTCAAAAAATGAATGCCTTTTGTTTTTAATAAAATCGATGTGCCACAAATTTATTATAATCAACCATTGCAAATATTAAAAATACAATAATTCGAATGTATTACATATTTGTTTTCAATGAGTTACGAATAATATAAACCTTAGACTTATCACTTATTGGAATACACTTTATATTCCCATGGTTTCAAAGATATACTATCGCCGTCTTTCCATTCTTGCTTTGTGGCTGTAAATACATCGGTATAGCTACCTGCAGCGCCTTGGATGTTTCCCTTTTGATCTTTTGAAGATAAGTTGATGATGACCAATACCTTATCTCCATCTTTCTCACGGGTAAAGGCAAAAATATTGGTGTCATTTCCGGTTTTTATTTTGACCAATGGTCCACCATAACTTCCATTCCAAAGTGCTTTATTGCGGTGCTTAAGATCGAAAAGTGTTTTGTAAAATGGCGCATATTTGTAATCTCCCCAAGGGATTTCGTCCTTCTTGAAAAATTCCAACTTCTTATCCATTGCGGATTCCTGACCAGTATATACCAATGGGAAGCCATTAAATGTCGCTGTCAATACCGCAAATGCCAAATGCCCGTCACCCATACGCGCAAACTCCGTATCAGCCCATGAATTTTCATCATGATTGGATGTAAACTGCATTTGATATCCTTTCTGATATTGATTGGACTTTTTAGCTAAGATAGTGTCAATATCTAGTGCTGTTTTTTGGATTATAGCCTTTTCTCCTTCTTTGACATTTCCTTGTTCCACATTTGCACGTTTGATTCTGCTGGCTCCTTGTGTTGCTGCTATTTCGTTGAGCGTATGGTGCATTTCCCAACCATAATCTGCTATAAAAGTGCCATTATTGACAATATCAGGTACTTCTCCTTCAGATAACATAAACAGTGGTTTGATTTTATATAAACTGTCTGCACATTGCGCCCAAAAAATCTACAGGTACACCATGCGCAACATCCATTCTAAATCCATCGATTCCCGTCTCATTGATCCAATATTTCAATGCGTCGATCATGCCGATACGCATTTCCTTATTATCAAAATTAAGGTCAGCTACATCCGTCCAGCCCCATGATTTTCCTGTATTATAGTCGATCGGGTCGATGATATTTCCATCCTTGTCATGAGTGTACCAGTCAGGATGTTCGGTAATCCAAGGATTGTCCCATCCGGTATGATTGGGTACCCAGTCGATGATAATGTGCATACCTGCATCGTGGATGGCTTTGACCATAGATTTGAAATCATCCAAAGTCCCATAATCAGGATTTGTTTTATAATAGTCGCCGATAGAATAAGGGCTACCCAATTCGCCTTTTCTATTTTTAACACTAACAGGATTTATCGGCATGAACCATAAGATGTCGATGCCCATTTCCTTGAGCCTTGGGATTTGTGCTTCAAAAGATTTGAATGTATTTTCTTTGGTATAATGGCGAAGATTCACTTCATAAATGGTGGCATTTTTGTGCCAATCTGGTACTCTAGGCTTTTCCCAAGTTTCAGTAACTGTTTGTACTGCCGCAGGTTTTTCCCTACATGACGAAACAAAAATCAATATTAATGCCGCAATGGTCGCTACCACCAAACTTACTTTCGAAAATAACATATTCGTAAAATTTTATAATTATCAAGATGGCTTAATGTACAGAAGACACTAATTTCCATTCACAAAGATAAAATTTTGTATGATGAGCGATAGACTTTTCTAAATATATTATTTCATCAAGGTCATGTCATATAAATCAAATCCCAGTGCCCAATAGTCTTTAGTAATTTTCGTAAGGGAGAAACCATTTTTTTCATAAAATCTAAATGCTTGTTGTGATGTCCTTACCTGTACCTTTTGGCAAGAAAACTGATTTTGTATAATGTCCAATCGATATTTCAATAGCTTTGTTCCTACATTTTTCCCATGATATAAAGGAAGTACCATATCCCAACTAATCTTTGCCAGTTGGTGATTGTCTTCAAAATTGATACCGCCGCAACCGAGCACTTCGCCTTCAATACATGCCACAAAGTACATTTCCTTTTCGTGATCCAAATAATGTGAGAAATCTACTGCTTCACTTTCAGCAAAATAAAGCGGCGTATTTAACTTTATCAAAGATAAAACGGCCACTTTATCTACATCTGTATAAGGTCGGATACCAATGTCCATTGCGATATTTTTTACAAAAGTATGATAATCTCCCTATATAAAACTTGAAAGGCTACCGAAACTGTATCCGGTAGCCTTTACAAAAATAATGTCTTGAAACTTCTGATTTTCAAAAAAAAATTGTTTAATTTTGTCTAAGAATAATTATGCATCCTAAAAAACGAAATTGAAACTTGATAATTTAAAGCAGAAAACTAAATGACATTTCAAGATATTAGGGATTTTATATCATTGCATCAAAGCATAAAAATGATGTTCATTCAAAGAATATCTATTATATTGATTTTCTGTGCATCTGGCTTTATGCTGGGTGCTCAGAAAACTTATCTTTGGAATTCTTCTGGCAAACTTGATATGCCATCCTATTACGAAATGTACATGTTTGACATACAAACTGGAGATCGGCAAGTGCTGTTTCGCTTGGATTCCATTCGCTTTGTCCATCCAAATATGACAGGCAATAATTTTCAAATTATCAGTTTTGCGTTTAGTACAGATAGAAAGACTATTTATTTTTTGGAGAAGGAAGGCGATGTATTTCCTACGATGAAAATGACCTACTTAATTATCATGTGGATGTTACACAGGTAACGTCAATTTTTATGGCCAATTTTCATCAAACACATCAAAT
Organism: Saprospiraceae bacterium; assembly: GCA_016717105.1. Taxonomy (GTDB): domain Bacteria; phylum Bacteroidota; class Bacteroidia; order Chitinophagales; family Saprospiraceae; genus OLB9. The sequence continues at coordinate 162,870 of JADKGF010000002.1, read as the reverse complement.
AGATCAACTCAATGATTCATTGTATTATATTGGGGGCCATAAAGGAATTTTGAATATTAATAATTTTGATTTTAATATTATTAGGGAAATACCAAATTTTGCGGCAGGTTCCACGAATTTTGAATTGAAAATGATCAGCAGAAAGTTAGAGAAGCATAAAGACAAGTACATTATGCTTGATGGCAATGTTTATCTTGCTTATGCAGATTTGTACGATCCTGAAAATAACACAATTGCAATTAATCAAGACCTGACATCTCTAGGTTACTTTGATGATACCAATTTGCTCTCCTATCAATATGCTTGTGACAGTACGATTCTTTACACCATTCAAAATGTATTTTATATGGGTCAAAGAGATACTATACAGATTGATCGGGTGGATTTGGTGACTGGCCAGATTACCAGATGGAAGAATTATATTGGTCTTTCATCCATCAATTTTCTACCAATAGGATACGAGATATACAACACATCAATGATCGCACCTGGGCGTCGTGTCAGCGATACATAGATCTGGACAAAAATGATAATACAGCATCGGATAGGGACTTTCAGATCGATAGCTTGTGTGCATTTACCCATATACCTATGAGCGATCTAGACATCCACATCAATAATGAATATCCCATAGATAGCATCGATATCTTCATACTTGATCCGAGATTTTCGCAGTATATGAATTTTCCTAATGGGAATTATTTCCTAAAAACTAGTTCCAATTTCTGGCAAAGAATCATCAATAATGGTAGCACTACGATACTTGAGTTTGAAGATGCGATACGCAATGCATATCTAGATATCAATAATGACCCAAGTGTCACTGAGGTAAAAATAGGATTTCAAGCGTGGTACAATGGCATAGTAGGAGACACAGCTATTGCGACCTTAAAAAATAGCAGGCCCATTGCCCTATGCTGGTATGGATATTTCTCGATCCTATTGTGATGGCGATACATCTATTTCCTTAGCTAACTTACCAGAAGAATCTGCAGATCAAGGCGGCACTTTTTATGATGCAGATTTTAATACTTTGGACCATCTGAAGGATATAAATGCGCCTATTGACGACATCATTTACTATGAAACTAGCAATGGCATCTGCTACGATACCGCACAAATCTCTTTGTCTATAAAACCTGTACCATCGATATCAAAGGTAGAAGATGCAGCAATTTGTTTTGATGATCGGTATATCGCAGATATTAACGTAGAAAATAATACAACCTTGACGTGGTTTGATGGATTGAATGATAGTTTGAGAATCTTTACCGAAGCTGGCATATATTCTTACCAAATCGCCAATCAATATGGCTGCACCGCTGCTGATACATTCGCCATATCGGTCTTGCCACCTGCCATCAACAAGATTATTTATACACAGCTTTGCGCAGGACAAACATATTCCAATATGGGCAAAATCTATGCTGTACCTGGTTATTATTTGGATACACTTAGAAGTAGTCAAGGTTGTGACAGTGTATATCTCGTCTTGGATCTTATGTCATTCCCTATCTTACCCTTGGTTGTGGAAGGTGATTTTGATGTTTGTGCGGGAAATACTGCAAAGATCATAATCACTTCACCACACGACCAGCTGAAGGTAGATGGAGTCAATTCTGGCAAGACAATAACCATTACGGAAAGTGGTACATATATCATCTCAGGCACAGACCAGAATGGTTGCCCACAAGAAAAGGAAATTACTATTACTAGCCATCCTGTTCCAGAAGTATTTGCTGTAGATATGATCGATACTGTGTTTATGTCAGGTCTGAAGATACCAGTCTCTTATGATGGAGATATAGAATCTTACCGATGGTCACCAGCAAATCATTTAGACTGTGATGACTGTCCTTTTCCGAAACTTTTGGCGGCACATGATGGCATTTATACCATCTCAGTAGAAGACATCAACGGATGTAAAAATGAAGCACATCTACGAGTTAGTTTTCGCGATGCTACACTTTTTGTGCCCAATATCATCGCAAACCATGCCACCGATCCTGAAAATAGTATTTTTTATATCAAAGGCAATCAATCTTCCGCCTATACATTGGCAGTATATGATAGATGGGGCAATCTAATTTTTCATCGTAAAGATGCACAAGTAAACAACAGAGAACAAGGATGGAATCCACAAGGAAAAGTAGTTGCAGGTGTGTACATCTATCTCATCAGCTATATGGACAATGGCGAAGAAAAAACCTTGTACGGAAGTGTTACGGTAATAGACTGATTTTGATTCGTCAAGCATCTAATCTCCCTATATAAAACTTGAAAGGCTACCGAAACTGTATCCGGTAGCCTTTACAAAATCATTAAAGCCACATTAATTATTTACTTGACTTGTCCACATCAAAAGTCGGACAACCAAGTTTTACTTTGTAAAATCATGCGAAAATGTACGTCCGTCCATATTTATACTCATCGTATATATGCCGGCAGGCAATGAAGAAACGTCAAATCGCTTATTGATAGAAGTTTCATGTTCTTTTTGATCCAGATAGGTGTTATTCTGTCTATCAGTAATTTTGATAGACACATTATTACCCAAATTCATCAAATTTAAATCTACCGTATTGTCAGATGATGCGAATACCGGCTTATACAAAGTCTCAACTGCTTTGTCCATCACTACAGCATCTTTATTGAGGGTAAATGCTTGTGTGGTGATTCTCAAATCATCCGACATTTCTATAGAATAAATACCTGCAGGAAGATTTTTTAGGTTATACACTCTGCCAGTTTTATCAGTATTGAGATTTTCAGATAAGATAGTAGCGCCATCTGCGTCTTTTATGATGACGTTTACTGCATCACTTTTCCAATTACCGGTTTTGATCGTGATAGATTTGTCTCCTACTTTAGTGAATACAGGATTACTGTTTGCAAAAATACCCACTGAAAGAAATGAAAATAATAAAACAAATAATTGCGTTTTCATGTAAAATATGTTTAAGAATGATAAAATCAAAATTGATACTGCAAAGGTAAGGCTATTGAGATGGACTATTCTACGCCTAAATTTGCCACAATATGTATTATATTACCTTAATTAGAATTCTAAAGTTAAATTAAAGTTAATTAAATACAAATGAAATGTTTTCATCCGATGATAATATGGAAAATAGCCTATTTTTGTATTCAAATCAGAAGATAATGACAAAGTCCGTTATGTCAACACCAGCACTCGAAAAGATCGTCCCTAATTTTGGACATTCATTTACCTTGCGAAAGTTTGAAGAAATCAATCCCAACATTCTTCCATTTTGGCATTTTCATCCTGAATTGGAAATCGTATATATCAAGCAAGGCAGTGGTAAGAGACATATCGGCAATCATATATCTTATTACAATGGTGGTGATCTGATATTTTTGGGACCTAATCTGCCGCATTATGGATTTACAGATCGACTCTCCGGTGACAGTTCTGAGATCGTGGTACAGATGAAAGAGAGTTTTTTGGGTAAAAACTTTTTTGGATTGCCCGAAATGTCCAATATCCTCCAGCTATTCGAACGATCCAAGGCTGGACTATCATTTTATGGTAATACAAAAAATGAAGTAGGCGCTAGACTTGATGACCTGTTTTATATGAATGAATTCGACAAATTGATAGCATTTCTGAATATACTCCAGATTTTGGCCAATTCTAAAGAATACAATGTACTCAATGCAGCCGGTGTATCACTCATCATCCAAGGTCAAAATGCACATAAGATCGATACTATATATAAATACGTTCGTGCCCATTTTACCGAGGCGATCCAACTTGAAGAAATCGCTGCTGAAGCCAATATGACGGTACCATCATTCTGCCGATATTTCAAAAAAGCTACCGGAAAAACATTTACAGAATTTGTCAATGAATTCAGAATTGTCCATGCCTGTAAGCTGCTAAGTGAAGAAAAACACACCATTGCAGATGTATGTTTTGAGTCAGGTTTTAATAATTTTTCGCATTTCAATAGATTGTTCAAAGAGAAAACAGGCAAAAGTCCTAATACATATCGCAAGGCGGTAGAAAAAGTGGTGTACGACGAGTATTATGTAGGTTGATAGATAGAATGTAATTTTAAGCGACATAATTTTAATATTTTCCTCTGATAAACGACTTTAATAACCCAAAAATTTGAAAATTCAGGATTTTGCATTAATTTTATGGAAGTTTATTCCTATCTTGGTAAAAGAATACTGATAAGAGATAAACTGAGCAAAATTGGAGAAATTATTATCTCAATAAAGACTGAAGAAATGAAGTACTATTTTCCGTCAATCATCAACACAAATATATACCATTGATTGGTCCTAATAAATATTGGTTTAATATTCAAACTGATGGTGGAGACATACCTCGTTCAACAGGGGCATTTTTGTTGACTATAGGCAAAGATACAATCATTAATGGTGTGAATTACTCAAAATTGATGTACAATAGCCTACCTGGACATCATCCATGTCAATTTCCACCTTGCTTTTATCCATATATTCCTTACCAAATAAATCTAATTTAAACTCACAATTGTTCTAAGAGAAGATACTCCACATAAAGTATTTTGCTTGCCTGCAATAAATTTTTATCAGTTTGCGATGAAAATGAACATTTAGATGATTTTAACCAAAAGGGAGATACCTATCATCTGCTCTTAAAATATTCACCAGGTGTAGATATACGGCACCTTTACAATAGATCAATTAAACTGAAGAACTTTATGGTAAAATGCGCAAGGTTTTATACTTTCAAGGGTTCATATATGGTGGATTGCAATTTATACAAACGATGAGGCTTGTAGAAGGCGTTGGAATAGAAACAGAAACCACGGGTTTTTATCTAGATTCAAGTGTTAGTTTTTTTGCTTACTGCGAAGGTACATTGGATGAATGCAATATCATCAGTAGTACCAAAGATAATCAAACGGAACATCTTGAAAAAATAGAGATTTACCAGAATCCGACTGATGATAACATACATATCGAATTCTCAAAAAATAACCTTTTTCAACGTGTATTTTTATCGGACCATTTTGGAACAAATTTGATAGAAAAAACCATTTATGGAGAAAATACAATAAACCTAGATGTATCGAAATTGCCAGCAGGTTTATATTTTATAAATTTTATAAATAATAAAACAATACACGTCGAAAAGGTGTTTATCTCCAAATAAATTATTCATAAAAACAAAGAATATTATGAAACAGCTGGCCAAATCAAAAACGCCAGTTCAATATGTTGGTGTAGTAGGTATCTTAAAAAACTAATGCGAATTTAGGCATCTTATTAGTAGCTTTGCGAACAATTTGTGTCTATAGTTGGCTTCCACTGATATAGGTAAATTTATCGCCGTCTTTACAGAAAATATGCATTAATTTGAATTATGTATGTGCATTTAAAAAACATTGTCAGAAAAGTCATACCTCAGAAATTGCTTTTTAAATATGAAGAAGATTTAAGAAATCTACTATATCCATTTTATCAAGGAGATACGTGTGAATGCAACATTTGTAAAGCAAAACTTAAAAAATTTGAAAAAATAGAAACTGGCGACTTGCTTTGTCCTAGATGTGGAAGTTTGCCGAGAACGAGGAGACTAAATAAGTTGCTTGATGAAAAATTCTTAAAAGATGGCTTTACTGTTTTAGATTTTTCTCCGTCAAGGTCTCAATACAGAAAACTAAAAAAGAACAAAAAAATTGAATATTTTGCTACAGATTTCGAAAATGAATTTCTTGCCGATTATCATTTTGATATTACATCTATAGGTGTTGAAAACAACAAATTTGATTTAATCATTTGTTACCATATTTTAGAACATATCATCGAAGACATGTTGGCAATGAAAGAACTCTTCAGAGTATTAAAACCAAAAGGGAAAATCATAATTCAAACGCCTTTCTTGGGTGAAACGATTTATGAAGATTACAGTATTAATACACCAGAACTTAGATTAAAACACTTTGGTCAAAAGGATCATGTACGAATTTATGCCGCCCAAGGTCTAGAAAACCGCTTAAAAGATGTAGGCTTCAAAACTGAAATTTTACAATTTTCCAAAAATGATTATCTCGGTCTTTCAGATAATGAGCTTGTTATACTTGCGTGGAAAGATGAGTACGCTAAAACCAGTAAGTCACTGGAATATTCTATTTAAAAGCATTAATCTATCCGTAATTTTCTACAATATATTATTTTAGCAAAATATAATTTCTATTCCATTGATAATCTGCTGATTATGCTAGACATTCACTTTATTTATGAAAAATTAACTAAAATTTAACATTATAAAGCTTGTTTACTAAGATTTTGACTTTACATTTGCTTACGCTTTTGAAACCTAAATAAAATAAGAAAAAGATATTCATTATTTTAATTCAAAGATTAGATTTTTAATATTACTCACCCGTTTTTAATTTTTAGATAGATACAGAAAATATTTTTCCCCGACAAGAAGATATTTTTTGAAGCTATTATTTGAATTTTTAAATGCCTTTAGATTTTTCTAAAGGCCTAAAAATATTTGTACTCTATTACTTGCTAAAATAGCATGTATAATTTTATAGATTAGGCAAAAGTGTCAATCTTCAAAAAAATATGGTGAGTTATTTATTAAAATTATTATTTTTATTAATTTAAAACCTATATCCACAATGAACAAAAGAAATTAAACAAACACCTTAAGGAAACTGGCTCAGGAGGCAGAACCTTGCAGCATGTATATTAGTTTTAATTACTGTCAATTCAATACAAATTTAAGATTTTGCATTGATAATGGTGGTAATTATTTACAAGTCAATGAACGAACCAAATAAAAGAGAGCCTACATAAATCCACTCTGATAAGTGGTGCAGACTCCCAACCGCACTTAACGGGAATGCAAATGTAGTTTTTCTTTTAAAATTTGGTTTATTATTTAATTTATTTTTTAACATTAAATTTTTCATAATGAAAACAAATTTTAATTCTTTCAATTTTAAGATAAGCAAAACATTGATTGCATTATTAATGTGTCATATTATAAGTACGAGTCAATCTTGGGCTGCAAATGAATTTTTAGTGCCCGGTGGGCCTTATGTAATTCCAGTAGTATGGCATGTAAATCATAGTAGTACTTTAGGAAATATATCTGATGCAACCATAGAAGCTGAGCTAAATGCTTTAACTTCAAAATTCCAGAGCGCGATGGGTACAACATCAATATCTTTTAAACTAGCCAAAATTGATCCAAATGGATATTGTTCCACGGGCATCCTTAGATATCAATCTACAACTCCATGGGGAGGAAGAGGTACCGTTTACCATAGTAGTTTGGTTAGTGGAAAACAATGGGATAATAGTAGATATCTTAACATTTATTCAGTAACTGAAATGCGATTAAGTAATGGTAATCCAGATCCTTCCACAAGTGGATATGTAACCCAAATGATTTGCGAACCAACAGCAGGTTCTTCTTATTCTGGATTTACATGTCAAGTACCTGGTGGATCAAATTCTACATTTAATTTATCTAATGACAATATTGTAATTAAATATAATGAATTATCATCTCTAGTACATGAAGTAGGCCATTGGCTAGGATTATTTCATACTTGGGGACCTGAAGGTGGATCAAGTTCTTATCCTTGGTGGATTCAATGTGGCACAGGTACTACAAATGGAGATTTTATTGCAGATACTAACCCAATGTTGCCTACAACTTCCAGTACCAATTGTAATACTACTGTTTCTTGTAGTCCATCCATTGCACCACTGTCAAATTATATGAGTAACAGTGTATCGTGTTGGAATACCTTTACACTCGGACAAGGAACAAGAATTAAATCCATCTTGGACAACGACCGATCATTAATACATAGTGCTGCAAATGTTGCAGCAAAAGGGGCTAACAATTTTGTCACAACCAATGTGATATCATCAAATACCACATGGACAACAGCAAATCTGCCAAATAGTGGTATAGTCAGAAGTGGATCTATAACTATAAATACGGGCGCAACGCTTACAATTTCAAATGGAGTAAATATAACAATGTGTCGCAATAGTAAAATCACAATAAACCCTGGCGGACGTTTGATCCTTAATGGATGTACCATTACCGCTGATAACCCTGGTTGGTGGGATGGAATAGAATTAGTACCATCTTCTACTTCAACTTTTGCAAGAGTAGATGTAAATAGCGGCACTACTATTAGAAATGCAGTTATAGGTGTTAAAAGCGACAATACAGCAAATCTTGCATACCCAGGAAGAGTGTTTACAAATGGGGCTACTTTCAATAACAATTATAAAGCAATCTTACTTAAATCAGCTTCTGATAAAAATTTTGGCATTGATCAGTTATATAATACAACTTTCTCAAACAGTCTTACATCTGGTTTTATAGCATTTGTTGAATTGGAAAGAGTTTTGACTTTCAAAATTTATAAGTGTACTTTTACAAATACGGCTAGTTATACTAATATTAACAATGCTGGTATTGGCATTTGGTCCAAAAGTAGTGAGATGTCATTTTGCCCTGATATAAGTTTTTACAATGATGGAAGTTGTGGTAATACTTTAACAAATTGGGATACGGTGTCCGCATTGAAAGTCCATTCAGTCAAAAGTTTAACAATATTCACGTTGGGATATTTACCAATTGTGTGTATGGTGTATATTGCTTGAATACAAGTAGTGGCCGATTTACTTTCAATATATTCAACCTTACCACAGCACCATATTCAGGTACCAATATCTACGGTATTTACATAGATGGCGGCAACAATAGTAGCATTCAGGAAAATAATTTCTCAGGTTCAAGCTATAATCCTGCTTCAAGTGATAAAAAAGTAGGAATATATCACAACAGTACGCTGGAAGTAAATAAATTTGTAAGGCGCAATACTTTCAGCAACTTACATATATCGGCAGAAGCCAAACTGACCAATGCTACTAATGGACAAACTTATTTTGGTCTTAGATATGCGTGCAACTCATTTGGTGCCAGTACCAAAGATATCTTCCCGAGCACATCTTTATTTGCAAATACTATTGCAAAAACGCAACTAAGTTTACAAAATTTCACATCAATTAGGGCTGCTCAAAACACTTTCACTAATTCTGGAGGACTGTATAAAAGCATTGATAATTTGATGTCTATACCAATAGATTATTATCTTAGGCCAGGTTTTCCTAATGAAGTACCAGTTAACTCTCCAAATGTGAACCAAGTGCAAAATAGCTTCTCTTATTGTGAACAAGAAGAATTTTGCTTTACCTGTGCAACAGCGGTGGGTGGTGGTACAGGTAGTCTTTCTTTACCTCCTGATTTGACTATTCTTGATGAAGTGTTGCAGTCAGGGTTGGCAGATAGGACCAAAGGAATCTCCGAGTTCAAAGATAAAACCAATACCGAGATACAGATAGATCAGGCAGTAGAGAAAATGATCTCCTTGTATTATTTATCTGATGATAAAAAAGATCATAGTCAACAAATTATTGACTTGTTACATAAAGTGGATAAGTTTGGATCAGACTTCTGGCTACTTAAGGAGTATATACATCTTCAAAATTGGTCAGTGGCAGACGCACTCATGCAAAAAATTGTAAACAAATATGATAACGAAGAAACGAACAGTATCAGCAAAGTTTATGAAATAGTTGCAAAGAAGGAAGCTTTGTCCAAAGAAGATATACTAAGATTGGAAGCCATAGCTGGTACTTACCAAGGCAATGGAGCATACTGGGCTCAAAGTATATTATCAATGTATGGGTATCTATACCATCCTATGCAAAATGGATATGATACAGAACAAAGATCAATTCAAAACAATGAAGAAGATAATTTTAATGTCCAAGTCTATCCTAACCCTGTAAGCGATTTTTTATATCTGAACAATATTTTATTCAAAGAAAATACGGTAATCCATATTTATGATTCGGTTGGTAGGCAAGTAATGAATACAACAATTAATGAAAAACAAATCAATGTAGCGTCATTATCTAGTGGTATTTATATCTTTGATATTACAAATGGCAAGAGCATTGTGGGTAAAGGATCATTTGTAAAGATGTAATTCATCAAATTTATTTGATATTATAAAATATTTAGGGCAAGCAATGTGATGCTTGCCCTAATTCAAACTCCACAAATATGAAACACTTCTTAATTCTATCTATTTTTATCTTTATTTTTTCTAATCCTTTACTTAGTCAAGCAGGCTTTCAGAAATCGTTAAAGGATGGTTATTCTAATGCGCTTGTTGGCACTTTGATCTCAAATGATACCTTAATAATTCAACATTTCTTGAATGATGAGTTAAAAGGGTTTTTTCCATCAATCTTAATAGTTGATACATTCGGTAATGTAAATAAAAAATTCATAGAGAAAAAGTTAATAAATAATACTGCTTATAGTCGTGAATTTGGCAGATTAGTTGCTGCTGGTAAAAAAGATGTCTATTATTCATTATTAATTAAAAGAAATGAAATCTTGTTATTGACATTGGACAAAAATGAAGAATTAACAGAAAAAACATATTCCTTAAGACCTAACATTGATGATTCTTATTTCCCCACCTCAATTTTAGTTGATGAAAGTGGTAGTATTTATATTTTAGGTAATATCCAATATAAGGAAAGCTTAGCTTATACTGTTGGTTTTCTTTTAAAGTTGGATCAGGATGGCAATCAAATTTATTGGAAATTATATGAAAAAGGAAACGATCAGGTAAATTTAATCGGATCTTTTTTTAATAAAATAGGGAATATAGTGCTTTACGGAAATCATATAAAAAACAATTTTCCAAAGTTTGACACTAAAGCCATCATTTTTGAGATTGGTCCAGAAGATGGATCTTTGATTAAGTCAAGTATTATGGATAATAAGTTCATTGTAGGGCAATTATACGGACTATTTGAAAATAAGAATAATACCTATAGTGCGGTAAATCTTAGATTAGATTACAATTATCATAATGATTACTTACCATACTTAAACATTTTAGATTCTAATTTTATTACTATAAAGACTCTTCCTTTTGGTACCAAAGAAACACAACTTACACCACAGTGGCCAAGTCATTCAGCACAGGATTCATCAGAGAATGTTTTAGTGGCTACAAGAGGGTTTGTTTTTAAATCATTCCCACAGCTTGATGATAGCAATGCGGTAGAAGTGATGACATTGACCAAATTTAGTAGGGAAGGTGATATCATATGGGAAACTATAGATACAGTCGATTTCAGAGCGATGGGTTCAAAATACGACAGAGTATCGAGGCAGACTGTAATTACTTCTGTCAATGTAGCTTCCAGCGGTAGTGTTTTTGTGACGGGATACTATAATGATATAGACGATATATTTTATGTAGATACCATTACCAAAGCGTATTATTGGGCTTACGACTCACTCTCTATGCAATGGTACACAGCTGTAAAAGATACCTTGGGTTACGACACCATCACGCAGATAGAAAGAGGTATTGGGTTTTTATTTAAGTATGATAAAAATGGATGCAGAGTAGCCAACTGTCGCCTGACCAACAGTAATGACATCGCTGATAATGTGAGATCAGGTACTTTCACCTTATATCCAAATCCTACCAATGATGTGCTCAGAATAAAGCAGTATGGTATTACAGGGGACACAGATGTAATGATCACAGATCAAACAGGTACTACGCTGATGAAAGGCTATCTAAGAGATGGATTGAGTGAAGTAGATGTTAGTCATTTTAAGTCGGGTATGTATTTCATAACTATAGTGCAAGATGGTAAAATATTAAATACAGAGAAGTTTGTCAAAAGATAAATATATACAAAGATCACGATGCACATATTTATGTCGATATTTTCACAAAATCCAATTGGTAAAAATACAAACCATTTAACAAGAAATAATTAGAGAATAAAACAAGATATCTATGATTTATTAAATATTCTTTCCTTCAAATTTTAAATTTCTCCAGCTCTGCCTTTAGGAAATCTATTACTTGGATTTCGGATGCATTGACATTGTTTTTTTGTGCCAAATACCAACTCAACCAATCTCCCAAATGTGTCATATACATCATTTTATCGGCTGTGGTTTGGCCTTTGGCATATATTTCTATCACTTGTGGCGCTAGTGCCGTGATGATTTGTTTTGTGAGATCTGTCCTAAGTTGTACTTGTTTTAGGTCATCTCTATATCGCAAAAATATAACGGCAACGTTTTCTTGTTTGTGTTTCCATCCGACCAGTTCGTTGTGATTCATCTCTGGCAAGACATGATGCCAACACAACATTTTACCATTTTCATTGATCTGCTGGCGCCATCTCACTGCTACTGATGACAAACGATCCGCTGTGTATATCACTGGTAACTTATTGGCTATGAGTTCTGCAAGTTTTTCAGCTTTCGACATGATATCTTCTTGCTCAAAGCTTAGTAAATCTGCCGCTGTTTTTATATTGTCGATGATTTTTTCAGAAATAAGATGTAGATGGTACAAAACATATAACTGACATACTACTGAATATCCCAAGCAAGCCCTAGGCGATGGCCATCCACTAGGCATCTCTACAAAATCTAATCCGTGTGTTTTGGCGAGTTCTTTTACTTTGCCTCCAGACGAGATACATACGATTTTGGCATTTTTGTCCATAGCCTGTTGCATAGAAGCGATTGTTTCTTCTGTATTACCAGAGTAAGATGAAACAATGACCAATGTGTGTTTATCCACATAAGCAGGCAATGTATATCCACTTTTGATAAGATAAGGGCAAGGACATTCGTCAGCGATGAGATCAGCCACATAAGCGCCGCCAATACCTGAGCCACCCATACCAGTCATGACGATTTTCTGTATTTGAAAATGATGCGGCCTTATGATTGTGCTTTCACCTATTTCCAAGCCTTCTTTCAACTGGGCAGGAAACTTTTTTATTAATTGATCCATCATATCGTTCTATGCACGTAATTTTAAAATAAGCACAAAGTTACAGTTCTCAGATATAAAAAGGAGCTTTTCCAAAATAAATACAGATCTAGGTCAAAGAAATATGTTCATAATACGTTAATGAATCAGGAAGTTTCAAAATTTGAACAATAAAAACCATAACTTTGCGTCTTGATTTATTAAATAAAAAAATACAATAATGGTAAATACAGATTCGAAACAAATGTATAAGGTAAAAGACATTAAGTTGGCGGATTGGGGACGCAAGGAGATCACACTTGCAGAGGCCGAGATGCCGGGATTAATGTCCATTAGAGAAGAGTTTGGTGCATCCAAGCCACTAAAAGGAGCCAGAATTGCCGGTTGTCTTCATATGACTATACAAACAGCAGTTTTGATAGAAACGCTTAAAGAATTGGGTGCTGAAGTATCTTGGTCATCATGCAATATTTTTTCTACACAAGATCACGCAGCTGCGGCAATTGCTGCTGAGGGTATTCCTGTTTTCGCATGGAAAGGAATGAATGAGCAAGAGTTTGATTGGTGCATCGAGCAGACACTTTTTGCATTTGAAGACGGTCAACCTTTAAATATGATTTTGGATGACGGTGGAGACCTTACCAATATGGTTTTTGACAGATATCCTGAGCTGGTACAAGGTATCAGAGGTCTATCAGAAGAAACCACAACTGGTGTTCACAGATTGTACGAAAGAGAAAAAAATGGCACATTGGTACTACCAGCTATCAATATTAATGACTCTGTGACCAAATCAAAGTTTGACAATAAATATGGTTGTAAAGAGTCTCTCGTGGACTCCATCAGAAGAGCAACTGATATCATGATGGCAGGTAAAGTAGCTGTGGTAGCAGGATATGGTGATGTTGGCAAAGGATCTGCAGCATCACTTAGAGGTGCAGGTTGTAGAGTGGTAGTGACAGAGATTGATCCTATTTGCGCGCTTCAGGCTGCAATGGATGGATTTGCAGTTAAAAAAATGGATAATGCTTTGGCAGAAGCAAGTATCGTCGTTACAGCTACGGGCAATAAAAATATCATCAGAGAAGAGCACTTCAGAAAGATGAATGACAAAACGATCGTTTGTAATATCGGTCACTTCGACAATGAGATAGACATGGCTTGGCTCAACAAAAGCTATGGTAGTACAAAAGATCAAATCAAACCACAAGTAGATCTTTATAATATCGATGGCAAAGATATCATTATCCTTGCAGAAGGTAGATTGGTCAATCTAGGTTGCGCTACAGGTCATCCGTCATTTGTGATGTCTAATAGCTTTACAAATCAGGTATTGGCACAATTGGAGCTTTGGCAGAATGCTGATAAGTACGAAAACAAAGTATATACTTTACCAAAACACCTTGATGAAAAAGTAGCGAGATTGCACTTAGCAAAAATTGGTGTAGAGTTAGAAACCTTGAGCAAAGATCAAGCTGACTATATCGGTGTGACAGTAGATGGTCCTTACAAACCTGAATATTACAGATATTAATTTTGAGTCGAATAGTAAGGTAAATAAAAAAGGGAGCCCAAAACTCCCTTTTTTCATTTATATATTTTCTGATTCAATTACAATACTAGCTCCTTATATGCAAAAAATGTATTGTAACCTTTTATCTGCAAAATACTTTCGCACTTTCTCGCTACCAGCATCTGAAGCTGCCAAAACAAAATCGCCGCCCCAAGCACCCAACGACTTTACAGAACCATCAAAATCAGAGAATAACAAATCCTTGACCTTTGAAAAACCAGTATGCGAAGCGATCAAATCCTCGTGGTTTTCTATCAAATTCTGGAATTGTGAAAGTGTAGTTGCGCTTCTGATATCTTCAGTGATTTTTGTAATTGATTTCACCAGATTTGCTTTATTTTTTACAGCTTTCAGATATTCCTTTATTCCAAGTTTTGTATCTTGCTTTTTGCCCAAGTGTATGAAATATAATTGATCCTTAAATTTCGGATTGAAATCAACTTCCGTGTATGAAACTTCTTCAGGAGAATTGATATATTCGACCGGACCATCTGCAAATGCACAAGCTACATCATAACCTGAGCCATCTTCAGTTTTGAAATACAGGAGTAATGGATTCACTTCTGCCCACTCCGCAATCAAATAAATCAATGTACTACTTGATCCTAAACCCCAATCTAAAGGAAATTCAAGTTGGGTTTCGATTTTAAATCCATTCCACTGCGACAAAAATTCAGAATTGAGTCTGACTGCATTTTTTAAAACTTTCTGGAGGTAGTCAGATATCTGCTGATTATCAGTAGTTACAGCCGAAAAGTCAAACAATGAAATCGTGGACTCAAACCAAGGTTTGCCTTTCATATCGAGACTTTCCCATATCAGATCAGAAGATGTCGTGCGTTTTACCACTAATTTCTGTCCCAATTTTGTAGGCAATCCGAGCGCTTTTGCACCATCAAGTACTGCATACTCACCCGTGAGCAACAGTTTTCCATGACCGTAGTATTTCGTTTTGATAAGTTCTGGTTTTAAAATTGATAAGTTCTGGTTATAAAAATCTGCACAAAAATATATGATAAAAACTTATCTTCCAATTATTTGATAAAAATATTTTTGCGTATTTGACTAAATATAAACAAATTACATATTAATCCATTGTCAAACATCATCTCCAGCTATTCCACTAAAAAGAAGAAGGCTATATTCAAAATTAAAGTGCTCAATCATTACCATAAAAAATTATATGCCAGATTTAAGCTGTTTCTCAGTGAGTTATGCAATTTTTGTTTAAAATAAATTGTGATAAAATTTTTTTTTTAGTGGAAAGGAATTACCTTTGCGCCCGCAAACGGAAAATCGTAAGCACAACAGATTATACAAAAATATCAAAAAACAGAAAAGTGGATACACTAAGTTACAAAACAAAGTCTGCCAACGCAGCCACGGTAAACCAAAAGTGGTATGTAGTTGACGCTGAGGAGAAGTCGTAGGTAGACTTGCTACCAGAATAGCTTCTGTACTCAGAGGTAAGAACAAACCTGATTTTACACCACACGTAGATACTGGTGATTATGTAATCGTCGTAAATGCAGACAAAGTAAGATTTACAGGTACAAAATTGGACGACAAAGAATATCAAAGATATACAGGATATCCTGGTGGTCTTCGTAGAAGAACAGCAAGAGAGATGTTGGACAAAAGACCTGAAATGATTCTTGAGTTGGCGATCAAAGGTATGTTGCCAAAAACAAAATTAGGAAAAGCAATGGTCAAAAAGTTGTTTCTGTACACCGGAGCTACTCATCCGCATGTTGCACAAAAACCAGAACCATTTAAATTTTAATAATATATGGAAATGATAAATAGCATAGGTAGAAGAAAAGCTTCTACAGCAATAATATACGTCACCAAAGGTGCTGGCAAAATTACCATCAATGGTAAGGACATGAAGGATTATTTTCCGATGCCAAGTACTCAGGCGACTATTCTCGATCCACTTAAAGTAGCAGAATCTGAAGGTCAATACGACATCAAAATCACAGTAGCTGGTGGTGGATTCAAAGGTCAATCTGAAGCTATCAGAATGGCAATATCAAGATCTTTGGTCAAAATAAATGAGGACTTCAAGAAGCCATTAAAGGATAAGAAATTCCTTACCAGAGATGCCAGAGAGGTAGAAAGAAAGAAATTTGGTAAACCAAAAGCAAGAAAGAGCTTCCAGTTCTCCAAACGTTAATCTTTTTATCATCATTTTATTAATACTAAAGATAAATTTAAAAAAAAATGAATAAGCCGACATATAATGAAATGTTAGAAGCCGGAGTGCATTACGGACACCTTAAGAGAAAATGGAATCCAAAAATGCTTCCCTACATTTTCATGGAAAGAAAAGGTATTCACATCATAGACCTGAACAGAACAGCTGAATGTCTGGATAGAGCTGCATTTGCCATGAAACAAATGGCAAAATCTGGTAAAAAGATTCTTTTTGTTGCTACCAAAAAACAAGCAAAAGATGCCTTTGTAACTGAAAGATGGTTAGGTGGTATGATGACAAATTTTGCAACTATCAGAAAGTCTGTAAAAAAGATGAATAGCATAGACAAAATGCTTACTGATCCTGCTATCTCTATTACTAAAAAGGAGAGATTGACGCTTTCAAGAGAGAAAGATAAGTTGGAAAAAGTATTGGGTGGTATTGCAAACTTGAACAGATTGCCAAGTGCCGTGTTTATGGTAGATATTCACCATGAGCATATCGCATTAGCAGAAGCAAAAAGATTGGGAATGAAAACCATCGCAATGGTAGATACCAATTCAGATCCTAACAAAGTGGATTTTGCCATTCCGGCTAATGATGATGCTTCAAAATCAGTAAAATTGATCACTGATTATGTAATAAGTGCCATCAAAGAAGGTTTGGAAGAAAGAAGAGTTGCAAAATTAGACTCTAAAGAAGATAATAATTAAATATTTTAAAATTTTTATAAAGGATAAACCATGAGTGAAATAGTAATTTCAGCTTCAGCTGTAAAAGAACTCAGAGAACAGACCGGAGTGGGAATGATGGATTGTAAGAAAGCACTTACTGAAGCAGAAGGTGATTTCGAAAAAGCCATCGAATTGCTCAGATTACGTGGACAAAAAATGTCTGAAAAAAGAGCAGATAGAGACGCAAAAGAAGGAGTAGTAATAGCAATGGTATCTGATGACAATAAGCGTGGCGTAGTGGTAAGATTGAGTTGTGAGACAGACTTCGTTTCCAAAAATGAAGACTTCGTACAACTTACTAAAGACATCACTGCAGTTGCATTAAGCACGTTTCCAGCAAATGCAGAAGGCCTCCTTCAGCAAGCTATGAATGGTAGCAATATAGGTACTATACTAACTGAACAAGTAGCTCGTATCGGCGAAAAAATCGAAATAGCTGACTATCAGACTTTGGAAGCGCCATTGGTTGCATCATATATTCACATGGGCAATAAAGCAGGTGTGTACTTGTAGGATTGAATTTGGCAGATGCTAAATATTTAGAAGCTGGTAAAGATGCAGCAATGCAAGTAGCAGCTATGAAGCCAGTAGCATTGGACAAGGACGATGTGCCACAGGATATCATCAGTAAAGAAATAGAAATAGGTAAAGAAATCGCTAGAAACGAAGGTAAGCCTGAAGATATGCTTGAAAAAATAGCTATCGGTAAGCTTAATAAGTTTTTCAAAGACAATACTTTGTTGAACCAAATCTTTGTTAAAGATGGCAAGATCAGTGTAGCCGAATATCTTAAAACAAAAAATCCAGAGCTAACAGCGACAGGATTCAAGCATGTAAAATTAGGATAAAAATAAAAAAGAGAGCGGCAAATAACCGCTCTTTTTTTATACCCAAAACCCACCAATTTATTCCTTCGACCTAATAAAATCATAATCATGGCCCTGAAATACAAAAGAATCCTTCTAAAGCTAAGCGGAGAATCACTCATGGGTGAACAACGATTTGGCATTTCTTCTGATATGCTGCATTATTATGCTAATCAAATAAAAGAACTCGTAGCACAGAAAGCAGAAGTAGCGATTGTAATAGGTGGAGGCAATATATATCGTGGACTAAGTGCCGAATCATCAGGTATAGAACGTGTCACGGGCGACTATATGGGCATGCTTGCCACATGTATCAATGGCATGGCATTGCAAAGCGCCTTAGAGACCAATGGCGTGTACACTAGGCTCATCACGGCGATAGAAATGAGACAAATTGCCGAGCCTTATATACGCAGGAGAGCCATCAGACATCTCGAAAAAGGCAGAGTTGTGATATTTTCAGCTGGTACAGGAAGCCCGTATTTTACAACTGACTCTGCTGCCGCACTTCGTGCTAATGAAATCAACGCCAATGTCATCCTGAAAGGAACCAGAGTTGATGGAATTTACGACAGTGATCCCGAAAAAACCCTAATGCTGTGAGATATGATAAAATCTCTTTTTGCCAAAGTCATCAGCATGGGATTGTCCGTCATGGATATGACAGCATTCACATTGTGTCAGGAAAACAATCTACCTATCATCGTATTTGATATCAATGAGCCTGGACATCTTACCCGGATTGCCAATGGTGAAAACATAGGTACTTTAGTAGAGTAATAAAAAAATATGGAAAAAATTGAAACTACATGATAGTTTCGGCGTTGTTATCCCAATAATACTTTGTATATATTTTTTGCCATTTTTAAAATAAAATGACTCAATAATCTTACATGAGCAACACTAAGCCGGATATCACTCAAGGACGAAAACGAACTAATATTTTAAAAAACATAGAGCAAAAAACCATAGAGGCTTTATGTAAAATCATGCCATCGTGGATGACTTCGGATATGCTGACGGCTATTGGTTTTATAGGTAGCATCCTTATTTCTGTTGGCTTATATTTTGCGAAGGAAAATAAAATCTACCTCATCATAAGTATAATCGCCTTCGCTATCCAATGGTTTGGAGATTCATTAGATGGTAGATTGGCTTATTGGCGCAATACACCTAGGAAATGGTATGGTTGGGCATTAGATATAACTGTTGACTGGATATCAATAGGAATTATCGGGTTTGGATTTTACTATTATTTTGAGTCTTACAAGTTTATTGCCTTCATATTTATTTTTGCTTATGGCTGGTCTATGATAAATGCCTTGCTCAGATATAAGATAACAAATGCCTACGCCATCGATACCAATCTGATGGGACCAACAGAACTGCGTATAATCATTTGTATATTTATTGTTTTGGAATATTTTATATCTAATACACTGATTGCCTTCGGATTAGGTGGTAGCTTGATCCTAATAATATTTAATTTTTCTGATCTGATGAAAATTCTCCAAGAAGGTAACAAAAAAGATGCTATAGAAAAAGCTGAAAAAGCCTTGTCAAAGTGATTGTAATCAATAGATAGCTTGGCTGTTTAAGAGTTATAATCTATACGGACCATATTTATCTTTGAAGACTTTTCGCTAGGAATGATTAGGCTGGAAGGACCTGTTTGGATCGCATCCCTAAATCGGAGTTTGAGATTTTGATATTCGGTACTCAATACACTACGTCGTTCAGAGTTGCCCATTGGATCGATCAGATATTCGCTCACTGTATTGCTGTTTTTAATTTCATCATTATAGAGTAACCTTATTCTAGAAGGAGTTTTGAAAATAAAAAATGAAGAATATACGGCATTATCATCCTGTGAAAATTGCTTTTTGAACATCACCTTTTGCCAGTGCTCGTTACCGTCCGGATATGTTGCTAATAAGACCAAGTCTTCATGATAATAATCTATAAATCCGCGCATCGGAAAATTATTGCCAAACTGACCAGGTGAGTTCATTTGAGAACGACGTGCAAATTCTCTGACTGTTTCGGAGAAAATAATAACGCCACCATCATTTCTTATGACTAAATCCTGAATGACATAATCATCAAGTTCTCTACTTCTCTTATTTCTTTTGCCCGAAACTTCGGCTATAAACTCCGTCGAAAATCTATTGATCAATATATCCGCTTCTTCAGGTATATCATTGGGCTGAATAGAAAATCCAAAATATCCATTGGCTTTGGATTCGTCTCCGGATGTAGTAAAACCAGCCATCACCAGCCTATTGTTTTTATTGTCATAGTCCAATTTCATTTCTTTAATTTCATCCTCCTCGGCTCTAAAATGGTGCACTGAATACATATCTTTTGCCAAAATACGGATGAGATTAACCGTATTGTTTCCATCCTTTGACCACATTGATGATTTCTGAGTTGTGATAAATATTTCGCCATTATTCGCGACCACTATTTTTTCAAAATCATTCTTGAGATTGATTCCATCCACGATCAGATTATAATCATAGATGAGTGACACTGATTTATTATCGAAAAGTTGGATATTTAGAAACTGCACATTTGGTGTAAAGACTACCACTTTGGACTTGTCCTTTGAAAAGGCAAATCGTGGATTGCTACTAACTTCTTTTTTATGTTTCCTATTGTAAGTGATAGAGTCCTTGATGGCAACATTTTTGTCAAATGCGATTGCTCTAAATACAATGGTGTCACTTTCTTTAAAAGTATAGAAAAATGAAAGGTCGAATCCATAGCCATTACTCCGGTTGGGATTATATTGTCTTTCTCAAATTCTGGTTGAATTTCATGCTTAAATCTGAGATTCTGATCATAAATTTCAAAGACATGCTCTATCCCTCGATCATGATAAAAAATGATGTGGTCTTCTATATTCGGTAATATATCATATGCATAATTATTTCGGACATTTATCTCTCTGGAAACCGTTATTTTCTGCCCAAAGATGGCTGTTTGGGTTTGCAGCATGAATATTAGTAAAACAATTGTCTTTCCGTATTTCATAAAAATTGGAATTTCCCCAAATATAGCAGTATTTACGTTTACCAAGTCAAAAAAATAATATGATAGGTCTTTTTAAGCACTTTTTATATCAAAAATCCCCTATACATCTGGCTAAATTTTCAATTTTAGTCCTTTTTTAATATCAATTCGACCTTAAATTTTTCTTGGGTAAATGCACCACATTCATTTGGTGAAATAGCTACAAATCCAATTTTGAAATCATCAAATGGTTGGATATCGGGCGTATTGGACGATGTACCTAAGTCGTATATATAACCTTTGCCATCAGCAAAAACATTCATTTTTAGGATGAACTCGCCTTCCCAAATACAATCAAAGAAGCACGGGCACAATTGATTATCCACGCTATCGATTACAATATAATTTTTTTCATCTATACAATATTGTTTACCGACAGAAGCAATAAATGACTTATTGTATGTAATCTGAAGGCATTGAGAAGTTTCATCTTTTGAGCAAGAAAAAACACTTAATAGCATAAAGCCGAAAATCAAATATCTCATATGTTTAATTTTTTTTATTTCCGTGATTTGGACGAATGATTATTTCCATTTGTCCTTTACAGATATAACGAATTTTTAAGTAGAAACGTTGCCTTACCAAATAAAATGATGTAGTTGTCCGATGATTTTAAAATCTCACCAAGGTCACACCTTCTCCACCTTGATCTGGCTCCGGATGCCATATTTCTCTTACATCCTTATATTGCTTGAGCATTTTTTTGACCTCGTTTTTCATGACGCCCGTACCTACGCCATGGATGATTTTCAGTTCATACGCATTATTGAGCAGTGCACGATCCATAAAATTTTGGAGCATATTGAGTGCGTCACTTTTGGTATATTCTCTGATATCAATTTTGGTATCTATAGAATCAGATTTCGAAATATTGGTTTGAATACTTTTTTTACTTCTGATCTCGATAGGCTCCTTCACCATAGTCAAGTCGACGAGTGCTACCTTCAGTTTTATAAAACCCATTTGGATTTCGGCCATATTTTTGTCAATACTCAAGATCTCACCAGTACTTGTACCGTTGCGCATCCTAACGTGGGAACCAACAACCAATTTTTGCTGACCAGCGACACCAGCTTCTTTGGCAAAAACTTCCATTTTTAGTGCTTCCAATTCTTTGAGTGCATCTTCACGTTTTTTCTTCAGCGCGATGGATGCTTCAAGTGCTTTTTCTTCATCTTTCGAATGTTTGATTTCTTTGATTATCTTTTGCATTTCTGCATGTTGGTCCATGACTTTAATGGCAGCCTGTTCCTTTGCTTGGAGCTTGATTTTTTTTCGCTTGATTTCCAAGTCTGCATTCAGATGCTCGTACGAACCAATAAGTTTGTCAAGTCTATCCTGTTTATCAAGAAGTGAAGCCAGTTTCTCTTCGTACTCCTTTTTTTCAGACATCAATGTGATGAGCATTTCGTCAATGGCTTTTTCGTTTTTACCAGTTTTGTGTTGTGCGTATGACACTATTCTCGCATCCAAGCCTGTTTTTTCTGCTATTTCAAAAGCAAATGAACTACCGGGTTTGCCTATATGCATACGGAACGTGGGTATCAAATGGTTTTTATCAAATTCCATCGAGCCATTTACCAAACCATGCGCCTTGAAGGCGAAATATTTTAAGTTTGAATAATGGGTAGTTATGACTCCAAAGACTTTTTTGTGGTTGAGGTCGTTGAGAATGGCTTCTGCGATGGCACCACCGATTTTAGGATCAGTTCCAGACCCAAATTCATCAATCAAGATCAAGGTATGCGGGTCTGCTTCTTCGGTCGTAATCCGCATATTGCGCAGATGTGATGAATATGTACTCAAATCATCTTCCAACGATTGTTGATCTCCAATATCCACAAATATTTTTGTGAAAATACCCATTTTCGAATTTTCATCTGCTGTGACGAGCATGCCTGATTGCAACATCAATTGCAACAATCCTACCGATTTTAGAGCCACAGATTTACTTACCAGCATTAGGGTCCGCTCAGTACTAGGATTCGGTTGTTCCCAAATAATTCAAGATCAAATGGTATCACGGGACTCGAAGTTGCTTCATTTTTCACCACAAGGACAGGATTAAATGCCGTCTTCAACCCAAATGCGGATTTCGCATTGAGATATGGCTTCTTGGCATTAAATCTGTAGGCAAATTTGGCCTTTGCTCTGATAGTATCCAGCTTCACCAATGTATGCTGGACCACGAGCAAAGCATCGGCATATGGTCGTATAAATGCACATAGAGCTCGTAGTATTTTGTATATTTCATGTCTTCGCTCAGCATAGAGATTATAGACTTCATGATTGATACTGATCACTTTTTCTGGTTCGATGTAAACGGTCTTTCCTGTTGCTGACTCATCATGGATGATACCAGGAATCTTGCGCTTGTGCTCTACAGCAACAGTTAATACTCTTCGTCCGTTTCTCAATGACTCTAAGGTATCCACCAAAAATCCACGACTTTTAAAACTCTCAAGCTGTTCATTAAACACCTTTTCGAGCTCTCGTTCCTTCGATCTGATCGACTTAGAAATCCGCATCAATTCTTCAGACGCATTCGGTCGTACATCTCCTTCCTCATCCAAGACACGGTCTATTTCAGTTATCAGAGCTTTGTCTATAATGATATTGGATACGATTTCGTGAATAAGTGGATTAAATTTTACCTTTCTGCGTCAGCAAAATATTTTGAAATTTCCAATCCCATCGAAACTATCCTGTAAATATTTCGAATACTGTCGATGTCAAGTACATATCCTTCTTTTCTCAGTAATTCCACATCTGATGAGATGGACTCAAATGCATACAAAGGTAGATGTTCGCCTCTTTCGATAGCCTTTTTATACTCATCAGTCTCGTCTATTAGTCTCTCTATTCGCACTAGATCCGTAAGGATTTCTATCTGCGCAAAATAATCACGACCCATATCAGAAAGGCATTCTGCACTGATGTAGTCGATGATTTTATTAAATTCAAGTTTGTCTTTAATATCTTTGGGATAGAGCTGCATGGCTTAATATATCTTATGAAAAAATAAGAATACAAAGGTAAGTGATTTACAAAAATTAATTGAATAAGTAACTGTTGTATAACAAAGTTATATTAGTGCCTGCAATTTTTGGATCTATTTATGCTAGCATTTTAACTAAACAATGTGTGCTGATACATCAACACAATTTAATGTATTTAAGAGAAAAAAATTAATATATAAAAATATGACATAAAATGTCATGACACATAAATAAAATTGTACCTTTGTGGGTATGAACATTTCAGAACATATCAAAAACCTTCGTAAAGACAAAAAATTGAAGGTACGGCAAGTGGCTTCAATAACTTCCATAGACCAAGCATTGATTAGCAAATTTGAAAATGGAAATAGAATTCCTACTGATGAACATATTAAAGCTTTGGCTATTTGTTATGATGTTCCTTATGATTCACTAAAAAAATTACAACTCGTGGAGATGGTATATACAATGCTTCATGACGAGCCATTGGGTTATGAGGCGTTGGTTGCGGCTGAGCCTAGATTAGAATACATTGCAAAAAAAAGTTTGTCAGCTCATTTGGCTACAACCATTGAAATCCAAAGCAAACTGGATCATTTGGATTCATTAAGAGAAAAATATCATAATTTGCAAAAACAAAAAGGTATTCATGCACAAAAAGTTGATGAGCATTTTACATTAAAATACACATACGAATCCAATAAAATAGAAGGTAATACATTGACTTTAAGCGAGACGATGATGATAGTCAAAGAAGGCATTACGATAAGCGGTAAGTCAGTAAATGAACATCTGGAAGCAATCAACCACTCGGAAGCGATAGAATTGTTATTTGATTTTGTCCAAAATAAAGTCCATTTTTCTGAAAGCTTGGTTTTGCAGTTTCATGCGCTAATATTACGTGGTATCAATAGATCACTTGCTGGAAAATATAGAAATGTAAATGTAAGGATATTAGGAGCTGAACACATACCTCCTGAGCCATATCTTTGTTCCAAAGATGATGGAAGATTATTTTATATTTTATCAATCAGCTTTTAAAAAAATACATCCTGTATTGCTTGCTGCCCAAATGCATGAGAGACTGGTGACTATTCACCCATTTATAGACGGAAACGGACGCACTGCACGCTTAGTCATGAATCTTATTTTGGCAATGCATGGATATCCTTTAGCTATACTTAAAGGAGATCAGAACTCAAGACTAGCGTACTTCAAAGCCCTAGAAAATGTTCAGGTAAATGGCAATCCAGAATCTTTTTACGAGCTAATTATTGAAGCATTGACTCATACACTGGAAGAGCATATTCACCTTTTACAACCATTTGACCGTGTAAAATAAATCTCATTCAAGGACTAAATTTCTATTTGCAGGATATTTGACGCTGTATTTCATCACTTTGGTGATTTCTGTTTTTGGATTTATTTCCATATCCCAAGTTAAAATTCTTGAATCAGCATCCATATTTGAAGTCTTTGCTTCTAAATCAAAAATATCAATACTCTTATCTGTAGATATCGGAAATTGATCTTGCATTTTGATGCGAATAGGAAACATCTTATTATTTTTTATGGTCAATGCATAGGATTTAGTAATTGTAATATTTCCAGAAATAAATGATTTCTTTGCAAATTCTTTGACTTTGGTACGCTCTACAACGATACTCTTATCTCTTCCTAAAGATATAGAAAGTGTATCTCCTGCCAACTTTGAATTAAGGTCGGTTTGACCAACAAATTTTCCTTCAAGATAAAGATTGACTTTTCCATCCAACAAATTATATTCTTGCCAATTGTCAATTTTTGCCGTTAGAAAAACAGATGGGTCATACTTTGGCACAGTATAATAATCAAACATGGCAGGTATATCATTATTCATGATTTCTATAGTATTTTCGGTCGTACTATTTGGAAAAGAAAATCTTTCTTTTAGATCGTATGAAAAAGTGGTAGGTTGATATGAAATTTTGGAAGGCGTATTTGAAAAGTCTTTCAAAATGACATCCGCCTTTTGTCTTGATTCATTAATACTCCCAGCCAATGTCCCTAACACAACAATTTCATCAAGAAGTTTTCCTTCTTGTAAGATTATATCAATATGCTCACTTGATATTGGTAGAGTCTTTGTTTCATAACCTGTATAACTGATGACAATTTGCTTTGCACCAAAAGGTACGGGCAAATAATATTTACCATCAACATCTGTAATAGTTCCGACTTCGTTATTTTCATTTATTACAAGATTGGCGCCTATCAATGGAATACCGTTTTCATCACTTACAGTACCTTTTACAAATCGTACATTTGGATTTGGTTTTTGAGCTGTTGTATTTTGGTAATTATAAAAACTTAAAAACCATGGGCTCAATTCATGGTATGTTTCTGATAATGAAGGTGTTCCATTTGAGATTGATATTTTTACATTTTCCCAATCTTCACCAGTATTCTGTATGATTGATGACTTCATGGCCATATTGATTGGTTTTGAAATATCAGGCACCTTCAAATCATAAATAGGAAACCAACTAACAAAAGGTGTAAAATAAGTAACCACAAAATCTCCTTTCTGATCGAATTCCGATATTATTTCTGCTTCTATTGTATAAGTCTTCTTTTCAGAAAGTGAATGTAATGAATTAGAATTTTTCTTCAATTCTTTTAAAACAACTAAAAGTTCATTTTTTTGAACTGCCAAATTTTCTATAGATTGATATATTTCTGTCAGCTTAGTTCTATTATAGTCAATAACTTCTTTCAACTCTACGGTTTTTACAATATATTGAGGAGAAAAGGCTGGCTGGTTCTTTTTCAATAACGACTCTTCTTCCTGTAATATTTTCAGTGAAATTTCATTTTGTTTAATTTTTTTTAGCAATAAATTGATGCTGTCATCCGCCATTTTTGCTTTTGATAAAACGGCAACATCTTTCGTATTTTCAGCAAATATTTGGATTGTTTTTAGTTCAAAATTTCCTTTGCCGTGAATCTGAAGCGTTGCTGGTATTAAAGTTCCAGGAAGTCCAATTAAATTTACCTTATTGTTGCCTTTTTTGATGTCAGCACTTGCACTTCTATTTATGAATGCTCCATTCAAATATATTATTGCATCAGTGACATTAGAAGTTACCTTAAGTTCCTGACCATATATACAAAATGCAAATTGAAAAATAATTGCTAAAAGTAATGTGCGTCTCATGATTCATGTTTTTATTAATTTCTATACACATTTGCTATTCGAATAGTTTCGATTTAGAATAGAAAACACATTTTATGTCACTTATGAGACTTATTACTATTAATTGTGGGTATTTTAAACTCTAGCTACAACAATCTTCATACTCACATCATCTGTATTCTCTACCAATTTCTCTCTCTTCTCAACAATTCGACGACCCATGTCAGAGAGGCATTCTGCACTGATGTGGTCGATGAATTTATTAAATTCAAGTTTGTCTTTAATATCTTTGGGATAGAGAAACATTGGATTGATTGATTTTATGTTAAAATTTCACTTTTGCTTCTCGAATCTACATTCTTAAAACTGAATGAATTTTCCATTCTTCTAATCAAAAAGTGCAAATAAAGATATTTATATTTGCAGAAAACGTCAAAAGTGCAAATATGGACTTTTATAATTGCACTTTTGGCCATAAATGCAAATAAGAATTATTATAATTGCAGTTTCTTTTAGTTTTATTTAATTATTAATGAGGTTACCATGCAAAAAAGGAATATTGACGATTTCAATTCAGGTGAATGGATACAGCAATTTGAATATAAAAGCTTTTCTCCTGAAAAAATATGCCTTCAATGGATAATGACTGATGCAGCACTACAAACATTGCTAAGTGAAGCAGATAGGCAATTAGGTAAATTGGATGCCTTTTCAGAATTGGTTCCGAATGTTGACTTTTTCATCAAAATGCACATTACCAAAGAGGCAACTGTTTCGAGTAAAATTGAAGGAACGCAAACCTCATTTGAAGAGGCATTAATCAAAGCAGAAGATATAAATCCTGAAAAAAGAGATGATTGGCAAGAAGTGCACAATTATATAGATGCTGTCAATCAGGCAATTACGGATATGGAAAAACTTCCTATTTCTAATCGACTTATCAAACAAACCCACAAAACACTCTTAGCTGGTGCAAGAGGAAAAGAGAAAAATCCAGGTGAATATAGAGTATCGCAAAATTGGATAGGAAGTAGTCTAAAAAATGCTATTTTTGTTCCACCCACACATCAAGAAATACCTGAATTGATGCAGGATTTAGAAATGTTTATAAATGCTGAAGTCATGGATTATGGTATTAACGTTCCTCATCTAATAAAAATAGCAATCATTCATTATCAATTCGAAACTATCCATCCTTTCCTAGATGGAAATGGAAGAATAGGCAGGCTTCTTATTACGTTATATTTGATTGACAAAAGGCTTTTAAAATTCCCTACCTTATATTTGTCTGACTATTTCGAACGTAACAGAAGAGATTATTACGATATGCTAACTGCCGTTCGCCAAAAAAACAAATTGAAAGAGTGGATCATATTTGTACTTAATGGTGTCATAGAAACAGCCCAAAACAGTATAAAAACTTTTCAAAATATTATAAAACTAAGAGATTCCATTGAAAGGAATAAACTTATTTCACTAGGCAGGAAACAACTGGTTGCTCAACAATTAATTACAGAATTATACAAAAATCCAATTATGGATGGAAATCAAATAGCAAATATTATGGGCGTACATTCGAGCACCGCAAATAGAATGATAGGAGATTTACAGCAGTTAGGAATATTAAGAGAATTGACCGGTTATAAACGTAATAGAATTTATATTTTCGATGATTATGTCAATATATTTTATGATAAAGATGATTTATAACTAATAAGCATATCATAAAAAAAGTGCAAATAAGGATATTTATATTTGCAGAAAACGCCAAAAGTGCAAATATGGGTTTTTATAATTGCACTTTTGGTTATAAATGCAAATAAGAATTATTATAATTGCAGATGAACATGGATAATTGACTCAGAAATGTACTCACTACAAAAATCAACGGCACAAATTATATAATAAAATTCTTGCGATCAATTATTAAAATCTACACTTTCGCCACCTTTATCTTCAAACTCACATCATCTGTAATCTCTACCAATTCTCCACCATCAGCATTGCCCAAGGCGATACTTATACCCAAAACTTCAGCTTTGATATACTCGCCAAATTGTGCTACAGCAGGTCTGATGATGTCATGGTCTTCGATGGCTATTGTGATCTTGTCCGTCACATTGAAGTCGCTCGTTTTTCGGATATTTTGGATCCTATTTACCAATTCCCTAGCAATACCTTCAGCAATCAAATCATCTGTCAAACTAATGTCCAAAGCCACCGTGATGTCCTTGTCCACGGCCACTTGCCATCCTGGTATCTCGTCAAAACTTACTTCAATATCTTCCGTCGTCAAGACAAATTTTTCACCTTCAATTTCCAAAGTGTAGGCATTGGTCTTTTCGAGCTGTGAAATTGCTTTTTGATCAAATTCAGCAATCATGGCTTGTCCTGCTTTCATGTGTTTGCCAAGGATCTTACCAAGCGTTTTGAAATTGGCTTTAGCCTTTTTATTTATAAATCCTTCTGTATCAGTAATATATTCTACATCCTTGACATTCACTTCAGAAAGAATAAGCTCTTTGACAGCATCTACCTGGCTTATGAATGATGAATCCAATACCTGCAGCCATATCTTTGTCAATGGCTGACGGACTCGCAATCCTTCTTTTTTCCTAATAGAAAGTACTAAGGAAGAAATGCGCTGTGCATAATCCATTCGCTGCTCCAAAGCCTTGTCAATCGCACTTATGTCCGCTTGGGGGAAATCCGCCAAATGTACAGATTCACATGCTTCGAGACTAGTGGCATCATTAAGATTTTTAAACAACCAATCCGAAAACATAGGACCAACCGGTGCCATCAGCTTCGCTATTGTATTTAAACATTCATACAAAGTCTGGTATGCAGCTATTTTGTCTTGACTATAATCACCTTTCCAGAATCTTCTTCTACAGAGACGTACGTACCAATTGCTCAAGTGTTCGTCCACAAAAGTCATGATTTTTCTGGTGGCATTGGTAGGCTCATAGTCGCTGTATTCGGCATCTACTTCTTGTACCAAGCTATTGAGCAAAGAGATGATCCATCTGTCTATTTCTTGCCTTTCGGCCAATGGAATTTTCTTTTCACTATAGCTGAAACCATCGATATTGGCATATAAAGCAAAAAACGAATAAGTATTAAATAGCGTACCGAAAAACTTACGTCGCACCTCGTCGATTCCTTCCAAATCAAATTTCAAATTGTCCCAAGGTTGCGCATTGGAGATCATATACCATCTGGTGGCGTCGGCTCCGTACTCTGCAATCGTCTCAAATGGATCGATCACATTGCCCAATCTTTTGGACATTTTGACGCCATTTTTATCAAGTACAAGTCCATTGGAAACAACATTTTTGTAGGCCACTTTACCAAAAACCATACTTGCGATGGCATGTAATGTAAAAAACCAACCACGTGTCTGATCTACACCTGCTGCGATAAAATCTGCCGGAAATGTCACACCTTTATCTATGAAATCTCTGTTTTGCATCGGATAATGCCACTGAGCATAAGGCATGGCGCCCGAGTCAAACCACACATCTATCAAATCCAATTCGCGTTTCATTGCTTTCCCACTTGGAGAAACCAAAATCACTTCATCTATATAAGGTCTGTGAATATCTTTCGGCACGGACTGATTAAGACCTAATTTTTCATTGGCCAAAGCTATTTCTTTACCTAAATCTTCAATGGATGTGATACACTTTTCTTCTGTAGCATCATCTGTGCGCCATATCGGCAATGGAATACCCCAATATCTAGATCTGGAAAGATTCCAATCATTGAGATTTTCTAACCAATTGCCGAATCGCTTTTCGCCCGTATGTGCAGGTTTCCAATTGATGGTTTTATTGAGTTCGATCATCTTGTCCTTCATAGCAGTCGAACGGATAAACCAACTATCGAGCGGATAGTACAAAACAGGCTTGTCCGTACGCCAACAATGTGGATAATTGTGGACATATTTCTCTACTTTGAAGGCTTTGTTCTCTTCCTTCAGCTTGATGGCGATTTCTACATCTACTGACCTTTCTGGCGCTTCACCATCTGCATAATATTCGTTTTTGACGTATTTACCTCCTATTTCCGCGAGATCTGCCCTGAATTTTCCACGTAAATCTACCAAAGGTACAGCATTGCCATTCTCATCCAAGACCAATAAAGGTGGTACTTCGGGATTTGCTTCCTTAGCTACTTTGGCATCATCTGCACCAAATGTAGGCGCTGTATGTACTACACCTGTACCATCTTCTGTCGTGACAAAATTTCCAGTAATGACTCTGAATGCATTTTCTGGATTTTGGTATGGAAGTGCATATGGAAGCAACTGCTCATAACGGATTCCTTCAAGATCGCTACCTACAAAATCTTTGACAATGAGATATGGAATCTTTTTGTCTGATGCTTGAAAAGATGCCAATTGCTCTTCTGATTCTACTGCAAAAAACTTACCTGCAAATTGTTTTTCTATCAATGCTTTCGCAAGGATAACATTGACTGGTTCGAAGGTATATTGATTGTATGTTTTGACCAATGCATAGGTGATTTTTGGCCCTACGGTCAGTGCTGTATTGGATGGCAAGGTCCAAGGTGTTGTCGTCCAAGCAAGTATATGTATATCTCCGAGTCCTTGCAAGAAAGCTGGAAGTGATTCTTGTAAAGTCTTAAACTGAGCTACTACCGTCGTGTCTGTCACATCACGGTAACAGCCTGGTTGGTTCAACTCGTGCGAGCTTAATCCAGTACCTGCTGCTGGAGAATATGGTTGGATAGTATATCCTTTGTACAATAGATTTTTTTGGTACAATTGACCCAAAAGCCACCAAACAGACTCGATGTATTCATTATTGAAGGTGATGTATGGATTGTCGAGATCGACCCAATATCCCATACGACGTGTGATGTCATCCCATTGATCCTTGTACTGCATGACCGTTTCACGACATTTGGCATTGTACTCATCAACAGATATTTTGGTACCGATATCTTCCTTGGTAATGCCAAGTTCTTTCTCTACACTAAGTTCTATAGGAAGTCCATGCGTATCCCATCCACCTTTTCGCTCTACACGTTTGCCTTTCATAGTTTGGTATCTGCAGAAAAGATCTTTTACTGCACGACCCATGACATGGTGGATTCCTGGTTTGCCATTGGCTGATGGTGGACCTTCGTAAAATACAAAGCTGTTGTCTATAGATTTTTGATTGACACTTTTGTTGAAAATATCGTTTTCCTCCCAGAATTGACGTATAATTCTGTCTATTTCTGGAAGATTGAGTTGTTTCAGATCATCATTGTACTTGGCCATATTCACTACCCTTTGGACGATTCAGAATTTTTATAAAGTAAAACTGAGATCGTCAATTTAAAAATGAGTGCAAAGGTAAGGATTTTTGTGAAAAAGATTAGTTGCACTCATATTAGAAGTTTTCCTTTCGCATCCATGGCATAAATACTTATTTATTAGGGCATCAATAAAAAGTAATTCAGCTTAATGATGAATATACTGTTAAATTACAATAGTTTATCTGTAAAACTTGGTGAATCGACAAAGTAAGCCCGTATTTCTATGATTTAGATCATAAAATTACATTTTTTATCCTTTGAACTTTGCAGACTTTTTACATCTGTTTATTTTAGATTTTTATTATTTTCAATAGCATAAAAATTCAGACGATTACGATGACTTAGCATCAATAAATCAGAATTTAAAATTTCAAATTTTGACATTGTGAATATTGACAAGGACTTGCTCATCACATGGGGAGCAGTTACAAAAAAATACAAAAAACACGAATACATCTTTTATGAAGGTGACCAAGCTAGGTTTTATTACCAGATTCTTGAAGGCAAAGTAAAAATGTGTTCGTACAACGATGAAGGACGTACTTTTATTCAAGGCATGTTTGGCCCAGGTGATAGTTTTGGTGATCCGCCTCTATTTTTGAATGAAGCCTATCCTGCTTGCGCTCAAGCTGAAAGTGACTGTATTATATTTAAATTATCAAAAGACACGCTATTAAAACTTTTGGAAGAATACCAAGAATTACAAATGAGATTTATTATCAATTTTGCGGGCAGAATCTTCGAAAAAACAGCCACTAATAAAAATATCGTCAGTCCATACCCTGAAGAAAGAATTTTGGGTTTGCTTAAACGATTCAAAAAACAAAAATCAGTCAAACAAGAAAGAATTCTCATTCCCTATACGAGACAACAAATAGCTGATTTTCTAGGCTTAAGAGTAGAGACCGTAATCCGTACACTGATTAAAATGGAAGAAGAGATGAAGGTTGAGATCAGACACCATAAATTGTATTATTAATGAACAAAAATAAATTAAGTTTATTCGTAAAAATTGGAATATTCAACTTAACCATCGTCGCAATGATTGGTACATTGATGCGATACAAAATTGGTTTTGATTTCCCATATTTAGACCAAAAATATTTACTTCATGGGCATTCACATTTTGCATTTGCTGGTTGGGTCACCCACATTTTATTTACATTATTGGTCGCATTTTTAAATCAGCAAAATATATACAATAAAAGGTTTGACAAATTGATTTGGGCAAATCTATTGTGTGCCTATGGCATGTTGATTTCCTTTATCATCCAAGGATATGGTGGCATTTCTATAGGTTTCTCTAGTGCCTCTATTATCGTAAACTTCATTTTTGCTTTCCAGTATTTTGATTCTTTAAGGAGTATGCCAGATTAGCACCCATCAAAAAACTGGTTTAAAGCTGCTTTGATATTCAATGTCTTATCTTCAATAGGGACGTTTTATTTGGCATATATGATGGCCACCAATAACATAAATCAACATGCATATCTAGGATCTGTGTATTTCTACTTACATTTCCAATATAGTGGTTGGTTTTTCTTTGCAATCATCGGCTTATTGTTGTCAAAGCTCAAATACTTTTATTCATTCTCCTACAATCCGAATTTATTTAAGTTCTTTTTTGCAGCATGTATTCCTGCTTATTTCCTCTCCATTTTATGGGCGCATTTGCCTTGGTATATTTATATTTTTCCTGTAATCGCCGTTATTTTGCAATTAATGGGTATATCCATTTTATTAAAATTATTGAAGAAAATGTGGCCGGAAATCAAAGAAAAATGGTCATATCATATTAGGCTTTTATTGGGCTTGTCATTATTGGCACTTATCATAAAGCTTAGTTTACAGGCAGGAAGTATATTTCCAGAAATTAGCAAAATGGCTTTTGGATTTAGATCGATAGTTATTGCTTATTTACATCTTGTACTCTTGGGTTTCACTACACTATTTCTATTAGGATTTTTGCTACAGTCAGGCTATATTTCAAAAACAAAATCAGCCCTGACCGCTTTGGTTTTATTTATAATTGGAGTTTTTGGCAATGAATTTATTCTGATGATTCAAGGAATTGCATCATTTGGGTACGTACTTATTCCCTATTTGAATGAATTATTGCTCTTCGTAAGTCTGCTGATGTTTATTAGTCTGGTTTGGTTAATTATTACTATGAAAAACTCGATGAAAATATGAGTAATTATGATTACACTCATAAATTTTGGATTTGCAATGCAGGTACTTTTGCATTAAATTTTAAATCATGACACGAATAATTCAAACTTTAATTTTCATGCTGGGTTTCATGTTTTTTGCATGCAAACCAACCACATCTGAAACAACAACTTCAAGTCAAGCTACTGATGTCACTGCTGCTGCTGATGGCGTAGGTCAGTCAAATGTAAAGGATGACACGTCCAATCCGAATATAGTCCAAGTGGCTATCGGCAGTAAAGATCATACCACTCTTGTAGCGGCTGTCAAAGCTGGAGGTCTTGTAGATGCATTAAGTAATGCTGGACCTTTTACCGTTTTTGCGCCGACCAATGCGGCATTTGATAAATTACCAGCAGGTACAGTCGAAGGACTTCTAAAACCTGAAAAAAAGGCAGATTTGGTCAATGTTCTAGAATACCACACATATGTAGGTGCATTAAAACCTGAGTATTTTCAGGATGGTCAATCCTACGAACAAGTGAATGGTAAAAAAGTAAACATCACCATAAAAGATGGCAAAACATTTGTAAATGGCTCTGAAATCATCGCTACCGTTCCGGCATCAAATGGTGTCATCCATGTAATTGGTGATGTATTGCTACCAAAATAATTTAAGAACGCACGCATTTATGTTTTTAGAAAGTTTATAAAGATTTTTATTTAAAATGCGCCTTAGATTTCTGTGAAGTTTAAGGCGTTTTTTTAAAAATTAATATATATAAAACCATTTTTTACTTCAGGTCGAGCTACTTAAAATGACATCACTCAATGAGCGAAAAAAAGCCATCAAGGATGCAGGTTTTAATACATTTTTGCTCAAAGCAGAGGATGTATATATAGACTTACTTACGGATAGTGGTACCAATGCAATGAGCGATCGACAGTGGAGCGCTTTCATGACTGGTGACGAGGCCTATGCTGGTAGCAAGAGTTATTATCTTATGGAAAATGCCATTCAAAAGTATTATGGATACAAATATGTCATCCCTACACATCAAGGTCGTGGCGCTGAAAATATCCTATCGAGAATATTGATAAAACCAGGCGATATCATTCCTGGCAATATGTATTTTACTACGACAAGATTGCATCAGGAATTATCAGGTGGTACTTTCGCTGAGATTATCATAGATGAGGCACATGATCCATTGAGTTTGCATCCATTTAAAGGTAATGTCGATCTTAATAAATTGGATGAAATCGTCAAAAAACATGGTGCGAAAAAAATCCCATATGTTAGTATCGCTACCAATGTCAATATGGCTGGTGGTCAACCAATAAGTATTGCGAACCTTAAGGCATTGAGAGAATACTGTGATATCCACCAAATTCGCATTATTCATGATATGACACGAGTTGCCGAAAATGCCTACTTCATCCAACAACGAGAAGAAGGATATAAAAAAGTGCCCATCAAGGATATTGTCAAAGAAATATGTTCGTATACAGACGGCGCTACGATGTCGGCCAAAAAAGATGCTTTGGTAAACATAGGTGGTTTTATGGCTACCAACGAATGGGATGTATATGAAGAAGCCAGAAATCTCGTCGTGGTATATGAAGGATTGCACACATATGGCGGATTGGCTGGAAGAGATATGGAAGCCATTGCTGTAGGCATAAAAGAGAGCCTTGATGACAATCACCAAAGTGCACGCATAGGCCAAGTCGAATATCTTGGACAACAAATGATGAATTATAATATTCCGATTGTACGACCAATAGGTGGTCATGGTATCTTCGTGGATGCAAAGGCATTTTTACCTCATCTGACTCAAGATCAGTTTCCAGCACAATCATTGGCCGCAGAAGTGTATATTGACTCAGGTGTACGGACTATGGAGCGCGGCATTGTCTCAGCAGGCAGGAAGCCGGATGGAAGCAATTATTATCCAAATCTTGAATTGGTTCGCTTTACTATACCTAGACGTGTATATACCCAAGCACATATGGATGTGATCGCCGAGTCTGTCGCAAATGTATATGATCGCCGACATAAAATCAAAGGGCTGAAGATGGTCTATGAGCCCAAATATCTCCGATTCTTCCAAGCAAAATTTGAAAAATTGTAACCATTATTGTTAAGCTCAATTTCATGCTGACACAACGAAAAATAAGAATTTGTAGGAAGTTTACTTTTGATATGGCCCACGCCCTATATGGTTATCAGGGCCAATGTAAAAACATCCATGGTCATACATACCATCTCGAAGTGATGCTGGAAGGTACACCATTGAATGATCCTGGTAATCCAATAGATGGAATGGTTATGGATTTTGGCGACTTAAAATCTATCGTAACTAAACATATATTGGAAATATTCGACCATGCATTGGTACTTAATGGCGATGCAGCTTATACAGATCATAACGCATTTTTAGAAAATTTTGAGAAGATAGTCATTTTGCCATTTCAACCTACGTGCGAAAACCTGATCTTACATTTTGTCGATTTACTGATAGACAAATTCACGAAAGATGTGCAACTGTACAGTATTAGATTGGACGAAACACCAAATGCATATGCTATCTGGGAGAATACGAATCTTTGGAGCCAAATATCATAATTCTATTTTATGAATGTCAATTTCGAAATTGTGTTTTTTGTAATCAATATTCTTAGTCGAATTTATAACTAGACAATATGTACTGTAGATGTATCAAAGAGTTGTAAATTGTTTTAAAATTATAGTGGATATTTTTGTCCATTATTTATTTGTGTTATATATTTGCAACTGAAATTTATTTATTAAAACAATTTTAACTCATATAATATGGAACTCCGACTTGGACTCTCAGCCTTATTAATTTTTTCTTTTGTGGCCATAAAATCTCAAGACACCATAAAATCCGAAATAATAAATTATAATAAAATTGCTGGATACCATGTAGGCGTCGTTCAGATTTTGTTTTCACACAATCAAGGTGAAACCACCTTTTTCGACAGAACAAGTGCATATTCTGTCGGGTTTCCATTTGGCATCACGTTCAATACTTCAGGTAAAATAAAATTTGATTTAGAACTCGTACCATTCATAAATCCCTACCTATATTCCAATCTTCCCTACAAAATACACTTATTGTACCATCCAGGTATCTTGCTACCTATGAAAAATGGGTGGACATTAGGACTTAGGGCTGCTTTTGAAATTGGTGAAGGTCAGTTTGGATTTACTCCACTAGTCAACAAGGCATTCAAACTTCGTAGTGGCACAGCATTTTTTGTAGAGATTGTCGCACCAGGTAGATTTGGACCTGAAAAAGGTACCGGATATACACAGCTTGGTGGTGTACATATCGGGCTTGGGTTTTAGTTGGATGATCGAAATGTATTGTTGTTTTGATTCATAATTTCATTCAAAATGA
Source organism: Saprospiraceae bacterium (assembly GCA_016717105.1). GTDB lineage: Bacteria > Bacteroidota > Bacteroidia > Chitinophagales > Saprospiraceae > OLB9. Next base: position 124,442 of record JADKGF010000002.1, on the reverse strand, counting down.
TTATAAATACACATTTCTTCTTAAACATATTAACCATCAAAATTCACAGCATATTTATTGTAATCTTAAACAAAATAAAAAACTAATGGAGCAGTTTGTCATAAAAAGAAACGGTGTTTACAAGTTATTTGCGCCGTATAAAATAGAAGATGCAATCATAAAAGCCTTTAACAGTGTTTCACTTGAGTATGATCAAAATATTTATAAAAAGGTCATTTTTGCCATAGGCAATTCTACTTCCATTTCTGTTGAAGAAATTCAAGATATAATCGAGAAGACCTTATTTGACTACCAGTACTTTAATATTGACAGCACACAAGCTGTAGAAGAATATATTCATAAAACGGATTGGAGAATTCATGCCAATGCAAACACTTCGTATTCTAATGCAGGATTGGTCAATAATATTTCAGGCAAAATCATTGCAAATTTTTGGTTGGATAAGATATATTCGGCCGAAGAAGGATATGCCCATAGAAATGGCGATATTCATATCCACGATCTGGACTGTCTGACTGGCTATTGTGCTGGATGGAGCCTTAGAGTATTGCTCAATGAAGGCTTCAATGGAGTACGAGGTAGAGTCGAAAGCAGGCCACCCAACCACTTTAGAGAAGCACTGGGACAAATGGCAAATTTTTTAGGTATATTGCAAAGCGAATGGGCTGGTGCTCAAGCATTTAGTTCTTTTGACACTTACTTAGCGCCATACCTGTTCAAAGATGATCTTTCGTACAATGAGGTATTAAAATCCATCAGGAGTTTTGTGTATAATCTTAATGTACCTGCCAGATGGGGCCAATCACCATTTACAAATATTACCTTGGATTGGACGGTACCAGAAGATTTGAAAGACCAGTTTCCATCGAGGAATGATAGACATTTGTTCGAAAACATGACGGATGAAGCATTGCTGAAAAGAATACAAGCTCGAGGTATTTCAAGCCCAACAGAACTATGCTTCAAGCACTTCCAACTAGAGATGAATACTATCAACAAAGCATTTTATCAAGTGATGACTGAAGGCGATGCTTGTGGTCAACCATTTACGTTTCCGATTCCGACCGTAAATATCACGGAAGATTTTGATTGGTATGGTGAGAATACTGATCTTCTTTTCGAAAATACAGCTAAGATAGGATCATCATATTTTCAAAATTTTGTAGGAAGTCAGTATATAAAAGATGAAGATGGTCGAACCATTGAAAACCCACAAGCTTATAAACCTAATGCCGTACGCAGCATGTGTTGCAGGTTGCAACTTGATTTGCGAGAGTTGTTAAAACGTGGAAACGGGCTTTTCGGAAGTGCAGAAATGACTGGTAGCATTGGTGTAGTTACAATCAATATGGCCAGATTGGGCTACTTGTATGCTGGTAACAAAGTAAAATTTTATGAGCACCTGCACAGACTATTAGACCTTGCTAAATCTTCTCTTGAAAAGAAAAGAGTATTCATACAAGAGATGTTTGATAATGGGCTTTTTCCTTATACACAACGGTATTTGCCTGGATTTAAAAATCACTTCTCAACGATAGGTGTGAATGGTATGAATGAAATGCTATTAAATTTTACACAAAATAAATATGATATTAGTTGCAATCAAGGTCTCTCTTTTGCAGAAGAAATCCTTGATGTGATTCGACAAAAATTGAAAATATATCAAGAAGAAACCGGTAATCTATATAACCTGGAAGCGTCACCGGCTGAAGGTACTACTTATCGTTTTGCCAAAGAGGATATCAAACGGTTTCCTGATATCTTACAAGCTGGTCAAGGAGAAAATATATATTATACCAACAGTTCACAATTGCCAGTTGATTACACTGAAGATCCATTCGAAGCTCTTTTGCTCCAAGATAACCTTCAATGCAAATATACTGGAGGTACTGTACTGCATTTATACATGAACGAAAAACTCCAAACTCCTGAATCATGCAGAAATTTTATCAAAAAAGTCATCACAAATTTTCGATTACCATACATTACTGTCACACCAATTTTTAGTATTTGTCCCATACATGGGTATCTGAGTGGAGAACATGAATACTGTCCAAAATGTGATCATTTATTATTAACACAATTAGCAAAACAAACCAATGAATACAGTTCAATTTAAAACAGTTTTGGAATCAAACATAGAAAAAAGAACAAAATGTCTTGTTTACACGCGTGTGATGGGATATCATCGGCCCGTAGAAAGTTTCAATAAAGGTAAAAAAGGTGAACACCAACAAAGAGCATATTTTCAAGAAAAGTTTGCAAAAGAAATTAATCTATAATTTAACGCCATTTACGCTTCTAGATTATCCTGATAAAACAGCAATCATTTTATGGTTTGCAGGGTGTAATATGCGTTGTACTTATTGTTATAATCCAGAGATTGTAACCGGAAAAGGCAAATATACATTTGATGATATAAAAGCATTTTTGGCGTCGCGCAAGGGATTTATCGATGCCATCGTACTTAGTGGTGGCGAATGCCTGTTATATGACGGTGTAAAAGACATCATTGCTGCTATAAAATCTATGGGATTCTTAGTAAAAATAGATACAAATGGCAGCAGACCAGATATCCTACAAGATTTAATCAAAGAACGCTTGATTGATTATGTTGCATTAGACTTTAAGGCGACAAAACATAAGGTTTCGGCTATCACGGATGCAGATTATTATGATGAATTTATTGCTTGTATGCGTATCATGTTAAAATCTGATATTCATTATGAAGTACGAACTACAGTCCACTCAGCATTATTGCGCGCATATGACATAAGAAATATGGTCAACATTCTTTCTTCAATTGGATATACTGGTGCTTACTATTTGCAACATTTCAGATGTGCTGTTCAAACCATAGGAAATCCGGGAATTTCGGCTTATGACATCGAATTGAGCACATTGTCCAATGACAAAATACAGATAATCGAACGATGATTCATTTTATTATCTACAGAATTTAATTTTTATATAAAATTGGGTATTTCATATTAAATATTGAATATTGTTATATATTCAGTATTAATGTCTGTAAAATATATTACTTATCAGCTGATAATTTATATAATTTTGACTCTATGTACATGACAAAATTTGATGGCTCGTGCAAAATCTCTACTATTATTGGTATATAGAGCCTCATTATGAATTCGAGTCCTGCTTGAAAAACACTTGAGCCTCCAGCGCTTGCAGAGAAAATTTTAGATTTTTTTCTTAATCATCAACTGTCAGCATCCATGAATAGCTTAATGCGATCAATCCAATCAGAGTCTACTGAATCAGTGTCCTCCATGAAAACCATCGATCATAACTCCCCCAACTACTGCACATCCGCAAATGATCAGGTGCCTATCAAAACCTAAATCCACTAACATAAACTCCAAACTATATATATCCTTCTGGAGTTTGATTTACTATGCTTCGGATATCTTACTTCAGGTACACTTTGATTCTCGAAGACGAAGGTTTCCATCGCAAATAGTATACCAACAGACACCGCCAAACCCGCGCCAATGATATACTTAACCCACCTACCGCAAATCAACCCTCGACACTACACCCAACGACCAACCCAAGGAACACTATCCGAAACTGATATCACAGGATATAATTCTCCCAAACCCCACCTTCAGAAGGTATATGGCCGTCGTCCAGTTTTAACCACTTTAAAATCATCTGTATCAGAGATGTGTTGGTCCAGTTATCTCTTTAATAAATCGCTGCAATCGTCGGTAATTGCTTCCGTTTTACTTTTCGTATCCATCGCCAAGGCTATCTTGGCGAGGTTTACACTGGTAACTTGTACAATGGCAAGAATAAATAATCCTAAAGATCTATCCTTGGTTTTGTTAATGTGCAGGTTCTTCATCAGTTCTCCGGAAGTTCTTAACTTACCTGAGTAGCCATGATGTTTTGGTTTATTTATCACATAATCAAACGTTTATCATTGGCTACTTGTTTTTTTGTCATGTACATAGATTTTGACTTATGTCAATCTTTGGTTACTTTTACCGTCGAAATAACAGAAATAGTAGCGTATGTTTTCTAAAGCTTGTGAGTATGGTATCCGTGCATCCATCTATATTGCATCACAAACTCAAATCGGCAATCGCGTGAGTTTGGTGGATGTAGTCAAGAAAATAGAATCACCGGAAGCATTTACATCCAAAATATTACAAAAATTAGTAAAATGTGAGATAATAAAATCAATAAAAGGGCCAGGTGGAGGATTTGAAATGGACAAGACTCAAATGGATGAGATTAAATTGATCAAAATTGTAAAAGCTTTTGACGGCGATTTTCTTGACAGATGTAGTCTGGGGCTCAATGAATGTTCGGATGTACAGCCTTGCCCATTTCATCACCAATATAAGCCTGTTAAGGAAAAATTGCTTCATATTTTTTCTAATACCAGTATTAGTGATTTATTAAAAGAATTCAGCGATGGGGATACTTTTTTGAGGATATAAAAAATGCCATCGTAACATGTACAATGGCATTTGGTCACTTATTCAATAGATTTTAAGCTACAAAAAATGCTGTTAAATTCGCGAAAATATGTATAGTAATTTCCTGTATTCTGCATCTAAAATCTATGAATAAAACTAATCACATTGGTAAGTTCGAGTTTAAACTTCTACGACTTCTTCTTGAGTAACAACCATCGAATCAGATCGGTCCATTTGAGAAACATCATTAACCGACTTTTTCAAGGATCTCACGCTGGCTACAATAAACCAAGTCAATGGTAGTACGCCGCCAAAGAAAAATACACTGGCACCAATGCCTCTCATCCACGTAAGCTTATTAAAAATACCATAATCTACAAAATCATGGGATCTTCCGTACCAGAGCCCTTGTTCTACTACGGCTTTGAATTGAATAGAGCCTGCTGGAAATAAATCCAGTAAAACCATCAGCATCAGACCTATATTGATGGACCAAAATGAGAAGTTGACAATCTTTTTATTCCAATATTGTTCTTTGATCATAAGCTTGGAAGCAAAGATAAGGGCAGCCAGAGATATGTTGCCATAAACACCCATCAATGCTGCATGTGCATGATTTATAGTGAGATAAGTCCCATGTTCAAAATAATTCATAATAGGCAAATTGATAATAATACCTAAAACGCCGGCACCAAAGAAATTCCAGAAATTGACCGCAATTAAAAATAAAAATACTTCAGGAAATCCAAAATTACCAAGGTTTTTGTGCTCTACATCACCGACCGCTATTTTTGGCATGTTTTTGAATCGCCATGCTTCCACAGTAAGAAGGATCAGTGGAACAAACTGTAGTGTTGAAAACACACTACCTAGCGCCATGGTAGCTACAGGTTTTGCATTCCAATAAAAATTATGCGAAATACCCAATAAACCAGTTCCTAAAAACAGGATAGTGGCAAAATAAACTACTCTGATCGCTGCCTGTCTGCTTACCAGACCCATCAAGACCATTAGGTAACTTACGATTACTGTGATGAACACTTCAAAAAATGCCTCTACCCACATATGTATTACCATCCAGCGCCAAAAATCCGCTATTACAAAGTTGGTTTCTGGTTTTGCAACAAACCCTGATAGAAACAATAAAGGAATGCCTATGACTGAGTATAAAATCCAGTTAGGTAGATTCCAAGGTTCTTTTTTTATCAGTGCAGGTTTAATACCTCGGTACACAATTATCATCCAAAGGACAAAGACGACCATTAATAAAACCTGAAATCCCTTGCCGAAATCAACAAACTCCCAACCTTGATGCCCCAACCAATACCACCAATCACCCATCAAACCTAAAGGCCCCAAAACCATTCCTGACAGTGATCCACCTACTAAAATAAATAACAACACAAAAAGGATATTTATTAATCGCTTTTGACCTGGGATTTCTTTTTTTGCTAAAATCGGTAAAATAAAAATCGATGACGCTATCCAACAAGTAGATATCCAATATAAGGCAAGCATCAGGTGCCAACTCCTAGGAATAGTAACTGGCAAACTATCATTGATCTCTATGCCCACATATCCAAGCCAATTGATAAAGTCATTTATTGTAATCAAGCCACTCAAAACCTGAATACAAAACAAAAGGATAGCCACAAAAAAGAATTTAAATGTTGCTTTCTGTGTGGAAGTAGGCGAAAAATCACGTACTCTCTCGGCAGAAAATAAATCCTTGGTAGCTGGTTTAAAAAACTTATTAGGCAACTGATTGTATTGACCAATAAAATACAGAACGATACCACACATCAACACAAAAGCCAACAAACCTAATACACTCCAAAGGATGACTGGAGAAGTAGGCGTATTGCCTGCTTTGGGATCGAAAGGCCAATTATGGGTATAACTGTATGTTGCACCGGGTCGTTCAGTAACACAAACCCATGCGCCCCAATAGAAAAACGAACTTAAATCCTTTACTTCTTGAGGAGATTTAATATAATCTGCAGGCAGTGAGCCTTTACTTTCTTTGTGATTGATAAAAACATCCAAATAATGATTTTGCAATTGTTCGTGTGCATAAACTTGGGCTGGTGATAGCCTTACAAGGTCGGATGCTTTGTCATATCGATTTATTTTCAATTCAGCTTTTACTCTTTCTTCAATTTGACTGACATCATACTGGTTAGTGCCTTCACTTTTTAACTGCTTGAGTTCATCCAAATAAAACTTGACCATACTTTGTGAGATTTGGTGCAATGCATCAGCAGTAAAGTCCGGACCACGCTGGGCACCATCACCAAAATAACTACCGTACTCCATCAAAGCATATTTATGAAAAACCTCTTGACCTTTTACTATTGTCTTTTGATCAAAAATCATATTATCTTTTTCATCCACAAAAGCTGACATCGGTGGCGCATCGATATACGTCTGAACTCCGATCATCCCAACTCCTAGCAAGCTGATTACCAAAATAAAAGTTAACGGAGCCCACCAGTTTTTAGGATTCATAATGTAGCTCATACTTTTTGAACTTTTGTTTATATTGCTCATTTTGATTGTATTTATATATTGTTAAAAATTTATTTTCTTATTATCATGTATATAAATTGAAGCATCCAAACCCTTTCAAAACCATTCTTGATTTATACATAATAACTTGGCATACCTTTACAATAAAGGAAGCAAAAATTCCTAGTAAAGAATTACTAGGGTTTGAATCTATCAAAATTACTTTAAATTAGGAATAGTACAATAGTGACAAAACAACTATATTAATGTATAAATTGCTAATTTTTTATGTGTCAAATCTGGTTAAACCCAGTATTTAGTAAAGCATCTTCCACATTTGTATCCTTTTTACAAGCAGTAATTAACAGCATGACAGTGACCACCATCAACCCAAAAAATCGCAGAAAAAAATTTGAATTCATATCGAAATGTTTTACAATAATATAATGGACAAATATATCCACTATTTAAGTTTTCTAATAATATTTTATTGAATATTTTTAAATAATTTGGTGAAATTTGCAAATAATTGATATTTTTTGCTAATTATCGCTACATCTCCTCATTTAATTCGGAAAACAATCAAATGAGTAAACAAAATCCTAGAATAAAACTAAGGATACCGATTCGCCAAATTAGGTTAGCTTCACCCATTTCCATAAAAAAATAAGCTATAAGCAAAAACTTGACGGCGCCAAGCAAAATTGAAAATTTGGATTCGGCAAAATAGATTGGCAATATGACACTGATAGCTGTCAAAAGCAGTAATACGATTAAAACAATCAGATTTCTATTCATAATAATTACATAAGATAGAGTGTAGGAAAAATCATCACCCAAATCAAATCACACATGTGCCAGAATGCTGCTCCTGCTTCCAGATTTAATGGATAATCTTCTGAATAAGCTTCATCAATTTTTGTATATAAATAAAGCAAAATTGCCATTCCGATCAATACATGTAATAAATGAAAAGCCGTAATCAACCAATAAAAGGTAAAAAAAGGATTTGTGCTGATCGTCAGACCGTGCGATAGTTTATCAAAATATTCTATCATCTTGATCACAATAAAAACTCCACCACTAGACATTGTGATAAGCAAGCTTCTTCTATACTTTTGTAGACCCTGTTGTCTATACCAATGAAGCGCTCTAGCCATAAAATATCCGCTTATCAATAAAATGATGGTATTGGCTGTGCCTGACAGCAAACTTAATGACTTGGCTGAATCCCTATATGTCTGTAAGTCTCCTTCGGCATAATATTTCATTACTAATAATGCAATAAAAAATACAGATACTTCAAGAAAAATTATAATCCATATCAAGATGCCACCTGGTGGGTAAAAAAAATTTGAATTTTGATCCTTTTCCATGGGTAGAAATATTTATTTATGATGGATTTTTTCAAATAGCCTGACCATAGATGACAATAATTCCACTGGTGAAGAAAGAATTTGATAATGATTTTGTCCAAACATCTGTGGTAAATAATATCGAGCTTGTGCTTCTATGGCCAATGCATAAGAATTTATACCATATTCCAGAGCTTCTCTTAGCGCTTGCCGAACATCTTGTATACCATATCGGCCTTCATATTTGTCATAATCATTTGGTTTACCATCAGATAATAGAATGACCCATTTATTGGTTGTATGTCTATTCTTAAGCAGATGGGTAGCATGCCGAAGTGCGCCACCAATACGTGTATATCCTGATGGTTCAGCAGCCCCAATCTTAAACTTGCCACTTTGCCAGGATTCATCAAAGTCTTTCAACATACGAAAACTTAAAAAATTTCTAGTGGACGAATGAAAATCTGAAACTGCAAAGTCAACTCTAAATTCATTCAAGATTTCACCAAAAAGCAAGCTGACCTGCTTCTCTACATCTATGACCCGGTTTCCATCCGCATATCCATCGCTGGAGAGACTTGTATCTAGCAATAACAGAATGGAGAGATCTTTATCTTTTTTCTGCGAAGAAAGATAAATCCTTTCAGAAGGTGTTTTGCCAGAATGTACATCAACATATAGATCAGTGATGGCATCGATATCAAACTCCGGACCATCGGGCTGACTTCTGATATGTTTTCGCTTATTACTATAATTTGTAAGCAACTTGCGCATGGCCAAAAGAACAGATTTATAGTTCCGAATTGTCTGCTCATAATAGTTCGCGTTCATGTCTTTGCTTAGGGTCGGATATACTGCACAAAAGTCTTGCTTGTACGACTTTCTGGTGTAATCCCACTCAGGATATAAGATATTATACCTTTCATCTGGCTTATCTACACTCTCTGCTACACTCGAATTCTCAATAAATTCTGCCTGATATACCGAATGAACCGGATCATCTACTCTGACCGTTAGTTTCATGCTCAACTCCTCGATTGCTTCGTGATGGTCTTCTAACTGATCATCGCCATCAAAATCTCGCCAAGTACCATTAAATTCTTCTGCGGTCTCTACTTTTTCAAAATTGTGGGTAAGCACATAGTCTTCTTGTTGTTTTTTATCTACTTGAATGCTTTTAATTTCTTCAATAGCCTTTGCCTTTAACAATGTTGCAGGATTCACCTTATTCTTTTCTAAAGGTTTGGCTTCCGATATATTTTTTATTTTTTGATTAAAATTGTCTTCATACTGATTCTTCATCCATTTGCCATACAGCCAAAATGTATCAGGATCAGCTTTAGTATTTTTACAGTTTTCAGCCAGTTGATCATACAGTTGTTTGTATATTCCAATTACATTTGGATACGCTGATAACATCAAATCGAGTATTTCTGGTGCTGAAGATGCTGCTTTTAATCTGGCTTCCTGAAGTGTATTTTCTTTTTGGTCATGTTGCCAATTCAGATTTTTATTTTGTTGGATCACCAAATATACAATTCGAAAAAAATAAAATTTCAAATTTTCTGTAGCATCGCCAAAAAAGTCCATGCTATGAGGAAGAAAAAAGTTATTATCTCTATATCCACCTTCTTGTTCGGCTGTAAAGATTTCTATATTTTTTCCCGTCAATGCCCTAGACATTATGGTAAGCTTAGGCTTGATATCATCCAGCATTACTCTTCGGGCTGCCAGTGGATCATTAGCAATACTCCGCTTTTTGAAATATTTTGTAAATCTGGTAAATATGATTTCGTCAAGATCCATTCGCAAAAAATTTAGCACGTCCAGAAATCAATAAGTGTGGCATCTTACCACATATTTGAAGGAATCTAATCATCAGATCAAGAGATCACAAGTATCAGATAATGCCTGCGCTATGTCAGGATCATCGGTAAGCGGCTCGACGACGGCATGTCTTACCGAAAGTCTTTTAGGCAAATCACTTACTATCAGTTTTGCAGCGTCAATAAGTAAACGTGTTGATGCCGTCTCAGTAAGCCCAAGTTCTTTTAGATTTCTGATTTTATTCCCGATATTGACTAGTTTTTGTGCAATATCTATATTTATTCCTGTTTCGTTGCATAAAATTTCTGCCTCTACTTTAGGTTCAGGATACCCAAATGAAATAGCCACAAATCTTTGCCTTGTCGATGGCTTCAGCTCTTTAAAGCCTCTTTGATATCCAGGATTAAATGATGCTACGAGCAAAAAATCTTGGTGTGCCTGGAGTGTAACGCCTAGTTTATCTATATACAATTGCCTACGATGGTCTGTGAGAGAATGATAGCTACAATCACATCGGGACGTGCTTCAGCTACCTCATCTAAGTATAGGATTGCTCCAGTTTTGACTGCTTCTGTAAGTGGACCATCTATCCACACCGTTTCTGCACCTTTGATAATAAATCGACCTATTAGGTCTGTAGCCGATGTCTCCTCATGACAACTTACCGTGATCATTCGGATATTTTTGATACTCGAAATATGTTCTACAAACCTCGACTTTCCAGAACCGGTTGGTCCTTTCAGCAATAGAGGTAATCGATTTTGCCATACCTTGTCAAATATCTCCAACTCCTTTCCTGTAGGTCTGTAATATGGAATTTTTTTGTACTCACTTACTGGATTGTCCATAAACTATATTTAACAAGTAAGGCCGCCGTAATCGTTTTTTTTAACTTTTGGTCAAAATATTCAATATCGGTGGCCTTACATTTTTATTCGGTTTAAGTAAATTAAGGATGCTGCTCAAGTGCCTCATCAGTAGGCTGTCCGTATCTTATAAATTCATAAATAAAAATACCAACACCTGTTGTAAATAAAGTCGCACACAACACTAAAATCAGAAAGTGAACCTGAATTTCGTTTTGAACATCACCAAATTCAAGGCCCATAATACGTTCCATGTAAACTTGTGCTACTCCGGCAGCTGCAAATGCCGTAGTCATACCTATCATTCCAATATTAGAAAGCCAAAAGGCAGTAAGCCCATTACCAGAATCATAGAGTTTTCTACCAGTCATATTTGGCATCATATAACTTATAGCTGCAAAAACTATCATACCATAAGCTCCCCAAAATGCCAAGTGTCCATGCATTGCCGTGACTAATGTGCCATGTGTCCATAAGTTGACCTGTGGTAATGTATGTGCCAAACCCAGAAGTCCTGCACCTACAAACGAAACAATAGCTGTTCCTAAAGTCCACATTAAAGCAATCTTATTAGGATGCTTTTTCTCACCTTTGCGATACATCGCTACGGCAAATAATGCCATACCTAAAAATGCTAATGGTTCTAAAGCTGAAAAAATACCACCAATAATGAGCCAGTATTTGGGTGCACCGATATAATAATAATGGTGGCCAGTACCCAAAATACCAGAAATAAACGTGAGGCCGACGATAACATACAGCCATTTTTCGATTACTTCTCTATCAACACCGGTAATTTTTATAAGCAAAAAGGCCAAGATTCCACCCATAATGAGTTCCCAAACTCCTTCCACCCAAAGGTGAACTACCCACCATCTAAAAAAGGAATCCATAGTCTGATTGTCAAACCAAATCATGCCTGGTAGATATAAAAGTGCAGCAAAAACAAGTCCCATTGTCAAAACTAAAGAGGTAGTAGTTCGCTTTTTACCTTTGTACAAGGTGAATAAAATAAGACCTAAAAATAACAATACATTTGCGACTACCAACCAGTCTAAAGGTCGAGGTATCTCAAGGAATTTCCTTCCTTCCCAATAGTTAAAGTGGTAGCCCACAATGGCAACAACACCGACTACGGCCAGTGAAATCAATTGAATATAAGCCCATTTTACACTTACCAGCTCATTTTCGGCTTCTTCGGGTATAATATAATACGCTGCCCCCATGAAGCCTGAAAGCAACCAGACAACCAAAAGATTTGTGTGAACGGCTCTTGCAGTATTGAATGGGATAAAGTCATGAAGATTATCATATCCCATATGGGCAAATCCCATGATAAATCCATATATAATCTGTAATGAAAGGAGCAGCATGGATAAAGCAAAAAACCAATATGCTACTTTTTGTGATTTGTATTTCATTTTTTAAATTTAGTTGGTTAAACTATGTGCGTCTTGAAGCCTATTGAAAGAAATCAAAACTCATGTCTTATTTGTTTTGTGATACCTTATACTTTGGTTTTGGTGGAAAACCATTTAAATCTACCTCATTTACCCATTTAAAAAATGCAACCAGATCATTTGCATCCGATTCAGGCAAGGCATAGGCTACCATCTTTCTGCCACGCGGCGACCATGGTACTGGTGACATCAATGCTGCTTTAATATAAGCATCACCTCGTCGCTCATATACCTTGGTTAATTCCGGTGCGTAATAAGCGCCTTCACCAAAAATGGTGTGGCATCCCATACAGTTATTGCTTTCCCATAGATGTTTGCCTCTGATCACTTCTGGGGTTAATCCTGCTTCATTCGTTTGCTTAGGTACTTCTGAGCTAAGTGTGTGCCATGAAAGCCCAAGAAAGACCGCAAAGGACAATATTGTCCCTCCAAGAAAAAATGTTCTTGCATGACTTTTTGATAACATATTATAATGTTTTGTTGGTTATTCGGGCAATATCGCCCCTATTTTGTTTTTATTTTACCTTTATTATTTGTATTTCCTTACTTCCCTTCAAATTCCTCTTTGTCTATACCCAAGATTTTCATTTGCATAATCACGGCAATATTCTTAGCGCGATCTTTTAGCTTTTCGGCATTTTCCCCAGTGTATAATTCATTTATTGTCTCATTAAACAGCAAAACCCATTGATCAAAATGACTTTTTTCCATAGCCTTGAGTTGGTGTGCCACTTGATGTTTTTCCATAGGATTTCCATTATAATTTCCTGTATGAAACAATACATTTTCCCAAAAGTCGTACATCACAGGAAGATGCTTTTGCCACTTAACATTTATAAACATATGTTGTAGCATCTCATCCACTTTTATTTTCTCATAGAAAACATCAACAACTTTTTCCAAGTCTGACCGAGTTGTGATATCCTTTTTTGACATTATTTTTATATTTTATTATTTTGATTTATCCTTGTGTCAACATGCACAAGCTATCCGTATTTGCATACACTTCATGAATGATATTGATGGGTATGTCTATAAAATCATACTGTTTTAATCGGGTCTGCGTCCCAGCTTGGATATAAGTGACATCACCACTCAATACCAATAACCTAGCAGGCAGATGTGTTTTATGCTGATCCAAGGTCATGCCTCGGTTAAATCCTATAAATATTTGTTTTACATCTCCGGACTTATAATACAATCTAGCCACGGGTTTTAATGATGTTTTCAGTTTTTCCTGTATTTCACGTATCATATTATAAATCCTTATTTTTAAATTTTAGCAAAGAAATCCACATTGGTATCACAATCCAAATCAATAGTAATCCCATTGATATTATCCACCCGATTTGACTACCAAATATTTGTTTGAATATCGCACCAGTATATCCCATTAGTGCAGAGACATCCACTTTGAGCAAAACCATAATTCTCGCCAGATCTATCGGATTTAGTGCAGACATGATGACCATTGGTTTTTCTATTGGATAATCTGCAAATTGGAACATCAGATATAGAACGATCCCATCATAAATAAGCGACAAAAACAACCAAACCATGATGGCAATACCAATACCTCTAGCTTTATCTCGTGCAAGGATAGAACACAACATGGCAATTGCTATGAAAATAGGCGTGATAAAAAGTCCCATTAACAATATAGAAAAACCAGCTGCATCAGGGCTATAGACCACAATCGGCAAACCAATGCCTAGAATAAATGCAATACTCAACGATATGGATAAGCCCGCAAAATGACTAAGCCATATTGTTTTTCTTTTGATTGGTTGGCTGACCAGTAGCTCTATAAATTCGCTGCTATTGTACATATAGATTGTAGAAAAGATAACCGCCATGAGTGGCACAGCCAGTAGGATAATATTTAACAGCGACAACATTGCCTTGGCCATATTGTCTTCCAGACTCAATACACTCCACGAAAATAAGGCAAGTATCACTGTATAGATGATAATTATCTTATTTTTAATGATATCGGTGATAATAAAATTTGTTATTTTATTCATACAGCTGCCGATTTTATGTAATAACCAATAGCCTTGGAAATACGACCATGGCCGGACATAGCCATTAATTCATCTGTAGTCTTGAAAAATACAATCTTTCCGTCTTGCATATAAATCACATCAGTAAGCAAATCATCCAATTCATTCAATAAATGTGAAGTAATCAAAATCAGTTTACCTTTTTGTCTTTCCATTATAATTTTTTCTCTTAATATTTCACTTGCCAATGGGTCTAAACCTGCAGTAGGTTCGTCCAAAATTAGAACATCTGGACTGAATAAAAAAGCTAGTGTGGCACTCACTTTCTGCGTAGTTCCACCAGATAGCGTTCGCATTTTTTTGTGTTTGGCTTGTTCGAGGCCGAAGGCATCCCAAAGCTCTTCATCTGTTTGACCATCAAATTGGCGAATACTTTTAATCATATCTATCACCTGAATGATACTCATATTTTCAGGATAACGACCTATTTGCGGCATATAGCCTATTTTGTTTTTGTATGTTTCATCGCCAGCGATAGATTTTTGATCAAAATAAATCGTACCATCATTGGGCAAAACCATACTCAATATAGATTTAATTAAGGTAGTTTTGCCACAAGCATTTGGACCGATGAGACCGATACATTGTCCTCTTTTTAGTTGGAGATTTATATCTTTAAGTACTTCACTTTTGCCAAATGACTTTTTTATTCCTTCGATTCTGATCATAATTCATAGGGTTTCATCTGTGGACTATTATCCCTGAAATTATCAGGCGTGATGCTTGGTATAAGTTTTTCTGTGCGCTCCATGAGACTGACTATAAAACTTCTATACAAAAGCATTGCTATAGGATTATTTTCTATTATCGTAGAATAGATGCTTAGAGGATGATATGGCACGTCACCTTGTCTATTTTTATCAATGTCATAACCAGCATATTTGTCCCAATAATTGTAATCAAAAGTATTGAGCACCAATGAGCCATTTGTACTGATGTCAAAAGTATTGCCAGAGAAATTATTTTCTGTAATAGTATTATCCATACAATTTGCCTGAATTTTTAATCCCCAACCATTACCGCTGAAGACATTCTTTTTAATAAGAATCCTATTGGCTCCTTCTAGAAACAGAGCAGCTGTATTTGAAAGAAATTTATTGCCTATGATTTCGGCATCAGAGATTTCTTTAAGCAAAATACCATAAGCAGCATCACCGTTGCTTTGACTAAATGTATTGCTATACATGGTGACATGTTTTGTGTACATAACTGCTATGCCTGCACCATTTTCTTCGAAAATATTATTAACGTATGCATCATTATTGGAAAACATAAATGGAGGCCTGTACCTTATATTCCTTTTGGAAATATTGCGCCAAACAATCGAATTTGTTACGAATTCAAAATAAATACCATCTCTATGACCTGAAATCTTATTGGCAATGATACGCAAGCTATCACTCTTCCAGCAATGTATCCCATTGCCTATCTCTTGTTCTTCTTTTCCGAAACCAATGATTTTATTATTTTTTATCAGACAGTTTTTACCATATTGAATGTAGATTGCAAAAAAGTTATTTTCAAATATATTATTTTCAATTACTATATTACTTCTATCATATACTTTGACACCACCTGGATCATTTAGAGCTGCGATACCAGAATTTCTAATTACAAACCCACTAAAGTTTACATGATCAGCCTTAATGGAAACCACCTCATACTTAAGCTGACCATCCAGTACGGGCCATTCATCACCGATCATGGTAATGGATTTATTGACGACTATAGTACCTTCTGTGTACAAGCTATGATGTACTGTAATTGTATCGTTGTTCTTAGCCAATAAGAGTGCCGCTCTTATAGAAGTTACTTGCAATCTTGGACCCACATGAATATGTGCACCAGATGCGATATGGCTAGATAAAAGAAAAACTATGATAAACGTAAAAAATTTCATTTGGCAAATACTTGCGTTAAATGATTCCAATCGGTGCTTTGAGCATTCAAGTTAGCTGCTTGTTGACTGGCCTCTGTCTCGGAATTAAATGCAGCCACATTGCCTGCCATAGGGCTCTTTAGGCTACCACCCTGAATATAATAAGCATTTTCAGCAGGAATCAGTTCATTATCTCCTGTATAATGATGGACATAATGATTTTTAATCTTAGAATCCTGATGTTGACTTTTGTATGCCATCATACATGAAATATCATCAAACTTGAAAATCCTGCCTTTTTCTGTAATGATTTCTGCTCCAAAGTGGCCATCAGAAATGTTCATTTTGCAAAAGGAACAAATATCCTTATTCAAGATGATCGGGTCAGGTCCTTCGGGGCTACAATTGGTTAAAAACACACAAAAAAAAACCATAGAGGCCACTTTTCCCTTCGATCTACTGAACATTTTTATGATTCCCGCTTCACAAACATATACCAATCCTATCAATACACCGCCAACTAGCATCAACCATCCACCTATCGCTGGGATCGAATACGCACCGAAATTGAGTAATTGTTTGAAACCTATTAAAGGAGGCTGATATGCCATACCTGGAACTATAATCGCAGCATTCGGGTCTAGATTATGACCATAATTGTATTCCCATCTCCAGAAATCGTACATGGCTAAAATTCCGAAAAGTAAAAATGAAACCAAAAGAATAATTACACTCTTTTTTGTCTTTAGAAAGAGTCCCGTAATAATAGCCAATATTCCAAAAAAGCCAATTATGTAAGGAAGAACAGTAAATTCGATAAACTCTTCTGCATGTAATGTTTTCATTCCAATATAATGATTTAGACCATTTATGATGTCAACATCTCCACCGAGTTTGTTGGCATAAATGCTTAGACCTAGTCCTTCGGGGTATTGCGGAGCATCCAGATAAATATTCCATATTGGTAAAAAAATTGCACTTAAGATACAAATACCTGATAAAATCAACATCGCTGTCGAGTTTCGGGAAATTGAATTCATTATAAAAAGATTTTGTTTAAAAATTTGGTTAAGAACAAAGAATTGTTGTTGTGATTTTTGATCGAAACCAAAATTCAAAATAGATAAATAAGGAAGCATAGGATATATCCCACTGCTTCCCTATTTACACTCTATTAAGATTACTGTACTTTGTCTTCTTTGGCAGCAGGTGTCTGTCCTACATGAAACTTCAGTGGAACATTACTTCCTGCTGGAGAAACTCTGACATATCCTTGCATTTCCTGATGTAAAGCACTACAGAAGTCAGTACAATACATTGGGAATATGCCCACCTTCTCTGGTATCCATTTTAAGGTAGTGGTCTCACCCGGCATTATTAAAAGCTCACCATTATCAGCACCCTTAATTGCAAATCCATGCGGTACATCCCAATCTTGTTCAAGATTCGTAACATGGAAAAACACTTCATCACCAACTTTAACACCTTCAATATTGTCTGGTGCAAAGTGGGATCTTACAGATGTCATATAAACATGTACCTTATTACCTTCACGTACCACTTTGGATTCTTTCTCCCCTTTTGCAACATAAGGATGTTGATTTTCTCCAATTGAATAAATCTTTAATTGTCCATTGTTCCTTATTAAGTCGGCTGGAGCAGCTTGCGCATAATGTGGCTCACCAATAGTTGGAAAATCGAGGATCATTTGCATTTTATCACCGCTAATATCATATAACTGCGCACTCTGTGTTAATTCTGGACCAGTCGGTAGGAACCTATCTTTAGTGATCTTGTTATATGCTATCAAATATTTACCAAATGGTTTTCTGGTATTACCTCCAGGTATGCATAAGTGACCAACAGAATAAAAAGTAGGCACTCTATCTACAACTGTTAAGTCTTTAATATTCCACTTAACTACTTCAGAAGAGACGAAAAATGAAGTGTAAGCAAATCCTTTTCCGTCAAATTCGGTGTGTAATGGCCCGAGACCTGGTTTCTTTACTTCACCGTATAAAACATCTTCGTACTTCAAAACAGGAATGCCTTCATAGTCACCATCAAAGGCCTTATTGGCAATAGCTGCTTGTAATTTGTCAAAACTAAAGACTGGTAACAATGCAGCCAACTTACCACTACCTACAATGTATTCTCCAGTGGGATCAACATCACATCCGTGTGGTGATTTAGGACAAGGCATTAAATAACAAATGTCTTTTAACTCTGCTACATCCAATACTGTCACTTCTTCTTTGATAGTGGATACACCTGTATGAGTTTTTTCATCCCATACATTGTGCGCATATTTTACTTTTTGTTTTTTGCCTTTTCCAGCTTTGAGATATTCTTCTGCTTTCTTCCAATTGACAGCCATGATGAAGTCCTTGTCTCTTTGTGATGCATTTACTTCAAGTAGTGTATTGGCTTGCTCGGTATTATAACAAGAGAAGAAAAACCATCCATGAGATTTGGCTCTACCACATCGTGCAAGGTCAAAATTTACACCTGGAGTCTTCAACTGAAATGCTATGTCCATATTTCCCGTTTCCTGATTAACGCTGACAAAAGAAATGTGTCCTTTGAAATTCTGTTTGTATGAATCTATAGGAACATCACCATTGACATCATCCGGTGGCACAGAAAATCTGGTACCAGCCACGATGTATTCAGAGTTTTCTGTACCGAAAGGAGATGAGTGGTTTCCACCACTATTGGGTAGTTCAAGGATTTCTGCAGTTTTGAAGGTTTTTAAATCTACCCTTGCAAGACGTGGTGTATTATTTGCATTGGCAAACGCCCACTTCCCATTAACTTCTCCAGTAGTCTGGGATAATTCTATATGGTGAAGGTCATCCCAAGGAACAAATCCATGTGAAGTATTTAACATCGGTTTTGTCTCTTCACTATAGCCCCAACCTTTTTCAGGATCTACAGAAAAGACAGGAATTACTCTAAATAATCTACCACTTGGCAATCCATAGACCGACATTTGGCCACTAAAGCCACCACTTACAAAATTATAAAATTCATCATACTGACCTGGTGCGACATAAGCTTTGGCTGCTGTGTCGCCTGATACAGCCGTTGCGGCATTTTTTGGTCTGCAGGCACTGAACAATATCAATAGCCCTGCAATACCAACTAACAAAGATACATTATTGGTTTTCATTATATTATGTTTAATTAATTACTACTTTACACCGTCATTTTTGCGCATGTACTCCAAAATACTTCTTGCTTCTTCATCTGCAAGACTTTGATTTGGCATTCTGACAAGGCATAATTCGAGTTGGGCTTGAAGTACCGGATCCTTGTCTATCATTGGGTCTGGATTGGTAATAAAATTCATAATCCAGTGTGCTGTATGTCTTGAAGTGACACCTTTCCAACCTGGACCAACCAGCTTTTCTTCTGTCATCTTGTGGCATGATGTACATTTTACGCCAGCGGCCTTTTCACCTGCATCTGCCATACTAGTATTGAGAGTTGCGTCAATTTTTACATTCTCTTCGCTAAATTTTCCTTCACCTCTTTTTGGGTCATATCCATCTGTACTCGTTGCCTCTGGCTGAGCTGCAGGAGCAGGTGTTGCACTGGTGGTATTGGTTTGCTGTTTTCCACCACCACATGCTATCAAGAAACTCATAGCTAAACATAGAATAAAATAAATTTTGTTTGTCATTTTACTATTGATTTAATTTAGCACAAAGGTCACTATTGGCCTATGCCTGATTTATGACTCGAATCATAAATTCAGATTTTAGTTTAATAATCCTTGTGTTTTATCATTGATTTCCATCTGTTGGTAGAAATTCAAAAACATATTCTCTGATAGCGTCGTTATTGAATCTAAAATCATTAAACATCATGAAAACATTAATTAATTTGTCAATTATTTTAACAATGGCATTAAGCATTTCTGCACAGAAAACACCACTTTTAGATAGGGATTTATTTTTTGGTAATCCCGAGATTTCTTCAGGACAGATAAGCCCTGATGGCCAATGGATATCATTTATGAAAGCCTATAATGGTATAATGAATGTTTGGGTCAAAAAAATCAATGATCCATTCGATAAAGCAAAACCACTCACAGATAGTTCTAGGCCTTTATACGGCTACTTTTGGACAGATGACAGCAAGTATATCTTGTATGTAAAGGACAAAAATGGTGATGAAAATATCAATGTTTTTGCAGTGGATCCAAAGGCTGCACCTTCAGCAAATGGTGTACCAGAATCTAGAAACCTTACTCCAAAAGATGAAGTAACTGCTCAAATTTACAATGTAAGTCAAAACAATCCTGATTTGATGATGATCGGACTCAATGATCGCGACAAAGCATGGCATGACCTCTACGAACTCAAAATATCAACAGGAGAATTAACATTAAAATACGAAAACAAAGACAGAATCACGGGCTATGATTTTGATTGGAACGATAAGCTGCGTGTTTTGTATCGTACTGATGAAAAGGGAGCTACCACTTTCCTTAAGGTCAATTCTGATCAATCTTTGACACCAATATATGAAACATTAGTAACAGAAACGGCTTATATCAATGGCTGGAATGAGGACAACTCTCAATTTTATCTAGTGACTAATGTCGGAAACCTTGACAAATCTGCATTGTATCTTATGAATCCTGATACAAAATCTAAAGTCAAGGTAGAAAGCGATCCAGAAAACAAAGTAGATTTCGGTGGGCTAAATGTAGATAAAAACACAAGGAAAATAATCTCTACATCCTACACCTTGGACAAATCCAAATATTACTGGAAAGACAAAAAATGGGAAGCTATGTACAAAGAAGTAAAAGCAAAATTCCCAGGTAGAGAAGTAGATTTCCAAAGCAATACAAAAGATTACAGTAAATTTTTGATAGCTGTTTGGGGAGATAAATATGCTTCTGAAGTACATGCATACGATGCCAAAACAAAAAAAATAACCTATCAGTACACAGGCAGACCTAAGTTGAAGGAAGTAGAACAACATCTCTCACCAATGAAGCCAATTACTTACAAGAGTAGTGATGGATTAGAAATACCAGCTTACCTTACAATACCAGCTGGCATGGATGCCAAAAATTTACCAGTTGTAGTACTTGTACATGGTGGACCAAAAGGACCAAGAGATTATTGGGGATATGATGCTGAAGCACAGTTTTTGGCAAATAGAGGTTATGCAGTACTCCAACCAAACTTCAGAGCTAGTGGTGGATACGGTAAAAAATTCCAAAATGCAGGTGACCTTCAATGGGGCAAGCTTATGCAAGATGATATCACATGGGGCGTAAAGCATTTGATCAAAGAAGGTATCGCTAATAAAAATAAAGTGGCGATCATGGGTGGCAGTTACGGTGGATACGCTACATTAGCAGGATTGGCATTTACACCTGACGTCTATGCTTGTGGGGTAGATATCGTAGGGCCGAGCAATATCTTTACACTATTAGAGTCAGTACCAGCATATTGGGAATCTGGTAGAGCATTTTTGTATGGAATGGTAGGCGATCCAAATACGGAAGAAGGCAAAAAGCTTATCAAAGATGCTAGCCCATTATTTAGTGTAGATAAGATAAACAAACCATTACTCATCATCCAAGGCGCCAATGATCCTAGAGTAAAACAAGCAGAAGCCGACCAAATCGTTATCGCACTCAGAGAAAAAGCCAAAAAAGTAGATTATCTATTGGCCAAAGACGAAGGGCATGGATTTGCAAAACCATTGAATAAGAAAGCAATGTATGCCAAAGTAGAGCAATTTCTATCTGAGATCTTGGGTGGGAGATACCAAAAAGACATGGCGGATGATGTAAAATCAACGCTTGAAAATTTGACTGTAGATATCTCACACGTGACCTATGTGCCAAAAGCAGGAATCAATTCAGCCGCTGCATTACCGGCTATCAATAATACATTGGCTGAAGGCAATGCCCCATTCGATATGACAATAGAAGTGGCAGGTCAGAAAATTCCGATGCAGATGACTCGTACTATTACAAAAGATGGTGACCTCTGGATGGTAAAAGATGAGTCGAAAAGCCCTATGGGAGATATGGTAGACGTCATGAAGTACAAATCTGATTTTACACCAGTCTCAAGGACTATCAATCAAATGGGTCAAGAAATACCGATGACATTTGGTGATAAAAAAGCCACAATCATTATGGGTGGACAAAATATGGAAATGGAATTCGATGGTGCATATATGGCTGATGGTCCGGGTACTGACCAGCTTATTGGTGGCTTCGACTTAAAACCAGGCTTCTCAATAACTTATAGTATTCCTGACATGATGACCATGAAAGCCAAAAAAGTAGTGCTTACAGTCAAAGATTCTGAAAAAATGGGTGACAAATCATATCATGTAGTAGAAGTGGTAAGTCACGAAAACGAAGCAGATAAAACCACATACTGGATCAACACAGCTACCAAAATGGCTGATAAAATAGTCCAAGTAATTCCTGCTATGCAAAATGCGGTGATGACGACGGTGAGGAAGTGATTTTTAGTTTAAGGTATTAATATTTAAGTTGCATTTTGGGCCATTCCAAAGTGCAACTTTTTAATTTAAACACAATTATAATCATATATGCAACTTGTTTTTATAAAGTAAAATGCCAAGACAATTTTTATTTATAACTGAATTTCAAAACCAATTTAAGATTTGAAACATCTTCAACATCAAATTTTATTTTCAAAAGTTATGGTCCATTCTATACCGTATTTATCTCTTAACATACCAAAATAACTGCCCCAAGGACTGTCAGCCATCGGTACCTCGACTGAGCCACCTGCTGACAAACCCAAAAAAATATGGTCCGCTTCGGCTCTACTTTCGGCAAAAATAGCAATCTTACTTCTATTTTCTTCTTCGCTGACACGACCCATAAACTGCGGTACATCATTGCCTATCAATACATTATCTCCAATAGATAGCGCTATGTTCATGAGTTTATTTTTCTTCTTCCTTGCTATCTCGAAGCCAGTACCGGCTAGATCTTTGAATCGAATGATTTTTGAAAATTCACCACCAAAAACAGATTGATAAAAAAGGAATGCTTCCTCTGCATTACCATTAAAGTTGATGTGAGGTTGGATACTTGCCATGTCTATTTATTTTTGTTTGAATGATTGTCCGCTATTCTGAGAACTTTGACATATCCATAAAGAATATTTCCCAGGTATGCCCATCAAAATCTTCGATCGTACGCTGCTGCATAAACCCATAATCCTTCATCTCTGATGGCTCGATACCGCCAGCTTTCAGACCATTTTCCATCATGGAATTGACCTCATCTAGGCTATCCATTGACAAGGAAAAAAGTGCGGCAACAGCTGATTTTGTATCCGCAATAGGCTTGGTAGCAAAGTTTTTAAACTTATCGTGGGTCAGTAGCATCACAAAAATATTTTCGCTCCAGACCATACACTTTACCTGTATCATCCGAAAATTGTGGATTATTCACAAATCCAAGAGCTGTATAAAAATCTACAGATCTTTGTAAATCTGTCACTGCTAAATTGATAAAAATTTGTTTTGACATTGCTTTATGTTTTTGAAATTTACTTTTTAATTAATTATGCGTCTGGAATATTCGGCTCGACCAGTCTCTTCAGCTTATCCAGCGATTCCTGCCAGCCGAGATAACACATTTCTACTGGTATCACATCAGGTATGCCCTCTTGGGTAGCAGTAAGCTCAGTGCCACACAATACCGACTTAAAGTGAATCGTGGTAATCATCAGTCCAGGCAAATTAGGATCATCAAACTTATCGTTGTATTTCATCAATTCATTTGGGATGATCTCCAGATATTCTCCACCAAAAGAATGACTATTGCCTGTCGTAAAATTGGTGAAAGACATCCTGTAACTACCACCAACTTTAGGATCGAAATGATGCACTTTACACACAAAACCATAAGGCGGCAACCATGCAGCCATCGCATCCGCATCTACAAAAGCTTTGAAAACTTTTTCCACCGGAGCAGCAAATACACGATGTAAACTTACTGTATTACTAGACATATTAATTTGATTTTATTTGGTCAAAAGTATGGAAAAAAATGATACCTCATATTTATAATTCTATGGAATTTATTTTACGCTTCCTTCTTCGCATAAACTTCAGGATCAAATAACTCCATATATATTTCAGGCTTGAGCACTTTAATAAATCCGTATTTTTCATACAACCAGTCAGCTGTTGAAGTCAATAATATCCACCTTCTAAGTCCTTGCAAATTAGGGTGTGTCATGATGCAATCCATAAGTTTTTTGGAAAGTCCATGTCCTTGATATTCGTCCAAAACATAAACATCTCCTAAATATGCAATGGTCGAAAAATCAGTAATTACACGTGCAAAACCGATTTGTTTGCCACTGTGGAATAGTCCAAAATTTAAAGAATTATCAATCGACGTTTTTACCTTTTCATAAGGAATATTGTCACTCCAACCAGCGTATTTGGATAAAAAGTGGTGAATGGCAGCTATGTCCAACTTACTTTTATCAGTTGTGATCAAAAACCCATCAAATGATTTCTCAACAATCTCCATTTTTATTAAATTTATTGCAAGGTCTTTTATGTTAACAAAAATACTTAAACTTTCTCTTCAAATCCATATTTTATAGCAGCTATCAGCGTGTCCATGTTGATATCCTTAAGTGACTTGAACTTGATACAATATCCTGTCACACTTGCCTTTCCAAGTGAATCGCCAAATGTACTGACCAAATAAGCCTTATCTTTTATACCCATAATATAAATGGAAATCCCGCCGGTATTTGCACTTAAACCTACTTGGTAAAAAGCCTTACTTGTGCCATTGGTATATAGTATCTCATAGGTTCCGTATCCAATATTCGGGTTAGAAACCGTTTTGTTTTCTTCGTTTTTGCCATCCAGATACCATAATATACATCCTGGCATGATGTTGCGGATGATGCGATGCAATTCAATCATATCATTGCGCTTTTTCTCAGGTTGACTATTTATATAAGCATTGATTTGATCTTCGACGTTCATATTATTCTTATTGGGATTTAAAATTACTGTAAATTTTCTACATAATACGAAAAATTCTTTTGCTTATTACTCAATAACAACCAATTGGCCTTTAAAAACAAACATCAACTTACTTTCCTTATCCTATTTACTCTGTTTTTTCCAAGCTTTCA
The DNA here is from genome assembly GCA_016717105.1 of Saprospiraceae bacterium. GTDB lineage: Bacteria > Bacteroidota > Bacteroidia > Chitinophagales > Saprospiraceae > OLB9. The sequence continues at coordinate 98,848 of JADKGF010000002.1, read as the reverse complement.
CCACAGATTTTATAAATGCTTCTTTGTCTTTTTTAGCTTCTTTGACAGTGGCTTTTAGCTCGTCTGGTATTTCTAAATACTTTTCTGACCAGAGATACATTTCGACGATGATGGGGATTAAATCCAATCCTTTTTGAGTCAGCTTGTACAAATTTTTTGATTTGCTATCCGGATGTTCAAGCCTTTCTATGAGCTTATTTTCTTCTAAAGAATGTAATCTAGATGCTAAAATATTGGTAGCAATGCCTTCGGCAGATTTTAAAAAATCACCGTAAGTATGCTTATTCCATAACATTAAGTCCCTGATAATCAATAATGACCACTTATCCCCAAATATATCGAGTGAACAACTGATAGGACAGTCCGAACGTTTTTTTTCTAATTTCATAAAAATAATATTAAAATTATTACTTGCATTTTGAAAGTAATAATTATCTTTGTACTTGCAAATTGAAAGCAAATATATAAATTTTACATGAAAGCATATACCATAAACAAATATAGCAAGGATGCGAGCCTTCAATTATTGGAACTCGCCATGCCTGAGGTGAAAGAAAATGAGGTGCTGGTAGAAATCCATGCCGCTAGTGTCAATCAGATAGATGGCAAGCTCAAAAGTGGAGATTTTAAGCTATTGCTTCCCTACAAATTTCCCTTGATATTGGGTCATGATGTGGCTGGAGTGGTAACAAAGATTGGATCGAAAGTCACAAAATTTAAGGTGGGCGATGAGATTTATGCTCGACCTAGGGACTTGCATATTGGCGCTTTTGCAGAGTACATTGCCATACATGAAAACGATGTAGCACTGAAGCCAAAAAATCTTACCATGGAAGAAGCAGCATCGATTCCCTTAGTAGCGCTCACGGCCTGGCAGGCATTTTATGATAAGGCAAAGCTTCAAAAAGGCCAAAAAGTATTCATCCAAGCGGGATCTGGTGGTGTGGGTACCATCGCCATACAATTGGCCAAACACATAGGCGCCACTGTGGCCACCACTGCAAGCGCCGCCAATACAGCCATGGTTAAAAATCTGGGTGCCGATATCGTCATTGATTATAAAAAAGATGATTTTGAAACTATATTGAAGGATTATGATGTGGTATTAAATAGTCAAGATACCCAAACCTTAGAAAAATCGCTGCGTATCTTGAAACCAGACGGCAAATTGATCTCTATATCCGGTCCACCAGATATGGCTTATGCCAAAGAAAATAGCTTGTCGTGGTTTATGAAAATGGCCATTTACTTTTTGAGTTATAAGGTGAATCGCCTTGCCAAAAAACGCCATGTGGATTATGCTTTTCTATTCATGAACGCCAATGGACAGCAATTGGCAGACATTTCGACCTTAATAGAAGCTGGCAAAATTGTACCTGTAATCGATAAGGTTTTTGCCTTTGAGCAGACGAATGATGCCTTGAACTACGTGATGAGCGGCCGGGCTAAAGGTAAGGTAGTAATAAAGTTAAGGTAAGTCATTGGTGATTTTTAAATAGGTAAATATTGCTATAATCTATCTTGGTGTTCATCTCTCCTCATGTGTTTTCTGATTTGATAATGAGTAAAAGCGTACCAAGTAATCCCAAGAATTAATAAAAATAAAGGCAAAGCTCCTAGTTCTCCTTCTACGGTAATCATAAATGTTATCAAGGTGAGCCCAAGTACTAAGATTATAATTGAAATCAATCGATGATTTTTTAACTGCTGGGGAATTTCATTTTTCATTACCTTATTTTTAATTTAGAATAGACATTGGTTTTGATTCGCAATTATTGATATGCAGTATAACAAATTTAAAAACTAATAATGATGAAAAATTATTTCGTTGCCTTCAAGAATATCGACAAATATAGGAAAGTCCTTAGGTAAAGATGTCTAAAGTTTATTCGGCTTTTAGCCTCAAAAAGTTTTCGATGCCATTTCTATCTAACACGCCGATGATATTTCCATCTTGTTCGACACTGGCAATAGCTACGCCTTCATTTCGCATTTTTTCTATTACGTCCCTCAAAAACATATCAGGCTCTGACCTTAATATTTTTGAAGACATAAGTTGATTTACAGATTTTTCTTCTGCATTATTTTTTATAGTATCTTTAATGTATAGTTCAGGTACAGTACCCGATAAGTTACCTAATGAATCGAAGACCAAAAAATTTTGTTCTCCTGCACGATGATATTTTTCAATTACTGTAGCATAGGTATCACTTAGGTGGAGCTTGGTAAATGAGGTGCGCATGATATCTCCGACCTTTGTATTACTTATAATAGCTTGGATCTTTGTCTGGTCATATTCCTGACCTGCCATCATAAATATAAAAAGTCCAATTAAAGCTAAGATCACTTGCTCGTCAAATATTCCGAAGATAATAAAACATACCGCCAAAATCTTTCCCACTCCAGACGCTATCCTTGTAGCCTTGACCTTACCAATACGAGATGCGAGCAGCGACCTCAAGATGCGGCCTCCATCCATCGGAAATGCCGGAATCAGGTTAAACAAAAACAAGGTGAGATTGATAGGTGCTAATATTCTTATAAACTCAGTTGGCTTATCGAGATCAAAACTATTGAGATCCAATGAATATTTACCATTATAAAGATAAAATACAAGCAAGATAAAACTACCAATCACCAAGTTGACAAGTGGTCCTGCTATACTAATATAAAATTCGTGTATAGGTTTTTCGGGCATCTTGTTCATTCTCGCAAGGCCACCGATCGGAGATACTAGAATATCTACTGTCTTTACACCAAATTTCCTTCCTGTTAGCGCATGGCCATATTCATGAAGTACCACACATACAAACATAGTCAGTACCACCAATCCATAAGCCACAGATTGCCAAGGTTTCATATCATTGCTTATGATGGTGTAAGCAATAAATAAGCAAAACAATCCAAAACTCCAATGAATTTTGACCGGGATACCAAAAAAAGTCCCGATTTGCCAAGCTCTTCCGAAGCCTGATGTTGCCTTATTGATTATACGTTTGCTGTTTTCCAAAGTGGTTCATACAATTGTCCGCTAAGAATATTTCTACTTATCACTACACGCTGCATCTCAGATGTGCCTTCGTAGATTTGTGTTATTTTGGCGTCTCGCATCAAGCGCTCTACATGATACTCTTTTACATATCCATATCCACCGTGCACTTGCACAGCTTCTACGGTGTGTCTCATCGCTACCTCAGATGCAAAAAGTTTTGCCATTGCAGCAGCAGATGTATAATCCATGCCTTGATCTTTCATCCAAGCAGCGCGATATACTAGCAGTCTGGCCGCTTCTATTTCTGTGGCCATATCGGCGAGTTTGAAAGCGATGGCTTGATGCTGACTGATAGGTTTGCCAAATGCTTCTCGTTCCTTCGAATATTTTACAGCCAGTTCGTAGGCACCTGCTGCGATACCAAGGGCTTGCGCTGCGATACCGATCCTGCCACCTGATAGCACTTTCATGGCGAATTTGAAGCCAAAACCATCTTCACCAATTCTATTTGATTTAGGTACTTTTACATCGTTGTACATAATCGTATGTGTATCTGATGCCCTGATTCCCAATTTATCTTCCTTTGCGCCTATGACTACACCATCCCAGGCTGTCTCTACGATAAGTGCATTGATACCTCGATGTCCTTTCTCAGGATATGTTTGCGCTATGACTAGGTGGATTGATGACTTTCCACCATTTGTTATCCAGTTTTTAGTACCATTGAGGATGTAATGATCTCCCATGTCTATAGCAGTCGTTCTTTGGCTGGTAGCATCACTTCCCGCTTCTGGTTCTGATAGGCAAAAGGAGCCAATAATTTCGCCAGCTGCCAGTTTTGTCAGATATTTTTGTTTTTGTTCTTCTGTACCGAAGGTTTCCAATCCCCAACAAACCAAGGAGTTATTGACCGACATGATGACCGAACAAGAGCTATCTACCTTGCTGATTTCTTCCATCGCCAAGACATATGATATCGTATCCATACCGCCACCATTATATTCTGGAGAGACCATCATACCAAGGAAGCCCATCTCGCCCATCTTTTGTACTTGGGTCGTAGGATGTTTCATTTCTCTATCTCTATCTATAACACCTGGCAGCAGTTCTTGTTGAGTAAATTCTCTAGCTGCTTGCTGCACTGCAAGGTGCTCTTCCGTCAAATCAAATTGCATCATGGGTTGAATATTTTTGGATTAATCCTGATTACATGATGCAAAAGTAAAAAAATATTGACACTATTCTACCACAGAAAATGATGATTGTAATCTTATACCTAATAATTATCGTGCTTTACACTAAAATTGGCTATTCAAATAGGCTCAACTGTGTATCTGGTGGTAACAATTGAAATGATCTTCTATGATGGATTGTGATACCATAGCTGATGATTGCTTCCCGATGTTCCGAAGTTGGATAGCCTTTATTTTTTTCCCAGTTATATTGTGGCCACTTTTTATGCAGTTTTATCATATGATCGTCTCTGTATGTTTTTGCCAAAATAGATGCCGCTGCAATGCTTGTATATAATCCATCACCTTTGATGATGCAATCGTGTTTTATCTTTTTGTATGGTAAAAATTTATTGCCATCTACGATAATGTATTGTGGCTTTACAGCCAATTTGTCCAAAGCTTTGTGCATAGTTCTGACGGATGTCCATAAGATGTTATATTTATCTATGTCATCCACTTCCATTTTCGCTACAGCGAATGAAATTGCTTCTTGTTCTATAATTATTCTAAGTGCTTGCCTTTGTTTTTCGTTCAGTTGTTTGGAGTCATTTATGTCTGGATGATAGAAATCCATAGGTAAAATCACAGCTGCAGCAAAAACCGGACCAGCTAGACAACCGCGACCAGCTTCATCACATCCAGCTTCTGCTTCTATCCCAGAATGATTGTTCAACAATGACATGTGATGTAATTGAAATCTAAAAGCTTGAAATTTTCAAGAAGGCTATCTGTAATGACCTTAGGCGTATTACATGGATTTTAATAATCCTTTTGCTTTTTTGCCACCTTTAGCAGCTGCATCCTTGATATCTTTCTTATAACTTGTTTTTCCGGCTTTTTGTTTGGCTATGCCACGATTAGTCAAGATATCTGCTTCATTGATGCCATCTTGTACTCCTGGTGCATCTTCAGCTCTATCGAATGCCTTCATCGCTTCTACATATTCCTCCAATTCAAGCAACACCAAACCGTAATTATAATTTGCCCATCTTATCCAGAATTTATTTGGATTATCCTTTTCAAAAGAACGGGATGTAAATAATTTCAGATCAAAGGCCGCTTTTTGCCATTCCTTTAGATGTATGTGGCATTCAGCTTTTAGCTTACGAGATTTCCAGTAGAGAGTTTGTAGCGCTATTGATTTTTTGATGGATTCATCGAGATTCTCTATGGCTTGTTCCCACTCTTCGCGTATCATGTGAATCTTGGCTTTGCCATAATATGCAGTAGGAATTGTTGGATCTATTCCTATACATTTATTATAATCTCGAAGTGAATCATGGAAGTTTTTCATTATAAAATTGACCTTAGCCCTTCTTTCATAAGCTTGAGCATGTCTATCATATTTTTCAATAGCCTGACTCAATGCTTCAAGTGCTTCATTTTCCTTGCCAACTACCTTAACTAATTTGCGACCTTTGACAAATGACTGAACAGCACCTTTATCACTTTCTGGCTCAAGTGTCACAAAATGCATTATTTCACCTTCATTGATCAACCAACCTCTTATAGATCCTGCTATGGCAAACTGAGAACAATATCCTAATAAATTGGTCGTAGTCCTGAAAGCTTTTTCACTGACTTGGCCAACATACCTAGGTATTTCTAATGACAAGTCATCATCCTTAAATATTTCTTCATACTTGAAGAAAACATCCGTTTTATAATAAGTTTCTAATCGTTGCAGGAACATTTTTGTTACTTTTTCATAACTCTTTTGCGTCCCGAATTCCAACCTGCCCTGTATGATCGTCTTAAAGTACATTAATATTTCTGATATTGCTATTTATGACATAGAAAAAATCATTCCAACTTTTTCTATTTTGGTGTATTTACACTTAATTTTAAAATAAAAACTTATAAAAGTCAATAATACCCTGTTTCCGTGCTATTTACTGTAAAATTATATTTAATAAATATGCAAACTTTTATAAAATGAGACTATTTGTTTTTGATCTCTAACAATTCTATTATCATATCCCATAAGAAGTCATAAGGTATGATTTCTACCTGTGCGCTACGCTCATCTATTATAAGATGTGAATTCTCCAACTTCTTTCTGAGTGTCTCCGTGTAAGTTTTGGTTCTTATAGGATGTAAGTCTGCTTTGACCATTTGAAGGAGCATTTTAATAAAACAGTTGGACCTAAATGTGTCATCTTTATTGAGATAACGGTATGTATATTGCGTCAGTGTGTCTATTTTGTCTATAATTTTATTATATTTACTATCCAAAATTAAAAACAGAATCTGGATTACCAAAATTGTGATGTTTTGACCCGATTTATCCTTGCTGTGAAAAGGTACACTGTTGAGAAATTTATTTAATGAGAATGGCTTCATCGGACGTTCTTTTAATACTTGTGGATCTATTTTTTCCATCCTAATCAAAAAGTGTAAATAAGCTTCTCTTAAATACCATTGTTCCTCAAAGATCGGAAATTTTTTTAAATTTTTATTGGTCAGCACATCATATGAAAGTATATAGAGCTTCTCATATTCACGAGCATTGATCAAATTCAAAAAAAATAAACCAGTTAAATTAAACCAGTTTCGAGTACCAATAGTGACCATTTTAAAAACTTCTTCAAACCATTTGGATGATTCCGAATAGTCTTTTAAAAAGAAATTAGCAATGGCAATATTTTTTTTACTTTGATAAATCCCATATATCTCCTGCGTACTAAATATACTCATTTCATTCAACGATTTAGTTGCGATTTCTAAACCTCTTTCAAAATCTCCAATGGTCTGATAATAAAAAAACGCGAGGTCATTTGCATAAGCGACAATCGTGTTTGTCTTAAACCTTTCTTTAATTTTAATTGATTCCGTTACATATTCATTAATAGTTCTTAATTGTTTTTGGCTGAATCCACCTTTATTCATTACATACATATGAGATATTATGGCGTTAGCCTTACGCACATACAATTCTGCGGTATGCATTTCAGAATAATAATCCATCTCATTCAATATCTTCATCATACGTGCTTTATCTGGCTCGACAAATCCATAATGATTTAATAACACAGTCAATTGTTTGATAGTGATATCTGGGAAGTACAATTTTTTGGACAACTTTAAGACTTTCTCAAATAAAATCACAGACTCTCTCCGATAATGAGATTTTAATAACAACAAACTAACTAAAGAGATCTTTTCAATTTGAATAGAAGACATAATACTGGAAGATAGATCTTCCTCTAAGGCACAAATTGTAAAAACATCATTCATCAGTTTTTCTTCCATCCTGTATTTCAATGACTTGTATGCAGGCGTAATATTTTTATTTCCGTAAATTTGTAAGCATGCTTGATGATCATCCAAGCTTTCATTTTCATTTAACAAAGCTTCGAATTCATCTAATTTTTGACTATATTTATAACCCGACCTTCGCTTTTCAAGGTTTTTTTTGACATTAATTAGTGCCTTTATGGTATCCATGAATCAAATTGTTTTTTTATATCATATTGATTATCTGCATAATAACGCAAATATATAACTTATACTTGATAAATTATCATAAATATTTTATTAATAAATTGTTTTTTATCATGCATATCGCATGATTTACCTTTGTATCATCAGAAGTAAATGAATATAACCCCTTATAGAGTAAGTCAATAAAAATTATTAGAATAAGTTTAATTATTTTTTTGATGTATGTTTAATCGTATAATATTGTTTATCAATTATATATGATTTTATATTAAATTAATTATTTAATTTATTGCATATTTTTCCTTATCATACTGTTAATGATTTGTGCATGATTCGCATGTACTTTTGTCTTGTAATTATTATTCAACACAAATAAATAACAGCATTATGGAATTTTTATCAATACTAATGGGAATAATTGGAAATATAGTTGAAGATACAATTGACGGAATGTAAAAATATAATAAAAAAATAAACATAACAACGGGTGCGTATGGAGGGGAGTTCCTCCCGGAACAAACCTCTGCATTCTTAGAGTAAAAGTACGATAATCAGGCACATTCTTAAATTTTTAGGTCAATAGATGGTTTTCCGGTGTCGGAAACTTCGGAAAGCCATCTTTTTTCTTCGAATAGGCTCCAATTCTATACTTTCAACTGGTTATTAATAGATTCTTGGTCTAGTCATATCTATGATTAGTAATGAACATTTGTATATTTCACCGCATAATCCTATTTTATTTTTAATTTTGGCCCATAATTGATCGGACTGATTTTTCACTAGCCGAATTCTAAGTATTATTAATTAATGCGCAAAATATAATATGGCCAAACAGCAAAAAATTGGCACGCTTGGCGAAGATATAGTATGTCAATTCCTGATCAATTTAGGTTATAGGATCTTAGAACGTAACTGGAGATATAGCAAAGCGGAAATTGATATCATTGCTATGGATGGAAATATTTTGACCTTTATTGAAGTCAAAGCAAAGTCATATACCTTTTTTGGTGATCCTGAAGAGAGTGTTTCTGCTTATAAAGAGCGACTTATTATTGATGCTGCCAATAGATACATGTCTCTGATAGGACATAATTGGGAGATCAGGTTTGACATCGTGTCTGTTCTGTTTGATAAACAATTGAATCCCAAAATCACCCATTTTAAGGATGCATTTTTCCCTGGAATCTAATGTTTATTTTTTTACAGGAGTTACTTTCATTCCTGCTTTACGCAACAATTGTATTACACCATTCGGGCCTGCCAAGTGGCCGGCACCTACAGCATAGAAAGTAGATTGTGTCTTTGCGCCTTCGATGATCTGTGGTATCCAGTTTTTGTTTCTTTCTGTCAGCAACTTGTCTTCAAATCCTGAAACGTCACTACCTTCTTCAGATATGGTTTCTATCATCGCATTGATATCCTGACTTATATACATTTTTGTCATTTTCGCAAATTCTCCTTCTCCTTCTGTATCCGTCAAACCTTTTATGGCATCAACCAGCATTTTGGCTTGAGCTTCATAAGGTATAGCATCAAACAGGCTTAATTGAAAATCAATTGTCTCTAATCCACCAGTTTCTTTGCCAGCATTTTTTGCCAATTCCATAAGTTCCATTTCGTATGATTTCATGCTTCCGTTTTGCATTCCAGAAGGATCCATATCACCAGATGCAAAAACTGTCAGAAACATGGGTTTTAACCGTTCGAGCATGAAGATAGGCAAGCCCATTTTCTGAAAATGATCACCAACCAATTTATAATCAGCTTCACTCATCAGGTCTTTCAGACTTTTATTGTCTTTCATCATGATTTTATTCATCATACCCATCATTGCAGACATGTCAGTCATTTCTTTTAAATCTATTTCAAAAACAACTTTTTTGGATGCATCCAAAGCAGACATGGCGCCATTTGGCAAGAAATAATCCTTGGACGGAATGATGTGTATTGTACCAAATAAATAACTCGGAGATTTTACACCTGGTCCAGAGATCTCCCAAAGCAATGATTTTTCCAACTGTTTTTCTGAAGTAGTAGTTGCTTTAGTAGTTTTGCATGATGGCAACAGAAATCCCGTAGCGATAATGCTTAATATAATTATAACTTGCTTACTAAAAAACTTCATGTCTCTGATTTAAACTTTGGAAAAGATATATTAAAACGGCTTATGACCAAAAAATGTTTTAATGTCGTTGGTGTGCTGATTCATAAAGTAAAATACCTGCTGCAACTGATACATTGAGTGAATCGAAATCTCCTATAGCTGGAATTTTTATGACTTCATCTACTATCTCTAATACCTTGTAATGCAATCCTTTATCCTCAGATCCAAGAATAATTGCCGTTGGTACACTGAGATCACTGTTTTCAGGATTAACCGCATCTTTGAGACTCGTAGCTATAACCTTGAGTCCCAGCGACTGAAGTTCACTTACAAGATGTAACAAACTACTGACTCTTGCGACAGGGAGTTTTAATATTGCACCCGCTGAGGTTTTGACGGTATCTTCGCTGATTCTACCAGCAAAATTACCACTAATAATGATGCCATCAGCACCGAAATAGTAAGCAGATCTACAAACAGCACCGATATTGCGCACATCCGTGACACCATCGAGTACAACAATCAATGGTACTTGGCCTTTTTCAAATGCATTTGCAATAATATCTTTGAAATCGATATATTTTATAGGAGAAATCAACGCAACGACACCTTGATGGGCTTTATATTTTGATAATTCATTGAGCTTTATTTCAGGTACTTTTACCAAAGGTATATTGTTATCCCTACATAAATTGCGAATTTGCACTTCAAACTCACCTCGTATTGTATTGAGTACGTACACTTTTTCGATGTCCAAACCAGCATCAAAAGCTTCGATAACTGCATTTTTGCCAAAGATCAGGTCTGTCATATTGATATTATTTTGGAAATTGGGACAAAGGTAGTGAAAATCAAGAGACTTTCCATATCCAGAAATTAGGTTCAAAATTGGCACATATTTCTATCCGAAGTGAATATCTTCGATTTGTATCATCAGACTTTTAATCCTGAAATATACATAAGAAAATCCATTACGAAACGAACTTGCTGCAAATCAGCATCTAAGTCACTGATTTATTGCAATTTACATTCTCATTACGAATCATAATGCATAATTATGGTTAAAAAAAAGGCAGTGCTTTTTGTTCACTGCCAAATATCGAAATTATGAAAAGCTATAACAATTAATCTGCACCATCTACTAATGCTTTCTGAATGGCGTATTCACCTATTTTCTTTCCAGCTTCCAAACCTGCTTCACAATCAAATCTAAAGTGAATACCACCGTAAATTCTTGATTCAGATGCCTCTGTAGCCCATTTGTCGCATTTTGCCTTTTCATTTGGGAATAAATAGCTCAAGACTGTTGCGGCGGCGGCTGAAAATGTACTATGCCCAGATGTATAACTTGGGAAATTAGGTGTACCTAAACTTGTTTTAAATCCTTCCATGAGCTGAATAGGTCTAGGATAATGGTAATAATATTTTGAATCCCAACAACTTATACCAGCATCTTGAATTGCCATATTTAGATATGCAAATACCCTGGCTGATCTTATCGGATTCATTTTATATTCAATAATAAAATCGGTTGCAAAACGATTCCAGTGCCCTGGTGGTGTATATGTTCCCAAACCATCAGACCACCAATTTGCTATTTTTCTTTGTTCTTTGGTGCTATTTTTGGCAATGGATTTTAACTCTTCAACTGCTACATTAAAAGCGTCGGATCCTGGAACTGGTGGCGGACCTGGTCTGACACTTTCTACATTGGGTACATTCCACATTTTAACTTTCCCGAATCTAGGTGTAACACCGACAGGTCGTACTGGTGATTCTTGATTAATCCATTTCCAACCAAATCTTGCCAACGCCGCATTTGCTATTGAATCTGAAACTTGACGATTTGTTTGTGCTAAAGCCATACCATCAGATACTGCTCGCTTTAGATATACCTTGGCAACACCTTTACCAAGTGAATCACCAGCTATGATATCACTTGATACATTTATACCTGAGGATATCAGGCTTTTTTGCATTTCTTCGGCTTTGATTTTCAAGAATTCTTTTTCTAATGGAAACATCGCACCTAATATTTCTCTCGAAATGGCAGCGATAACGGCCCCATCTGACGGATAAGATGGTAAATCTGATGCATGAAATACTGGTACTATAGACGGATCTGTGATATGAACAGCTGGTCTGTTATACTTATATTTGTAATGCCATGTGGCAATCAATCCATCAAACTGTGCCGCACTCAGATATGCAAAGGCACGGCTTGCATAAGGTGGATGTGCAAAAGGAAAATAAGGATACACGCCCGGATTGGAGGCACTAGGCGATGGATAAGTACCATCATCATTGGGAGCCGGTGTAAGATTATATTTTGCAGCCAAATCTCGTGCTATTTCATTCCATCTGTTAATAGGATTGCATCCCCAATATGCCGCATTGGATGATGCTGAAGCTAATGTAGTCTTCATCGTTTTTAATTCTGATAAATAGGCTTCAGACGTAGTAGGCTCAGGTGCTGGAATGGATATTTGATCATTACTTATCAATAATATCGGTTTCCAAGTTCCTGCTTTTTGATCCAGATTTGTAAATTGATAGTTTTCATATTCAGCACCACTAGGATAATCATTATTGCAGCTAGCAATGGACAGTGCCATCCATAAACATAAAATATATAGATATTTACTCATTTGATTTCTTTATTTAAAATATTATTGGGCTGTGGATTTGAAGATAGGAAACTGGTAAGTGATGCCACCTGTGATCGTTTGTGATTGTCCGACATTACGGCCATCAAAGACCTGGGACACACTTCCGAAAACACTAAAACCTTGCGTAAAAGATGGAAAATAACGTATATAACCAGACACATTTTTCATATCCATTTTATTAGTTGGTTGAGGCATATTCTGCCTCCTGATATCATCACCCGATTGCCCAATCTGTGTACCCACCAGAGCTTCCAATTGTACATCATGATCCCACAACCAACATCCAAGCGCGGCATCAAAGGATAACACATCAGGGACATTCATCGTCGTCGAATAAATACTGCCATCTTGGTAATAATAATCTCTTTCAGCTTCAGTGGTCGTCCTGTGAAGATAGGCTGCGCTACCTCGAAAATAAATTTTTGAATGATATTCATATTTTAGTATAGCCCTTAGTGATATTTCAGTCATACTAGGCCTAGATTTAATGGCATATAGTCAGAGAGATATTCAGAAATAGGAAAACTTATACCTGCTGCAGTAAAAGCTTGAAATGCAGATTTATCAATCACTTTTACTTTTGTAAAAATTCCCAAGTCCTGAAAACCTGATGTTCCTGCCATTTGACCACCAGAAGCAGATGTATTTACATAAGGTAGTGTTGCCAAAACGTTGATCCTTTTTGTAAGACCATATGCTAACATTGGTATATAATTGGACCTACTGAGCGTGCCGATATTCTTATTGTTTCTTAGCAAACTTCCTTCCCAATACTTATTCCAAGAATCATTTTGATACATAGCAGCGATACAGAGCTCACCCTTTTCCATCAATAAAGCATCTGCCGGAGTCTGTGAATACAAAATCCCATGAAACATAAAGAAAAAGGATAGGGCGCTAATTCCAATTTTATGGAAATATTTTTTCAGCATATAAAATCTACTCATTATTAAACAATAGGTAATAATTGGAAAATAAAATCTTAAAAACGTTAATAGACGTAGATTTTATACATTACTTTTGCGCATTAAATCAACAGATCAAAGGACAAAAATACTGAAATAATGGAAATTTCCAATAATGCGGAATATTTTTTTGGAAATAATTTGAGATTTCTCCGAAAGGAGCGAAAACTAACGTTATTAAATGTTAGTGAAGCGCTGGATGTAAGTAAAAGTGCGATCTCAGATTATGAAAATGGTAAGACACTTCCAGGGCTAGACGTAGTGAAAAAATTCAGTAATTTCTTTAATGTACCGATGGACGTTCTTTATAATTCCGATATTGCGGAATTACACAAAACCAATACTAATTACGCATTCAAAGCACAAGAAGCGGTCAAAAAAGCAATGGACTTTGAAAATGAAAAATACATCTTCAACATGAAAATTATGACACAAAAACTTGAAAGCATCCATTTACAGATTCAAATGCTAAAGCAACTCCTCGAAAGCAAAGAATCCGAAAATAAAACGCTACGCATCAATATCAAATTGCTGGAAGAATTGGTAAAATCTTAGTGTTTTCTTTTATGGAGTAAGTCTGTTGCCATTCAAGGTTCCGTTATCGAATTGTGCTTTGGTCTGATCGAAAATATCTTGAACAAAAGCGTTAACTGACGATTCTGATTTTTGATTACCTGCAAGATTCTCGACAAGATGTAGTAGTTTTGCCTGTGTTTTCAAAATAACAGACAACGTAACTTGATTCTGGACAATTTGTTTCTGGTTGTTTATGATGTTGATTTGATTGTTGACAATGACTTCCTGATTTCGGATTATCCTTGATTGGTTTTGCACCAACACGTCTTGATTATCAACTTTATTCTTTTGATTTTCAAGAAGGATGTTAAAATTTTCGAAGAGACTTTCTTGAATACTTTTGATGTACTCATGATCTTCCTTCATCTTAGTGATATCGTCTGTCATCATTTTGGGAGGATAAAATAGTTAAAATTTAGAGTAAATATATGGATATATTTTAAATGAAAGTTATAAAATCGAAAATTAAAAATTTCCCGTGGCTTTACTGGATATATCTTTTCATTGTGCTTACAGCTTGGTTTGCATATATGAAAGCCAATGATCTATTCTACATTCTGGATGAAAATATCGCCATTATCATCACGATGGTATTTGGCTCTTTCATTGCAGGATCGAGTCCTGAAGGCAGTGCATCTATAGCTTATCCGATTTTTACACTCTATCTGGATATAATGCCAGATGTAGCAAGAAATTTTGCATTTGCCATACAAAGTATAGGCATGACATCTGCTTCCATTTTTATTCTCAACAAAAAAATAAAAGTTGACTGGAATTATATAATCTATGTCACGATTGGCGGTCTTTTTGGATTGGTTTTGGGCACCTACTTCTTCATACCATTGGTAAAGCCTATGGTAGCCAAATTGATTTTTGTATCTCTTTGGCTTTCATTTGGTATTATTCTTTATTTTGAACATAGAGATCAAAGCAGGATAATCAAAGACTATATTATAAATATCAGACAAAGAGACATACTATATTTATTAATATTAGGTCTTGTTGGCGGATGTATTTCATCCCTTTTCGGCACTGGAATCAACATATTTACCTTTTGTTTTATGGTGATTTATTACAATGTCAATGAAAAAGTGGCTACACCATCTAGCATTATAATTATGACAATAGAAACTATTTTTGGATTTTTTCTTCATGCTGTAGTGATAAGAGATATGACTCCAGCTACATACAATATGTGGCTTTCGTGCATACCTATTGTTGTGTTTTTTGCACCATTAGGTACTTTTATCATGAACAAACTGAGCAACAAGCACTTTTCTCATTTCTTATATTTTATTTTTATTATCCAATATGTTGGTGCCATGTTTGTCATCAGACCAGGATTGGGTTATAGTTTGTTATCAGTAGGAATTATTATTTGTGGCATTGTTTTTTTCAGGATCATCAGTAAGAATAAAAAGGTGATAATTTAAATTTTATAATCATTTTCACATAAAATATAAAAGGCTGTCTATAGTATCCCCATAAAAAAGACAATGATTTAGTTACAAATATGCATAATTTTACAAACTAAATAAATCAAAAAAAATGGGAACTAGAAGGAATTAGACCTTGCTTATATTTGTCGTTGACTTCTTGCATACTCTATTATTATATCTACCAAAATAGAAGATTTGAAAAATATTAAAATTAAAAAAGCATTAAGAACTGAATCTTAATGCCTTTTACAATTTTATTTATTTTACTTTTTAGATTTACACTTAGCAACAAGTGCATTAATCTGATCGTCAAAATACTTTCTGTCTTCACTTGAAAATTTTTGAGAACTTAAGAAGTCAGCTAATTTTATTCGTAAAGTGTCTGCACTTTCTAAACTTTGTTTTTTAATAAGGGCAGCTTCTGTATTTAATGAATCAATTGCTTTTTTATTTGCAATAGTATCTGCTTCCAGTAATCTGATCTGCTCGAAAAGTTCAAACCGTCTATCATTTAGCCGAACTGCGCGACACTGTATTTCCGAAATAGAAGCTATTCCTTTTTCTATGGTTTGTCTATTATCTTTGCATGATGCTAATAAAACTACCGCTAGAAAAATAATTATCTTATGAATAAGGGCCATTTTATTTCTTTATTTACATTGTCACCAATTGCTTTACCTACTATCAAGCCTTTGTCATTATCAAAAGTGTAATGAATCCCACCATACAATCTACTCTTAGCACACTCTTCTGCCAACTGATCGAAGTTTCGGAAACTTCTGGCTGCAAAACCGAATTGCAATTGACTGTAATCTGTAAACGGGTAATCGCCACTTCCTTCTGTAAACAGATCGGTCAAAATCCTTGATCCTGCTCCCATTTCGCATGAATGCCCAGATGTGTAAGCTGGAAAAGGTGGAGTACCTATTACGGTTTTGAAACTTGGATCTATATATCGCTGTATGTATGACACAGGTCTTATAAGTAAATAATCATATTTACCTTTCCAGCATGCTATGAAAGCATCATTTTCCGCAATACCCATTCTTGCATATGCTACACTAGCTTTTGAAAGTGTAACTCTTTCTTCTTGGAGTATTTGGGTTAAAATTGCAAAAGTATGTCCTGTAGGTGTACATGTAGCAAATGGATCATCAGCCCAATATTTTGCGATTTCGATCTGCTCGCTACTATTATTTTGAACGGTATTGTACACAAACATAGCCTCTTTATAAAATTCAGAACTTTTTTCAATAGAAAATGCAACTGGCATTGTAGGCTGTACTTTTGTTATGTTATTTGCCAAGAATGGCCTATTACTTCCCCATTTAGGACTCAATGGATTGAGAGTAGCAGAGGTCGGTACCCAACAATGTGGATCATTAGGTACGGTATATGGTAACTGAAAGGGAGCTAAATAGGATTCATGTCCACCATCTGTTTTAGAATAATCATATATAACATCAGCTACTGATTTGCCGTATGCTATTGATCTTTCAATAATATCTTGGCTAACGTTGGATGATAATAAAGTGAGGTTTGCTGATTCCAAATCCTGAATCTTCAGACGATCTTCATTTTTTAAATTTTTGTCATACATGTAAATCATCATTTTGGCTACAGCTGCATTGGATGCTATGGCCCAATTGTATTCTGCGTCCGCATTTGGAGTAGGAAGTGGATAATTACTAAATCCATTTAATTGGGTATTTAGACTTACAGCATTTTCGATGCCATTTCTGACTGCCTCATAGTTGGCAATCGAGATATATCCGTAAGCTCTTGCAGCTTGTGGAGGAAAAAAGCCTGGAGTATTTTTGGTTATTTTACATACTAGTGAGTAGAAATCTGTGAGATGTTTTGCTGAGTAAGTTTCTGTTTCTTGACTCTCTGGCAATGGTTGGTCTTTTGAGCATGATTGAATGAATCCAACTACTACCAATAAAATTAATAATTTGAATAAATACTTTGGGGAATTAAATATCGAAAACATATGAAAATAATTTAAAATTACATATTAAATAATATCGTTATATTAAATACAAAATTTGTGCCGAAATTATGGAATATGCAATTTTTGGTTAAAATAATAGGGTTATTTAAATTAAAATTACAAATTATTGTTATATAAAATTATAATGATTAACAATAAAATATAAATTATGCTACAAAAATATGGTAATATCATAATTCCGAATATTCGGAAATAGTAAAAGTGATGTTTTGTAATAAATATTACAATATATAAGCGTAATTGTAAATATATCTGCGTTTTTAAAGTGTAAAATAGATTGTATATGGTGTTGTATATTAATTTCATTATTTATGTATTAGTATTGTTAAGCCTTAAGACTTATAGCATGATTGTAGAATCATTTAATTAATTTTGCATTTTACTTTATTTAATAACTTAATTCTTCGTGGTAGATTTCTGTCATTTACACTCGCATACCCAATATTCGTTGCTCGATGGTGCATCTGATATCAAGACGCTGATGAAAAAAGCAAAAGCCGATGGACAGGCTGCAGTTGCTATCACCGACCACGGCAATATGTTTGGTGTATTTAAGTTTGTAAAAGAAGCACATGCTCAAGGTATAAAGCCGATCATTGGTTGTGAATTTTATGTGGCAGAGGACAGACACATCAAAAGTTTTGAGAAATCGCGCGGTCAAAAAGATGTGAGATATCACCAGCTGATGTTAGCCAAAAATACCTTAGGCTACCAAAATCTGACCAAGCTTTGTTCTCTAGGTTATACAGAAGGTATGTATGGCAAATACCCAAGAATTGACAAAGAATTGATTTTAAAATATCATGAAGGTATCATAGCTACCTCGTGTTGTATAGGCGCAGAGATCCCACAAACCATATTGTCAGGCAATATTGAATTGGCAGAAGAAAAATTGAAATGGTGGCTCGATGTTTTCGGTGAAGATTATTATATAGAGATACAGCGACAAAGAGGACTTGAACGGATAGACAATTCCGGTATGAGCCAGGAAGATGTCAACCAAATTCTACTTGGATTTGCCAAAAAATATAATATCAAGACTATTGCAACCAATGATGCACATTATGTAGAGCAGGAGGATTATGCTCCGCATGATGTACTGCTTTGTGTCAATACAGGCTCACTGCTAGAAGATAAAGAACGATTCAAATTTCCTAGTTCAGATTTTTATTTCAAGACCAAGGATGAAATGAATTCTATTTTCGGCGATGTCAAAACTGCACTAGAAAATACGATGGAAATTGCATCAAAGATCGATGATATCAAACTCACCAGAGACATTTTGCTTCCGGCATTTCCACTTCCAGTTGGATTCGACACACAAGAAGTATATCTCAGACACCTCGCTTTTGAAGGTGCCAGACGAAAGTACGGCAATATTTCTGCAGTTGTCGAGGACAGATTGAATTTTGAGCTCGATGTCATCACAAAATCGGGATATTCTGGCTACTTCCTTATCGTCCAGGATTTCACTAGTGTAGCTAGAAAAATAGGTGTTTCTGTAGGTCCAGGTCGTGGTTCGGCTGCAGGTTCATGTGTCGCCTATTGTCTTGGTATCACCAATATCGACCCAATCAAATACGACTTGCTTTTTGAGCGTTTTCTCAATCCTGAGCGTGTATCTATGCCCGATATTGACATTGATTTCGATGACGACGGACGTGGTAAAGTCATCGATTACGTGATAGACAAATATGGTAAAAATCAAGTTGCCCAAATCGTCACGTATGGTACAATGGCAGCCAGATCTTCTTTACGGGATGTAGGCAGAGTGATGAATATTCCGCTTAACGAAGTAGATCGCGTCGCAAAAACTTTTCCTTCGCACCTCACCGCTACATTGGCTGGTGTACTTGCCGAAAAAGACATAGATTCAAAACAAAAAGACGTATTCACCTCCGAAGACAAGGAAAAAGCGTATGAATTTCGCAAACTAGCTGCCGAAAAAACCGATATTGGCCAAATGATTCAGACAGCAAAAAAACTGGAAGGATCAGTGCGAAATACAGGAATTCACGCTTGTGGTGTCATCATTACACCCGATGATATTACCAATTTTGTACCAGTTTCTACAGCCAAAGATTCTGATTTATTAGTCTCTCAATATGACAACTCCGTAGCGGAAGAAGCTGGTTTGTTAAAGATGGACTTCTTGGGATTGAAGACATTGACCATCATCAAAGATGCTCTTGAAATCATTCAGGATCGATATAATGTGCAATTGGATATTGACAATATATCACTCGAGGATGAAGCTACTTTTGAATTGTTCCAGCGAGGAGATATGGTCGGCATCTTCCAATACGAATCTCCGGGAATGCAAAAGTATCTCCGTGATCTAATCCCTACCCGATTTGAAGATCTCATCGCGATGAATGCCTTGTATCGTCCAGGTCCACTACAATACATTCCGGATTTCATAGCCAGAAAAAATGGTAAACAAGAGATCAAATTTGACTTGGCTGATATGGAAGAATATTTGGCCGAAACCTATGGTATCACCGTGTACCAGGAACAGGTCATGTTGCTTTCGCAAAAATTGGCCGGATTTAGCAAAGGAGATGCCGATATGTTGCGTAAAGCTATGGGTAAAAAACAAAAGGCTGTACTGGACAAAATGTTTCCCAAATTTGTAGATGGATGTAAGGTAAATGGGCACCCTGAAGAAGTCGTTAAAAAAATATGGACAGACTGGGAAGCTTTTGCATCTTATGCTTTCAATAAATCGCATTCTACTTGTTATGCTTATATTGCCTTCCAGACAGCATATCTCAAAGCGCATTTTCCAGCTGCATTTATGGCTTCTGTGCTCAATCATAACAAGAGTGATATTTCAAAAATCAACTTTTTTTTGCAGGAGACAAAACGGATGAAAATCGATGTTTTAGGTCCAGATATAAATGAGAGTAATATAAAATTTGCTGTCAACTCTAAAGGTCAAATTCGATTTGGTCTATCAGCACTAAAAGGTGTCGGCGAAGGACCAGTAGAAGAAATCGTAAAAGAACGCAAAGAAAACGGGCACTTTGAAGATGTATTCGATATGATGCGTAGGCTTAATCTTCGCTCTGTCAACAAAAAATGTATAGACAGTTTGGTTTTAGGTGGCGCACTTGATTCTTTTGGTGAGATCAATAGAGCACAATATTTTGAATTGACAGGAGATAGAAATGAGACATTTATTGAATCTCTTTTAAAATATGGTGCAAATTATCAAGCGCAAAAAGACAGCAATCAAATGTCACTCTTCGGTGATGCGATGACAAATTACATTGATAATCCCAAGCCTCCTGTTGTTCCTGAATGGAATCAGATAGACAAACTCGAAAAAGAAAAAGAAGTAACCGGTATTTATATCAGTGGTCACCCATTGGATGATTATCATATTGAGTTCAAGAACTTCATAAATTGTCCACTCGAAACAGCAGAACAAACCCAAGGAAGATTATTGAAATTGGGTGGTATTGTGACAGATGCCCATTTTGCTACTTCCCAAAAAGGAACAGGATATGTACGTTTTACCATTCAGGATTTTACTGGCAGCTTGCAGATCAGTTTGTACAATGAAAAATACGAATCTTATAAACACTTGATCACCAAGGGACAAGTTTTGTATGTCGAAGGAAGTAACGAAAAAGGCTATACACAGGACAGATATTTCTTCAATGTACGGGACATCAGGATGCTAGATACTATTGGAAAACTATTGACAAAATCTCTAACAATAAAATTGCCACTCCATACTATCAACGAACATTTGATCCACGAGCTGGAACAAATCTGTATTGATAAAGTAGGCCCACATATGCTAAAACTCAAAATCGTAGATGATTCCGAAGACACAGGCATCGACTTGGTAGCGACACAAATGAAAATTTCTGCTGATTATCAGTTTATAGAAAGCCTCGAACAATTGGGATTGGCTTATAGGATTAATTGATTCTAAGTGCGATATCAGTTTTTAAATAGTACAATATATAATTATAATATTTAGGAATAGC
Organism: Saprospiraceae bacterium; assembly: GCA_016717105.1. Classification (GTDB taxonomy): domain Bacteria; phylum Bacteroidota; class Bacteroidia; order Chitinophagales; family Saprospiraceae; genus OLB9. The sequence continues at coordinate 77,409 of JADKGF010000002.1, read as the reverse complement.
ACAATCTTATATTTCAAAAAGTAAAGAAATTCATCAGATTTTATATTTTTTGGTCAATTTACTTTTCTCTTTATTGGCTTTAAATTATCTTCACTTTGTTTTATTCAATAATCATAAATTTACCATGATGCACAGACCAATTATATGGATGCTTGTTTTTAGTCTTACATGTACATTCAATACATTCAGCCAAAAGAAAACAGATAAAAGCAATACAAAAAATAATTCATCTTCAGATTCTAAAAAAGATGATTTGTACGCTTCATCTACCTTCTCAGCTTTAAAATTCAGGTCTATTGGTCCTGCTGTTACTTCTGGACGTATTTCAGATTTTGCTGTAAATCCAAATAATCACAGCGAATATTATGTAGCATCATCTTCTGGTGGTGTTTGGAAAACCACCAATCACGGTGTTACTTACGAGCCTATTTTTGATGGCGAAGGTTCGTACTCTATAGGTTGTGTTACTATAGACCCAACCAATAGCAGTACAGTTTGGGTTGGCACTGGCGAAAACAACAATCAGCGATCAGTAGCTTATGGCGATGGTGTGTACAAAAGTACTGATGGTGGCAAGTCTTGGAAAAATATGGGGCTGAAAACATCTGAGCATATATCACAAATCATCGTAGATCCTACAGACCCGAATACGATCTTTGTTGGTGCTTATGGACCGGTTTGGAGCGAAGGTGGCGAACGAGGTGTTTATAAATCTACAGATGGCGGTACAACTTGGACATGCGTAAAATCTGTAAGTGCTTATACTGGATGCAATGACTTGGTCATGGATCCAAGAGATCATAAAATTTTGTACGCAGCCTTTCATCAGCGTATGCGAAAGGTATTTACGTATATCGGCGGTGGACCAGAATCTGCACTCTTCAAATCCACAGATGGTGGTACCACTTGGACCAAAATGGAAGGAGGCCTACCTTCAGGTGACATAGGTAGGATTGGCCTTGATTTAAGTCCTGTGAATCCCGATATTTTGTATGCCGTAGTTGAAGCCAAAGATGGCAAAGGTGGCGTATATCGTTCGGTAAACAAAGGTGCAAGTTGGGAAAAAAGGAGTGGAACATCTACTTCGGGCAATTATTATCAGGAAGTGACATGTGATCCGCACAATGCCGATAAATTATTTATAACAGACACCTACTTTAAGGTCAGTTATGATGGTGGAAAAAGTTTCTCCAATCTCGGTGAAATCAACAAACATATAGACAATCATGCTATTTGGGTGGACCCAAAAGATGCAAATCACTTATTGGTAGGCTGCGATGGTGGCGTGTACGAAACCTACGATCACGCTAAATCTTACCATTTTAAAGATAATCTACCCGTCACACAATTTTATAAAGTCAGTACAGATAATGAATACCCTTTTTATACGGTACATGGAGGCACACAAGACAATTTGAGCCTAGCAATACCTAGCCGTACCACATCTATGAATGGTATCGTCAATAGCGATTGTTATGTGACGTCGATTGGTGATGGTTTTGAAACACAAGTCGATCAATCCAATCCAAATATTATCTATGCGCAAAGTCAATACGGTGGATTAGTTAGGTTTGACAGAAAAAATGGTGAATTTCTTACCATTAAACCTACTGAAGGAGAAAATGAACCAGCTTACAGATGGAATTGGGATGCTCCACTTCTTATAAGTCAGTTTGACAACAAAAGACTGTATTTCGGTGCCAATAAAGTTTTCAGAACAGATGACCAAGGCAATAGCTGGAAAGTGATCAGTCCAGATCTGAGCAGACAAATAGATAGGAACAAAATCGAAGTCATGGGTAAAGTCTGGTCAGTAGATGCCATTGCAAAAAATGGTAGCACTGATATCTTCGGACAAACTACCAGTATAGCAGAATCCAAACTCGACGAAAATATACTTTGGGTCGGAACTGATGATGGCCTCATTCATTTATCCCAGGATGGCGGCAAAAATTGGACGAAATTTGACAATCTACCTGGTGTGCCTTCTATGAGTTATGTTCACCAGATTATAGCTTCACTACACGATAAAAATACCGCTTATGTGTGTTTTAATCATCACAGATATGGTGACTTTAAGCCCTATGTGCTGAAAACTACTGATGCTGGAAGATCCTGGAGAAGTATAGCGTCCGATTTACCAGAAAGAGGAAGTGTCTATACCATTGCCGAAGATCATGTAGAGAAAGATTTACTATTTGTGGGTACTGAATTTGGCTGTTACTTTACATCTAATGGTGGAAGCAATTGGCTCAAATTAAGCAGTGGATTACCTACTGTTGCGGTGAGAGATATTGAAATCCAGCGTAGAGAAAATGACTTAGTTTTAGGAACATTTGGTCGTGGGTTTTATGTTTTGGATGACTATACACCGCTTCGAAGTATAAAAAAAGATGATCTGAACAAAGAAGCATTGATTGCACCAATAAAAGATGCACTTATGTTTATCCCACGATTGCCTTTAGGCCTGAGAGATAAAGGTCATTTGGGCAGTAGCTATTTCAGTTCACCAAATCCCGAAGTAGGCGCAGTGATAACATACTACCTGAAAGATGATATTAAGAAATTAAAAGCCATTCGAAAAGAAAAAGAGAAAAAGAATTATGAGCAAAATGCAGCCGTTTATTACCCTTCGTTAGACAGCTTAAGGATAGAAGATACACAAGCAGATCCTTACCTGCTCTTTACTATTACAGATGCACAAGGACATGTGGTGCGACATCTCAAAGAGTCAGCTAGCAAAGGCTTGCATAGAATGACTTGGGATCTCCGATATGCTCCTGCAGACCCTGTAGAAGGCAGACATACGCCTGCACCTGACCAACTTTTTGGATCTGGTCCTCAAGGGCATTTGGTAAATCCAGGAATGTATCAGGTGTCGATGTCTAAAGTTTTTGATGGTAAAATTGAACAGTTGGTTGGTCCAGTGTCATTTAATGTCAAATTGTTGAACCAATCAAGCTTGCCAGCAAAAGACATGGCTGTAAATGTTGCATTTTATAAAAAAGTGAGCGATCTCAGCAAAGAATTGAGTGCTACAAATGATCTGTTGGACCAAATAGAATCAAGAATAAAAAATGCAGAATTGGCAATTATAGATATGCCTGCGCCTGCATCTGATTTATTAAAAGGTATTTATGATATCAAAAAGACCATTGAGCCAATAAAGACAAAACTTAATGGAGACCGTACGCTTGGAAGTAGAGAGTTTGAAACAAAATCTTCGATTAACGATCGTCTTTATGGAATTATGTACAGTGTTTGGAATAATACTTCAGATGTACCTAAAACCTTTATGGATGATTACGAAATAGCAGAACGACAATATCGCGAAGTATATACTTTGATAAAGAATCTAGACACGCAAATCGGAGTCATAGAAGCACAATTAAACAAAAACAAAGCACCTTATACACCAGGTAGATGGCCTGATAAGAAATAAAATAATTGATAATTAGTTGTTATAAACACAAACTTGTTTTGTAAGGATTCATAATTTTAATAAGGATATTTTAATAAACTAAAATGTGAAAATTATGAAAAATATATTTCTGTTTACACAATAGTGTTTACCTTTATCCTATTAAATTATACCATGTTTACAAAAACTTATGCGAGTGCAGTTCACGGTGTAGAAGCGCAAACAATCACAGTTGAAGTCAATGCAGGTGGCAATGTTGCAGCAGGAAAACAAATGTATTTTCTGGTAGGCTTGCCAGATAATGCTGTCAAAGAAGGCTGGCAAAGAATAGAAGCTGCAATAAAGAATATAGGTCTGAATGTGCCTCGACTCAAATTGGTCGTGAATCTGGCTCCTGCTGACATTCGCAAAGAAGGCTCTTCTTATGATTTACCTATAGCGATCGGCATACTGGCTTCTACCAACCAAGTAAAGACAGAAAATCTAGACAAATTTATTTTTATGGGTGAAGTGGCTTTGGATGGCGAATTAAGACCTATAAAAGGTGCTTTACCTATAGCAATACAAGCGAGAAAAGAAGGATTCAAAGCCATGATTTTACCAAAATCAAATGCACGTGAAGCCGCAATTGTAAATGGTATTGACATTTATGGGATAGAAAATATTAAGGAAGCCATTGATTTCCTGAATGAAGATATAGAATTAAAGCCCACAGTATATGACACAAGAGAAGTATTCGCAGATACATCCAATCAATATGCTGTAAATTTCAGTGATGTAAAAGGGCAAGAAAATATCAAACGAGCACTTGAATTGGCTGCAGCAGGTGGGCACAATGTCATCCTTATCGGTCCGCCAGGTGCTGGCAAAACTATGCTTGCTAGGAGATTGCCCACTATATTGCCGCCGCTTAATCTTTATGAAGCTTTAGAAACCACAAAAATCCACTCCGTCGCAGGCATTTTAGGTGCAGATTCATCATTGGTGACAGAGCGCCCATTCAGAGCACCACATCATACGATCAGCGATGTTGCCCTTGTCGGTGGCGGATCCAATCCCAATCCAGGTGAAATATCTTTGGCTCATAACGGTGTTCTGTTTTTGGATGAGCTACCAGAGTTCAAGAGACAAGTGCTAGAAGTCATGCGTCAGCCTATGGAAGAACGCAAAGTCACTATTTCCAGAGCAAAAATCTCTGTGGACTATCCGTCAAGTTTTATGCTCATTGCCTCAATGAATCCTTGCCCGTGTGGTTTTTATAATCATCCTGAAAAAGAATGCGTATGTGGACCAGGAGTTGTAAAAAAATATCTTACTAAAATTTCAGGACCATTATTGGATAGAATCGATCTCCACGTAGAAGTCACACCTGTATCGTATGACGAACTTTCCAACCATGAATACACGGCTGAAACAAGCGAACAAATTGTGGAGCGAGTCATTAGAGCCCGTGAATTACAAAACAAAAGATTTAGCGATCAGGTTGGTATTTTTTGCAATGCCCAAATGCCAAGCAGAATGGTTCGGGATGTATGTCAGCTCACGCCAGCTGGTGCCAATCTATTGAAAACGGCTATGTCCAGATTGCAACTGTCAGCACGAGCATACGACAGAATACTGAAGGTAGCGAGAACTGGTGCTGACCTTGCAGGTAGTGAGGATATCAAGATAGAGCATCTCGCCGAAGCTATCCAATACAGAAGCTTAGATAGAGAAGGTTGGGCTGGATAAGTTTATAATAGCCAATTCAGTGATTCAATAAAAAAGGCCCGCAGAATATATATCCGGCAGGCCTTATCTTTTATTGTCAAAAAACAGATTACTCTGTTAAATCTTCAATAATTAGTGTTTTGTAGTGTCAGCTGGCATTGCTGTAGTATCAACTGCTGCTGGAGCTGCCTCAACTGGTGCTGCTTCAACTGGTGCTGCTTCAACTGGTGCTTCAGCTGCTTTTTCTTTACAAGATACTAATGCTACTGCTACAAATGCGCCTAGGATAAGGAACTTTTTCATTTTTTTTAAATTTTAAGATAAGGTTAAAAAGATTTCATCACAATATTAAGCACAATTTTCATAACGAAAAAGCACGTTGGGTTTTCGTTAACAAATATTTGATGTAAGTTTAATATTAAGGGAATTTATTTCAATTTTACTTACCTTTGTACAAACAAATTCCATGTCTTCCATTAGAAATTTGTATTTGGATCATGTCGCACAGACAAGTGAGATGTCGATGTGTATAGAAGTTAGTCATGCGGCTGGCGTGTATATTTTCGGCCCTAATAATAAAAAATATCTTGATTTCAATTCGGGAATTTCTGTGAGTTCGTTGGGGCATTCTCATCCAGCAGTTGTAGATGCTGTCAAGAGGCAAGCTGAAACTTACATGCACACCATGGTTTATGGCGAACATATCCAATTGCCACAAGTACAATATGCCACTTTACTAAGCAAAATCCTAAATAATGGTTTAGATAGTGTCTATTTTGTAAATAGCGGATCAGAAGCCGTAGAAGCGGCCTTAAAACTGGCACGCAAAGCCACGGGCAGATCAGAAATTATAGCATGTGCAGGAGCATATCACGGTAGTACAATTGCGGCAGAAAGTTTGAGGAGTGATTTTGCCTTTACTAGAAATTATCTTCCTACGATACCTGGTGTCAATCATATTAGATTTAATAATACGGATGATCTACAATTTATAACCGAAAAAACAGCTTGTGTTATCTTAGAGCCTGTCCAAGCTGAAGGCGGCATCATTCCACCTCAAAACGATTACTTGCAAAAAGTAAAAAAGCGTTGTGAAGAAACGGGCACTTTGATGATCTTGGACGAAATCCAAACAGGTTTTGGTAGAACAGGTAGCTTATTTGCACACCAAAAATACCAAGTTTTACCTGATATCTTGCTTATCGCTAAAGCTATGGGCGGCGGTATGCCAATAGGTGCTTTGGTGGCACAAAAAGAATTGATGTTGACCTTGGCCAAAAATCCACCTTTAGGTCATATCACCACTTTCGGTGGTCATCCTGTATGTGTAGCGGCAGCATTGGCTACGTTGGAAGTATTGACATCTCAATCAATGGTCGCCGAAGTCGAACAAAAAGAAAAATTGCTCCACACCTTATTAAAGCATCCTTTGATAAAATCAGTGCGTTCATCTGGGCTTATGATGTCAGTGCAACTTGTTGATACTTCCTTGCTTACACCTATTATAGATAAGGCTATAGACAATGGTGTATTGATAGATTATTTCTTGTTTGATAACGAATCTTTTAGAATTGCGCCGCCACTTATCATCACACCAGATCAGATAAGAGAAGGCGTGGAGAAAATTCTGAATGCCATGGATAGCGTCATGACCAATAATCTGAAAAAAATATGAAGCCATCTTTGGTGCAGCGATTGATTAGTTACATTACAGATGTTCATATAGAGTCTGTTACGTCAGATTATAACGAAACATTGGAAGTTCTAATATCTCATGGTAGATATCAACTCTGTACACCCAATGCCATTTATTCGTATGCTGATAAATATGACAATTTCAGGGATTGTTTTGCACAATTACAATTCGAACGTGCTCCAATTAAAAATGTCCTTATTTTGGGTTTTGGTTTGGGAAGCATTCCATATATGCTAGAAAAAAAATTCTATAAAAAATATGCCTATACTGGTGTCGAAATAGATGATGCCGTGATCTATCTCGCATCTAAATATATGCTAAATGAACTGACTTCTGAAATAGAAATGGTGCAGGCTGATGCTTGGTCATATGTCGTACAATCGGGAATGATGTATGACATGATTTGTATAGACATTTTTGTCGATGATAAGATTCCGGAGGTTTTTCTTACTACCGAATTTCTAGAAGCTACAAAAGATTTGCTCCAACCATCAGGATTGTTGATTTACAATCATCTTGCATTCTTATCTTCTGACAAAAAATCTGCACAACAATATTATGACAACGTATTTTCAAAGGTATTCGCACAAAGTCTGCCTCTTCAAGTAGCCAAAAACATGATGATGATCAATGACAAATCTTGGCTAGAGCAGAAATAAAAATTATCCTTTCTTTTATTCTTAGAAATCGTCACTGTACTTTTCGACCACTAGGCGTATCGGAACTCACCCTTGTGTTTTTTGTTTTGGTGACAGATGCCATCAGATAGGCAAATGCACTTTCAGCAGATGTATTATATACTTTATCACCGTAGGTAACTTTGCCTTTACGTCTGTCCCATTCTTTGGCCAATAATACATATCTATCTCCTGTTTTTTCTAATGGACCAAATATCAGATATTTTGAATCATCATTAGGATCAAAACAAATAGCGTATTGTTTCTTTTGTGGTGAAAATAAATAAACTCCCGGCGTACCACGCTTTATGATTACTTCTTCTACTTCACGGCCATTGACCATTTTGATTTTGCCATTGCTTATCGTTGATTCTCCCTTGGATATCTCACGCCAGAGTATGATATCATTGGATACATAAAATTGAATCTTGCCAGGATCTGAGTCATCTCTCACCAACGAATCGTGGGTATTTTGTGTGTAATAACTAAGTGATGGCGCACAAGAAATAATGGTTGCTAGAACTAGGATAGAAAAAAGTGTTTTCATCTTATTAAAATTTTATTTACATCGGTAATATGATGCTAATATAACCACAATCCAAGCAAATTGTAATCGGTCTTAAGACATTTTAACAAGGACATTAACTTTTTTATAAGGGAAACATGGTATGTTTGTATCCCAATCTATCTATTTAGATCAAAAAGCATTAATTATCTGCACAAATTCTGCAGCATTGAGCGAAGCGCCACCAACCAATCCACCATCAACATCAGGCTGTCCGAATATTTCTTTGGCATTCGAAGCCTTCACTGATCCTCCATATAAGATGCTGGTATTTTCGGCTACTCTTTTGCCAAATTGCTTGAGCAACATTTTCCTAATCGCTTCATGCATTTCTTGAGCTTGTGCTGGTGAAGCCGTTTCTCCAGTGCCAATAGCCCATATTGGTTCATATGCGATGACAATATTTTTCATTTCTTGTGCAGACAAGTGAAATATCGAGGCAGCAAGTTGAGATTTTACATAAGATATATGTTCGCCAGACTTTCTGATATCCAAGGCTTCACCACAACAAAATATAACTTTCAATCCAGAATCCAAAGCTGCCCTGAGTTTCAAGGATAAAAGTGCGTTGTCCTCGTGGTTATATTCTCTTCTTTCAGAATGGCCAAGGATTACATAAGGCACTTTCATTGCAGCAAGCATTGTCGGAGAAATCTCGCCTGTGTAAGCACCAGATTTAAGGTGATGGCAATTTTGGGCAGCTAATAAAATTTTACTGCTAGCTTTTATTTTCTTTTGTAAAGGGTAAATATGTGTAAATGGTACACCCAATATCGTCAATGTCTGGTCACTTCTCTGAGCGGATGCAATGGCTTGTGCCAATTCTACTCCTTCGCTTATCGTTGTGTTCATCTTCCAGTTTCCTGCCGCGATTTGTTTTCTTGCCATGACCTTTTAAATTTTAAGCTACAAAAGTAAAAATATTATTCTTGTAAAAGTCGTTTATGAGACACTTTGATTCCAAATATAGGTACTTTAGTATGCATCCTACAAAAGTCCAAAAATTTAGTGTAATTTTGCACCCAATTTTAATACAAGCATGATGAAGTTTACACATATTATTTTAATATTGATAAGCATAGTATTAGTTAACATAGGTTGCTCCAATGAATTTCAAGTCACTGAAGGTCAGACTGAGATTCCTGTGGTTTATGGTATTTTATCTTCTCAGGATACTGCTACATATATCAGAGTGGAGAAGGCATTTGTAGACGAAAATATAAGCGCAAGCACCTTGGCCCTTGATCCTGCAAATTTGTATTTTGAAAATATATCAGTCAAACTCAGACACGTCTCATCTGGCAAAGAATATCCACTACAGCGTGTAGATGGTAACAAAGAAGGATATAAAAGAGATTCAGGTATTTTTGCAAATTCACCTAATTATTTGTATAAAATCACTAGAAATGAGCTCGCATTTGTACCTAAACAAGAATACAAATTGGTTGTAGCAAAAAATGACGGTAATATACTAACTGAATCATCCACAAAGATACTGACACCATTATCTGATGCAAAAGATGACGTCGGTCCAAAACCTGGAACTATGAGTTTTGGGTATAATTCAGAATTCCAAATCGTCTGGTATCCTGATGAAAATTCCGTGATCCATGATGTCATCCTTGTAATCAATTTTGACGAAACTAAGAATGGCGTAACCACCGCAAGGTCGTTGGACTGGACACTTACTTCTGGTTATTCTGAAAAATCTGGTAGTTCGAATAGTTATAGTCTAGGTACGAGAGGAAAGGCTTTTTATGAATTTCTTGCCGGTTCGCTTTCTCCAAATGAATCTGGAAATCAAGTGAGCAGATATTTTAAAGACATTTCTATCAAAATTATTTCTGGTGGTCAACCTATCAAGGATTATATCAATATTGGTCTTGCCAATATAGGTATCACTTCAAGCGGTGAAGTACCTGTATATAGCAATATGTCAAATGATGCACGTGGGATCTTTTCGTCAAAAACACAATTCTTTCGAAGTGGTATGACTTTGAGCAAACCATCGTTAGATTCACTACGTTCGGGCATTATCACCAAGAAGCTGAATTTCCAATAAGAAACTGACGAACTGTCAGACACATCAGACTATATTTCCTAATTCTGTACAATTTTGACAGTCAAAAATTGAACAGACCCTGATTTTATGCATTGGCATATAGATTGACTATATAATTGTGTTAACAAAAAAAATAATCATTAAAAATAAAATACAATTATAAAAAATGGGTAAAATAATAGGTATAGACTTAGGAACAACCAACTCATGCGTCGCTGTCATGGAAGGCAACGAGCCTGTAGTAATTGCCAATGAAGAAGGTAGAAGAACTACACCATCTATTGTAGCATTTCTTGACAATGGCGAAAGAAAAATAGGCGATCCAGCCAAAAGACAGGCTATCACCAATCCGACAAGGACGATAGCATCTATCAAAAGATTTATGGGTAACCGATTTAGCGAAGTAGGCAAAGAAGCAGCAAGAGTAGCATACAAAACAGTAAAAGGTGACAATGACACCGTAAGAATAGATATCGACGGCAGATTATATACGCCTCAAGAAATATCAGCTATGGTGCTTCAGAAAATGAAGAAAACAGCTGAAGACTTCTTAGGTCAAGAAGTAACCGAAGCTGTCATCACTGTACCTGCATATTTCAATGACTCTCAGCGTCAAGCTACTAAAGAAGCTGGCGAAATAGCAGGACTTAAAGTACAACGTATCATCAATGAGCCTACAGCAGCAGCGTTGGCTTATGGTCTTGACAAAAAACACCAAGATTCAACCATTGCAGTATTTGACCTTGGTGGTGGTACTTTTGATATTTCGATCCTAGAACTAGGAGATGGCGTTTTTGAAGTAAAATCAACCAATGGTGATACACACTTAGGTGGAGATGACTTCGACCAAGTGATTATAGATTGGTTGGCAGATGAGTTCAAAGCACAAGAAAATGTTGATTTGCGTAAAGACCCAATGTCACTCCAACGTATCAAAGACGCTGCTGAAAAAGCAAAAATAGAATTATCTTCATCGGCAGAAACAGAAATCAATTTGCCTTATGTGACAGCTGTCGATGGCGTGCCAAAACACTTGGTGATGAAGCTCTCTAGAGCGAAGTTCGAAAGTTTGGCTGATAGCCTAATAAAAAGAACATTAAAACCATGTGAAGATGCATTGAAAGATGCAGGCTTGTCAAAAAGCAATATTGACGAAGTTATTTTGGTTGGTGGATCTACACGTATTCCGGCTATTCAACAAGCAGTAGAAGATTTCTTTGGCAAAAAACCAAACAGAAGTGTCAATCCGGATGAAGTAGTGGCTTTGGGTGCATCTATCCAAGGTGGAGTATTGAGCGGAGATATGAAGGACGTATTATTGCTTGATGTGACGCCGCTTTCTTTAGGTATTGAGACTATGGGTAATGTTTTTGACATCGTGATCGAATCAAATAGTACCATTCCTACAAAAAAGACCAAAACATACTCTACAGCCGCCGACAATCAACCAAGTGTAGAAATCCATATTTTACAAGGTGAAAGACCAATGGCAAGAGATAACAGAAGTGTGGGTAGATTTATCCTTGACGGAATACCACCTGCACCAAGAGGCATACCGCAGATCGAAGTTACATTTGATATGGATGCCAATGGTATCCTGAAAGTAGCGGCTAAAGATAAAGGTACAGGCAAGGAGCAAAATATCAGAATTGAGGCTTCTACAGGCTTGTCACAAGAAGAAATAGCTAAGATGAAAGCAGAAGCCGCAGCCAATGCTGATGCTGACAAACAAGCAAAAGAAAAAGCAGAGAAGCTCAATATGGCCGATGGTCTTATTTTCCAGACAGAAAAACAACTTAAGGAAATCGGTGATAAGATACCTGCAGACAAAAAAGCAGCCATAGAATCCGCATTGGGTGAATTAAAAGAAGCCCATAAATTGCAGGATTTTGCAAAAATAGATCAAGCATCCGAAACGATGAATGCTGCATGGCAAGCTGCTTCGCAAGACATTTACCAAGCTCAACAAAATGGTGCTGGATCAGACCCTGGTGCTGCTGACTTTGGTGCTAATGCTGGTGGTGGCAATACTGGAGGCACTACTGGCGAAGATGTGACAGATGTAGAGTTTGAAGAAGTTGGAGACAAAAAGTAAGCGTTAGTTAATAATAGGTTTTAGAAGCCGAAAAGCAGTAGTGTTTTTCGGCTTTTTTGTTGGTAGGAATTACTTTTGTTTTACTGTAATAAACTCACTACAAGATATTCCAAATAGTTCATTCTTCTTTTTTTTCCCTTTAGTCAGACAAAATTTAATATATCTAATTCGACTACAATCATCTTGATTAAGTGTTATAAATAATAAATCTCTGAAATAAGGAAGCATTACTTTTTGGCTAATAGTTAAAGTATCTGATTTCATAATTTTGTATGTAGTAGTATCGACAAATGTCGGCTTAAAGTACTCTTGATTAACAGAAGATGAGTCAAGATAAACTGTACTAAACCTGCCAAAAATTTCATTTTTATTTTCATCAAAATACTTGATAATTGTCTGATCGTCTTTGGATGGATATGCCTTGTATGGCTTGTAATATGGAATTACAAATGTTTTATCATGAAAAAAGTACAACTCATCGTTACTTATATTTATTACTTGCAAACTAATAGATGTATCCATAAAAATGTCAAATAATGTATAGTTTTCTATATTATGATTGTCTTCATTACATTTGAAATTAATCTCCCTCATGTCTGATTGAACCTTAAAATTAGTCGATATCGAAGAGCAACTTAACATGATTAAGAGCATCAGAAAAAGAATCGATTTCATTGCCATTTTCATAAAATTTTGTATCTAGCTCAAAGTTGTCAATAAGAACCACTTAACATAAGAACAAAGATACACAATACGTATCGTGGATGATCAAGGTTGCAGTCAAAAAATTCCTGAAGTCATTCCATTTTAGCTTTAATAAAAAAGAGAGTAAGATTTCGGCCTACCTCTGAAATTTTTGCATTGTGTTTAAATACTTAGACAAAATGCTCTAGTTATTAGTTGTGAAATTGTAAATTTAATATTAGTAGATACATATCAAATTATCAGGATTGCCATCTGGATCATTGGTGACTTGATCGCAAGATTGTGGAGCACCGTTTGTTTGTAATAATACGCCTGCAGCATGTGGTGCAGCCATAGATGTACCAGAGAAACTAATGTAACCATTATTGAGATAAGTAGAGCAAACATTTACCCCTGGTGCAGCAGAGTCCACTGGAGGATTACCCCAGTTAGAAAAGCTTGCAAAACTACCACTACAGTTAGCCGCAGAGATGGTAAGGATATAAGGTCCGTTTATTCTAGCAGGTGATGTGAAATTAGCGTCGCTGGCACTGTTGCCCGCAGCTAATGTAAACCATATTCCATTGCTTGAAGCATTGAATACCGCAAGGTCTAACGTGGAGGAGATACCTCCACCTAAGCTCATATTCGCAACATCTCCCGCTTCACCATGAGATGCTACATAGTCGATTCCTGAAACTACACCAGCTAGTGAGCCAGAGCCATATTTATTCAATACTTTTACAGCTACCAGTTCTACACCAGCTGCTACGCCTACTACACCTTTATTATTATTAGCTATCGCACCTACTATACCCGCTACATGAGTGCCATGTCCGTGTAAGTCTTGCGGTTTTCCTTTCTCAAGACCAGTTTTAAAGGCATTAAATTTCAATGAATTACTTACATGAAGGTCCACATGATTAAGGTCGATTCCAGTGTCGATGATGAATGCTTTTTTACCACCTGTATATGGCATACCACCTTGGACTTTTGTTACACCGCATGGTACTATTTCAGACAGATTATCAGCACAGCTCACGGCGAGTGATTGGTTGCCTTCCACAGTGATTACTTGCTCTTGCTCTATAAAATCTACCCTTCTGTCTCCTTGCAAGGCTAATAGTTCAGATGGCGTAAGTGTTGCAGAAAACCCTTTTAATACTTTGATGAAAACCTCGTTAGGCTGTGTGATCTGAATTCTTTTTTCGGATAAGAAGCCATGTACCTCTGATTGAAATTCTTGTTTCAATTGATCGTAATTGTCTTGATTTACATATCTAGCATCGATATTTTTCAATGCATCATTCTTTAATACAACTATGTATTGGTTCGGGATAAAGTTGGCATTTTGTGAATGCTCTTGCTTGATGGTATCACCCACATCAGTGTTTAATACTTGATCATCACTACAACTTGCTAATATTAATATAGCAAAGATTACAACTGATAAAAAAAATTTGGAGTTCATAAAAAATTTGTTTTATATGTTTAAAAAAATAAAAATCACTTTTTTAAAGGAGATTTGGTGTATATCATTAATTTGATACACCAAATCCAATTAACATACCACTGTTTTAATATGCTGACATTCAATATATTACAAATTTTTTACAAAAAATATTTTCCAAAATTCGGATATCTTAGATGTTGATGTTCCATTATATGGAAATAAGTACAATGATATCTATGTGTTACTTGTGAAGAAGAATGTTGTAGTCTATCAATAATTTTTTGTCTCAAATTAGCTAATAATCGTGTAAATTGGCATTGTTAAAATATTCTATGTCGAGATTAGAGATGTGCAAATTAATTGTCACTTAATATTTTATCTAATTTAACATACATAGGTTTAAATACATCCTGCGGAAAATAATTACAAAATAATTCAAATTCATCAGAATTTTTAAACATGATTGAAGTAATAGTATAATTCTCACCATTAGGTAAAGTAAATGATAACTTATAAATATCCCCGATTTTAAAAGTAAGCGGTTTATAATAAACTATTGATTTGATCTCTTGAAGTGAAAACGACCCAATTTATATTTCATTGTTATAAAATTCGATTCTATCGCTGATTACTATTTTTTTTAACTTATCCATTCCATAAAATTTCCTTAATATATTAAGATAAAATAATGGAAAGTATAATAATAATAATATATAAAGCAATAATTATATAGGTAGGTGGAAGGTCCTTATTGCTTCCCAAAATAGGAAAAACAATTATAAAAACAATCCAAATTAATGAAAATTGATACATATAAAATAAATTACGTAATCGTATCTCTAATGTCATTTTTGTACTAATTTAATTAATTTTAAAAGTCATTTTTATTCTATTGCCTCATTTATAGAAACTTATTTGCTGTCTTTTCAGTTTCATATTTATGCAAAGTTTTATTTTGATCATCTCATTATTGTTAAATCCATATATAGGAAATAAGGTTGCCCACGATTTTCATATCAGCCGATGCGAGATAAATTATGAAACGACAAGTGGAGATGTACAAATTTCTGCACATATCTTCATAGACGATCTAGAAGATGCCATCAAAAGCACCAATAAAAAGCAAGTAAATATTGGCACATCAAAGGAAATTGCCGATTGTGATCTTATGATCGAATCATATATCAAAAACAAATTGAAAATATCATCAGGCAACAAGCAATTGAGTTATTCTATATTGGGCAAAGAAGTTACAGCTGATAAATTGGCTGTTTGGTGTCATTTTGAAGTTTTGGGTGTCAAAAACATAAAATCGCTCCACGTAACCAATACGATCCTGACTGAAATATATAATGATCAAAAAAACATTGTAGATTTTACAGTGGATAATAAGAAAAAAGGATTTACAATATTTAATACAACGACTTTTACCAACAAATTTGAGTGGTAAAATCAACGCAAAATCCCATAGAATTGTGAAAATATTGAGTCAAATAGCCATTCTGCCAGTAAGAGTTTATCAAAAATTCTTGTCACCACTACTGCCTCCGTCTTGTAGATATCAACCTACTTGTTCACAATATATGATCGATGCCATCAATGAATGGGGACCACTAAAAGGCATTTGGTTAGGATTAAAAAGAATAGCTCGATGCCATCCTTGGGGCGGCCACGGCCACGATCCTGTACCTTCAAAAAAAGAAAAAATGACTTAACTTCATGAAATCTTAGTTTCACTTTGACTACCAATCAAATTTACTTCTTGCATCAAAAATCAAACTCTATCGTATCTCCTGGCTTATATCCTGAATGATCCTCACTATCAGTATCCTTAGTATTGGTCTCTGAAGGAAGTTTGATTTCAGGACGTTTTACTGGCTTTTCAGGTTCGGCAGGTGTACTTACTTCTATATTTATATCTTCTTGTTCTAATACTTCTATTTCTTCATCCGCTTGGCCACTTTCTAGCTTTTCGACTTTTGTCAATTTTGCATCTATGAGTTTGTTGCCAAGTGCTTTCCAACCCTTGATTTCAATAAATTCTGCTAATGCTACTTCGCGTTCTTCCTTTGTTTTGCCGACGTTATACCCGTATTTTATCACTGGCAATTTGTCCATTGAAGCAAAATACAGCTTAGTACCCGGTGTATCTGGTATGAAGGTAAATTTCTGATCATAGGTACTAGTTTCGATTTTGAACCTTTTGACCATCGTCCATCCTTTCTCTCCTTCAAAATATACAGCACTAATGACAGAGCTTTCCTGATAATTTCCTATTTCCATCAGGTTATTGACATCATATTTTTTATTCAGATCTAGTTCATTGATTTCATAAGATCCATCTTTATAAATACTCAGCAACTTACTTCCAGTATCGAAAGCACCTAGATATTTACCGCGTTCGTCTTGATTGAGCTTACCACTGACTTCATCCATATAAATTTGCATGGCTCCAAGTGAAGATTTGCCCACAGAAACTTGGGTCACCTTTCTTACAGGATACTTAGTAACAATATTACCTTGCGATGCCCGACCTTTGATCGCCAAATCTCCAAAATCAAAATCAAATACCTTCTTCTTGGCTGTTGAACTTTGTGTCAATTGGATATTGACTATTTCTGATTCGCCATTACTATTTGCTGTAAAATACAGGATTTTCGACCCTTTGGTTCCTTGAGTAAGATCGTATTCCTTATCTCTGGTTATTGCTGTGACATTAAAGCGTTTGCCAAAAGACTTGCCTGATTTTCCATCCAGATACACCAGATTGTAGGTAGTACGATCATCTGATTTGAGCCATACAGCGGCATGAATGATGTCCTTGCCTACGAATACTTTATCGGCAATTTTTACAACTTTAAATTTGCCATCTCTAGTAAATGCAATGACATCTGCTATATCCGAACAATCACAGACGAATTCATCTTTTTTCATACCCATACCGATGAATCCTTCTACTCTGTCCACATACAATTTGGCATTATTTGCCACAACTTCTTTGAGTTCGATGGTGTCAAATGATGTGATAATAGTGCGTCTCTCTCGGCCTTTACCATATTTTTCTAAAAGTCGCTCAAAGTAAGCAATAGTAAAATCGGTCAGATGCAAGAGATCGTGTTTGACTTGCTCTAGATCTGCAAGAAGCTGAGCCATCATCTCATCTGCCTTAAATTTATTGTATTTTGATATCCTTTTGATCTTTATTTCCGTAAGGCGAGTGATATCATCTTCAGTAATATCGCGCATCATCATGAGGCGATTATCTCCAGGTTTTAATGGATCTGAAGGCGTAGCCACATACTTTTTGAGACCGAGATCTATTGTAGTAATGACTTCTTCGAAGCTTTCGCACTCTTCTATATCGCGATAGATTCTATTTTCAATAAATATTTTCTCTAGACTTGCATTGTGCCATTTTTCTTCGAGTTCTCCTTTTTTTATTTCTAACTCTCGGCGGAGAAGCTCCATCGTCTGCATAGTAGAAATACGAAGAATCTCTGAGACAGACAGGAACATCGGTTTGTTATCAACAATGACACAGGCATTCGGCGAGTACGATACTTCACAATCTGTAAAAGCATAAAGCGCGTCTATCGTAACATCAGGTGACACGCCAGGCATCAATTCTATCTGTATTTCTACATCTTTGGCCGTATTGTCGTTTACCTTTTTGATTTTGATCTGTCCCTTGTCATTCGCCTTCAGGATAGATTCTATCAAAGTATTGGTGGTCACGCCAAATGGCAATTCGACGATATTGAGCGTACTTTTGTCCAATTGGACTATCTTAGCTCTGATCTTCACTCTTCCACCTCGATGTCCATCCTGATACTCCGTGACATCGACCATTCCACCAGTCTGAAAGTCTGGTAAGATCTGAAAATGACTTACCCTGAAGGATTCTTATGGATGCCTTGATTAATTCTATAAAATTGTGTGGCAATATTTTTGTAGAAAGTCCAACTGCAATACCTTCTACACCTTGCGAAAGTACCAATGGAAATTTTACCGGCAAAGTGATAGGCTCTTTTTTACGGCCATCGTAAGTAAGTTGCCAATCTGTGGTCTGCGGATTAAAAAGAACTTCAAGTGCAAACTTTGTTAGTCTGGCTTCAATATACCTCGGTGCTGCTGCTGAGTCACCCGTCCTGACATCGCCCCAGTTTCCCTGACAATCTATCAATAAATCCTTTTGGCCCATATTGACCAGTGCATCACCGATCGCTGCATCTCCATGTGGATGGTATTGCATGGTTTGCCCAATGATATTAGCTACTTTGTGATAGCGACCATCGTCCATCTCTTTCATAGCATGAAGGATACGCCTTTGTACAGGCTTGAGTCCGTCATCAATATCTGGTACGGCCCGTTCGAGAATCACATAAGAAGCATAATCGAGAAAATACTCCTTATACATACCATTGAGCGTTACCAATTCGTCGCCACTGGTGGGATTGTCGCTATGTATATCGTGAATATCCATGTAAGAGTATAGATTGAACCTGCAAATATATGAAATTTTATTATAATATAACAATCCATAGGAAATCGGAAATACAAGTATATTAATTGACCTATGCAACTTTAATATGTGCTTTTAGATTCTAATTTTACTTAAATTTGTAGATTGCCGAATATTTTTAAAAATGAAAATTCTGATAGCAGCAGATAGTTTCAAAGATGCCTTGGATGCCACCAGTGTTTGTCTGGCAATCGAAAAAGGCATTAAAAAGGTTGATCCAACTATTGAAACGATTTGTGTGCCCATGGCTGATGGCGGAGAAGGATCACTCGAAGTCATAAGTCAATACATAGCTTGCCGCCAAAGAAAGATCACAGCGCACGACCCATTAATGCGTATAATTGATATATTCTATTTGTTATCTTTAGATGGGAAATCAGCCTACATCGAAATAGCAAAAATATGCGGACTGCAACTGCTACTTCCTAGCGAACGAAATGTAATGGAAACAACTACCTTCAGTCTGGGAGAATTAATAAAAGATGCCATATTACAAAATGTTCAAAACATCTATGTTTTACTGGGTGGCAGTGCTACCAATGATGGCGGCATTGGAATGGCAGCGGCTTTGGGATTCCAATTTTTGGATATTAATGGCGAAAAATTGGAAGGCACTGGTAAAAACTTAGAAAAAATTGATAAAATCATACACCCTGGCAATAAAAATTCCTTTGACAATATCAATGTATTTGCGCTTACAGATGTGAAAAACCCACTTTATGGTGTGAATGGTGCTGCCCATACCTATGCTAAACAAAAAGGAGCTTCCAACGAAGAAATTCTCTTGCTCGATCAGGGATTAAAAAATCTTGCTTCAAAATTTGACAAAAAAGAGATCGCATTGTCAGAAGGTACAGGTGCTGCCGGTGGTTTGGGATTTGGCGCTATGGTATTCCTAAATGCTACAATATTACAAGGAACAACTTGGATGATTGACATCCCAGATCTTGACCTTAAAATCCAAGAAGCAGGCCTCATCATCACTGGTGAAGGTAAAATCGATGGTCAAACTAAAAATGGAAAACTAGTGCATGGCATAGCTGCATGTGCTTCAAAATATCGAAAACCTGTCATTGCATTTTGCGGCAAACTGGAAGCTACTCAGAATGAAATCCATAATATAGGACTAAAAGTGGCCTACCCGATCAGCGAAAATGAAAAATCACATCAAGAAGCTATCTTAAAGACTTCTGAAAATCTGGAAAATACCGCAGCATCTGTTTTTAAAAGTATAAATGCGTTATTTTAGTTCTTACTGCCCCAATACAATAGCAAATATCAATGGCGCTACGATGGTAGCATCACTCTCTATGATATATTTTGGTGTATGAATATCCAATTTCCCCCAAGTGATTTTTTCATTGGGTACAGCTCCAGAATACGAACCATAACTTGTAGTACTATCACTGATCTGACAGAAGTATGACCAGAATGGTATGTCGTGCATTTCCATATCCTGATACAACATAGGTACTACACATATCGGAAAATCTCCCGCTATACCTCCACCAATTTGGAAGAATCCTACGCCTTTGCCTCCACTATTCTTTGGATACCAATCTGCAAGCCACATCATATATTCGATACCACTTTTCATGGTAGATGCCTTGAGCTGGCCTTTGATGCAGTATGAAGCGAAAATATTGCCCATGGTACTATCTTCCCAACCTGGCACTACGATAGGAATATTCTTCTCAGCAGCAGCAAGCATCCAACTATCCTTCGGATCTATTTCGTAATATTGTTCCAATACACCACTATTGAGCATTTTGTACATAAACTCGTGCGGAAAATAACGCTCACCATTTTTTTCAGCCGTACTCCAGATATCCCAAAGATGTTTTTGTAAACGACGGAATGCCTCTTCTTCAGGTATGCATGTATCTGTGACTCTATTATAATGGTTTTCGAGCAGATCCCATTCCTCTTGAGGGCTAAGATCACGATAATTGGGTACTCTTTTATAATGCGAATGCGCCACCAAATTCATGATATCTTCTTCGAGATTGGCACCTGTACAAGAGATTATTTGAATTTTGTCTTGTCTGATCATTTCTGCAAGCGACTTGCCTAGCTCGGCTGTACTCATAGCACCTGCAAGTGTAACCATCATTTTGCCACCTTCATTGAGATGTGTGATATATCCGTCAGCTGCATCTATAAGTGCTGCCGCATTAAAATGTTTGTAGTGATGTCTTAAAAAATTCGTGATTTGCATAACGATATACTGATAAATTTAAAATTAATATCCTAATATTTTGAGCATTTGCTCTACGGTTTGTTCATCTCTATAGAGCCTGTCCACTATATTGCCTTTGTCGTCTCTGTCTATGATGACTTGTTTCGGCGATGGGATTAGGCAGTGCTTTATACCACCATATCCTGATATTGCGTCTTGATATGCGCCTGTATGGAAAAATCCAAGATAAAGCGGCTCCTCTTTGTCAGACTCATAGGTCGGTAAAAATATTTCTTGGTTAAGGTCTTCAGAATTGTAATAGTCAGAATGATCACAACTGATACCACCGATACTTACACGAGAATATTCATTATCCCATTTATTGACAGGCAAGAGGATAAACTTTTCAAAAATCGACCAAGCATCAGGTATAGTATTCATCAAACTATTGTCGATGAGATACCAAAGTTCGGAATCATTTTGTTGTTTTTGTTCCAATACTGAGAATATAATGGCGCCACTTTCACCTACTGTATATTTACCGAATTCAGTGTAAATATCTGGTTCGTCGATACCTTCTTCTTGGCAAACTTCTTTGATATTACGAACCAATTCGTTGATCATATATTTGTAATCGTACTCAAAACCTAGGTTATTCCTTATCGGAAGGCCACCACCAAGATTGATTGAATCTAGGGTAGGACATATCTTTTTTAGCTCCGCGAAAAGTTTTAGTGCCTTACGGAATTCGCCCCAATAATACAGATTATCCTTTATACCTGAATCAACAAAAAAGTGAAGCATTTTCAGTTTTACTCTCTTCTTTTTTGCGATTTTTGTTTTATAATAATCGATAATTTCCGCACTTCTTATACCCAATCTCGACGTATAATAGGCAGATTGTGGTTCTTCATTGATAGCCATTCGGATACCAACAGTAAGCTCACCTTTAGTCTTAGCATAGAATCTGTCTAATTCGAATTTGCTATCCAAGACTGGTATTACATTCTCAAAACCATCATCCATGAGACTGACTATTTTATTAAGGTAGTCTTCTGTCTTATGTCCATTCTGAATGAGAATCGTCTGTTTGTTTATCTTACCTTTGGCCTCGAGGATTCTGATGATGTCGATGTCAAAAGAAGAAGATGTTTCCAAATGTACAGTATGCTCCAGCGCTTCTTCTATCACATGCGAAAAGTGACAGCATTTGGTACAGTAACAATAATGATACTCACCTTTATAATTATTAGCCTTGATGGCCTTATTGAAAAAATTTTTTGCTTTTTTGATTTGATCACCTATTCTTGGAAGATAAGTAAGACGAAAAGGCGTCCCATATTTCTCGATCAGGTACATCAGCGAAATGCCGTGAAAGGTTAGACTACCTTGATTTAAGTCGAAGCCTTCCTGCGGAAAATAATACGTTTGGTTAATGAGTTGGAAATACGTGTTCTTCATTTATGGGCATAAAGTGGTTTTTGATTAAAAACAAACACAAAGAAACAATAATTACTCCTATATAACATGGAAAATAACCAATTATTATATTTCAATTCCAAATCAAAATGCAACTACAGGTTTGTTTATTTAAGAAGTGACGACTTTTTCAAGCTAATTTTTCTATTTTAGTCTTAACTTCGTAATTGCAAAAAGCTTGTTTTCAACTGGTGCGTTACCAATACATCATTTTTTTGCTTGCGAAGATTTGATCAAATAATAAGCTATTGGAATAAAAAGAAGTGCAATAGTCATCGGCGTAAACCAAACTCCAAGTCCATCTGCCTGTCCATTAGCATGTCTGATGGTTTGAAGTAAAATAAGTCCAAAAACGATAACAATATTTAGCTTTAAATATCTAATCAACCTTGTTGCGTCTGTATAATGTTTTAGTGCGTTTTCAGTAGTTATTTCCGTTAGATAATTATATGTGTGTGGAAACTTATTCAAGATTGTCATTCCAAAAAATATAACCGTAGCAATAAATGGTTCGATTAATATCATCCTTTTTCCACCAAAACCATCTGCGTCACCTTCTGCGTTGTAATGTGTCGGGATAATATCAGGTAAATTCGTATAGCTTATAATTGTCAAAAGCCAAATTGCCATAATTGATATCCAACTGAGCAATTCAATTGCTTTATCTGTTGTTGTTAGTTCCAATTTTATTATAGGTCTTTGTTTCATGTGTATTTTCAATTTAAGTTTCTACACTAATGTTGTTATATCTCATCTTTTAGAGCGACACCCAAGCCAAACAAAGCATAGTCGTAAATCACAGGATCAATCGGATTCATATTTCTAAGGTGAGCAGTTACTTCTTCTACGGCCTTCCAATCCCGTTGTTTTCGAGTCAATAAGCCAAATTGCCTAGCATATTTCTCCACATGAACATCCAAGGGTATCATTAATTCTGACATAGGTATTTGATTCCAAATTCCAAAATCGACACCTTTTTCATCACATCGTACCATCCATCTCAAGTACATATTGAGTCGTTTGCAAGTCGAATTTTTTGCCGGTGTAGCCAAATGTTTTCGGCTGCGCAATGGTAAATCTTGATTTTTAAAAACCAGATTATGAAAACTAGTTAATGCTTGCTCTTGATTATACGTTGAATTACTAGATGGTAAAAAAGCTGTTTCAAGGCTCTCATTTTCTTTGTAATATTTGGTCAAAAAATCTATAAAAACCAAGAGATCTGTACTCTGGAATGTACGATGTTTGAATGATGTTAGTGATTTAAGGTCTGATTCTTGATGATTGACAATAAAATCATATGGCTTATCGCCAAAAAGCGACATTAGTTCTGATGCCTTATTAATGATGGTTTTGCGATTGCCCCAAGCAAGTATAGCACTAAAAAATCCAGCAATTTCGAGGTCTTGGTGTAATGTGTACCGATGTGGAATGCTGATGGGATCCAAGTCAATAAAATCAAGTCTATTTACTTTTTCTACTAAAGTATCTAGGTGATCTTTGAGCCAAATCAATCGATCCGGCGTTAAAGGTTTCATGATTTTATGTTACTTGAGTGTTTGTTTGATTTCGATGATTTCATAACCTTCGATTATATCGCCTGTTTTGATATCATTATAATTTTTAATGGTAATACCACACTCAAATCCACCTTTGACTTCCTTCGCGTCTTCCTTAAATCTCTTGAGAGAAGATAATTCGCCATGAGCTCCTTCTTTGACTGGGAAGATTACAATGCCATCTCTGATTACTCTTACATGTGTATTTCTGGTGATCTTACCTTCAGTCACATAACATCCAGCAATAGTACCGATCTTCGACATGGTATCTGTTTCGCGGACTTCGACCTGAGCAACGATTTTCTCTTCTTTGGTAGGCTCTAGCATACCTTCCATTGCAGATTTAATCTCTTCAATGGCTTCGTAAATAATCGAGTATGTCTTGATCTGTACGCCTTCTCTCTCAGCAAGGTTTCTTGCATTTGCTGACGGACGTACTTGGAAGCCTATGATGATCGCATCTGAAGCTGAAGCCAGCAATACGTCTGTTTCGGCAATAGCTCCTACGGCTTTGTGTATCACATTTACTTGGATGGTTTCTACTGAAAGTTTTATCAATGAATCTGAAAGTGCCTCGATAGATCCATCCACATCACCTTTTACAATCAAATTGAGTTCCTTAAATGTACCCAAAGCAAGACGACGTCCGATCTCATCGAGAGAAATACGCTTGCTAGCTCTATTGGATTGTTCTCTTTCTATTTGTGCACGTTTTGCAGCCAATTGTCTTGCTTCTTGGTCGGTATCCATCACCTTAAACTTCTCACCCGCTTGTGGCGCACCGCTAAGTCCGAGAATCAATGTTGGAGTAGATGGTCCTGCTTTTTTGACTTTTTTTCCATGCTCATTAAACATCGCCTTGATCTTACCAGAATAAGGTCCAGCCACGAGAGAATCTCCGATTTCGACACTACCGTTCTGAACAAGAATTTTGGTTACATACCCTTTTCCTTTATCGAGTGAGGCTTCAATAACTGTACCTACACCTTGTCTGTCTGGATTTGCTTTTAGGTCTAATACTTCGGCTTCAAGGAGAATTTTTTCTAGCAATTTATCTACATGAAGACCTTGCTTAGCTGAGATATCTTGTGACTGATATGTTCCGCCCCAATCTTCAACCAACAAATTCATGGCAGCTAATTCTTGCTTAATTCTTTCAGGATCAGCGCCTGGTTTATCTATTTTATTTATAGCAAATACCATCGGTACACCAGCCGCTTGGGAGTGACTGATTGCTTCCTTGGTCTGTGGCATCAAGTGGTCGTCTGCTGCGATAATGATCACGGCAACGTCAGTCACTTTTGCACCTCTGGCTCTCATCGCCGTAAACGCTTCGTGACCTGGTGTATCCAAGAATGTTATCTTTTTCTGGTCTGGTCCTACTTTTACTTCATAAGCACCAATATGCTGTGTGATACCACCGGCTTCACCACTAGCGACATTGGCTGATCTGATATAATCCAGAAGCGATGTTTTACCGTGGTCAACGTGTCCCATTACAGTGACTATCGGTGCTCTCGGGCTCAAATCTTCTTCAGAATCAACAATAATGTTTTCTTCTTCTACATCATCCTCAGCACTGATAAACTCTACTTCATGTCCAAATTCTCCAGCCACCAACTCTATGATTTCTGCATCCAGACGTTGATTTATAGATACAATAATCCCTAAGCTCAAACACGTGGTAATCACCTGAGAAACAGGAACATCAAGCAATCCTGCAAGTTCTGAAACGGAAACAAACTCTGTTAATTTGAGTTTAGTATCTACATTCTCACTATCTAGTTGTTCTTGCTTTTCACGTTTTATATCTCTATTGTCACGTCTTATTTTTTGTCGTTTGTTTTTACCTCCGACATTGAGACGCCATAGTGGCTTTGATTTTATCATCTATTTCCTTTTGGGAAACTTCTTTTACTTCTGGCTGTGATGGTTTGGGTTTATTACCGCCACCTTGTCTTGTGCTTTCGTTAGCAGCTTTCGGATCGCTAACAGGTCCGCCAGTATTTAATTTTTTGCGTTTTCTCTTTCTCTTTTGTGCATCAGATGCAGTACCACCTTGTTGATTTCCATCACTTTTTGCTGGTTGTCCTGGCTGTGGCTTGGATTTATCGACAGGTTTTGGCTTGGTAGAACTATCCAGCTTACTGGTATCTATCTTGCCCATGATTTTCAAACCTTTCAACTGTGGAGTCTTCGCCCTGTGCATGATTTCTTCATCAGGCCCTGAAGTTTTTACCGGCGGTTTTACTTCTACAACGGGTTGGACTTCTACAATTTTTTCTGGTTTTGGTGCTATTTCCTCTTTAGGTTCGGCTATCTTTATTTCTTCTTTTTCAACAATTGGTGGTTGTGGTTTCACTTGATTTGCCGCAGGTTTGGGTTTATCAAGATCAATTTTGCCCAAGACTTTTAATTTTGGCAACTCTGTTTTTGTTGAGAATATTTCAGTTTCTTCTGTTGGTTCTTTGACCGCTTCTTTGACTGGCTCTGCTGGTACTTCAACGGGGATTACCACTTCCTTGATTTCTACTTCCGGAGTCTTTGGTTTTTCAGCTTCAGGTACAGGGACAGTAACTACAGGAGCTGGTTTGTCCAGATCAGTAAGTTTAGGAATAGTAAATAACGGTTTAGGTGCAGGTTTTTCTTCTGCATGAGACTTGTTATCATCCTTGAGCCCAGGTCTGGAACCTATGACTATCTGATCAGCTTTCTCTTTTTATCAGCGACTTAAAATATTTAAAAAAATGACTATTCGTCTTCAAACTCAGAAGCTAAGATCTTCAACACTTCATCCACTGTCTCTTCTTCTAGATCAGACCTCCTAATGAGCTCCTCTCTATTCAATGCAAGGACACTCTTGGCCGTATCACAACCTATATTTTTCAGGGTTTCTATTACCCAGTCTTCTATTTCATCTGCAAATTCGTCCAGATCCACGTCATCGATTTCTTGCTCTTCATTATCTCTGTACACATCTATTTCGTATCCGGTCAATTTACTTGCCAATTTGATATTGCTACCACCCTTACCGATAGCCAATGAAACTTGATCAGGCTTTAAAAACACCGATGCTCTCATGGTTTTTTCATCCAGATTGATACTTGTCACTTTAGCTGGTGTCAAGGATCTTTGAATGAAGAGTGATGAGTTATTGGTATAATTGACTATATCGATGTTTTCATTTTTCAATTCACGCACGATACCGTGAATCCTAGAGCCTTTCATACCTACGCAAGCTCCTACAGGATCTATTCTGTCATCATACGATTCTACAGCTACTTTTGCTCTTTCGCCAGGCATTCTGACGATTTTTTTGATCGTGATCAATCCATCTTCGATCTCAGGTACTTCTTGTTCCAATAATTTTTCCAAAAAGCCATTATCTGTTCTAGAAAGCATGACCATAGGTGTACCATTGCGCATTTCGACACGCTTGATGATACCTCTTACCATATCTCCTTTACGGAAAAAGTCTCCCTTTATCATTTCAAGTCTAGGCAATACGATTTCATTTTGAGTCGCATCATCTAGCACAAGTACTTCTTTCTTCAATATCTGGCTCACTTCTCCTACCACAAGATCGCCCACTCTATCCATATATCGCTTATATACATCATCCTTTTCGAGATCCATGATCCTAGAAATAAGGGTTTGTCTGGCTGCCATAATAGATCTACGACCAAAATCTTCCAAAGTAAGCTGCTCGTAACACTCCTCACCTACTTCGTAAGCTTCATCAATTGCTTTGGCTTCTGTATAAGATATTTGACTCAACTCGTCTGTGACTTCTCCATCAGGAACAGTCATACGCACACGCCACATTTCAAGGTCTCCGTTAGTATTAACTATGACATCAAAATTATCATCAGACCCATATTTTTTTCGGATAAGTGTTCGGAATACATCTTCCAAAACCCTTACCATCGTAGGCCTGTCTATATTTTTACCTTCTTTAAATTCTGAAAAGGAATCTACTAAATTCATAAATTAAAACTTATTTTAATTTTTGACTCAATTATATCTTCAAATTTTATTTCGTCTGTCACAATGACTTTTTTATTTTTTTTGCCTTCTTTTACTTTGATCTCATACTCTACAAAAACCAAATTTCCCTCCACTTTCTTTAATAAACCTTTTACATTCTTACCGTCACTATGTCTGATATCAATAATCCTACCAATGTTTTTGGGATACTGTCTCAACAGTTTCAGCGGACTGCCAACACCGGCAGAAGAAACTTCCAATGTATAGTTTTCGCCAAAAGCTTTGTTTTCATCTAACACTGCCTCCATCCATCTGCTCAGTCTTTTACAGGTATGAAAACTTATTGCTTCATCACTGTCCAAAAAAACTTCGATCTTATTGCTTTTGATCTTAATGTCGATAAGAAAAGTATCTGCAAAATCGAGCTCTGCAAGTCCTTTTTCTACTAATTTTTCTATATCTGAATTAAGCATAAATCAACGTATAATAAAAAAGGGAACCCAATGTCCCCTTTCACTTCCTACAATTGTGGCGCAAATATAGGAAGAATATTTTTATTTTGATTGTAATAGTGAAGTTATTTTTAGTTTAGGTCAGATTTATTAATTGTAATGTATTTTCCTGACCACAAATAAAAGTAAATCCTTATTTTCTTGCTACTTTTGTGGCCTTAACTTAAAAATCAAAATCAATAGTGGCCAAATCCATTTCTCTAAAATCATCTGACAATATCCGAATACTTTCGGCAGCAATGGTAGAAAAAGCTGCTTCCGGTCACCCTGGTGGTGCTATGGGAGGCGCTGATTTCATTCATGTTTTGTATAGTGAATTTTTAAATTTTGATCCTGATGACGCCGCATGGCCATTTAGAGACCGCTTTTTTTTAGATCCAGGTCACATGTCCGCGATGCTTTATGCTCAGTTGACAATGTGTGGATTTCTTCACATGGACGATCTTAAATCTTTTCGACAGTGGGATAGTCTTACGGCTGGACATCCTGAAGTAAATTTTAAAATCGGCATCGAAAATACTTCTGGACCTTTGGGTTTAGGTCATGCTTTTGGAGCTGGAGCGGCTATTGCGGAGCGATTTTTAGCCACTAGATTTGGCGAATGGATGCAACATCATACCTATATTTATATCTCTGATGGCGGTATTCAGGAAGAAATATCTCAAGGAGTCGGACGTATCGCTGGTTATCTAGGCTTGGGCAATATCATTATGTTTTATGATGCAAATGATGTGCAATTGTCCACCAAGGTAGGTGAAGTAACTTCAGAAGATACCAAAATGAAATATGAAAGCTGGCACTGGCACGTCATAGAAATAGATGGTAATGACGAAAACCAAATCAGAGCGGCCATAAAAACTTGCCAAGCCCAAACCGATAAGCCTTCACTAATCATAGGTCGGACGATCATGGGTAAATGTGCTGTCAAAGCTGATGGCTCATCACATGAAGGTGAAGTAGAAACCCATGGAAAACCTTTAGGTAAATCTAAAGCATCATATCCCGAAACAATTAAAAACTTAGGTGGTGATCCTGAAAACCCATTTGTGATCTTCCCAGAAGTTGCTGCCTATTATACTGAAATCTTAAACGAAAAAAGAAAAAGTGTCGCTGCAAAAAGAGCGATCTATTCTGAATGGCAAACGGCACATCCTGAAAAGGCGAGACTTTTGGACCAGTACCTTTCGGGAGAATTACCAAAACTAAATCTCGCTTCCGTACAGCTTGCAGAAAATGATGCGACCCGAAATGCTTCTTCAAAAGTACTAGGATATCTTGCAGAAAATGTAGGCAATATGATCGTCTCATCTGCGGACCTATCTAATAGTGATATGACGGATGGCTTTCTCAAAAAATCAAAAGCCTTTACACATCATGATTTTTCTGGTGCATTCCTTCAGGCTGGCGTTTCTGAACTGACGATGGCAGCTCTTTGTACAGGAATGGCTTTGCATGGTGGTGTGATCCCAGTATGTGCTACTTTTTTTGCATTCTCAGATTATATGAAGCCAGTATTGAGAGTGGCTGCATTGATGGAGCAACCAGTAAAATTCATTTGGACACATGATGCATTCAGAGTCGGCGAAGATGGTCCGACGCATCAACCTATAGAACAAGAAGCTCAACTGAGACTGCTCGAAAAGCTCAAAAACCATTCCGGAAAGGCATCATTTCTAGCATGGAGACCTGCGGACAGTGCGGAGACAGTAAGTGCTTGGGACGTTATGCTTAATACTACCGACAGACCATCAGGTATCATTTTATCAAGGCAAAATATCAAAGATATCCCAGATGCAAATGGTAATAGACTTGCTACTTCTAGTCAATTGTCCAAAGGTGCATATACTGTCTATGAAACAAGTGATGATGCGGATATCATCTTATTGGCTAATGGTTCTGAAGTCTCAACACTTATCGAAGCAGCACCAGTATTAGAACAAAAGCATAAACTGAGAGTACGCGTTGTGTCTGTCCCATCAGAAGGCGTATTCAGAGCACAAGACAAACATTATCAGCATAGTATCTTACCAAAAGATGTGCCTGTATTTGGGCTTACTGCTGGGCTTCCTGTGACATTAGAAGGATTGATTCGCGACAATGGCCGTGTTTTTGGTTTGTCTCATTTCGGATATTCAGCACCATATCCTGTCTTGGATGTCAAGTTTGGGTTTACTGCCGAAAATGTTGTAAATCAAGTGATTGAATTATTAAAAACGGTATAAAGGTAAGTTTACAACAACTTCTCTAATAGAGCGGACTTGACTGTAGCATACCATTCTTCTGAAAGTATGCTCAATATGATACTGTCCCGCCTTTTGCCATCAGCTTTATATCCATTGCTACGCAATATGCCTTCTACAGTACAGCCGATACTGGTCATAGCTGCTATACTTCTTTTATTATCATTATCAGCTCTAAATTCTACTCTCCTGACTTTCAAAACTTCGAAGGCAAATTCCAACATTAGATACTTGCAATGTTTGTTTAGTCCAGTGCCTTGAAAATCCTTGCCATACCATGTAAAACCCAACTGCACATTATCTGCTGATGTCTGAATATCATAAAATCTTGTACTGCCCGCATATTTCCCTTGTCTTTTGTCAAAAACAATAAATGCATATTCTTTACCATCATTACGGGCTCGGATGGCATGGTTTATATATGATTCCATACCACTATCAGCAGCAGAGATCAAAGAAAATCTCCATAATTCTGGTTCGCTAGCTGCAAAAGGTTCAAGATATTCGCTATCTGTTAGAACCAATGGTCTTAATCTGACCGCATGGTTTTCTAAAATATAATCCTGATCGGCTTGAAATATCATGCTTTAAATCCTGCTTTGGCGCTGATTTCTAACATGGTGTCTATACATTTTCTACCTTTTTCGATGACCCAATTTTCCAATAATATTTCTGGCAATTCGTACTTCATGCTCAGATATAATTTTTCTAAGGTATTGAGCCTCATAAATGGACATTCGTTGCAAGCACAATTATTTTCTGGTGGTGCAGGTATAAATGTTTTGTCAGGAGATGCTATTTCCATTTGATGTATTATACCAGCTTCGGTACCAACAATAAATGTACAAGCTTCATCTTGTTGTGTAAACTTGAGCATTTGTGAAGTAGAGCCTATAAAATCTGCCATCGCCAAAATATGTTCTTCACATTCCGGATGGGCAATAAATTTTGCATCAGGATATCGGACCTTTAGTTTGGTTATTTTTTCATTTGAGAATATCTCGTGCACCATACATGCGCCATCCCAAAGCACCATATCTCTACCAGTTTTTTTGATCAAATATGCTCCGAGATTTTTGTCGGGAGCAAAGATGATACCTTTATCTTTCGGTATGCTGTCGATGACTACTTCCGCATTGGATGAGGTACAACAAATATCAGTCAGTGTCTTAAGCTCGGCTGTACAATTGATATAGCTTACGACGACATGATCTGGATATTTTTCTTTAAATTTTGCAAATATAGGCGCAGGACAACTATCTGCAAGTGAGCATCCAGCTTTGAGATCTGGCAGCACTACTTTTTTGTTTGGGTTCAACATTTTGGCTGTCTCTGCCATGAAATGTACTCCTGCAAATACGATCATATCCGCATCGGTACTTTCGGCTTTTTGTGACAATCCCAAACTATCACCTATATAATCAGCCACATCCTGGATCTCAGATTCTTGATAATAATGCGCTAAAATGATGGCATTTTTCTCCTTCTTCAACTTTTGAATTTCGGCAACAAGATCGAGTGTCGGATCTACTTCAATATCTAAATATCCATTAGTAATAAGATTCTTTTTGGCTTTGTCCATTACTTGTGTCATGATGTGATATTGTTTGTATTTATTAAAAAAATATTTATTGTTCTGAATCTATATCTTCTATTATTGGCCATTCCAACGTAGCAGAAACAGCATAATGATCCGAAAAATGATCCTTAATAAGTTCATATGATGCTACTTCCAAGGCTTTATCTGCAAAGATATAATCAATCCTCAAAAGCGGAATTCGTCCAGCATAGGTCGTGCCAATACCTGATCCTCTTTCGCGAAATGCATCATTGCCCAATGTCGAAAACACCTGATAAGTATATGACTGTGGTGGATCATTCAGGTCTCCTCCCAATATAATTTTATGCGGACTTTTTTTGACGTGAGCTGCAATTTTTTCAGCTTGTCGACTACGGTGAAGATGTTTATTCCTAAATTTTCTAAGTATGCCTTTGATGTCGTACCAAGCTTGTTTTTGATTTATTTCCCGCTGATTTGCCAGTTTCTCTGTATCAGCCGAGATCTGATTTGATTGCAAATGAAAACTGTACACACGCAATGTATCTCCATGTATTTTTATGTCGCCCCATAGACACGAATTGGTCTTTGTACCGAAATCCACTTCACCTTTTTTTATGATAGGGTATTTTGACAAGATTACTGCGCCCTTTTCTTTATAATACAAATGATGGTCAGGAAATGTTTTTTTCAAGATATCATACGCATAGTCCCCTACTTCCTGAATACAAAAAATTTCGGTTTCTTTATAATTTTCCAAAAACTCTATAAAAGTCTCTTTCTTCTTATCTCTGTTCTTTTTATTCTTATCGTATCCAAAGTAAGCATTACTAATATTGTAGGTAATGACTGAAACCGTTTCACCTTGAGTTTCGGGTTTTTGCGCATTAAAAGATATAAATCCCTTTACTTGATTCCAACCTAATATAATACACAGTATCGATGCTATGGAATATTTGGGTTTTTTGAATAACCAATAAACAATAAAAAGTACATTGATAATTAACAACACTGGATAAAAAAGGCCAAAAAAAGCTATGGTCCAAGTTAGTTCAGGATCAATATTAGGTGCAAGATATGCCAGAAAGGTAGCCAAAATGACTCCAA
The DNA here is from genome assembly GCA_016717105.1 of Saprospiraceae bacterium. GTDB lineage: Bacteria > Bacteroidota > Bacteroidia > Chitinophagales > Saprospiraceae > OLB9. The sequence continues at coordinate 43,903 of JADKGF010000002.1, read as the reverse complement.
AATTGATGAGAAATATGGTCCTGTCAAACAATTTCACTTTTTAATTTTTACTTGCCTGATAAAGTACTTCTTTCTCTTCGTCCGTCAAACTGTCATATCCTTTTTGTTTTATTTTATCCAAAATTTCATCAACTCGTACCGAAATATCAGATTTGGTACTTGTGTTTTTTGCTTGTTTTTGTGTTAATTCTGGTGATCGGTGGGCAACTTTTAGTACTGTTTTTGTGTGTTTTTGTTTTTTATTACCGTTCATTAATCTGTCTCCCATATTATTAAAAGGTGCTGAAATATCGGTTCCTTTTCGTAAGAGATATACAAATAATATTCCAAAAAAACATCCACCCAAGTGTGCAAAATGACCTCCTGAATTGATATTACCCTGAGTACCGATGATGTCAATAAAAAGTATAAAAAGACCGATAAACTTGATCCTAACTTCTCCCAAAAATAACAGATGTATCATGTAGTCCGGCGCTGTCGTGACTGCAGTAAATAAAATCGCTAAAGTAGCTGCAGATGCGCCCAATGCATAAGAGCCAATACCTGAAAAAGCATTGTAAGAAATCAGATAAAATATAGCACCTACTATTCCACCCAAAATATAAACTGGAAGGATTTTCTTATCACCAAGAAGATCTCCGGCAATGTTACCAAACCAATACAAGGTAATCATATTTCCCGCCAGATGCCAGATACCATTATGCAAAAACATATGAGTAATTATGGTCCATGGCCTGTATATCAATACATCCAAATCTCCCGGCAATGCCAAATAAGGCAGGATATTCGCTTGATAACCTTCAGGAAAAAAGGCATTAATCAATGCAGTCAATACAAATACGCCGACATTGATAATAACCAATTTTATTATCATGTTGCCATAATCAAAATTTGATTTGATATCCGCTGCTATTGATCTGAACATAATATCAAGCTGAAGTTATTCATTATTAAGTATATTAACGAAGGTTTGCCATTTTCCAATGTAGAATCATAACAATACCCATAATGGCACCACCTACGTGAGCGAAGTGACCGATTCCTTGCTGAAATCCTGTAAAACCGCTAAAAAGACCAATAATTATCAGACCCATTGCCATATATTTGGCTTTGATAGGAATTGGTGGAAAAAGTAACATCAACTGTAGATTGGGATACATTGTGGCAAATGCAGCCAATACTCCATAAACTGCACCAGAGGCACCTACTATGATACCAGGTGATAATATCATCTGTGCTAATGATGCCACAAAACCACATGACAGATACAGGATCAAGAATCGTTTAGGTCCCAATGATGATTCTACATACGGCCCAAGAAAGTAAAGCCCCAACATATTAAACAAGAGATGTTTTTCGTCTCCATGCATAAACATGTGTGTTATGATCTGTATTGGTTCAAATTTGTAAATAATACCACCATCTGCAAATTCGAGACCGGGATTTACCAACATAAAAAATCGGTCTATCCCCGGCACTGGAATCAAATATCTGACCGCAAAAAATACGATGACATTAATAATCATCAAATTCTTCACTACATCAGTCACTCTATGCATCATTTTCTGAATATTTACTGATTAAAACGCTTACCAAGCTCATCATGTTCTATAATAATATAACATTTCTTACCAGAAGGACTTTTTTGTGGAAGCTGACAACCAAACAAAAGGTCGATGACGGCTTTCATTTCTTGTTTTTCCATACTATATCCTCGTTTTATACCGGCAGAGATAGCCATAGACCTTGCCAAATTATCTTCAATTCCAAGTTCAAATTCCAGATTGCCAATATATTGGCTAATCAATTTATCAATAATCTCATCCAATGAAATGTTTACATCCAGCCCTGAAGGTGTGCCATGTACAATAAAACTATGATGCCCAAATTCTTCAATATCAAAACCAAGACGCTTCACTTTGTCCAAAATACTTTTTAGCACATCACTTTTTGATGGATCTAACTCCACAGTGCGTGGGAAAAGTTCTTTTTGGGTCAGGTACTCGCCATTTTTTAAAATTTCCAGATATTGTTCATAAAGGATTCGTTCATGTGCAGCTTGCTGATCTATTATCATCATCCCAGTTTTGACCTGATAAATGATATAGGTTTTATGCAATTGATAAGGCTCGACAGATACAAAATTCTTTAAATCTTTGTCTTCGTCACCAGATAGAGCATACGCCTCGTTTTCAAGGGTCTTTACCTGATTTTCTTGATTGTCATCACCTTTTAGAACGGTATTTTCCATTCCAAAATAGATGTCTTCCCAATTTTTTACGCTTGTTTTATCCGGTCTGTATGATGGTGAATTGGGCTGCTGTTTGAATTTTTCACCGGTATTGATTGCTTGATCTTGTTGGATATTAGCCGAACTTTTGAAGTTGCTGAAAAAATTTTGGTCTGTATTGAAGTCCAGCATGGGACTAAGGCTGTACTGGCCAAGACTGTGCTTCAGACTTACTCTTAAGTAATTGTAAATCAAGCGCTCATCTTCAAATTTTATCTCGGTCTTGGTCGGATGAACATTTATATCGATAGTAGCCGGATCGATTTCAAAAATAAAAAATATGGTGTGTACATATCCTTTGGCAACAAATCTTCATATGCTGCTCTAATGGCATGATTTAGATAATTGCTTTTTTATAAATCTTTTGTTGACAAAGATAAATTGTTCGCCTTGAGTTTTTTGCGGTATCCGGTTTGCCGATAAATCCTGAAAACGCCGCTGCCTCTGTTTCCTGATTTATAGGTATCAGTTTTTCGTTCATTTGCTTGCCCATTACACCTAAAATTCGTTGTTTTAGATTGGACTTAGGCAAATGATATACTTCATTACCATTGTGATGTAAAGTAAAAAAAATATCTGTATTGGCAAGGCTGACTCTGTGGAATTCATCCATGATATGCTTGAGCTCTACAGGATCAGATTTAAGAAATTTTCTTCTAGCAGGCACATTGTAAAACAAGTTTTTTACTGTGATATTTGTACCGGGCATTGCTTGAACTTTCTCTTGCTTTGTTAGCATCGAGCCTTCCATTTGGATTTTGGTAGCCGTATCTTCATGTGCTTGTCTTGTGGTCAATTCTACATGCGCAATGGCGGCAATGGAAGCTAAAGCTTCGCCTCTGAAACCCATGGTTTTTATACAAAACAAGTCGTTCGCAGATTTTATTTTTGAAGTAGCATGTCTTTCGAATGCCATTCTTGCATCTGTTTCTGACATGCCTTTTCCATCATCTATGACCTGAATACTGGTTTTTCCGGCATCTTTTATGATCAGTTTTATCTGTGTTGCACCAGCATCCACTGCATTTTCTAGCAACTCTTTGATTACAGAAGCTGGTCGTTGGATGACCTCGCCTGCAGCAATTTGATTAGCTATGCTGTCTGGTAATAGTTGGATGATATCTGGCATAGTTGCAGATGCTATTACTTAGAAAAAGCTTCTATCAATGTAATAATCTTATTAGAGCTCATGAGGATATAACAGGCAAATCCCAATACCATAATTATCATGATCAATCTCAAATTGGATTGTTTTTTAGCTTTAGACATGGCAGAGACATCACCATTATACTTCATCCGAATACCCGATCGAATGCGGCTTTTTCGATTTTCAAGGTCATTTTCAGGGCTATCTCCTTCCTGAAATTTTTTAAGATTTTCTTGAAATCGTTCCTTCTCAGGGTCATAAAACCTTGGTATATAATCAAAAGTACGCGGTTTGATACTCCTGCCAAATCCTATTTTTAACATGATACAAGCGGTTTATACAAATATAAAACAACAAACTGGCTGTCAGTGTTTAAGATGCATCATGCGTCAATATTGGCGTATTTGGCATTTTCTTCTATAAACTGTCTTCTTGGTGGTACTTCATCTCCCATCAACATACTGAATATCCTGTCTGCTTCCATGGCATCATAAATGGTGATTTGGCGCAGTATTCTATTATTAGGATCCATGGTTGTCTCCCAAAGTTGTTCTGCATTCATCTCTCCTAGACCCTTATATCGTTGTGTTTTGATACTTGAATCTTCTTTTCCGTTTGAATAATTTTCTATGGCAGCCTTACGCTCCTCATCATTCCAGCAATAAATAAAGTTTTTACCTTTCTTTACTTGATAAAGTGGCGGTGCAGCTATGTAAATATGTCCTTGCTCGATTAGCGGTTTCATATACCTGAAAAAGAAAGTCATGATCAAAGTAGAAATATGGCTTCCGTCCACATCGGCATCACACATGATGACTACTTTATGATATCTTAGCTTCTCGATATTTAGGATTTTTTCGCCATCTTTTTCCTCAATGCTAACACCGAGGGCCGTAAACATATTTTTTATCTCTTCATTCTCATATATTTTATACTCCATGGCTTTTTCGACATTGAGTATCTTACCTCTTAATGGCAATATGGCTTGAAAATTTCTGTCTCTACCCTGTTTTGCAGTACCACCTGCCGAATCTCCTTCCACCAAAAATATCTCGGATTCATTAGGATCTTTAGAACTACAGTCGGATAATTTTCCAGGCAAGCCGCTACCTGTCAGTACATTTTTGCGTTGTACCATTTCACGGGCTTTTCTAGCAGCATGTCGCGCTGTTGCTGCGAGTATGACTTTGTCTATAATACGTCGTGCCATACCTGGATTTTCTTCCAGATATGCCTTCAACACGTCACCTACACATCTCGACACGATACCAGTTACTTCAGAATTGCCTAATTCACCTTTGGTTTGGCCTTTGAATTGTGGCTCTGGCACTTTTACTGAAATGATAGCAGTCAGGCCTTCCTTGAAGTCTTCTCCTGAAATCTCAAGTTTAAGTTTGGCAAACATTCCATTGTCGTCGCCGTATTGTTTAAATAACCTTGTGATGGCTCTTCGGAATCCAGCGACGTGTGTACCACCTTCTCTTGTATTGATATTGTTTACATAAGAAAAGATATTTTCTTGGTAGCCTGTATTATATTGCATGGCCACTTCTACTTCTACATTGTCTTCTTTTCCAGTGACATAGATCGGCTCGTCAATCAGTGGTGGCCTTGTTTCGTCCAAATATTTGACAAACTCTTTCAATCCGCCTTCAGAATAAAAATCCTGACGCTTGAAATTGCCTTCTTCATCCGTTTCTCTTTGGTCTATCAAGGAAAGGAACAATCCTTTATTCAAGTATGCCAATTCGCGAATCCTTCCTGCTAGTGTGTTAAAACTATACTCCACACCATCCAAAAAGATGGTTGGGTCAGGTCTGAATGTAACTTGAGTGCCTCTTTTGTCAGAATCCCCTAAAACCTTGACAGGCCCCAATGGAATACCTTTGCTATATTCTTGTTCAAAATATTTCCCATCACGGTGCACTTCTACTCTGACATATTCAGAAAGTGCGTTTACACATGATACACCCACACCGTGAAGACCACCAGACACTTTATATGTATCTTTATCAAATTTACCACCGGCGTGAAGCACAGTCATGACTACCTCGAGTGCAGACTTTTGCAATTTTTCGTGCATTCCCGTCGGAATACCTCGACCATTATCCTTTACAGTGATACTATTATCCTTGTGAATAATTGTGTCAATATGTGTACAATATCCTGCAAGGTGCTCATCTATCGAGTTGTCTATAACTTCCCAAACAAGGTGATGCAATCCTTTAGAATCCGTACTACCGATGTACATACCTGGTCTCTTACGTACCGCTTCTAGTCCTTCGAGTGCCTGTATATTGTCGGCACCATATTCATTCTTCTTGAGTTCCTTATTTTCGCTCATGCTGTTATTTAAATATTTTCTTTAACAGGAATTATTCAACTCTACAATTAATATTATTTCAAGCTTACCCTGTCCTGTCATTTAGGGGCGCAAAGATACGAATTTTATATTTAGTTTCAAAACTCATACGTGGAATAAAACACAAGATAACTTATTATATGGCAATAACTTACACAATAATATTTTACTCCATCATTGGATGCATATTGAGCTGGCTATTGGGAAGAAAATTCCCATCCAAAATCAGTTTCTAAGCTTGTCCAATAAGGTTATTGATCCTGTATAATCGATTACTTTACCATCGATAAATAAGGCTTTGGCGGTATAAACAAATACACCTGGATCCAATTTTTTGATTTCTGAATGTCCCATCCCAACCATCTGTTCCAGCTGGATCAGGCACATAGTTGGTCTTATCAAAAACCATATTTCCCCATCGGTCATAAATATTGAAAGCAAGTATTTTTTCGACACCAGGGCCAATTACAGCTTGGAAAAAGTCATTTTCTCCATCCTTATTCGGGGTAAATACATTGGCAAAATATACGTTTCTAACATTTTTGACTTTAATGACAACATCGTCAGAACCTGTACATCCGTTGACATCTGTAACAGTAAGTATGTATGTTTGTGTCTCCTTAGGTTGGGCGACTACCGACGAACAATCCGATGAAACACATTCCAAATCATCAAAAGGTGACCAAATCAATGTGTCAAATCCCTGCAGGCGCATCAATGAATGAATTTATCACTTGTGAAGACAGACCTAATTGTACCTCAAGGTCAGCACCGAGATCGACTTCTATTGGTTCAGGTTGATCTATAAATATCGTCGTATCTATCGAGCATCCTGCTGAATCAATTAGACTTACGATGTATTGTCCAGCGAAAACATTAATACATGTATCCAATGGAAATCTAATAGCATTATTTAAATTTCTTATTTGAAAAGTGTAGTTATTTCCTGTTCCACCAGTTACATAATCGACTGAAATACAAGTTTTTTCACCATAACACACTGGTTCGACAGGTGTATTAATTTTACCTTTCAGTGGCTCTGGTGCTGTTAATGTTTGGCAGATCGTATCCTTACAACCGAAATTGTCCGACACCGTAGCACAATAAGTCCCAGGGATCAGATTAATAGCAACATTTCCGTTTGTATTAACTCCTGACTGCCATGATATAGTTTTTATACCTGGATTACCTCCAGTAGTCTTAATAGCTAATTTACCATTGTCTTGATTATTACAATCCAGCACAACCGATGCAGCAAGGTCTATACTTGCCTCCAATTTACTTGGTTGGGTCAATGTAAATGAATCTCGTTGTGTACAATTATTGCTATCAGAAATTGTAACAAAGTAAGTACCCGCAGGAATATTGCTTAACGTAGGACTGTTACTTCCGTTTTCCCAAGAATATGTATAAGAAATACCTGTACCGCCTTGTGCCTCGATGGTCACTGAACCATTTGTATCTCCGAAACAAGTTGGGTTTTGAACCAGTGTTTTAGTCTGGTCTATTTCCAATTTTGGATAAGTGCCTATATTGAACCGAACAGTATCCGAATGACAGCCACCCAAAAATCCAACAACCCAAGCATCACCTGCAGGCAAATCATTTACAAACAGAGTCTTAGAGCCATTAGACCAAATATAAGACAAATTCAAGGGGTTTGATAATATATTTGCTTGACCGTTACTTAAACCATAACATGTAACATTCCGAGTACCTGGTGCAGCAAAAGTAATCTCATTAGGTTGTGTAATGGTAACTTCTGACTCCGTCTCGCATCCTGAAGGACTGATTGCCTTTACAATATATACTCCAGCTTTAGCATTCAACACATTGTCTGTATCTATGATATTGCTATTGACTTTTTGTCTCCATTCAAATTTATATCCAGGTGGGTTTCCACTAAGAGAGACTTCTACTTTACCATCTTCGCCGAAACATGGTGCATTGGTTACAGTGGTTACAATGGTCGTTGCATTGCCATCTTTAATTTCGAACGGTTTCTCTCCACTATTACAACCATCTGCTGTGATGATTTGGACTGTATAATTTCCAGGTGCTAGGTTAGAAATCATACTTGTTTTGATAGGTAAAATATTGCCATTGGAATCTCTCCAAAATATCTCGGGCATAGAAGTATTGCCATTAGAAAACTGAGGAACTACTGTTGCTGAACCATCATTCTTCCCTGCACAACTTACATCTTTTGTGGTTATAAGTAAGGTCAATGTCCCGACATTATTAAATACAAAAGATTTCGATTCTTGACAATTATTTGCATCCGAAACGACTACGCTATAGGTACCGCCACCTAGATTCGACAAGCTGTTGACGTTGCCTGCTGTAGGTGTCCAATTATAGGTATATGCACCTGTACCTCCTGTCGGATTAATGGTGATAGATCCCAGATTTGCACAATCAGGATATACCAATGTTTCATTGATTATTAACTTTTCCGGCTCATTTATAGTAAATGTGGCCCTGCCAGTACAGCCGGCATTATCTCTGGCCGTTACCGTATAATTGCCTTTAGGTAAGTCATCCACCAAAAAAACACCACCAAAAACTGAACCCGGGATATTGGGGCTCAATAAGTAGCCATATCCCGTGCCCGGGCTGGCTTTAAACCTTACATTTCCATCATTTTTACCAAAACAAGATATATCTCGAACTACCATTGTATCAAAGGATACTGTTTTTTTGAATGGTACGATTATACTTTGTTCTACTACACAACCTAAGGAATCAATTACTTCAACTTTATTAAGTCCTGGTATACCATTAGTGATATCAAACGGGCTAGTGAATGGTTTAGGATTACCAAATGTATTGAGTGAATACTTATAATCATAAGCTCCACCAAATTGTGTTCCACCACGTGCATTTAAAATGGTAATTTCTCCATCGTTTACGCCAATACATGAAGCAGAGTCTTTTAGGACTAAATCAAACTTGAGTGTATCTATATTTAAATCAAATGTTTCTGTAAAATCACATCCATTAAAATCTGTGATTGTCACAGTATATGTGTTAATAGGTAAGCTACCAATAGAATCAAGTCCTGTCAATAAATTGGACCATTGATATGTGTATGGCGAAAGGCCTCCGGTTACATTTGTTATATTGATATAGCCATTTCTTCGATTAAAACAAGTAGGCCTTTTCACTACTGTATCTATGGCTATTGGAATACCATCGTCGGAAATAATGATTTGCTTGGTAGATGTATTGCCTGTTGCATCCGTAACCGTCAAGATATAGGGTCCGTCAGGAATACCGGTGATTTTTCTTCGTTCTCCATCAATTGTAGTTGTTCCAGTATCTCCTGTGAATCCTCCTGGGCTAATAACATAATTATATGGCGGCGTGCCACCAGTAGCATAAAAAGTCAATTTTCCACCAGCTGGAAGATTATTTCGGTCTGCATCACAACTCTGCACAAATGTTGCTAAATTGGGTGAAATTATTTTGATCGTACCTGTATTTGAGACAATTTCTTCTGTGGTGTAGCTATTGCCATTGTTGTCAACCTGACCAATTTCTATGTCCAATAACTGTCCGTTAAAATAAACAGGTGAAATATTCCCTGGTTCTCCTATCAATGTAAAACAAATTTCAAAAAGTATGGATCCATCTGGAATCGTAGTAGGCGCAGCAATCCAAACAAAATTTATATATCCATTTGAAGCGTTATTACAATTAAAATTTGTATTATCAATATTTGGAGATAATGCAGAATTTGTAAAAGATGTTAGGACAATCTGGTATAACCAATGCTGCATTATAAGATAGGTTGAGCTGGATAGATTCTACGTTAGTAAAATTATTGGCTGTCACTGTAAGACATACTGTGCTTCCTTGTACACCCACACCGCTAGTCACGTTAAACTCTACAGGCGGCAAAGGCTGAGCTATCAGAGTCAGTTGTGATACCAATAGAATTAAAAAGCTAAATATTGTAGATTTTCTTAATATCATAAGAATTATGATTTTGCTGAATAAGTAAATGAGATTAAAAAAATGCAAATATATGTATTATTTTAATAATACATCATGTGCGCTTGAGGGAAACTGTTGAAATGAAACGTAAAGGTAAGAATTTATGTTGTTTTCTAAATAGAAATTTTATACAAATTGGTATAAATAAAAAACCCGGCTATTATACCGGGTTCGTGTATATTTTATAATACTTACTGCTTAGAACTTAAATCCCACAGTCAAGGCACTCCTTGTTCTGGTAGTTTTGATATTGGCCAATGGATCAAGATCAGAGTCAAGGACCACATAAGGGTTGTATCCTTCTACATTTTTTGCTATTCTAAATCCTAAATCAATAAAAAAATTGTCTTCTCTAAAGCCCAAACCAAAAGATATCTTATTATTGAGGTGTGTATCTGCATTATATGGCGATTGTTCGAAGCTATATCCACCTCTGACTCTTAGGTTTTTGTACCCAAATTCTGTACCTAAACGTACATTGGTCGCAGTACCCAGCTTTTTCAAAATGGTTCTGTTTACCTCATTTGTATATTCTATTTCCCCAGCATCTGAGCTATATGCTGTACCATTATAACTAGCATTGGTATAATCAAGATACTCAAAATCTGCATTCACAAATCCTCTAATATCTCCTATTCTGTATATATAACCTGCACTTCCTATTGCGCGCCAAGGAGTATTTATCTTATATTCAAATGTACCATCTGGTGAAGTATAATCGTATTGCTGATAACCTTGATGATCCGTAAAGGTATATTGTAACGCAGTACTGTAATCATCTGAAAACTTATACCATGTTGGTGAATGGAATGCGCCACCTACTCGGATATTATTCAGTATTTTGTAGGTAAATCCTGCTTTAAAATTTATCCCCACACCAGAAGTATTAAGTCTTTCTGTGTATTTGAGTGCATTAAATACTGGAATAAGGTCACCATCATCCGATTCGCGATAAACTTTTTCTTCTTCAAATGAACCGAAAGGTACGCCTACTGACAAGCCCATATTGAACTGGTTGTTGTATTCACCAGCCCAACCAACGGTAAGTTCATTGATTCCTCCTTTTTGAGTGATTTCTTGGGTTCTATCTACAAGCTGGTCTGCTGAACCAAAATCAGTTTCATAATTTTTATCCTTTTCTGCATCGTAAATAGCGCCTGTATTATAAGCTGGATAAGCAATAAAATCATCAAGTTCATCTACTGTATATCCATTGGCTTTCTCAGCAAAATAAGTGGCGATCGAACCTGGTATCTTGCCTTCTATCAATACCTTTCGACCTAAATCTGCTGTGCGCGAAAATCCCAATACAATATTTGAGCTCGTCCATTTGGATCCAGGATTGGACGCTATTATAAATCCAATATTGTCGAGGCTTAATCCTGTACCTTTAGACAATTGATTATTTACTGAGTTTTTGTCAAACCACGCATCGGTTTTGTATCCTCTCAATGACGGCGTAAATGTAAATTCAGAAACTCTATAATCTGCTATACCTGCAGGATTGATATTGACTACAGAAAAGTCGCCTCCCATAGCACCGAAAGCACTTCCTGCTCCTAGGGTGCGCGCTGTTCCCAATTGATCTATAGCTGACCATCTTACGACATCGGTCAGATTTTGTGCCTGAATTTGCACATATCCCAGAATGGCAAAAACGAATAAAAGATAATTTTTCATTTTAATTTGGGTTTTTAAGTATAATAATTTGACTGAATGTAATTCAGAATATGTTTTAAATAAAAGGGCCGAATAACGATTAATTATCCCAGCCCTTTATATGTATTGTATGCTTTAAATTAGCAAATTTATTGCTACCTATCAGCCACCTCTTCTGGAACCACCTGATCTAGAACTTCCGCCTCCACTATGAGATGAACTACTTCCAGAAGATCTTGACGAACCCATATTACTTCCAGAACTACTACTTCTAGAAGACCCTGAATTCCAAGAATCATTTGATGAACCATTGTCATAAGTTGACCTTGATTCTGTCCTTCGTGAAGGTCTTTCCTCTGATCTTCTTGAAGGTGCAGGACTTGTGGAGTTATTTTGTTGGCTGTATCTATCCTGTTTCCTACTTGTATTTGATGAAGATTCGCTTTCACTTCTTTCCTTCACATTACTTGGGTTTGAATAAATTCTAGATCTATCTGTGCGTCTTACTGACTCATCGGTATTATTACCCGAAGCTGACTTTATATCGCCCTTAAAGGTTCGATCAGTTCTTTGACTTCTTGATGATGTTTCTATATTCGCATTTGCCTTATCAACATTAAGGTCGTTATTACCTCCTGAGATTATCCTTCTTGGAGACGCATCTCTGCCTTTGGTAGATGAAGAAAGCGATCCGCCTTTTCTACTTCCATAGACTTTATTTGAATATTCGGTATTGTTATTCCAATTTGAGCCATTCCAACCATTACCGTAATATACATTTCCGTAATAGTTATTGCCCCAACCTGAATTGCCACAATATCCATAAGAATTCCAGCCCCAGCCGCTATTCCATGAGTTATAGCCCCATGGGTTATTCCAAGAATTATATCCCCAACCACTATTCCAAGAATTCCAGCCCCATGGGTTATTATAGTAACTGTATGACCATGGTCTATTCCAAGAATTCCAGCCCCAGCCAGTACCTATAAATACATTGACTCCGCTATTAGAGTAGTATGGGTCATAATAATAGTTGCTATACCAATTATCAAAACTGCTATAATTCTGAATTGGTCTGTGAAATCTTCTGATACGATCTGAATAGGAGTATTCATCGTAATTATCATATTCGTCACTATCATAATCCGAACCTTTGTAGTAATCGGAATCAGTATCAGAATATCTGGTTTCTGTTAACGTTACATCTTCATTTTTGGCTGTTTCGTCCTTTTTGTAATCATAATACAGATCATCAAACTGGGCCGAAAGGCTAATAGATGTCATCAAACAAATCGCAATAAAACTCATTGAAAAAAATCGGGCTCTCATGAAATTAATTTTAAATTTATTATTTTGATCGCAATAAATAAGTCTTTCTTAAAAAATCGAGTGCAATTTATTACTTTTGCACCAATTATTACGTTAAAAATCACTTAAAGTTGTACATATCAAATGTTAATGTCTTCTTTTAGGCATTTTTATAACTTAAAGTACGAAACTATGACGTATTTGTGATGGTATAAGTTCAATATTTCAGCATCTTAATTTAATTTTAACAAAAAGCAGACAATAATTCATTTTATAATGGCAAAAGAGATAACAAGCAGGGATGAAAATTATTCTTTATGGTACAATGATATTGTAAAAAAGCTGGTCTTGCAGACAATTCCGCAGTACGAGGATGTATGGTCATAAAGCCTTATGGTTATGCCATTTGGGAAAAGATGAGAGACCAACTGGACAAAATGTTTAAAGAAACTGGCCATGTGAATGCTTATTTTCCTCTGTTTGTCCCTAAAAGTTTGTTTGAAGCTGAAGAGAAAAATGCTGAAGGATTTGCCAAAGAATGTGCCATCGTAACGCATTACAGACTCAAAAATGATCCTGATAATAAAGGAAAACTCATGGTAGATCCTGAAGCCAAGCTGGAGGAAGAACTCATCGTGAGACCTACGAGTGAAGCCATCATCTGGAATACATATCGAGATTGGATCCAATCTTACCGTGATCTGCCAATTCTAATCAATCAATGGGCCAATGTCGTTCGTTGGGAAATGCGTACTCGACCATTCTTACGTACTGCAGAGTTCCTTTGGCAAGAAGGACATACGGCACATTCTACCAAAGAAGAAGCCATCAGCGAGGCGAGACAAATGCATGATGTATATGCGGAATTTGCAGAGTCATTCATGGCAATGCCCGTAATCAAGGGATATAAAACCGAAAATGAGCGCTTTGCAGGTGCTGATGATACATTTACGATAGAAGCGCTGATGCAAGATGGCAAAGCATTGCAAGCTGGTACATCACACTTCTTGGGTCAAAATTTTGCAAAGGCATTTAATGTGACCTTCAGCAATGACAAAAACGAAAATGAATATGTGTGGGCAACATCTTGGGGCGTATCTACAAGGCTGATCGGAGGACTAATCATGACGCACTCTGATGACGAAGGTTTGGTCTTACCTCCAAAATTAGCGCCAATCCAAGTGGTAATTGTACCTATACCAAAACCTGAACCAGAACTCATAGCCAAGGCTGAAGATATTGCTGAAGGATTAAAAGCTTTGGGTATCAGTGTAAAAATAGATGTAGATGATACCAAGAGACCAGGATTTAAATTTGCTGAATACGAGATGAAAGGCGTGCCTGTAAGATTGGGTCTAGGCAAACGAGATATCGAAAATAACACCATAGAAGTAGCAAGGCGAGATACCAAAGAGAAAATAACCATCGGCATCGATCTCGTCGTCGCTTATGTAGAACAATTGCTCGAGGACATCCAACAAAACTTGTATAACAGAGCAAAACATTTCAGAGACACCCACATTACGCAAGTAGATACATTTGATCAGTTCAAAGAAGTATTGGAGACCAAAGGTGGATTTCTATCTTGTCATTGGGATGGCACTCCAGAAACAGAAGAAAAAATCAAAGAAGAAACCAAAGCGACCATTAGATGTATTCCGTTGGACATGAAGGAAGAAAAAGGCCTTTGCGTTTATTCTGGAAAACCATCTGCAGGTAGAGTTATTTTTGCCAAAGCTTATTAATATTTTTTAACATAAAACGACCAGAAATATGACTTTCGAAATAGAGGGTATCCTCCATAAAATATTTGACGTTGAAAGCAAATCAGCATCCTTTCAAACGAGAGAATTTGTCATCACCACAGAAGGGACTTATCCGCAATTCGTAAAGTTTCAGCTTACTCAGGATAAGTGTGGAATAATCGATACATGTCAGGAAGGCGAAAAAATCAAAGTATCCTTCGATCTTCGTGGTAGAGAGTGGCAAGGCAAATATTTTACCAATCTGAATGCCTGGAAAGTGGACAAAGCAGCGAATGTAGCGCAGACTTTTCAAGCGGCAGCATCATCAGCACCAATGACACCACCCGTATTTGAAGAAAATACAGATTTTGGCTCAGGTTTGCCAGCTGATTTTGACGATCTACCATTTTAATATCCATTCATAACATATGGCCTATCGAAGGATAAAAAGATATCGCACCAGACAAGATATTATTCGAGCTTTTTATAAAAAATTTCGTATTTCCATCTGGTTTTTTCTGATATTCATGGTGATTTGGGCCTGGATGAGAAGAGTTTCATTAATGGATTATCTATCCACATACTTCTATTGATTTTATGGTAAAATGTATAGATAATTGATTATAGTGGCCCGTATTTTCGATTAGTGCACAATGAGATTTTCCCACATCATATCAGCGACCATTGTGTTACCTAAATCGTTGAGGTGGACGCGGTCATTGGTAAGCGTGCCTTTGTCGCTATTGGTTTTATTATGATTTAGATTGTATTCCAAGAATGCTTTTCGGAAGTCAATTACCTTGGCATTATTATCAAAGGCTGTTTTTCTAATAATTTTAGAAATTTCATTCAAGTCGCCATCTTGTGGGTTAGAATTGTCAGTTTTTTCGCCAATGCAAGCTGGCGTACAACAAACCACTTTGATACCTTTATCACTACATTTTTTGATGATTTCACTATAAAATACCACAAATTTGTCAAAATCTGTTCCTGTACCGAATGTACTTTTGTGCCATACATCATTGACACCAATCCATATAACCACTACGTCTGGATTTTGAGATAAAACATCCTTTTCCAATCTAAAAAATAAATCATACACCTTATTTCCTCCTTTACCTGATCCAATTATTTGATAATCATCAGCTTTCTTTTCGGTATCAAGGCGCTTCTGCATTAGATCTATATATCCATTTTGATGTACTCCCATTTCAGTGATGGAGTCACCAAAAAATATGATTTTAATGGGCTTTTTATCTGCACTTATCATGGTCATCATTACCAATAACAACAAATATATTCTAATCATTCTTCATTATTTATGAAATTCAAATCCTAATCTTTATAAAAAATCCACTTGCTCAGTTCTTTGAATGTGGCTTTTTTGCCGTACATCAAGATACCTACACGGTATATTCTAGCAGCAAGCCATACCAAAAATATAGTAAAAATAATGAGCGAAACAACAGAAATACCTATTTGCCACCATGGCGGATCAAATGGCAATCTTACTGGCATCACAATAGATGAAAGTAATGGAATCATACTGGACCATACGGCAAGGCTACTATCAGGAGCATTCACAGCACTAAAACCTATATAAATTGAGAATATCAATGGCATCATGATAGGAAACGTCAGTGAATTGGCATCATTTATATCCTCACCGACAGCTGATCCTATAGCTGCAAATAAAGCAGAATAAGCAAAATATCCTGCCAAAAAGTAAAATAATGTCAATGGTAAAATAAACCACCAGTTCATAGATCGTAATTCTAGAAATATTTGACTTGCTTTACTCTGAAATGTCAGCGCGACTTCTGGATTCATGTCATTGACAGGATTGGGCATAGCTTCGGTATTAATACCAAATAATGCTGCTCCTATAAAATAAATTATTGGCATGAGAATCAACCAAATGCCGATCTGGGTAAGCCCTACAAGTCCCACACCCAAAACCTTTCCCATCATGAGTTCGAATGGCTTTAATGACGAAATCAAAACCTCTATAATTCGATTTATCTTCTCTTCCATCACAGATCGCATCACTTGCATACCATAAAATAAGATTATAAAAAACATAGCATAACCTACGATTCCACCTAATGCAGAACTCACAATGGTAGTAATAGAGCTTATTTTTTTATCTTCAAGAATAGTGACAGGTTCTGCTTGTACATCAGTGTCTAGGTTTTCTAACGTTTTGGCATCAATATTGAGTTTTTTGAGTTTGAAATCTCTGATTTTCTTCCCAATCGCTGATTCTATAGCAAAATTCTCATCCATAGCCAGCTGATCATCAGAATGATATTTGTACACATATGATTTTGCCAATGAATCAGTCAATGGTGGTAATTCGAGGATGCCGTTGATTTTCTTTTCTTTGTACAAAACTTTTTGGGCATCCATTGACTCATTGCTGAACTTGAAGGTTAGATTATCTCTAGATTTAAATTCATTTTGCAAAAGGCCAGAAGGATCATATACATTGATAATCTTAGCTTTGTCAGATCCGGTACTCATGACCAAGACGACTGCTGCCATAAATACCAATATACCTAATGGAGCCAAAAGTGTTGTCAGTATAAAAGTCTTATTTGTTACTCTGGTGAGATATTCTCTTTGAGTGACTAACCATATTTTATTCATTGCTTGTTTCTACTTTTTTGATAAATATTTCGTTTAGAGAAGGTAGAATTTCATTAAAACTCATAATGTTAACATTTGAATCCAATAAATTTTTTAGTAATTGAATTGAAGTTTGTCCACTTTGACCTTTGAAAATCAATTCATTAGCATGGTTACTGACTATTTCGTATCCACCAAAATTGAGTGACTCAGGCAGCGATCCTTCATATTTCACACTAAACTTATGTTCCTTAAATTCATTTTTGATATTTGCTACACCACCATAAAGCAAGATTTTACCATGGTTAATAAGGACAATATCTTCGCAAATCTCCTCTACTTGTTCCATCCTATGGGTTGAGAATAAGATACTTGCCCCTTTCTCTTTTAGTTGAAAAATTTCATCTTTGATCAAATTGGCATTAATCGGATCTAATCCTGAAAACGGTTCGTCTAGGATTATAAGACTTGGGTCATGGACGACTGTGGCGATAAATTGCACTTTTTGGCTCATACCTTTCGATAGATCACTTATTTTTTTGTCCCACCAGTTCAAAATTTCAAATTTCTCTAACCAATGTCTTAGCTTGACTTTTGCATCTTTACTGCTTAGCCCCTTTAGTTGGGCGAGATACAATAATTGCTCGCCTACTTTCATCTTTTTGTATAAGCCGCGTTCTTCTGGCATATACCCGATATCGTTGGGATGAAGTCGATTTAGTGGCTGCCCATTTAGATACACCTGACCACTATCCGCAGCTGTGATTGTTGTAATAATTCTTATTAATGATGTCTTTCCAGCTCCATTCGGGCCCAAAAGACCAAAAATAGTCCCCTTTTTTACATCAAAACTGACATCATTTACCGCACGATGATTTGCGTATGTTTTGACTACATTTTGCAGTGATAATACATTCATTGGTTTTTCATTATTCATAAGACAAAGATAATTTTATTTGCTTGTCTTTTATATAAAATCCGACAATCTCACTAAAATATCAGATAGAAAAATATCAAACCACTACAAAAAAACAAAGGGCTGTATTACTACCAATACAGCCCTTCATATTACTAAACGCGTAAACTTTTACTTGGTTCGTTCTCTCTTTTTTGCAGAATAATTGATTTTCAATTGTCCTGCTTTCCTAAGAGATGTCTTCAAATCTCCTACTATACCCATAGTTACATCATTATCTATCTTCAGTGACGAGATAATACTCTGACGTTGTCCTTCAGGAACACTAGCTTTGTGTTTTGCCAAAAATAAAGGAATATCATCAACCGATGCATATTTGTCACCTAACTGAATTTGTGGTTTGGTTCCAAATTTTGCTTTGAACTTGTCGGTTGGTCTTCCAATAAAAATAAAATTTACAAGAGTCTTTTTCTCCAACTTGGTCAGTTCTGATGCTTGAGGCGTATTGACTTTTACCATTAGTTCGGTATCCCTCATTTTAGTAACAACCATGAAGAAAAACAACAACATGAAAACTATATCTGGCAAAGATGCTGTAGATATACCTGGTGTGGTATTGCCTTGCTTTTTCTTAAACTTTGACATAATGCTAAATTATTTAAATTGTCAAATAATCATCTATTTCTCTTCTCCAAATTTCGTTGGTTCTGCCTCAGACAGCACCAAAGGAATTTCATTTCTGATCTCCTGTTGCTGTGCATTGCTCAACTGATCTAGATTCTTGCCGAATTTAACCATCGCGGCTTCTTCCCAAAGCTCGTTATATGCCGACTTCAACTCGTTGTACACTTCAAGATATGTCTGATATTTAGTACCTCTGTCATTTTTTATGGAAATTATGGCATTCTTTGGTGATTCAGCCATATTTTCCAATTTTTGAGGATTGGCAATAAATATCTTTGCATTATTCTTAAGATCCTTTATATCCATAACATCGCCTCTAACAAGAAGCTGATTTTGTGCATTTACCAACACCGAATACACATTTCTAGTATTTAACTTTAGTTCTGGTGGTGGTTCTTCAGACCATTGAGGCAGCTTTACAAGTACCCCTTTGTCTTCTGCGATGGTGGTTGTAACGAGAAAAAATATTAAAAGCAAAAATGCAATATCTGCCATTGATCCTGCATTGATCTCATTAGCCATTCTGTTTTTCTTTGCCATTTTTAATAATTAATTAATTATCTAAAAAAACCTTTTACTTCATAAAACAGAATCAATAGAAATGATACTAAAGTCAGTCCCATCAATGAGTATAAGCCAGCTGATATAAATTTGCTCAAACCTTCGGTGATACCAAATTCAGGACTCCAATAGGCTCCAAATCTACCTCCAGAGTCATGTGACGAGGTAAAATATAATACAATAAATGCTATTACTATTGCCAAAAACCCAAAAATTGATTTTGAACCACTTTTAAAGTTTTTGAATAAATCAAAAAATACACCAAACACCATTAGTAAAATAGCAAGTAAGGTCATTATGATCATCATCCATAAACCTGGATTAAAACAATTGATATCCGATTTATCCTCTCTATCTATAAGCTCATTTAGACTGTACCCACCAGATGATGTTCCAACATAAATACCTAAGGCAAATATTACAAAGAGAATAGCACTGACACCCACAGCTACTGCATCCCCGTTTTTTACTAAATAATTATATAACTTAATCATTTTTATAAGATTTTAAAAATAATTATTTAAAAGACTTATTCTTAAGCATTGTCTCCACCAAAGCGATAGATGATTCTTCCATCTTGGTAGTGATCGCATCAATTTTTGAAACAATATAATTGTAAAAAATCTGAAGGATAATAGCAACAATAAGACCAAATACAGTAGTCAAAAGGGCTACCTTAATACCACCTGCTACAACTGTAGGAGAGATATCACCAGCTGCTTGAATCTTGTCAAAGGCTTGAATCATACCTACAACCGTTCCTAAGAATCCCAACATCGGTGCCAATGCAATAAATAGAGATATCCAGATTAATCCTTTCTCTAATAAAGACATTTGGACAGATCCATAAGATACTATTGCTTTTTCTACACCTTCTGCTCCACCACCTACATTTCTTAATCCTTCATAAATAACACTTGCAGCTGGACCAGGTGTTGCTTTTGCTATTTCTTTTGCACCTTCCAAATCACCAGAAGCCAATTTGCTATCAATATTAGACATCAATACATCTGTATTAGCTGATGCGATATTTAATGTGATGATTCTTTCTATGCAAAATGCAAGACCAAAAATCATACAAGCCAAAACCGGTGTCATCCAAATCCAGTCACCTTCGATAAATTTTTCTTTCAAAACCTGAAATGCACCAACGTCTTCTGTAGCCGCAACTGCAGCATCTGTTGTTTCAGCAACAGCTTCGGCAGCTGCAGGTGCCGCAGCAGCAGCAGAATCAAGTACAGCTCCAGTGGAATCAGCAGCCTGTGCTAGTATTTCAAAGGCACCAAAATAAGAGGCAACCATAAATACCCCTATTAAAAATAAAAGTTTTCGCATGATTTGTTAATTTACGTTTTTAGAAAATATAAGGTTTACTACAAAATAAAGGTTAAAAATATGAATTTATTTAAAATTACTTAAATTCTTTGAAAAAAAAATTGCGGAGAGTGAGGGATTCGAACCCTCGATACCCTTTAGAGGTATACACACTTTCCAGGCGTGCTCCTTAAACCACTCGGACAACTCTCCAACGCTGCAAATGTTGAAAAATTAGTTCTAATATCAAAATATATTTTTCTTATTATTATTTTGATTATATACAATACATACATTATCAATATTTTGAACTAAAATTAAAATTTATTATAATATACTTTACATCATTAAAAACCTTCAAATAAAATATTTCAGGATTTAATTCATAGTTTAAGATTAATTTCTTTTCATATTTGGTGTGACCCAAAAATATTTTTTGCATTAAATGTCGTGGCGGATGCTATTTCTTCAATCGGACACATCTTTATTTCTGCCAGTTTTTGGGCAATAATTTTGATATAAGCACATTCATTGCGCTTACCACGATGTGGCACAGGCGTCAAATATGGTGCATCTGTTTCCAAAACCATCGAAGATAATGGTAAATCTGCTACGATTTTATCAACACCAGCATTTTTATAGGTTATCACGCCACCTATTCCTAGATAAAAACCTAAATCAATAATTTTTTGGGCTTGTTCGGAAGTACCATTAAAACAATGAAAAATACCTGACAACTTACCATTTTGCATGTCTTTTACTGCCTGAATTGTAAGATCTAGCGAATCACGTGAGTGAATCACTATCGGTAATCCTGCTTCCAATGACATGGCTATCTGATAGC
Source organism: Saprospiraceae bacterium (assembly GCA_016717105.1). Classification (GTDB taxonomy): domain Bacteria; phylum Bacteroidota; class Bacteroidia; order Chitinophagales; family Saprospiraceae; genus OLB9. Next base: position 22,446 of record JADKGF010000002.1, on the reverse strand, counting down.
CAAATGCCTTTTTTTGTTCCTCCACAAATGTTGTATCCCAATATAAATCAATCCCGATTTCGCCTACCGCACAAAAGGAATGCGCATCAAGGTTTTGTTCCATGATTTTGAGTTCGGTTTTGTAATTTTCTTTTACATAACATGGATGAAGTCCAATCATTGCGTGACAACTAGCATGATCATTGCTAATAGTAAGCATTCGCTCAATTGATGTGCTGTCAATATTGGGCATGTAGATATTTGTTATTCCTTCAGCATGAGCTCGCTCGATCATTTGATTCAGGTCTTCTATAAATTCTTCGCTATAAATATGAGCGTGTGTATCAGTAAACATTAAATTTGCTGTTTTTTGTAAATAAATTCATGGCAAAGAAACAAAAATATTATGTAATCTGGGAAGGAAAAGTACCAGGCATATATACTTCTTGGGAAGAATGTCAGGTACAAATCGCAGGATTTCACTCACCGAAATTCAAATCTTTTGATTCAAGAGTTGAAGCAGAATTTGCATTTGCTAGAAATTACACCCAATTTATAAAAAAATCTTCTCCGGAAGATAAGCCGAAAGTTAAACCAAGTGCATCTACCATATTATCCGATAGCATATGTGTGGATGCTGCTTGTAGTGGCAATCCTGGAGATATGGAATATCAATGTGTCGAGACCAATACAAAAAAATTGATTTTTCATCAAGGTCCTTTTAAAGATGGTACCAATAATGTTGGAGAATTTTTGGCCTTAGTGCATGCGCTAGCTTTATTACACAAGAATAATAATACACACACCGCAATATATACAGATTCCAAAACTGCTATGAGCTGGGTCAAAAATAAGAAAGCAAAAACTACGCTTGGTCTAACGAAAAAAAATGCCGTAATCCATGATTTGATCAGCCGAGCAGAAAACTGGCTTCGTGGCAATGACTACAAAAACAAGATCATAAAATGGGAAACAGAAGTATGGGGCGAAATACCGGCGGATTTTGGCAGAAAATAAGCTTTTAAAAAACTAACCTATCAAATTCTCACATACTTTATCTTATAATCTGCCTTGATTTTGCCAGATTTCACATCATTGAGTTTGCGTTGAATGAGTTTTTTCTTGAGTGGCTTCAGTTTTTCAGTGAAAAGGATACCTTCTATATGATCATATTCGTGCTGAATAACTCTGGCATTGATACCTTCATACACTTCATCGTGTTTTTTAAAGTTTTCGTCTTGGTATTGGATCCTAACTTTTTGAGTGCGCTCTACATCACCTCTGATTTCGGGAATACTCAGACAGCCTTCTTCATATGACCACAGATCACCAGTTTCTTCGATGATCTGGGCATTTATGAATACCTTTTTTATTCCTTCATTTTTTTTATCATCTTCCATTATTTGTATAGAATCTATAACAAATAACCTGATCGACTGTCCTATCTGAGGTGCCGCGATACCTACACCATGTGCCGAATACATCGTCTCCCACATGTCTGCTATCAACTCTTTTAGCCCTTCGAAATCAGGAGAGATAATTGCTGCCTTTTTTTTCAATACTGGCTGGCCTATTGCATAAACTGGTAAAATCATAAAACAATTAAATATGCTTTAAATATCGTTGTAAAATAATCACAGCACTGATTTTATCTATCAATGCTTTATCTTTTCTTTTTTCTTTTTTGATGCCAATATCCAATATGATTTTTTTGGCATGAACTGATGAAAACTGCTCATCGGCAAAATCTACTGGAATATGTGCAAATTTAGTTTTAAACTTCTGCACAAAATCATCAATATTGGTCTTTAGTCCTGTAAAATTCCCATCCTTATGAACTGGAAGTCCTACTACCAATTTTTCAACACTTTCATTTGCTAAATAGTTGTCCAAAAAATCCATCAACTTAGCAGTCTCAATAGTATCTACTGCCGAAACTATAATCTGGAAAGGATCAGTAGCGGCTATACCACATCTTTTGATACCATAATCAATACATACTATTCTTGCCATTCGGGTGCAAAATTACAATTTTCAAAAGATATTTTATCATAAATAAAAAGCCCTTCTGCGTCAGACATGCAGAAGGGCTCGATTCCTAACTAAAAGGAATTATTTCAAAAAACTCAATTACTCTATGATGACCATCTTTTTGGTAGATTTGAAATCTCCGGCTTCCAATGTGTAATACATGATACCTGATTTCAATTCATTTTTGGTAAATTCTATTGTATTGTTACCTTTTACACCATCAATATTTGTCGATTTGACTACTTTTCCAGTCACGTCATATACCGTAATGGTTGCGTTCATGGCTTCAGGAAGATCAAACCCAATCATGGTAGATTCCTTAAATGGATTAGGTACATTTTGGTGAAGAACTACTTCTTCAACGCTTTGATTTACTCTCCAATTTAAAGTCATTACATTAGCTTCAGAATCATATGCTTCAGCTTTAGTGATAAACGAACTCATACTAACTGCTTCTGCAATATTTCCACCATCTTTTGCCGTAAAAGTCAAGTTAAACAAGGTGGTATTTCCTCCAAACTGTATAGATTTTGCATCATTCCAGCTTACGGTAAGGATTCCATTGTGAATATTTGCAAATCCAAAGTTCTGATCGTTAACATTCATCGCAGCAGGATCTACACTTGTGAGTGCAAGCTTTTCGCTATCAAACTCCACTGTAAATTGCATACCTGACATATTATCAGTCTGAGCTACATTTATAGGTACAACGATTTGCTGACCAGCTGTAAATTCTACATTATTAGTACTTAAAAGCACACTATTACTAGACCTTGACTCGAGATTTTCATCATTCAAGTTAGTTACCACATTACCATTAACATCTCCTGTTTTTACAGCTACAAAATCGGTCTTCATATCTGTACTTAAATTATTAATATTATATACTTCCGGGAAGGCCTCTCCTTGTGCATTGGTTGCATCGATAAAATTGTATGATTTGTCAACGAATCTCCAAGATTTGTTGTTGGTAAATCCATTAGATGTACCCAAGATGAGTTTTCTCAACTCTACTAGGTCATTTGCGGAGATTTTACCATCATTATTGACATCGGCAGCTATAAGCTTATAAGGTGTCTTTAATTTTTCCAATCCAAGGATATGTCTTTGCATCATTACAAGGTCGAGTGTAGAAACACCGTTAAGGTGATCATCATTCTTCTCCGGTGATACTGTATAAGTACCGCCATTGTCCATATTGTTGAAATCAAAATTACCATTAACATCTGTAATCCTAGTAAGTTCTGAGCCTAACAAAGCAACATTGGCATTTTCGAGCATTCTTTGATCCTCAGTAGCCAAACTACCATTTACACTCAATTTTCTTCCTGAAGGAGGACATATGTTATTATTATCCTGTACATCGATGAAAGTATTGACAGAAGTCTGTACAACATCACCTGCAGGAGTCAATGCTGCTACATAAATTGTAACAGGTTGAGGTCCTAGTTGATCGCAATCAAACACTAAGTTAGGTGTGCCTACCATTTGTCCTAGTGCATTTACTGTTACTGGTGTGAATGAAAGTAAGATAGTATAACCACATGGATGGCTTGATTTTCTTTCAGGGTCAAAATCTGTTGCCCAAATTTCAGCCATTCCTTCACCTTCAGATATCTTCATCAAGCTGATAGCAAGTCCTTGCAATACAATTGCAGTTGGTGCTTTCTTATTCACAATATTGAATAACTGCTCTCTTGATGTTACATTTCCACACTTATCTTCGTAAGTATAAACGATACGGTGCTTACCGACTGGATAACTTCCAGATGCGTTTATAGTATTGCTATTTGATACCGGTGAACTATAATCAAAATCACCATCATTTTCTAAATCTATTTTATAACTACTTCTCAAAACTGTAGTACAAACATCAGCACCTTGAGATGTAAGCGTGATTTCACCAGAAGCACATTCTGCATCATATGTATCTGCACTTACTGTTGGAGCCAATTGAGCTACTGATGGAGCTATATTGTCCACAACTTTGATTTCTTGAGTATGAGTCCAAGTAGCATATCCACCTTCTTCTAAAGGTTGACACCAGTCTATTACTGTCCACTTTCTTAAAATTTTAAAACAAGCAGGACTAGTAGGATTGTTGAATGAGAATGACTGATCTTCATATTGTGCGCCAACTAATGAACATGCTCCGTCAGACAATACAGGAGATCCTAGTGCTGCTGGCAAAAATTGAGCTGCTGTTGGATTTCCACATCCTTGAACCATTGTATCTCTTGGCCACTCAGCTGCTGTAGGACCATAATAGATTTGTGATACATCAGGTCTGAATGTAATGGTTTGTGTACAAGTTGCTGTTCTACCACCTGCATCTGTTGCAGTAAATGTTCTTGTAATTGTACCAATACGGCAACTGTTTAGATTTACAGTACGCGTTTCAACAGGATTAGGTACAGCACAGTTATCTTTTACTTCAGCAGTACCGAAGTCTTTTGCTAAATTATTAATATCATAAGCAAAGTCACAAGCTACTGTTCTGTCTGCAGGACATGTAATCGTAGGACCTATTTTATCCTGAACCACCACACTTACCATACAATCATTATAATTACCAGAAGCATCGATCGCTCTGAAAGCTACCATTTGATTTGCTGGTACATCAGTACAACAAAACTGTGCATGTGATGTCCAACCACATGGATCGGTGATTTCGATGATATATTTATTAGGCACTACATTAGGTGTTGCGCTAATAACTGGGCCACTAGCACCACTTATACAAACATAAGCTATATTATTATCAATAAGCGGAGATCCAAAGAACTCAAAGAAGTTGAATGTAGCACCACTTTCCCACTTAAATTCTGGGAATGTAGATAAATTATTGATATTCAATCCTATAGAATAACATTCGTCATAACCTTTCGCATCCAACTGTTCAATCAACCATTCAGCTTCTACTGGTGTCTCCAAAGATACAGCATATCCACCCATAGCTTTAGCCATTTTGAATGCTGTTTTTCCTATAAGCTCATGCTGAGACACATAATAGTAATGTCCGTCTCTTGAACCTAAAAGCTTAAATCCAGGGAATTCAGGTGTTTCGCATGGTGCACAAGCTGTGGTGTTCATTCTTCTAACCAAAAACTTCTCTAACTTACACTCATCGTAACTACCGTCATCAAAAACCGATGCTGGTACCCAAGCTGTTCCATCTGTAGTAAGACCTACTGTAGCAAGCTCATCACAAATAGTAACTGGCGGTGTTTTATCTTCTACATCTACCAATATAGAAACAACAGTTTTATTATAACAAGCGTCATAAGCCGTATAAGTAGCAGTATGTGTTCCTACTGGAAGTGTTACAGTTTTTGAAGCACCATGTTTAACAAATACACCAGGAGTTGCAGGATTACCATTTAAGTAAACAGTAATATCTGTAGTAAGACTTGATGTAGGTGCACAATTATCTGTAACAATTGGACTAGGCAAAGTCACCAAACCATCACAAGAATGATTTGTAGTAGAAGCAAGGACAAGTGGGCTCAAACCAGTAACGGTTGGACCTACATTATCTACTATTTCTAATACCTGAACACGATTTACAGGTGGTCTATTCAAGCATGACCATTCAATAATCTGCCAAGTTCTCATTATCTTAGTAACGCAGTTAATTTTTATAGGCGTAGCATCTGAATATGATACCATCAGACCGCAATAAAGATCTGCATTATTTAATAAATTTATACCTGAAAGTGTAGGATATCCGGTACCAGGAAGTGTTAGGGAAGTAGAAACTACCTGATTTGTCGGAGATGGATTACCGTTGGCAAGTTTTGCATATTGAGCATCACAAACAAGCGCTGGATTATTCCCAACTGCCACATCGTAATTTATAGGATATGAAACTGCTGCAAGATCAGCAACCGTAACATCAAAGGTCACTGTACATGGCAGTGAGACATTGCCACTTGCATCTGTAGCCTGATAAGTCCTTACGACTCTTTTCAGAATATTGCTACCAAGTGCACCACTACAGTTATTAGTTGTAATGACTTCATTGATAGTATCCAATACTACTGGCCCACAAGCTTCGATGATTGTAGGTACAAATGTATTCATCTCTACACAAGTCAAAGACATGGTTCCTACCGGACAATTTATTACTGGTTTGATCTTGTCTTCCACGACAAGCTTTGACCAGCAAGAGTTTGCACCATTTGATACCTTGCCATAAAGTGTTTTGCCAGCATGACTGCAATTTACCTCAGGACTACCCGGTATAGGGCTACCTGTCGGTGTCAGCATCACGGTGACAACTTGAGCACCAGCACATGTACTGCCATCAGCAAGTAACATGGATGCCGTTACTAATGCTTCACCATCCTCATCTAAAGATACCTGCACGGTTTCCTTACATGCACAAGATTGCGCAGAAGCATTGAAGGTTGTAAAAACACCTAAAAACAAGACCGCTACCAGTCTCACCCAAAGGTTTGTTTTCGTAAATTTTGTTTCCATCATGAGATCCAATTTGAGTTATAAAAAAATTAAAAAAATGTTTACAATACATGCAAAAACCGCTTCGCATGATTTTATTAAAAAAATATTATGTACTAATTTTGTAATACTTTGTCAGCGTCAATTCAGCTTATGAAAAAGCTAAAATTAATCTGCAAAAACGCCAAATAAATACGGCGCTGTAATTACTGTTTGCGGGTTCTATATTCAGGATGTAAATCAGGTATGAAAGTCATTTTGTAAGGGCTTTTACCTAATTCACACCACAAATGTAAATAATATATAATATGTAATGCAATGATTTTAAATAATTTTTTTATAATTTTATTTCTTAATATGTAATTAGTTAATATTCATAGAATAATTTTGTTTAAAATTTTTCAATAAAATTGCTTGTGTAGGTATTTTTCATATTACATATAATATTAATGTGTAAATAATTGAATCTATAGTCTATTCCTTATAGTCTTCTACTTTTTTATTTGTTTTAATTAATTTTATAGCTTCTTTAATATAATTATCGTTTTCGGAAATGACCTGAGCGCCATTTACCGGATTTTGCAAAACAAGTCCAGCTTGGTTTTTTATTTCATCTTCAAATTGCCTCAAATCAGGAATCGAAGCTTCGTCTTTAAATTCATCTTTCTGAGTAAGTAAAAACTTTTTGAAGCCATCATAAAATTCGTTTGGAACTTTCCACATTTTGATGTCGTCGCTATTTGAGATCTCACTTTTTAAAGAAGCCAAATATTTAAATACAAACTCAGGCAAAAATGATTTTACAGCAAATGCATCTGGATTTTTATAAATGGCTGGCAATGCTATAAATTCATCAGGTGTGATACCTCCTGAGCCCGAAACTTCACGTTTCAACAATTGTGTATAATATTTACCGCCATTTTTTACAATAGAACTATCTTTATGAAATAGATCACCATGTTGATACCGATCATTGATGTCTTCATCATATTTTCCTCTTTCTGTATAGTCTCTTTGGATAGACCTACCAGATGGCGTAAAATACCTTGCTACGGTGAGCCTGATTGCACCACCATTATTAAGGTCGTATTGCTCTTGTACTAAGCCTTTGCCATATGATCGTCTGCCGACAATAATACCTCTGTCCCAATCTTGGATTGCTCCAGCTATTATCTCACTCGCTGATGCTGAATTTTCGTCAATTAGCACTATAACTTTTTCGATTGGAAAAAATCGTTTTCCATTGCTTTTATATTCATTTCTCTTGCTGTTGCGTCCTTCTGTAAAAAGAAGTAATCTGTCTTTCTCTTCGAATATTTGACAAAGTATGTTAGTTGCCTCTGGTAAATATCCACCGGGATTGTCTCTAAGATCGAGGATAAGATGTTTAGCTTTTTTCTCACCAAATTGCTTTTCTACCTCTTCCATAAATTCCTTGTACGTATTGGATCCAAATCGGTCTATACGAATCCACGCCGTATTAATATCTGGTAATAAGGCTGAAACTACTGTTTTTACAGGTACTTCGGCTACTGTAATTTTAAATTCCAAGGTCTTACCTTTTCGCAAAATTTTTACTGCCACTACTTTACCTTCCTCTTTGCGGAGCATCTCTCTGATCGTGCTGTATTCCATTTTTTGACCAGAAACCATTTTATCATCGATAGAAATGATTTTGTCAAATATCTTTAATCCAGCTTTCTCAGCAGGACTTTGTGGTAAAACTTTACTAATATTGACCGTATCGTCAATAAAATAATTTTCTATACCTATGCCATTATATGCGCCATCCATTTGATCGGTCGCATCCAGTACTTCTAGTGGAGACAAATATAACGAATGTGGATCCAGCTTTGAAAATAAACCATTTACAGCCTCGTCGATCAAAACGTCGCTATTTATGGTATCTATATATTTTGAGTCAATGAATCTGATGAGCTCTTCGACTCGTCCGGTCTTATGAAGACTATCTAGTGGATAATCCGCAGTACTGACCAGTGAATCTTCCGCTTTATCATTCATTTTGAAACCAACCATCATACCGACTGCCAGACAAGCAGATAGTACAAGTGGCTGTATGATATTGTATTTTGTTATATTTTCCTTTTCCAATGGTTCAGATTACTTTTACGCACTTCACTTGACAACTTTTCATATCTATCCAATTTCCTGCCAAACTACCAAATTTTGAGTTTGAAATGATGATTTTTGAATTTTTAGCACACATTGTCTCTTTTTTACTCCATTTTGTTATTGATAAATTCCAAATTATCCTATTTTTATCAAAATTTTTAAATCTATCCCTTTCAACATGTTATCTAAAAAAAACCATATAGAAATAGACAGCCTGGATACAAAAATCTTAACTATCCTCGCTAAAGATGCCAAACTCTCCTATGCTGAAATAGGAAAAATGCTCTATGTATCACCTGGGACTGTACATGTTCGTGTCAAAAAACTGACTGAAGCCAACCTAATTAAAGCTGTGAGAGCTGAGCTAAACTATGCTGCTCTCGGCTTTGATATTACAGCTTTTCTTGGCATCTACCTTGAGAAATCCAATATGTATGAAAGCGTAAAATCGGAACTTAAAAAAATTCCTGAGGTTATTGATGCCCATTACACTACTGGAAATTATTCGATATTTGCAAAAATCATCTGCCGAGATACGGAACATCTACGTGATATACTCGCCAAAAAACTTCAGGCAATCAAAGGAATCCAACGCACAGAAACTTTCATTTCATTGGAAGAAACCTTGTCAAGACCTTTATATCTTGCTGAAATTTGAAACACTTATTTTTTAACTTCTTTGCTGAAACTATCTTTAAGACCTACGGTTTGATTGAATACAATTTTACCTTCGGCTGAGTCAATATCAGTGCAAAAATAACCTTGTCGCAGGAACTGATATTGCGTGCCCGGTTTACTTTCAGAAAGTGATTTTTCCATCAAGGCATTTTTAATGACCTTCAAGGAATCCTGATTGTAAAACTCAAGAAAATCCTTCGAATCATCAGCTGTCGGATCGGCAACAGTAAATAATCTGTCATACATCCTAACTTCGCATGGCACAGCATTATCAGCATCTACCCAATGCAAGGTACCTTTGGGTTTTATACCAGAAACATCTTCACCTGATTTGCTATCAGAATAATACGTTGTATAGATCGTGGTGATCTCGCCATCTTGATTTTTGTCTATCCCAGTACAGTGCAAGATATAGGCGTGTTTGAGTCTGACATCGGCACCAATGGTCATACGGAAATACTTTGGCGGAGCCTGCTCCATAAAATCCTCTCTTTCTATGTAAATGGTTCTACCAAAATGCAAATCTCTACTACCTGCACTTGGATCTTCAGGATTATTTTCTGCATGAAGAATTTCTGTTTTATCTTCAGGATAATTGGTGATTACCACTTTGACTGGATCGAGGACAACCATCGCTCGCAAAGCGGTTTTATTGAGTTCTTCGCGCACACATGCTTCCAACAAACTTATCTCTATGGTATTTTCTCTTTTGGCTACACCAGCTTTATCACAAAAATTTCTGATCGCTGCTGCCGGATATCCTCTACGTCTCATTCCTGAAATCGTAGGCATACGAGGATCATCCCAACCAGTGACATAATTGTCATTCACTAATTTGAGCAATTTCCTTTTCGAAGTGATCATAAACTCGACATTCATCCTTGCAAACTCAGTCTGTTTGGAAGGAAAAATACCTAGCTTTTCGATAAACCAATCATATACAGGCCTATGATGAATAAACTCAAGTGAACAAAGCGAATGGGTGATATGCTCAATAGAGTCGGACTGCCCGTGTGCAAAATCATACATAGGATAGATACACCACTGATCTCCCGTGCGATGATGATGCTCTTTCTTGATTCTATAAATGATAGGATCTCTCATCAACATATTGGGTGAAGTCATATCAATATTGGCACGCAATACTCTAGATCCATCGGCAAATTCACCATTTTTCATTTGTTCGAAAAGCGTCAAATTCTCTTCAATGGTTCTGGATTTATAAGGACTATCTTGACCCGGCACTGAAGGACTTCCTTTCATTGCGGCTATTTCTTCAGGAGTACTATCATCTACATAAGCCAAACCTTTTTTTATAAGGCTGACTGCAAATTCATATAATTGACCAAAATAATCAGAGGCATACACCGCATCGCCATTCCACTCATATCCAAGCCATCGTATATCATTTTGGATACTATCTACATACTCTGTTTCTTCAGTGGTTGGATTGGTATCATCAAATCTCAGATTGGTTTTACCACCATATTTTTTGGCAGTTTCAAAATTGATGCAAATGGCCTTAGCGTGACCGATATGCAGATATCCATTAGGTTCAGGAGGAAAACGAGTTAGGATGCGGCCATTATTTTTGCCGGACTTGAGATCATCTTCTATGATTTGCTCAATAAAGTTGAGTGATTCTTTTTTATCTTCAGACATAAGTAATATCTTGATTATAGATTATATTTTAATGATTACATGCGATCAGGCATTTCTATTCCCAATAGGTCAAAAGCCGAAAAAAGTACTTTGCCTACCTGATCACTCAATTCGCATCGGAATGCAATAGCCGCTTCAGTCTCTGCATTAAGGATGCGCACATCATGATAAAATCTGTGAAAATCCTTTGCCAGATTATAAGCATAGTTGGCAATGGTAGATGGGTCATATTGTACACCAGCGTCATTGACTACATCTGGAAAAGACATAAGATTTTTTATGAGTGTCTTCTCTTGTTCCTCTAGTTGGTCATACGATGTACCATTATTGTCCAACTTCAATTGTGCTGCTTTACGCTTTACAGATTGGATGCGTACAAAAGCATTCTGAATATAAGGTCCTGTCTGACCTTGCATATCTACAGACTCCTTAGGATCAAAAATCATCCGTTTTTGTGGTTGCACCTTTATTATAAAAAACTTAAGGGCTGCCATCCCGATTTTTGATAAAATATCTTGTTGTTCTGCGATCGGAAGCGCTGTAATTTCTCCTCTTTCGGCAGACATTTCTTTTGCTTCATTGATGACTTCAGCTATAAGATCGTCTGCATCGACCACTGTACCTTCACGCGATTTCATTTTGCCTGTAGGCAAATCGACCATTCCGTAAGATAAGTGGTATAAACCGTCAGCATAAGGCTCTTTAAAACGCTTTAGAATTTCAAACAATACCTTAAAGTGATAGTCCTGTTCATCTGCTACGGTATAAATCATCTTGTCAATACCGAAATCAGCATAGCGTTTTTGTGCTGTACCGATGTCTTGTGTGATATATACTGATGTACCATCACTACGCAGTACGATCTTGCGATCCATGCCAGCATCTTCTAGATTGACCCAAACGCTTCCATCTCCTTCTTGGTAGAAAATGCCTTTTTTCAATCCATCTTCTACCGCTTTTTTGCCCAAAAGATAGGTTTCTGACTCGTAATATAAGCTATCAAAACTCACGCCCAATTTTTGGTAGGTATCCCCAAATCCGTCATACACCCATTGGTTCATGGTCTGCCATAGCTGCCTTGTTTCTAGATCATTATTTTCCCAATCAAGCAACATTTTTTTGCTTTGGCACCCAATTGACTGAAATCGTTAAAGTATTTATTTTTATATTCTTTCCAGAAAGCAGCTTCTTCTTGATCTGCTTTTTTATGGGTATCAAATAGCTCTTGGCCTTGAGATGATTGCTGAAAACTAGTGTATTCCTTCATCAATTCTGTCTCAAAAAGAACGTAATATTCACCAACAAAATGGTCTCCTTTCATATCAGAAGAAGTAGGTGTGGCACCGTTTCCGAATTTTTGCCAAGCCAACATACTTTTGCAAATGGCGATGCCACGATCATTGATTACCTGAGTATTGACCACATCATATCCATTGGCTTTCAGGATCTTACTACAAGACCAACCAAGCAATATATTGCGAATATGACCAAGATGTAGTGGTTTATTGGTATTGGGAGATGAAAACTCTACCAATACTTTTTTGCCATTTGATTTGGCATATCCGAAATCAGATGTTGATGTGATCGTATCCAAACTCTGTTTCCAAAAGTGATCAGAAAGTGAGACATTAAGAAAGCCTTGTATGGTTTGATGAGAGACGACATCTTCTACATGCGCTTCCATCCAATTGCCTAAAGAATCACCTATTTCCGAAGGGCTCTTTTTCAGTAATTTTACTAAAGGAAAGATCACAAAAGTGTAATCCCCAACAAATTCTTTTCTTGTTGCATTAATCTGAATTTCTCCTTCATTTAATTCAAGCTGATAACATTCTCTAACAGCCTGCAAAAAACCCGTCTTTATCCCTTTCAAAAAATCCATTTCCAAATCTTAATTACAAAAGCACAAAAATAGATTTTTTTACCCAAAACCTTTACTAAAGGCCTCAAAAAGTAAAATGTAAAAATATTATTTTCATTATTCAACTCGCTCAAATCCAAATATATAGTATAAAAAATATATGTAGTAATAAGAATTAAAACAAATTATTTAACCAAATCCAACTATAAGTAAAATTTATAGTAAATTTTAGCGTTTTTATTATTTCATGAAAGTAAATTATATTAATTTTGACCCGTTTTTACACCTATAAGAAACATTTTTGATTTATTTATAAAAAATTTTAATTCCAATGAAAATTATTTTGAAATTAGTTTTGTGCTTTTTTCTGATATCTAGCCTCTTTGTTTCATGCAAAAAAGATATAGATACCACAGAGACCAATGAATTTAAAAAAGTAGCTGATTATGATTATAAGATCGTACATGAGTGGAATGATCTATGGCTTGAAGTAGAAAGAGTAGCTTCAGGATACAGACCATGTCCTACAGCAAATGCCCTCGGTTATGTAGGATTGGCAAATTATGAAGCGACAGTATCTGGCATGTCGGATTATCAATCTTTAGCATCTAATTATGGTGGTCTTACGATACCAAAAACATTCAGCAATCAAGAATATCACTGGCCTACAGTGATCAATGCAGTTAACAATTACATGTACAACAGACTTTTTCCTGAAGTGAAAAATGAAGTATATTCAAAATCAAAGTTTTGTCTGACAAAAATGAAAAATTGTTTTGCAGCAAACAAGCCAGGAAACATTCCTTAGATCTAAAAATCATGGAGAGGCTGTAGCCACTGCTGTGTGGGAATGGATGAAAACAGATGCTGTAACTTTTGACGGTTACAAAGATCCATTTAAAGAAAACAATTGGCAAGACAGATTGGACGAACCAGGAGCTTGGACACCAACACAACCAGGACCAGGAAATGGTATGTTTGCTTACTGGGGCAAAGGTAGAACTTTGGCTATCAAAGATGATATGAGAATATGCAAGTCATACACTGAATATGTAGGTAATTTTTCTGAAGAAAAAGGTAAAGGTATCTACAATCAGGCTTTGGAAGTTATGAGCCAAAATGTATCAGAATTAGCCTACCAAACTGAATGGGTCGGTGAGTTTTGGAGTGATGACTTGTTAGGATTGACATTCAGCCCACCAAGCAGATGGATAGCTATTGCAGATCAAGTATATGCAAATGAAGATGCCAATTTGGAAGAAGCTGTAGTTTGTAATGCAAAAATCGGTGTTGCTTTACATGATGCAGCGATAGGATGTTGGAATTCTAAATATTACTATAACATCGAAAGACCTGAGTCTTATATAAAAAGAGTGATTGACCCAACATTCGAACCTAACTTGTTCAATCCTTTGTCAGGTGAAGGTGGAATTTCGCCTTCATTCCCAGCTTATCCATCTGGACACTCCACATTCGGAGCAGCTTCAGCTGAAGTTATAGCAAGTATCTTCGGTTATTCTTACAGCATGACTGACAATTGTCATAAAAACAGAACTGAGTTTTCAGGATACCCAAGAACATTCAATAGTTTTTTATGGAAATGGCAAATGAAATTGCATGGTCGCGTGTTCCACTAGGAGTACACTTTAGAATGGATGCTGAAGAAGGTATGAGATATGGTACAGAAATAGGAAGAATTGTAAACAGACTTCCTTGGAAAAAATAATTATCTCGTGATAATATAAAAATAAAGGGTCAGCATCTAAAACTGGCCCTTTTTTGTTTATGATCTATACATTTGATTTGTGTTTCAATAAAAACAAAACTTTAAAAGTCATGATATTTAATAAATTCACCTATATTATTTTGAGTATAACGATTATTTTGGCAGCATGCAAACAAACGCCCAAAATAGATCCAATCAAAGACATCACTGAAACGTATGGAACTGGTGAGGTATCTCGAAAGTACCAAAGAATAGATGGGAAAATAGAAGGTAAGATGACCGATTATTATCCTACTGGCGAAATCAAAGGTGTGCGAATTTTCAAAAATGACAAACAAGATGGCAAGACCACTATATACTACGAAAATGGCAGCATCAAAGAAGTGCAATACTATATAGATGGTCTGCGCAATGGTGGAGATACGATCTACTACGAAGATGGCAAGCTCAAGTATGTCAGCGAATTCAAAAATGATATCAAAAACGGATACCTACGCAAGTGGGGCGAAGATGGCAGTCTAATCTATGAAGCTAAGTTTGCTATGGATACACTGGTAGAAGTCGGTGGAGAACCTGTAAAGCAGGAGAAGATAGCGAAGTAAACCTTGTCATTCATATTTTGACAAGTTTGTCGAACATAATGTGCAAATTTTGTTTATCCACAATTTGTATAATATACATACCAGGTACTAGTTGATTTAAATCGATTTCTACTTTATCACTATAAAAAGGACCTGTTTCTTTTAAAACGTGTCCGTTTAAATCTATTATATTACATTTGGCTTCGAAAGGTACATTTTGTAGCACTAATCTCCCGTCAGCGGGATTGGGATAAAATGAGCAAAGTTTGTTTGATGTGGTCACCAATGAACTACTTGTACATGCTTCTTTTATTTCTTCTACGGTATTGCAACCTGTTTTGTTAAATCCTACTAAAAAACGAAAATTTGGGTCATTGATTTTTCTGCAAATCAATTCAGTGGAGCAATTAGCTAAATTTTCATTCCCTAAAGTGTAAGAAAATTTTTATCAGTAAGTTTTTATTTAACTCAAACAGGTCATTTAAGCTAGAATATTCATATTTAGGTTTCTAAATTGGAAAACCGAGAGATAGAATCTATATTATTCACTCCAGATAACAACATAGATTTAACATTATGTAAGTATCCTCCACTAAGATTTTCATATTCCCATTTAATGATGTTTAAATTTGTAACATTCTAATGAATATTGTCAAGATTTTCTTCTAATTTTACCTGTAAGGTAAGATGTTAAATGAATCTGCATCTATACCTTCAAAACTAGTTAACCTACTACATTCTACTATAGAAATCCTAAAACCTTGATAAGTTTTAATATCTCTAATGTGCAATAAGATCATGATTATTGCTCAAAATCAATGACGATTCATTCAAATTATTCAAACCTTCCAAATTCTTGATTTTGGTGCTTCTTATTGAAATGTTGTTTGCCTTCTGAAGATTTTTTAATCCTTTTAAATTGTTGATAGTTGTTCCATAAATGTCAATTTTTCTGCTTAAGTACACATTTAGAAAAAATATCAAAACTATCTAGTTGTGATTGGCGAATAAATGTTACCCCAGATGTTTTACATGGAGATTGGGCATAACTTGAATTAACTAGCATTAACAAAGACGCCAGTATTAAAAATCCAATCTTTTTTCTTAATTTATTGAAGTGATACATACTATATGTGGTTTTAAACGTTAGTAAAATCCTATTGCTTTCTATTTAAGTTCCTAAAACTAAACAAATTTAAGTAAATTTACCCAATTTTAATATAAATGTCCGTGACCAAAAATCAAAACTCGTGGTTTTTAGTGAATTTGTGGTTTATCGGGTAGATTCTAATATTATTTTAACCCATGAAACACATCCTTCTAATCAATGCTTTGGTAGAGATCCTTGGTGGATTTATTTTGATATTTAATCCCCATTTTCTATTAAGTAATCCATCACCAGAGTTACAAGGTGTCGTCATTTCCAAGCTTTATGGAATCACAATCTTTGGCTTCGGGATTGTGAGTTACTTACTATACAAAAATTTTGAATTTACGACCTTGTACAAACAAATACTTTTGTTGATCATAGCTTTGCACTTTGCCATTGGATTATACATGTACGGTGTTTTCCAGCAATCGTTGACGCCACATGTCGGAGCTACGATCACACATATAGGATTAGCCGTAATCTTTGTATTGATATATCTAAAAAACAGTCAAAAATTTGAAGATGGAAAGCCAATTGCCTGAATTATTAAAAATCTTGACATTAACCAAGAACGATGACGGTACCTTTATAGGAAGAAATTTATTCATCGGAAGCCCAAATGTGTATGGTGGTCAGGTTTTAGCACAAGCTGTTGCTGCGGCAAATGCTACCGTATCTGATGGTAAAATTCTGCATTCTCTTCATAGTTATTTTATCAATCCTGGCGACAATGATGCTGAAATAAGATACAAAGTAGAAACTGTCAAAGATGGAAAATCCTTCAATACAAGGCGTGTTGTAGGCTCACAGCACGGTAGAGATATATTTATAATATCGGCTTCATATCAGAAATCGGAATCTGGTATAACACATCAAGCCATCATGCCCAATGTAGCCAGACCAGAAGCGTTGACTTCATTTTCTGACTTGTTTGCTGAGTTTGCAGCCAAATTTAACATACAACCAAGAGGTATTTTTGCACCAGATGGGCCATTTATATTTTATCCGGTAGAGCATTACGACCCTTTTCATCCTAGGATAAGACCTGCCATGAATCACACTTGGTTCAAGACAAATGGAACGCTGTCGGATGACCCATTATTGCATCAGACGACTTTGGCTTATGCATCAGATTTTAACTTGCTCATTACAGCCTTATTTCCGCACGGCATGAGTTTTTTTACTACACCGATGCAAATTGCAAGCCTAGATCATGCGATGTGGTTTCACAGACCCGCACGTACAGATGAATGGTTGCTCTATGTGGTAGAAAGCTCCAATGCCAATAACGGCAGAGCCTTCTGTACAGGTAAGATATTTGCATCAGATGGAACCTTGGTAGCTAGTACCGCACAAGAAGGATTGATCCGAAAGTTGTAATCATTTATTCGCCCAACAAGCCGTCGAAGTAAGAGATAAATTCTTCAATCGTCATACTTCCGATATCTCCATCACCTTGGCGACGCACAGAAACCTGATTGTTTGCGGCTTCTTTATCACCTATTATAAGCATCAAAGGCACACGCTTGAGTTCAGTGTCTCTGATTTTACGTCCTATAGATTCTGCTCTATCGTCTATAAATCCGCGGATATCGTGTTTTGCTAAAGCTTGTTTTATCTCTTCGCAATAAGGTGTAAATCTGTCAGAAATCGGTAAGATAGCATACTGATCTGGAGTCAGCCACAATGGAAATTTACCGGCTGTATGTTCGATCATGATACTGATAAATCGCTCCATAGATCCGAATGGCGCCCTATGAATCATCACAGGTCTATGGGTCTGATTGTCAGCTCCTACATACTCAAGTTCAAATCGCTCTGGTAAGTTGTAATCTACCTGGATCGTACCCAATTGCCATGATCTGCCGAGTGCATCTTTGATCATAAAATCGAGCTTAGGGCCATAAAATGCCGCTTCACCATACACGGTAACTGTTTCTATATCAAACTCACTGACAGCATCTATGATACCTTGTTCGGCAGCTTGCCAGTTTTCTTCAGATCCAATATATTTTTCTGGTTTTTCAGGGTCTCTCAATGAGATTTGCGCTGTAAAGTTATCAAAACCCATTTTTTTAATCACCATGGTGGTGAGTTGGAGCACTTTCTGGAATTCTCCTTTCACCTGATCTTTGGTGCAGAAAATATGGGCATCATCCTGGGTAAAACCACGAACTCTGGACAAACCATGCAATTCTCCACTTTGCTCATATCTGTACACTGTTCCGAATTCACCTATTCGCAATGGCAATTCACGATAAGATCTAGGTCTTACACCATAAATTTCGCAGTGATGCGGACAGTTCATTGGTTTTAGTAAAAATTCTTCACCTTCTTTTGGAGTATGAATAGGTTGGAAGCTATCTGCACCATATTTGGCATAATGGCCTGAAGTAACATATAATGCCTTCGACCCAATGTGTGGCGTCACCACCATCTGATATCCTTGCTTTTCCTGTTCGTTTCTTAAAAAATTTTGCAATCGCTCTCTCAATTGTGTACCTTTTGGCAACCACATTGGTAAACCTTGGCCTACTTTTTCAGAAAACATAAACAATTCCAACTCTGCGCCAAGCTTGCGGTGATCGCGTTTTTTGGCTTCTTCGATCATTTCAAGATACTCAGTAAGTTCTTTGGCTTTCGGGAATGTAATGCCGTAGATACGGGTCATCTGCTTGCGCTTTTCATCGCCACGCCAGTACGCACCCGCAAGATTGGTAAGTTTTACAGCCTTTATTGACGAAGTGTCTGGTATATGTGGTCCACGACATAGGTCGGTAAAATTGCCTTGTGTATAAAAAGTGATTTGTCCATCCTGGAGTCCTTCGAGCAATTCCAATTTGTATTCATCCTTCTTTTCTGTAAAATACTTAATGGCATCGGCTTTGGCGACTTCTTGACGTATATATTGACTCTTTGTTTTAGCCAATTCGAGCATTTTCTCTTCAATTTTCGGCAAATCTGCCGGCGTAAGGTTTATATCTCCTGTATCTACATCGTAATAATAGCCGTTGTCTATTGCTGGTCCTATACCAAATTTTATACCAGGATAAAGTGCTTCGAGTGCTTCAGCCATCAAATGCGCGGATGAATGCCAATAGGTTGATTTTCCCTCTTTATCATTCCAAGTGAAAAGTTTTACATTGGCATCATTTTGAATTGGCCTACTTGCATCCCATATTTCACCATTTACAGAAGCTGATAAGACATTTCTCGCCAGTCCTTCACTGATCGATAAAGCAATACCCATTGCAGATATGCCTTGTTCATATTGACGGACACTACCATCTGGAAGTGTAATATTGATCATTTGCATAAAATCTATATTGAAGCCACAAAGGTAGGAATTTATTGATTACAAATATCTAAAAAGCCATACGGAATGTATTTAACCCAATTTATAAAAGCATGTCTTTACCAAAAATGAACTAATAATGTAAAGCTATAAAATCACAACAATTTGATTTATTAAGTAAAACATCTTAAAAGTAATCCAATGAGACATTCTGGCACAATAATTTAAAAAAAAGATAAAGTTCGGATGGAATGTCTTATTTTTAGATTTCAATTACATACACATGAAAATTAAATTCGTTTTTCTATTTTATTTTGCTGCAACTTTCGGATTGTTATTTGCACAAACTACGTATGATCTTTTTGCCTTAAAAGGATTGAAATACGGCATCTTATATGAAGATTCGTATGCAAACAATAAAATTTCTAATGCATCATTTTTTTATGATGGCGACACCATAATCAATGGATTAGAGTTATTGCGATTTGCACCATATACTTACACGCCAAATAAACAATATTTACATGTGGAAGGCAAAAAAGTCTATTTATATGACGGATTTAAAACCCTTCTTTACGATTTTGGATTACAAGTCAATGATACTTTTGAATTTTCTCCAAACACAAATAAATATATAGTTCTAAAAAGAGAAAATAACATTTATCAAGATGGAAAATCAAGAATTTATTTACAATTAAAAGCATTAACTTCCAATTATACAATAGAGTGGATCGAAGGAATTGGTGATTTAAAAATGGGTACTTTCTATGAACATTATTTTCATCCATATGACCTTCGTTTTGTTTGTGCAAGCAGTGATGATGGTATAATTTACATAAAAGAACAAAGTGAATTTCCATGTGATTCGTCATTATTTTGCAAAAAAGCAATTAGTGCGTTTACCACAAGTTTGGATGGCTTGAAAATTAATTTTCATAACAATTCACACAATTTCATTGATCAGATTTGGGATTTTGGTGATGGTAGTTTTTCTACTGAAAAAAATCCGAGCCATAAATACGACTCGCCAGGGTGTAAGGAAATCAAGTTAACAACAATTTCTGCATGTGGTGACACTTCAATTATTAGTAACGGTGTCAATTTTTGTATAAAAGGAGATTGGCAAATAGATAAAAAATTTAAATTTAAAGATAGAGCAATATATGATATGAATTATATTGATTCATTAAGGCTTTGGGTTGCAAACCGAGATTCCATATTTTACTCTGAGAATGGGGGAATTACCTTTAAAAATATTACCCCAAACCTTAATTTTAAATATAGTATCAAAAAACTATATTTTGATGGGAAGTTTGCCACCATGTTAGTTGGAGGTACCGTAAATAATAAATATAAACACATGGTGTATTTTTCTGATGATGGCGGCCAAAATTGGATCAAAACTATCGAAACAATAGGTTACTATGGGGAACTTTTACATCATAATGATTCAGAAACTTTCATTTTGAACCAAATCAAGTACGTATTAATTTTAGGTATATATCCACTAATAATGGAAGAGATTGGGCTGAATTTATAATTCCAAACATAGATACTTATCCATTCATATACATCCTAAACAATTCTACTATTGTTGTTCCTTACACTCTGAAAAAGGATAGTTTAAAGCAGCCATATTTGGAATATACTCAGGACAGTGGCCTTAATTGGACAAATTATCCCATTAAATCTTATAAAAATATGTACATATTAAATGAAAACACTTCCTATTTTATAACAGAGGATAATACATTAATGGTTTCTAATGATTTAATGAAAACCAGTACAAAAGTTTACCAGTTTACAACCGATTTATCTTACTTCTATTTATTGTTTTTAGATGAAGAAAGAGGCTTTTTATTGGGAGATTATGAACATTTTTATACGATAGATGGAGGAAAAAGCTGGTCGTATGCAAATTGTGAAAAGCAAAATTTTTCACAAGAATTGGTTGATTACAAGCATGAGATTTTTGCTTTAAAAAATAATAACTTATTTAAGAATAATGGATGAAAAAGTAATAAAAAATGAACATAAGAAATTAATCAATAAGGGGAAAACAATTAAATAACCCGGGCGGGGGGGGACCGCGGGGAACCCCGGGGGCCCCCCGGGCGCGCCCGGGCGCGGCGCGGGGGGGCCGAATTAACGAAGGGAACCGGGGCTCTTGTTTTTCGGGGGCTAATGTAGATGAAGGGGATCCACGGATCAGGTCAAAAAGGACCAAGGGGTTTGGGGGTTATTTGGGGATGGGGTGTTATATAGGGTGGATTGGCGGTGGGTGGGGGGTGCGGGGGGGGGGGGGGGGGGCGGGCCGCTGTGTTTAGTCCGCCTGAAATAGACGAACAATGTTTTAAGTCATCTTCAGACGACCAGTTCATTCTGCATAAAATCCAAAGATTTTCCCAAATCCTATCTTTGAAGGAGAAATGGTCGAAGTTGCAAATCTACAATTGGATGATAATTATTTAGTTGAAATCGCTAACGCATTTGGTCAACGAATTTTATCTCAAAAACCAATTGACAACAGGATCGATACAAGTCTTTTGCCAAAAGGCCTTTATTTTATAACACTGAGAGACAAATATTTGAAGATTGTTAAAACTAGTACTTTGGTGATTTTATGATTTATACCCGTCAATCATTATAGATTGGGCTTCTCTTAAGTAGATAGTTGGCAGCGTCTAACCAAGAATCTTGAAAACTGAAAAATGGTTTTCGTGTTTTTGAGTAGGTTTTTGTGTTATTTTTGTATAAATCAAAATAAATATTGTAATCGAAGGTTTTATCTTCCACTGAAATCGTGGAGAAAAATCATCATCTCCTGTAATAACTACATCATTACTGACGGTCATTGTATAATTAACTTTACACGCCAATATATTATCT
>JADKGF010000001.1 GCA_016717105.1 Saprospiraceae bacterium | reverse complement strand
TTCCTTAATATAAAAATTCGGCTTCTCCAGCAGGCACCCAAACAAACTCCCAATTGTAATATGCTTTATAAACCACTTTTCACCACCTTGTATTGCGGTGTTTATAGTACATCCATGCTTAAGGTCAGAAGATAACTGTCTGTGCCATTTACAAATAGAAAAGCAATGGTAATAAAATGAAAAGTAACAGTAATAAATTTTAGTACTTTCATTTATGGCAATCTTAGATCCAAATATTTCCCATTTCATAACAAACCCCACAACGTGGTTCATACAAATCTTTCTCACCCAAAAGCAATTAAGCTTTGTTCTTGACTAAGTCTGTAAGAATGTGTAGCCAGAAGCTGCTACAATGAGTGACAAATAAATCGTGTATGCACTTTTGTGATGGTATTCGGCAACAGCCAATAAGTTCGAAATAGGCCCAAATGGTCGTCCTTTAAAGTCCATATCCAGACCAGCTATTATCACTCCTGACTCCATCATCTGTGCTTTTTACAGACCAAAGGCAAGTTTTCATCAAAAACTGGGCTTCATCAATGCCTACTACATTTACATCAGAAATATGATTAAATATCTCTTCACTTTGACTTATAGGAAGCGAGTCTCACTGCATTTTCATCATGAGATACAACTTTGATGATATCATATCTTGTATCTTTCGATGGCTTAAATATCTGAACTTTCTGATTTGCAATTTTGGCTCTCTTGAGCCGACGGATGAGCTCTTCGGTCTTGCCGGAAAACATCGAGCCGCAGATCACTTCGATCCAACCACTTCGTTGACCTCTATAACTTGGCTCTAAAAACATACGTCTGATTTTTCCACAAAGAAAAAAATAATTACCAACTTCTCACATCATTTTGTAATGAATACACAATAATAAGCGTTAAATATTAATTATTTGCGGCAATTTTAAGCCAAATGATTTATTTGGTATAAAAATTGCAACATATTAAATAATTGTTTTATATAATTTAAGTTTCCAATATAGATGGATATCAAAATTTCCCAATAGAAATTACATAAAATTTCTTCATTAGCTGAAAATGCAAAAAACAGATTTACAATAACTTTACAGCATTGAACATGATTTATTGCTTAGATATATCAGGGACTTATATGAAATAGCTCTTGATCACAAAAGTTTCAGAACCTGCAAAGGGAGAAAACAAGCCTGTAGTAAATCCCATCACTGATAGACTACCAAGTAGAACAAATTCAGCCTCAGTTACACCCAAGTGTCAAGTCTATGTTGTAAAGGAAATATTGGTCGAAACTCTACCACAAGTAGTCGTTGCAGAAGAACAAACAGCACGGATTGAAATTCAGTATATCGAACCTGAAAAAGTTATTGGAAAACCAATCGAAGTTATAAATACATCAAAAAGCTGGAAAAGAAATCATAAGCCAAGCAAACTGCGGATGAACCATTTGCTGAAGAGCGCATCTCTGATTTATCAGACAAATTGTCATTATCACCTATTAAGGATTTGACAAAAAATCGATGGGCATTAATGAAAAGATCTTTACTCAGCAGGAATTATTTGGAAACAATCAACAGCAATTTATAACTACTCTTTGAAAAGTTAAACAATTGTCAAACTTCTTTTACAGAAGCAAAACAATATTTGCTAGAAAATGTAATTAATGACTTCGGCTGACAAGTGAAGGTAAGGTTAAAAAGGCAACTTTACTGCAAACTTGCCGTGCTGAAGTTTGTATAAATCATAATTGAATGAACAAAGAGATCAAATTATTTTGTATGAAATCTGTTATCCCATTCTATTGTGTTTTTGTTCCTTTGGGCATGAAGCAGGCTGACACTTTTTACATCTAGGCTTAAGTGTATTGGGACTACCCTTAGAGAATTATCTAGTTTGCCCGGAATATTTACTGCGCCATTTATACATGCTATGGGGACACCTTTGCATCCAATTCATCCCTGATAATCACCTTAACATCGATATTAATGTTACTCATGTCCGGAGGGTAGCATTACATGTTATCACACTATGATTATTCCTGTAGTAAGATCGTATATGGCTATTTGCACGACCATCATACCATATTGGAGCTAGTGGGCTCCTATATATTTTGATTGGTTTTATATTTTTTATCGGTATTTTTAGAAAACATAAAAACAACTATACTCTCTTTAACTGCATTAATATTATACGCTGGTAGTGTAGAAAGCCTCATTTCCAAATGGAAAAATATATTTCAGAAAGCCATCTATTTGGATTTTTGGTAGGTATGATTGCCTCATTTATTTTCAGGAATGTGATTGAAGATGATGAAAAAGCGTTCATTCAAGCTCCTTCATGGGCTGGAGAAGTTCTTACTGTGTTACGTATTTTCTTCCAAGAGATACTTGAAAAACCAAAGACAACGATATTATTATGAATACTTAGGCCGAAAGGCAACGAATGGAAAGAGAAAGAATGGAAAATAATCTCCTGACTTGTCCCATTTAGTGCGGTGGAAATAATTTAGCGACCCATTGGTCCATTTTCGGTGTTCTTTCGGCCTTTATGGTGACCGTTTTTTGAGTCATTTGATTTAGGATTTGCCCATCTACTACTCTTTTTGATTCGTCTAAGAACTTTCTTATTGATATTCCTGCCTTTATTTCAATATGCTTTGAGATAACTAAGGCCATAAAACATATCAATATGTGAAGTTTTATGGGTTGTTCTTTAAAATGGAATATTGGCCTGGTTTGCAGATCACTTTTGGATACTCTAAAAGCCTGTTCTATTCTGTAAAGCTCATGATATCGTTCAATAATGGTCTTATTGTCCATTATATTTTCTTCTAAATTGGTATAGTAGCCTTTGATACCAAGCAGTTTTTTTGTTTTTTCAATAAGCTCTTCGTTAAGTCCCAGCTTCTGGTCATTGGTCTTGGTAAATTTTTGTTTTCTACCTTTAGATGGTACTTCTATTACTTGCTTCGCCTTCTCTATTTGTTTGTTCATTTCATACAAATCTTTGCGGTAGCGCACGGATGAATAACTGCAAATCAAATATCCTAAGTCTGTTTTTATCCTGATGCTTTTACCATCTTGCCTTACGATTTGTTGGTCTATTGTTTCGAATAGCTTTGCTGTTAGATTGCCCAATCTAGCTCCTACTATATAATTGATATCGTTTTGACTTAATTGTACAATGTTTTCTGAACTAATCATTGCCGCATCTGCCACTACTGTAAATTCTTTGACCTTATTACGCTTGATAAAATCCTTAATGGTGGGAATAATTGTATGGCCTTCAAAGGTATTTCCACTGAATATTTCAAATGCGATTGGGAAACCTTCTTTGGTCACCACCAGTGCTACCAATATCTGTGGTTGCTGCGATTTACTGTCTTTAGAAAAGCCATTCTTTCGTAGATCGTCTTCTCCAAAGGTCTCAAAGTAAAGTGTCGTCACATCGTAAAACACAATGTCAAAGTTGAACAAATAATGTGCTTTAGCAAAATCCACAACCTTCATCTCTACCTTTTCCTTTAAGTCAGCACACAGTGGAGCTATCTTGTAATAGCTCTTACGGCTGTGCTTTATCCCAAAAAACTGCTCCATCAGCTCTAAGGAACGAAGTTTGGATGTTGGTTCAAAAATTCTCATCGTTACTAAATCATTCAATAAGCGCGGTAGCTCAGCAAATCCCATTTTATCTTGAATGACATTTATCTGTTGATAGAAAAAATTGTATTGTACTCCTATAAAGGTACAATGATTAAGATGAATTAGTTTATTTGGGCTTTCATCTGGAAAAATGGATAACTGCTTAGAAAAGTTTTTCATCCACTCCTCAGCTATTATTAGTAACTCATCTAGCTCTGTCTCACTATGAGCCGAGCCGATGTGCTGCAAAATGACTCGTTTGTTGTTTTTATATCTTACTATTTGAACCGCTTTGGCTTTTGATGCGGTCTTTACTACTCTGATTTTCATGCCTAAATACCACTTTAGTGCGGTAAATTTATGATAAATAATCATTATAGTACTGATATTCAATTATTTAAAAACGCACTAAATTTACTGGGTACAAGTCAGGAAAAATATATCTTGGGAAAGCCATCTATTTGGATTTTTGGTTGGTATGATTGCCTCATTTATTTTCAGGAATGTAATTAAAGACGATGAAAAAGCGTTCATTCAAGCTCCTTCATGGGCTGGAGAAGTTTCCACTAAAGCGTATTTTCTTCCAAGAGATACTTTCGAAAAAACCAAAAGACAACGATATTATGAATACTTAGAAGCGAAAGGCAACGAAATGGAAAGAGAAAGAATGGAAAATAATCTTTTGTAAAATTTGCCAGAAACAACCCCAAATAATCATAAATAAAAAAGGAGTCCTTAACCAAGAACTCCTTTTTTATTATCCAAAAACCGATTACTTATTGTGAATAATAAGTTTTTGTCTGATGGTTTGGTCACCATTTTTCCTTCCAAGATATAAATACCATTAGGAATATCCTGCGAAATATTACAGATATGTTCCTCGCATTATGCTTGATAATTTCAATATCATTGATCATCACCTGCATACCATTGATGGCCAGTAACTTTAAAGATGTCTCTGGATCAAGGTCAGTTTGTGATACAATATTTATTACTCCTGATGACGGATTAGGGAATAACGTCATAGGCGAAGTCATATTGATATGTATAGTGATACTCTCAGTGTCCACACATTCGAAACAATCAGTAACCGTCACTCTATAAAAATCTGAAGCTGTAGGTGTTACAACAATAGATGCTGTGGTCTCACCAATATTCCACAAATATTTTATTTGATTTGCTGATGGATCTGTAGGGTCACAAATACCTTCACCAGTAATTGTCGGTGTCAATGTCAGTGATTGTCCCAAATTTATCATTCTATCAGGTCCAAGATCAGCCTTGATTGTAGAAACACGCACCGTATGCTGCGCAATATTTGAACAACCACAACAGTCTGTAACCGTTACAGAATAAGATGTAGTCGTACTTGGTGTCACCATGATAGAAGATCCAGTTTGTCCATTTGACCAAGCATAAGTCATCTGTTCTGTGTCGCCTGCGCAACAACCACCTAAAACTTTAATGTCGTCAATATCCCAAATTGATTCTCTGCCCCCATTATTAATATTACAATAAGGAATCAATTCAAATAGATATGTACTTAATGAGCTTGAACTAAATAATGGATTATTGCTAAAGTCAAACTCTTCTTTGCCCCAAGTCCTATTAGTTGCAATTTCATCTACATAATAGATTACATTACCGTTTTTACTGATTCTAATCAGATATTTAGTTGCAAAATCATTCAATGCACTTATTCCGTCTATAAATTGGAAATTCAATGGAGATTGTTCATAAAAAGATAATCCCGTTATTTGTCCGTTTTGACTTGGAGTCAAGGTAACTTCAAACCTTAATGCCTTTGTATAATCCAATTTCGAAGGATTGCAAGTAATTTGCGCACCAATACACATACCAACATTTCCATCGAAGCCAGGCGTGCATGAATGTTTGTTTTGATTAAGTCTATGTACAATACCCGCTGTAACTTGGGTACAATTATAATTATTGACTACCGGTACAAACTCAGAATAATCCATATGTGTGCCTAATGCCATAACGGAGTGACAAGCTTCCAAATCCCAATAAGCCAAAACTTCTGGTTGATCTACATTACAAGACCCAGGGCATTCATTGTCAGAATGACCGTTTACTACTATAAATGTTTTGTCACCACTACAAAGTCTGTCAGGTCCGGATAAAATCACTTCAGGTTTTGGTTTTACCATGATTGTATGACTAGCCGTGTTTGTACAAGTGTTGCTATTTGTTACGGTAACAGTGTAAGTAGTATTTGCAGTAGGAGATACCGAAATGGAAGCAGTTGTCGAACCATTACTCCATAGATAACTTCCTCCTCCTGTTGCAGTCAAAGACGCAGTGCTGCTTGAACAAATCTTATTTTCCCCACTAATACTAACCACAGGCAATGGATGTACTGTAACCGTTACACTTGTTGAAGCTTGACAGTCATTGCTGTTGCTAACTGTTACATTATATGTTGTTGTTGCAGTCGGGTTTACGGTAATGCTTGCAGCAGTTGCACCATTACTCCATACATATGCTGTTCCACCACTAGCAGTCAGCGTTGTGCTCGCACCTGTACATATCTCTGTATCGCCCGTTATACTTGCGAGTTGGAAGCGGATGTACAGTCACCGTTACACTGGTTGATGCTTTACAGCCATTACCATCCGTTACCGTTACATTATAAGTCGTTGTTGCCGTTGGGCTTACGGTGATACTTGTGCTAGTTGCTCCATTGCTCCATAAATAAGTCGTTCCACCACTAGCTGTCAACGTTGTGCTCGCGTGTACATATTTCTGTGTCGCCTGCGATACTTGGAGAAGGAAGCGGATTTACTTTAACGGTTATGCTTGTTGAAGCTTGACAGCCATTACCATTCGTTACGGTTACATTATAAGTTGTTGTCGCCGTTGGGTTTACATCTATCCAATAGGTTGTTGCACCTGTGCTCCATAGATAGCCTGTTCCGCCACTAGCTGTTAATCTCGTTGTTGTTCCTGTACATATTTCTGTGTCGCCACTGATACTTGCCGTAGGCAATGGATTTACATTAACTGTTACGCTTGTTGAAGCTTGACAGCCATTGCCATCCGTTACGGTTACATTATAAGTCGTTGTTGCCGTTGGATTCACATCTATCCAATAGGTAGTTGCACCTGTGCTCCACAGATAGCCTGTTCCGCCACTAGCTGTCAATCTCGTTGTTGTTCCATTACAAATTTCTGTATCGCCTGTAATATTAGCTGCCGGAAGTGGATGTACGGTTACTGTGACACTTGTTGTTGCTTCACAGCCGTTGCCATCCGTTACGGTTACATTATATGTGGTTGTTGCTGTTGGGCTAACTGTGATATTTGTGCTAGTTGCTCCATTGCTCCAAAAATAAGTTGTTCCACCACTTGCAGTCAACGTTGTGCTCGCGCTTGTACATATTTCTGTGTCGCCTGCGATACTTGGAGAAGGAAGCGGATTTACTTTAACGGTTATGCTTGTTGAAGCTTGACAGCCATTACCATCCGTTACGGTTACATTATAAGTTGTTGTCGCCGTTGGGTTTACATCTATGATATAGGTTGTTGCTCCATTGCTCCATAGATAGCCTGTTCCGCCACTAGCTATCAACGTTGTGGTCGCACCTGTACAGATTTCTGTGTCGCCTGTAATACCTGCTATTGGCAATGTATGGACAGTCACCGTTACACTTGTTGAAGCTTGACAGCCATTACCATCCGTTACCGTTACATTATAAGTCGTTGTTGCCGTTGGATTCACATCTATCCGTAGGTAGTTGCACCTGTGCTCCACAGATAGCCTGTTCCGCCACTAGCTGTCAATCTCGTTGTTGTTCCTGTACATATCTCTGTGTCGCCACTGATACTTGCCGTAGGCAATGGATTTACGTTACTGCTGTGACACTTGTTGAAGCTTGACAGCCATTACCATCCGTTACGGTTACATTATATGTGGTCGTTGCTGTTGGGCTTACCGCAATACTTGTACTGGTTGCTCCATTGCTCCAAATATATCTCACTCCACCACTTGCAAACAGTGTTGTATTGCCACCATTACAAATTTCATCTATTCCAAATATACTCACTGCCGGTAGCGGATTAACTATTACTGTTTTACTTGCTGTTCCATCACATCCATTGACATCCGTTACCGTCACATTATAGGTCGTTGTTGCTGTCGGACTTACCGTAATACTCGATCCAGTTGCGCCATTGCTCCATACATAACTTGTTCCACCGCTCGCCGTCAAACTCGTACTTGAGCCTGTACAGATTTCTGTGTCGCCACTGATATTTGCTGTCGGAAGTGGATGGACTGTTACGGTTACTTCCTTACTACTACTACATCCGTTTTCGTCCGTTACTGTTACTGTATAAGTGGTCGTCTCATCTGGACATACTGTTATCTCTGCCTCATTATTCGGTCCCGTGGTCATTCCACAATCTCTACATATCGCATTATCTCCTCGGTAATCCCTAGGATAATCACTACTCACTAACGTCAAGGTTCCATCGTTTTGATCGATCCGCATCACTCGGCCTCTATCTACCTGATAACCCATCAATTCATTATTCTCAAAATATATGCCTCCAAATTCATCTGTCTGTACTCCTGTCTGTCCTGTATAGATTCCATTCGAAATCGGTCCTGCTATACAATTTGTTGTCATTGTTCCTAAATTCAATCTGAATAAGGCATTCTCTATCCCAAAAAATGAATACAACGTTTGCTCATCTTCACTTAATGCCCAGTCCTGAATTCCTCCAGATGGCTCTCTCGATCCAGGATTTAGTGCATACTGCTGGAAGGCCGCTACACATGCATCCATATATGGGCGACAGGTTGGTAATATCGATATCGCCCTATATACAACATTCCCGCCATTGCCATGATTATTCAAATCTATCTCGCCTAAATATATGCTATAATCTATTATCGCAAATGTTACTGGATTTATCAACGCCGATACTGCAGGAAAATAATATTTGCCTCCTCTTGTCGCTTCTCCTATATATCCCATGATACCTGTTGTTCCAGTTAATCCATATGGATTTGGCGGTTGTGGTATCTCTCCTAAGATCACTGTTGCTCCTGTCCGTGGATCTATTTGTACTAAATCCGCACGCGTTGCATCCGTTATACTATTGCCCTTCATCCTCATCCCATATATATGCGGTGTGCTATTGGCCTGACAATAATACGCTATGCCATTAACATTATTTGTTCCCAATGGTCCTATTTCTCGCAATTGCGTCCCTGTCATATTATACAAATTCTGTGGCTCACCACCTTGTAAGCCACCTACAAAAAATGCCCCGTTACATTCATATCCATTGGAGCCAACATTGCCCCACTCATATGCTATTCCACCACTAGCTGTTAAAGTTGTACATGCTCCTTCACATATTTCTGTATCACCACTTATCGTTATTGTAGGCAATGGATTTACTGTTACTGTTACACTTGTTGATGCTTGACAGCCATTGTCATCGGTTACTGTTACATTATAGGTGGTCGTTGTCGTCGTTGGGCTTACGGTAATCCAATTGCTTCTGTTGCGCCATTACTCCATACATAACTTGTTCCACCACTAGCTGTCAATCTTGTGCTCGCGCTTGTACATATTTCTGTGTTGCCTGTTATACTTGGCGTTGGAAGCGGATTTACTGTCACTGTTACACTTGTTGATGCTTGACAGCCATTGCCATCCGTTACCGTTACATTATAAGTCGTTGTCGCCGTTGGGCTTACGGTAATGCTTGCTTCAGTTGCTCCATTATTCCATACATATGCTGTTCCACCACTAGCTGTCAACGTTGTGGTCGCACCTGTACATATTTCTATATCGCCACTTATACTTGGTGTAGGCAATGGATGTACTGTCACTGTTACACTTGTTGATGCTTGACAGCCGTTACCATCCGTTACCGTTACATTATAAGTCGTTGTCGCCGTTGGACTTACGTCTATCCAATAGGTTAGTTGCTCCATTACTCCATAGATATGCTGTTCCTCCACTAGCTGTTAATCTCGTTGTTGCTCCATTACATATTTCTGTGTCGCCACTTATACTTGCCGTTGGAAATGGATGTACTGTTACCGTTACACTTGTTGATGCTTGACAGCCATTGCCATCCGTTACCGTTACATTATAAGTCGTTGTCGCCGTTGGGTTTACATCTATCCAGTAGGTTGTTGCACCTGTGCTCCATGTATAACTTGTTCCACCACTAGCTGTCAATCTTGTGCTCGTACCTGTACATATTTCTTTGTCGCCACTTATACTTGCCGTAGGCAATGGATTTACTGTCACTGTTACACTTGTCGATGCTTGACAGCCATTGCCATCCGTTACGGTTACATTATAAGTCGTTGTCGCCGTTGGGCTAACTGTGATGCTTGAGCTGGTTGCCCCATTACTCCACGCATAAGTCGTTCCTCCACTTGCCGTCAACGTTGTGCTCGCACCTGTACATATCTCTGTATCGCCTGTTATACTTGCGGTTGGAAGTGGATTTACTGTTACTGTTACACTTGTTGATGCTTGACAGCCATTGTCATTCGTTACGGTTACATTATAGGTTGTTGTCGCTGTTGGGCTAACGGTAATGCTTGCTTCAGTTGCTCCATTACTCCATACATAAGTCGTTCCTCCTCTAGCTATCAACGTTGTGCTCGCACCTGTACAGATTTCTTTGTCGCCCGTTATACTTGGCGTTGGAAGCGAATTTACTGTAACTGTTACACTTGCTGAAGCTTGACAGCCATTACCATCCGTTACGGTTACATTATAGGTTGTTGTCGCTGTTGGGCTAACGGTAATGCTTGCTTCAGTTGCCCCATTACTCCATACATAAGTCGTTCCTCCACTAGCTATCAACGTTGTGCTCGCACCTGTACATATTTCTGTGTCACCACTGATACTAGCGATTGGAAGTGGATGTACTGTCACCGTTACACTTGTTGAAGCTTGACAGCCATTACCATTCGTTACGGTTACATTATAAGTTGTTGTCGCCGTTGGGTTTACATCTATCCAATAGGTTGTTGCACCTGTGCTCCACAGATAGCCTGTTCCACCACTAGCTGTTAATCTCGTTGTTGTTCCTGTACATATTTCTGTATCGCCCGTTATACTTGGCGTTGGAAGCGGATTTACTGTCACTGTTACGCTTGTTGAAGCTTGACAGCCATTGCCATCCGTTACGGTTACATTATAAGTCGTTGTCGCCGTTGGATTCACATCTATCCAGTAAGTAGTTGCACCTGTGCTCCACAGATAGCCTGTTCCGCCACTAGCTGTTAATCTTGTTGTTGTTCCTGTACATATCTCTGTGTCGCCCGTTATACTTGGAGTAGGCAATGGATGTACAGTCACTGTTACACTGATTGATGCTTGACAGCCATTGCCATCCGTTACGGTTACATTATAAGTCATTGTCGCCGTTGGATTCACATCTATCCATTAGGCTGTTGCACCATTACTCCATAAATAATCGTTCCACCACTTGCTGTTAATCTCGTTGTTGTTCTGTACATATCTCTGTGTCACCTGTTATACTTGCGATTGGAAGCGGATGTACAGTCACCGTTACACTGGTTGATGCTTTACAGCCATTGCCATCCGTTACGGTTACATTATAAGTCATTGTCGCCGTTGGGCTAACTGTGATGCTTGAGCTGGTTGCTCCATTACTCCATACATAGCTGTTCCTCCACTTGCTGTCAACGTTGTGCTCGTACCTGTACATATTTCTGTATCGCCCGTTATACTTGCGTAGGAAGTGGATTTACATTAACTGTTACGCTTGTTGAAGCTTGACAACCATTACCATCCGTTACGGTTACATTATAAGTCGTTGTCGCCGTTGGATTCACATCTATCCAGTAAGTAGTTGCACCTGTGCTCCATTGATAGCCTGTTCCGCCACTAGCTGTTAATCTCGTTGTTGTTCCTGTACATATCTCTGTGTCGCCACTGATACTTGCCGTAGGCAATGGATGTACGGTTACTGTGACACTTGTTGAAGCTTGACAGCCATTACCATCCGTTACCGTTACATTATAAGTCGTTGTTGCTGTTGGGCTTACCGCAATACTTGTGCTGGTTGCTCCATTGCTCCAAACATAACTCACTCCACCACTTGCAAACAGTGTTGTATTGCCACCATTACAAATTTCATCTATTCCAAATATACTCACTGCCGGTAGCGGATTAACTATTACTGTTTTACTTGCTGTTCCATCACATCCATTGACATCCGTTACCGTCACATTATAGGTCGTTGTTGCTGTCGGACTTACCGTAATACTTGCTCCAGTTGCGCCATTGCTCCATACATAACTTGTTCCACCGCTCGCCGTCAAACTCGTACTTGAGCCTGTACAGATTTCTGTGTCGCCACTGATATTTGCTGTCGGAAGTGGATGGACTGTTACGGTTACTTCCTTACTACTACTACATCCGTTTTCGTCCGTTACTGTTACTGTATAAGTGGTCGTCTCATCTGGACATACTGTTATCTCTGCCTCATTATTCGGTCCCGTGGTCATTCCACAATCTCTACATATCGCATTATCTCCTCGGTAATCCCTAGGATAATCACTACTTACCAAGGTTAATGTACCATCATTCTGGTCGATCCGCATCACTCGGCCTCTATCAACCTGATAACCCATCAATTCATTATTCTCAAAATATATACCTCCAAATTCATCTGTCTGTACTCCTGTCTGTCCTGTATAGATTCCATTCGAAATCGGTCCTGCTACACAATTTGTTGTCATTGTTCCTAAATTCAATCTGAATAAGGCATTCTCTATCCCAAAAAATGAATACAACGTTTGCTCATCTTCACTTAATGCCCAGTCCTGAATTCTCCAGATGGCTCTCTCGATCCAGGATTTAGTGCATACTGCTGGAAGGCCGCTACACATGCATCCATATATGGGCGACAGGTTGGTAATATCGATATCGCCCTATATACAACATTCCCACCATTGCCATGATTATTCAAATCTATCTCGCCTAAATATATGCTATAATCTATTATCGCAAATGTTACTGGATTTATCAACGCCGATACTGCAGGAAAATAATATTTGCCTCCTCTTGTCGCTTCTCCTATATATCCCATGATACCTGTTGTTCCAGTTAATCCATATGGATTTGGCGGTTGTGGTATCTCTCCTAAGATCACTGTTGCACCTGTCCGGGGATCTATTTGTACTAAATCCGCACGCGTTGCATCCGTTATACTATTGCCCTTCATCCTCATCCCATATATATGCGGTGTGCTATTGGCCTGACAATAATACGCTATGCCATTAACATTATTTGTTCCCAATGGTCCTATTTCTCGCAATTGCGTCCCTGTCATATTATACAAATTCTGTGGCTCACCACCTTGTAAGCCACCTACAAAAAATGCCCCGTTACATTCATATCCATTGGAGCCAACATTGCCCCATTCATATGTTGCTCCACCGGTGGCTGTCAATGTCGTACATTCACCTGCACATATTTCTGTATCACCACTTATCGTTATTGTAGGCAATGGATTTACTGTTACTGTTACACTTGTTGAAGCTTGACAGCCATTACCATCCGTTACGGTAACATTGTATGTCGTTGTCGTCGTTGGATTCACATCTATCCAGTAGCTTGTTGATCCATTACTCCACAGATAGCCTGTTCCGCCACTCGCTGTTAATCTCGTTGTTTCTCCTGTACAGATTTCTGTGTCGCCTGTTATACTTGGTGTAGGCATGTACTGTTCACTGTTAACTTGTTGATGATTGGCAGCCATTGCCATCTGTTACTGTTACATTATAAGTGTTGCTTCCGGTGTTGCCCTGTGCTCCCGCCTTTCCCCCTCTTTTCTGTTGTTGTCCTGTACACTGTGTGCTTACGGTAATGGTTCTGTCACTTGCTCTCAGTTGCTCCTTTATTATGTCGTTGCCGTTCTAACGTCATATGTGTGCTCCTTCTCCTAATGCGTTCCTCCACTAGCTGTCAACGTTGTGCTCGCACCTGTACATATTTCTTTGTCGCCACTTATACTTGCGATTGGAAGTGGATGTACTGTTACGGTGACACTTGTTGATGCTTGACAGCCATTGCCATCCGTTACGGTTACATTATAAGTCGTTGTCGTCGTTGGGCTAACTGTGATGCTTGCTTCAGTTGCCCCATTACTCCATACATATGCTGTTCCACCACTAGCTGTCAACGTTGTGCTCGTACCTGTACATATTTCTTTGTCGCCACTTATACTTGCCGTAGGAAATGGATTTACTGCCACTGTTACACTTGCTGAAGCTTGACAGCCATTACCATCCGTTACCGTTACATTATAAGTCGTTGTTGCCGTTGGGTTTACATCTATCCAGTAGGTGGTTGCTCCTGTGCTCCATGTATAACTTGTTCCACCACTAGCTGTCAATCTTGTTGTTGCACCATTACAAATTTCTGTATCACCTGTTATACTTGGCGTTGGAAGCGGATTTACTGTCACTGTTACACTTGCTGAAGCTTGACAGCCATTGCCATCCGTTACCGTTACATTATAAGTCGTTGTCGCCGTTGGGCTTACGGTAATGCTCGCTTCAGTTGCTCCATTACTCCACGCATAAGTTATTCCTCCACTAGCTATCAACGTTGTGGTCGCACCTGTACATATTTCTGTATCGCCCGTTATACTTGGAGAAGGAAGCGGATTTACTTTAACTGTTACGCTTGTTGAAGCTTGACAGCCATTACCATCCGTTACGGTTACATTGTATGTCGTTGTTGCCGTTGGGCTAACTGTGATGCTTGAGCTGGTTGCCCCATTACTCCATACATAAGTTGTTCCTCCACTTGCTGTCAAAGTCGTGCTCGTGCCTGTACATATCTCTGTATCGCCACTTATACTTGGTGTAGGCAATGGATTTACGGTTACTGTGACACTTGTTGAAGCTTGACAGCCATTACCATCCGTTACCGTTACATTATATGTGGTCGTTGTCGTTGGATTTACATCTATCCAGTAGGTGGTTGCTCCATTACTCCATACATAAGTCGTTCCTCCACTTGCCGTCAACGTTGTGCTCGCACCTGTACAGATTTCTGTGTCACTACTGATACTAGCGATTGGAAGTGGATGTACTGTCACCGTTACACTTGTCGATGCTTGACAGCCATTACCATCCGTTACGGTTACATTATAAGTCGTTGTTGCCGTTGGGCTAACTGTGATATTTGTGCTAGTTGCTCCATTGCTCCATAAATAAGTCGTTCCTCCACTAGCTGTCAACGTTGTGCTCGCACCTGTACAGATTTCTGTGTCGCCTGGGATACTTGGCGTTGGCAATGGATGCACAGTTATAGTATGTTGGTCAGATCCTTGGCAGCCATTACAATCAGTTACAGTAACTGAATATGTGGTTGATATTGAAGGTGCTACATTTATATTTGAAGTTGTGGCACCAGTTGACCAAAGATAAGATACATTTTCCACCACTGGAGATGATGGACATTCACCACCATACAATCTGATATCATCAATTTCCCAACCAGGCGTACCTCCATTATCTACAACACAATATCCATATAACTCAAAAGAGAATATTGTTTGTTCAGTAATAGTAAATTCTGGATGATCAGTAAAATCAAATGTTTCCAAATTCCAAATTCGCTCTGTGGCAATGTCATTTTTGGCGTAAACCAACACACCATTCTTATATACTCGAATCAAATATTTTTCATTATAATTATTAATTCCTGTTGATCCATTCGTAGTTAACCAGTTTATCGGAGACTGCTCTCTAAAGGTGAGTTTTGTAAGCTTGCCCAATTCAACCGGATCTACAGTTACATTAAATCTAAGCGCATTAATTGGGTCATAATCATTAGGATCACAACTCGATAATGTGCCAATACATAATCCAACGCCTCCATTTCCATCTGGAGTACAAGAATGATCTCCCCGATCTCTAAATGCATTTGTGTTTGTAACATTTTCAAGATTGCAATTTGAGATCAAATCTCCAACAAATTCACTATAATCCCTTTGATTGGCAACACCGTCTGAATTACATTGGTCCATAGTCCAGTTTATCATCAATTCCTTGGTACAATCTTTTTCACAATATGTTTTTCCTATGACATCAGCTGTAAGATTTGTACTTCCTCCAATACAAAATTCATCATCACCAGAGATTGTAACAGTTGGATTTTCATGAACTGTAACTGCATGTGCCGATGTGCCTGTACATCCATTATTATCTGTAACTGTGACTCTATAAATAGTGGTTTCTTCAGGTGAAACAGTAATCGTATTTGCAGCATCTCCTGTATTCCACAAAAATATTACACCACCTGACGCTGTTAATGAGATTGTAGATCCTTTACAAATTTCATTAACGCCCGTTATTTCTGCGATCGGCAAGCTCATGACATTAGCCATTCTACTTACGGACGCTGTACACCCATTTACATCAGTGACTGTCACGGTATAGGTAGTATTTAATCCCGGATTAATATTAATGGATGTAGTAGTTGCTCCTGTGGACCAAACATATGTCACGCCACCACTTGCAGTTAAAACAGATGACGTACCGGTACAAAATGAACTATTGCCACTTATCACAGGTACTGGTAATGGATTTACATTTACTGTTTTTGTTTTTGTAGCAAAACAACCGTTAATATCTGTAACTGTGACGGTATAAGTTGTACTTGTTGTTGGACTTACGTCAATATCTGGGGAAGTTTCTCCAGTACTCCATAAATATGTTGTTCCACCACTAGCAGTTAGTGTTGTTTGTTGACCAGCACAAATTACACTATTCCCCGAAATAACTGGTACTGGAAGTGGATTCACCTGAACTAAAACTTCAGTATATTCTTGGCACCCATTTTCATCAGTAACCATTACCAAATAGGTTGTATTTACTGTTGGACTTACTGTAATTGAGCTAGTGGTAGCTCCAGTACTCCATTCAAAAGTGATACCTCCTGATGCGGTCAATAACGTTGATTCACCAATACAAATCACGAAATCACCACTTATCACTGGCGAAGGAAGTGGATTTACAACCACCATAAAATTGGTTGATGCGCTGCAACCTTTATCACTAGTTACGGTGACAATATATGTCGTAGTAGCTGTTGGGCTAACCGTAATCGAAGTTGTCGTTTCTCCGGATGACCAAACATAAGCAGTGCCTCCGGAAGCGGTCAATACCGACGAACCACCAACACAAATCGCTGGAGTACCCGTAATTGTTGGAGTTGGAAGCGGATGAACACCTACTTTTACATCATCTGAAAATGTGCATCCATTACAATCTTTTACTGTCACTGTATAATCTGTAGTAGTCGATGGATTTACTGATATAGACGAAGTTGTCTCACCTGTTGACCACAAAAATGATACATCATTATACGTCGTTAATCCTGAACAACATCCACCAAAAATTCTTATATCATTCAACTCCCATCCTGACATGTTTCCACCAACATTATTCACACAGTAACCTCTCAATTCGAATCTGAATGTTGCTGCTTCTGTGATGGCGAAAGCCGGATTAGTGCTAAAATCAAATTCTTCCAAATTCCATGTTTTTTCAGTATTTCTATCATCTTCAGAATATATCAAAAGGCCATTTTTATAAACTCTTAATAAATACTTTGTATTATAATTATTTGGACCTGTCGAACCATTGGTAGTTATCCAAACAAGTGGAGATTGTTCTACAAATGATAGTTTTGTAATTCTTCCAGCTTCTTGCGGAGTGAGTGTAACTTCAAATTTCACTGCATGTTCAGGTGTATATTCAGAAGGATCACAACTTTCCATAGCTGGTACACACATTCCTACATCACCAGAATAACTACCTAATACAGGTGTACATGAATGCTCTCCTTGATCTCTATATACATTTGTCGCTCCAATCTGTGTACAATTTCCATTAGAAGGATAGGTAGGGATAAATTCTGTATATGAGTTTTGTTGTGTTTGTGTAGATGCGTTACACTGATCTAGGCTCCACACCACTAGCAGAGAATCTAATGTGGAAGGACAAGTATTCGAACATACCGATTGACCACTCACATTTGCTTCAAGTGTATGTGAAGTTCCTGGACATCCTGCCTTATCACTTCCCGCATTTACGTTCAAACTACCGACAGTGAGAACAATATTTCTTGTCGATACACAACCATTAATATTGGTAAATCTTACCGTATATGTACCACTATGGATTGGCTGCAGATTGGTAAAATTCCAAAATGAACTACCATCAGGTGTATTGTCAAAATATCCATTAGGACCAGAAATGCTCAATCCTGCCCAACCTAGAGATTGGACGCCCAAACTTACATTTCCGCCTCTACATATGAATACCTTGTCCGCCTGATATTGGCCAGCTCCAGAATTGACATAAGGAACCAATGGTGTGGGACTACCTGCAAAAAGGGTAACAACTTTGGATGATGGACTAGCACATCCACATGTAGCTGGAGACACAATTTCAAAATCCCCAGCACCTTGACCAGAAATGTTAATTGTACCACTTCCTTGAGCAAGAAGCACACTGTTTTTATAAACACTTATCAACCTATTACATCCACCATTAACTGAAGTTACTTGGAATGAACCATCTGTTGCATAACAAGATGAAGGGTTATTTAGGTCACTTACATTCAATATACATTGCGCATCAAGGGAAGTTATACCCAACATTAGCAATATAATTAAATAGGAATTTCTAAGGTTGAGTGTGAGTTTTAAATTAAGCATTACCTTTAATTTTATTAAATTTATACAATGACAAAAAATCCGATCACATATGAAATGACCGGATATTTTACCTGAAATTTCATTAAATCAATTGTAAAGGTAGTTTATAAGACAAATTAGTAAAAGTCTTTTCTGAGTTAATTTCATATAATTATTTATATAAATTATAACTCTTATCGTTTACATTATTTTATGTAAAAACTAAATCTTTTATGTGTTGAATACTTAATTATGCAAATCAATATCTTAACTATTAAACTCATTCTGTTAAAAATACTGATGCTTTCTCTCTTTTTTCATTTCTTAGATATGAGATTTCGACTTTGTCGCCAGGAGCATACTTTTCCAAAACTAAATACAAATCGTTGTTGGATTTTATCGGTTTATCATCTACACCCACGATAATATCACCAAAAATGATTTCACCAGATCTGGTTTGCTCCATAGGCTTTAAACCCGCTTTTTCTGCACTTCCATTTGGTAAAATTCCAATAATCATTGCGCCTTCTATTCCCCAATTTTGGGCATATTGCGGTGGTAATAATTCGATACCAATCTTAGGCCTTTTGACCTTTTTGTATTTGATGAGATCAGAAACTACCCAATTTACTTCATCAACTGGAATCGAAAATCCAATGCCTGCCGAAGCGCCTGATGGACTATAAATCATCGTATTGACACCAATGAGTCTTCCGCTACTATCCAACAGTGGTCCGCCCGAATTACCCGGATTGATCGCCGCATCCGTTTGTATTACATCTCTGATAGGCCTGCCACCAACAGATGTTATCTCTCTACCCAAAGCACTGATTACACCTGTAGTCAACGATTGGTCTAGTCCAAATGGATTGCCAATAGCATACACGGATTGACCAACTTTCAATGTCGAGGATTGACCTACAGGTATTGGCCGAAGCTTATCTGCAGGTGCACCAATCTTTAATACTGCAAGGTCTTTATTGGGCTCGGCACCGACTACAGTTGCGTCCCAAGTAGTGTGATCTCCCAAAGTAACTTTAAATTTTGAAGCATTCTGTATAACGTGAAAATTGGTGATTATATGGCCCTCAGTATCCCAGATAAAACCAGAACCAGAACCAGCAGGTATCTCAGTTATATTTCGTGACCAATAATCTCTTTGCTGATTTAAGGTCGTAATAAAGCAAACCGATGGCGCTGATTTTTCAAATAAATCAATTGTCGCTTGTTCACTATTTGTCAGATAGGTCACCGAATCTATTGCCCTACGATGTGATGTTTCTTCTTGACTCTTAGGCGTATTTTCTAATTCTTCGGTTGAAATGTCAATCGTTTTCGGACTAAAATACTTATTACCTAAAAAGACACCTATGCCTACTAACAATAATCCTAATAATACATTTCCAAATTTCATTTCTTTTCTATTTACATAAATTAAACACAAAATTGGAAGAAATGTGCGAAAGAAAGTTTTAAAATTATGCTAAATTTCTTAAATATCGACAAACTCTATATCGCTCTTCGCCATACGTTTGATGTAAATCGTCCAAATGATCAACAATTTTTTGATACCCAAGTTCGCTTCCCCATTCTAGAAGTCCTTTCGGGTAATTTACCCCAAGTTTCATTGCCAGCTCAACGTCGTCCTTGCTACATATTTGTTGCCATACAGTATCTGCGGCTTCATTGATAAGCATAGAAATAATACGTAGAAAGATTGAATTTTTCAAACTGGTATCTTCTACTTGTTTTATGGTATTTTCAATGGTATAGTCATAAAAGCCTTTTCCGCTTTTTTTGCCAAGGTAACCAGCTTCTAAAAGTCTCAATTGCGTAAAAGAAGGCCGGTATCTACTATCATAAAAAAATGATTTCCACACAGACTCTGTCACTCGATAATTTACGTCATGGCCGATAAAATCCATCAAAGTAAATGGGCCCATTTTGAAGCCATTCTCGGTCATAGCCTGATCGATAGTAACCACATCGGCGATGCCTTCTTCTAAGATCCGTATGGCTTCGCTATAGAATGGTCTTGCCACTTTATTGACAATAAATCCTGGTGTATCTTTGGCCAAAACCACGGTTTTTCCCCAAGATTCGATCATTTTTTTAACCTGATTTGTGATGTCGCTGTTTGTTTGGATGGCAGGTACGACTTCCACGAGTTTCATCAGCACCGGAGGATTGAAAAAATGAACTCCGATACATCTTTCAGGTCGATTTAGCGAGGATGCGATCGAAGTCACAGACAGAGATGATGTATTGGTTGCCAAAATACAATGAGCTGTAACAACACTTTCTAAATTGATAAATAACGTCTTTTTAACACCTAAATCTTCGATAATGGCTTCTATCACCACATCACAATCGGCAAATGTTTCTAGCTTTTCGCAAAGATAAACTCGACCTGCGATTGCCACGCCTTCTGCTGGAGAAACTTGTCCTTTTGCTACAAACTTATTGATACTCTCCTTTATTTTTAGCAAAGCATTGTTTTTTGCTTCACTACTTGTATCGAAAAGCCTTACTTCATTGCCTGCCATGGCAGCTACTTGGGCAATACCTGCGCCCATTGCACCTGCGCCTACTATTCCTATGACCATATATTACATGTTTAATCTAAATCGGGATCTTCTTCTTCCCAAAGGTTTACTCTGTTTAAATTGACTGAAAAACTAAGTCTTGAAAAAAATGAATTATGTACTTCTTTATAGATATTGCCCAAGTCTTTTGAATAAATCAATGGACAATGGATCGCAAAAATATCATCAAAATTTAATGACAAACCACCATTATACATCCATCTGTTTACAAACTTATCGCCTTCTTTTACACTAGCAGTTCCTATATCGAAGTAGGCTCTGATCGGAAACCATGATTGCCTAAATGGTAGATCTATACTTGTATTTAACGCAGCCGCAAAATTATTGGATGTGCCAATGCTGAATTGTGATCCCACTGGTGTCTTAAATCCACCACCATTCACTAGGCTTACTTGGTCATCATACAACAAATTTTGGTTCTGTCTTGAGAAAAAGTATTCATCATAAGTATAATCACTGACACCATCATAGATCAGTGCAATACTGCCTAATGTCCGTCCAAGAACGTCTTTGTTTGTGTTTGTTAAGAAACCAGATGTAAAAACCCTAAAATAAAAATTCTTGTTTGGTCTGTACATCCATCTTTGAGTAGCCATTGCTGTCAGTTTTAAATAATTTCCACCATCAAATGATTGTTGTTCTGCTATAAAATTCAGTCCTGAAGTAGATAATTCACTATACTTTTTATAATCGTAACCCAGCCTATGGATCATTGAATTTATATGCGAGATTTTTACAAGTCCATCCGAATCATCTCCTAATTCCTCATCCAATAAGGTCATTTTGTACCAAAGTGATGCGGTAATCCCATTAACTAATTTATTTTTGAATCTCAATTTGATAGTTGGATCTATCCTTATGTACCGCTCTGTGTAATCAAATTTCTTATCATAATCTCTGCTAAATGTTTTGATACCACATCTCAATGTCAATAAATCAAAAGTCTCACTACCTAGATGATGGTTGTAATTTGCCCAAGCCTGACCATATAATTCTTTATTTCTAAAAGAATACATCGGCGCTACTGCAAAGCTAAAATCCTTATAAATATTAAAGTTACTATTTGTAAAAACTGATCCTGCCATCCATCCATCTAGGTTATTGTACGCCGGATACAGCTGCATGAGGAGTTTTTTATATTTTGAATCTTCTTCAG
This sequence comes from Saprospiraceae bacterium, assembly GCA_016717105.1. Lineage (GTDB taxonomy): Bacteria > Bacteroidota > Bacteroidia > Chitinophagales > Saprospiraceae > OLB9. The sequence continues at coordinate 339,288 of JADKGF010000001.1, read as the reverse complement.
CAAATATGCTTTTTAATCTGAAAGGTCGGCTTTTTTTACTGCCATTTGGGAAAAAGTGATTGTTATTACGATCCTTTTCTGGTAAAACGCCTTCTTTGTCTAGAGTTATAACATAAATATTATCAATATCTTTAACTTCTGTAACTATACTTTTTTCTCCTATAAAACCTGGGATGACAATTGATTCTGAACTTCCATCTCTTTTTACAAATGAAATATTGATTGGAAGGCTTATTGAATCGTTATTGAGCATGTTTATTTTGAATGTATTATTTTTACGCTCTACTTCTTTTATAGCATAGTCTGTATTTCCAACAGCATTGATGTAAGTATCTAAAGACGTTCGCAACGATTTATTACTGATGTCCTCCAGCTTTTTAACAAAACTAGTATATGTAAATTTCTGATGATTTTCTAAAAAAGAGTGCACTGCTTTATCGAGTGTTTCCTGACCTACCAGCGTCTCAATATATTGGTAAAAAGCATTTGACTTGTAGTTTGTATTCACGTATTGTTGTCTTGCATCCAGCTGATCAACAGAAGTTTTTAATGGCGTTAGCTTTCCCTTTTTTAACTCTTCATAAAGGACACTATTTTCAGGGATTTTAAATTCTGTTGTATTGTCTTTTAAAGAATCAGGTATAATTTCATAATTTATTCTGGTTGAATAATAGCTCGATAAACCATTAAACATCCAATATTCTTCAGGTTTTACATCCATAATCCCTTCCGCCCAAACTTCAGATAAAATTCCAACCAAAAAAACCATCAAATCTAATCTATCACCTTGCTCAGCCAAAATTTGTCTCATACCACTAGCGAGAAAACAAGACTCACATGATTTATTATTAAAATAAACATTAATTGTAGGATGCGGATATGTACCAAAAATCTTGGTAAATTTATCTATTATAAATTGTACATCGTCCTTTGTAATCGGCCACTTTTTTTCATCATAATTATCCAAAAAAACCATTGACAATGGTACTTTATTGTTGTTTGATGGAAATATACTTCTTTGTATATATTTGCTATTTTTGATCATTACTATAGCAAAATCTTTGACGTTATATGCATCGATCATCAATTCATTACCTATACATCTGGGAATTCCAACTGTAAATATTTCACTTTTTATATCATTGATTCTGGCTCCAATATCTGCACTTCGGTATGTGGGATGAATATACTGTTTGTTTGGACTAAAATGCCACTGACCATCATAAGGTAGTAATTGCGGATAAAAATTGTGTAAAAATAATTTCCATTTGAATATCCAAGCCCATCAATCAATTTTGGTAATTGAATCGTATAGCTAAAGTTGATTATTTCCGCTTTTTCAGCCAAAATGCCTACAAATTCCTGTCCTTCATCTTTAAAAAAATAAGCTTGATTGATATTGTTTTTTTGAATAAATAGCCCTGACATACTGCAATATTCTGATTCTCTACGGAAATGAAAATAAGGTGACTCAGCCTTAAGTTGTTCAGCTGCAAAAGGGCTATATTTATTGTATGAATTAAACGGAAGATGAAACCAAATCGTATCTTTCGGCAGTGATTCTATAGTACTGATATCCAATTTTATATCAACGGAAAGTGTGTTTTTCGCTGTATCCAATTGCAAGTTCATGTCATATAAAGGTATCTGCGAAAACAGGAGAATCGGACCTGTCATCAGCAGTGTAAAAAAAATCCATTTGTTTGTAAATCTCATATCCATGCCAAATTTGCTGTAAAATTAACAAATTTGACAAGATTTGCTTTATGCTTTCAATAGGAATTTAGCGCCATAGGTAATCTACACCACGATCTGGAGCTTCGCAAATTGAAGCATGATGCGTTTCTCTGGTGTATCATCCAGTCCTTCAAAGACTATTGTCGCAACCAATCTGTCATCCACACTCATCACTTTTCCTTGTCCAAACTTCAAATGGATGACTTCCATTCCTGCTTTTATGTCCGAAGGATTTGCTGCGACAAAGTCATCTGGGTTGACCGAGATTGCGGGTTTTCTGCTACCCAAAGGTCGGAAATTACCCAAGATTTTAGGTTCAGGAAATTCAGGTTTTTTCGTGATAGAAATGATGGAATCCAGGTTTTTTTCTGAAATCTCTTCCAAAAATCTACTTGGATCGTTATATCGCATCTGTCCATATTGGTATCGGCTATTGGCAAATGTCAGGCAAAGCAATTCTTCCGCTCTGGTTATCGCTACGTAAAACAAACGCCTTTCTTCATCTACATTATTGCTCTCACTGAGCGCCATATAACTCGGAAACAGGTTTTCTTCAAGCCCTACAACAAAAACAGACCTGAATTCCAATCCTTTGGCTGAGTGTACCGACATCAACGTGACATTGTCCGTATTTTCTTCTTTCTCATCCGCATCCGTCATCAATGAAATAGTCTGTAAATATGCTGACAAACTCCTATCCAAAGAGCCTTCTTCGCCTATCTCGAGCTCATCGTCCTGCACAAACTCCTGGATACCATCTAATAAAGAGGTAATGTTTTCGATTCTACCTAATCCTTCAGGCGATTTATCTTCTTTGAGCAAGGTTAGAATTCCACTATGCCTAGCTATATAATCAGCTATTTCATAAGCATTAGATTTGACTGCTTTTGCCTTGAAAGCCCTGATCAATTCTACAAATTCACCGATACTCTTGCGTGATCGATTATTAAATTCGATTTTTGTGAGTACTTCCCACATACTCAAATCATTATCATTGGCCAACTGAGAAATCTGATCGATGCTACTATCTCCGATGCCACGTCGTGGATAATTTATGACTCTCTTTAGGGCTTCATCATCTTTATCATTGATCGTAAGGCGCATATATGCAATCAAGTCCTTAATTTCCTTACGGGAATAAAATGAAAGTCCTCCATATACACGATATGCTATATTGTATCTTCGCAATTGCTCTTCAAAAACCCTCGACTGACCGTTGGTACGATACAAGATGGCAAATTCCCGATTTGCGAGATTATACCTATTTTTCTGCTCTATGATGGTATCAGCAACTCTTTTGCCTTCTTCGGTTTCGGTCATTGTCTTGATGACTTTGATCTTGTTGCCTTCTACCCGATCAGTCCATATTTTTTTCTGGATCTGTCGCTTGTTGTGATTGATTACTTCATTGGCAGCTTCTACTATAAATTGTGTGGATCGATAATTTTGCTCCAATTTAAATGTCTTCAATTCTGGAAAATCATTCTCAAACTGCAGGATATTTTCAATCGTAGCACCTCGAAAGGAATATATACTTTGTGCATCATCGCCTACAATGCAAAGATTGTTTTTACTACCGTTATATACTGTAAATAACTTCAGAATCTCGTATTGCAGATAATTGGTATCTTGAAACTCATCGACCATCAAATACTGAAACTGCCGCTGATATTTCTCTCGGATACCATCAGGATTTTGATACAATAACTTAAACATCTGCAAAAGAAGATCATCAAAATCCATCGCACCAGCTCTGAGACATCGTGCAGCATATTTTTCATAAATAGCATGAATGAGCGGCCTTCTGTTCATGCGATCATATGCCATCAATTCATCGTTTGCGACGTACAACTTGGGCGTGATCAAATTGCTTTTTGCCGCTGATATTCGTGACCTTACAACTCCGGGCGCATACACTTTTTTATCAAGATTCATTTGTGTAATGATCTCAGACACCACACTTTTGGTATCATCGGTATCATAAATCGTAAAATCATTGGGATATCCGATCCTATGCGCTTCTACTCGCAATATTCGGGCAAAAAGTGAGTGAAACGTACCAGCCCAAACTCTATTTGCTTTGGTGCCTACTACCCTTTCTATACGATCCTTCATCTCTCTCGCCGCTTTGTTGGTAAAGGTAAGCGCCATGATATTGCCGGGATTAATACCAGAATGTATCATATGAGCGATACGATAGGTTAATACCCTAGTTTTGCCGGAACCGGGACCAGCGATAACCATTACAGGGCCTTCGATACACAATGCCGCCTGACGTTGTATATCATTTAATTCATCAAGATAAGAATGGCCTACTTCACGCATAAGGCCGCAAAGTTGACAATTTTTATCTATTTTATTTGCATCATTAGCAATTATTTCTAATAGGTTTTCAACCCTATACCAATAAAAAGGCGCCTGTACCTTGTTTAGATACGGCGCCAATTTTGTTTTTATAAAGAAAATATATTTTAGTTGCTGCCTTCTTCTTCCATTACTTCGGCCTCCATTTTTTCTTTATGTTTGTCTTTTTTTGATTTGGCCTTTTCTCTTTTCATTTCGGCTTTCTCTCTGTTCTTCATGGCACGCTCCTTATTCTTCATGGCCTTTTCTTTGTTGGCTTTTGCCTTTTCTCTATTCGCTCGAGCTTTAGGGTTAGTACCTTTTTCGTACTCTGCTTCCGCTTTTTCTGCATCTTTTTCTGCCTTTTCTGCTTCTTTTTCTGCTTTAGCTACTTCCTTTTCAGCTTTTTTAGCTTCCTTTTCAGCCATTTTCTCTTGCTTCTCTAGCTCTTTTGTTTTCTGTGCATTTAATTGAGAAGTTCCAAAAACTAAAAGAAAACTAAAAATTCCTAAAATTAGTGACTTGTTCATGTTCGTTTATTTAATTTGTGTTAATAATACATTTAATATTTTAAAGACTATACTTTTGATAAAATGTAACAGCTTATTTCCGTTTTAACAAAATTTTATTTTAATGTCAAAACAATCGGGCAGTGGTCAGAGCCTAATTCTTGGTCTAGGATTTCAGCATCTTTTATCTGTCCTTTCATCCGTTCGTCCACCAAAAAATAATCAATCCGCCATCCGAGATTTTTTGCCCTTGCCCCAAATCTCACACTCCAAAAAGAGTATTGTACCTTTTGTGGATACAATTCTCTGTAAGAATCTACAAAACCCTTATGTAAAAGTGTTGACATACCGTCTATCTCCACCTGAGTGTATCCTGATGTCTTATTATAATTCTCCTTAGGTCTTGCAAGGTCTATCGCTTGATGGGCCACATTAAAATCTCCAGTGACGATTACATTTTTGCGTTGTCTGAGCGATTCGAGATATGAAGTAAACGCAGCATCCCATTCTGCTCTATATTCTAGTCTCTTGAGTCCTTCTCCACTATTGGGAACATAAACATTGACCAAAATAAAATCGTCGAATTCTGCTGCAATAACTCTGCCTTCCATATCATGATCGGGTATATTGATATTACGAGTCACAGACAATGGTGCTTTTTTGGAAATAATGGCTACACCTGAGTATCCTTTTTTGTCCGCCGAATTGCTATATATATGATAATCCTTTAACGATGCAAGGGCTTCAGCTACTTGGTCATCTTGGGCCTTCGTCTCTTGCAGACAAAAGATATCTGCGTCAATCTCAGCAAATTGTTGCAAAAATGTACGACCTACTACAGCGCGTATTCCATTGATATTCCAAGATACAAGCTTCATATTTGATTATTTTTTTATTATCAAAATCTCACAATGATACATCAAAAAAGTAAAATTCTAATAAATACATCGAATTAAAATCAGCCCTGAACTTACTATTACGCTCAGGACTGCTGTGTGCCGAAGGCGGGACTTGAACCCGCATGACTTGCGTCACACGCCTCTGAAACGTGCGTGTCTACCAATTTCACCACTTCGGCTAAAGGCAATGCAAATGTATAAAATAAATCCCCTCGAAAAAAATTTTAACATCTTTTGTAGATTTTTTTTGCGTACCTCTTGACAATTAGAAAAACATACTTATCTTTGCGTTTAGATTTTTCAAAATTTATTTAACATCATCAATTAAAATATTCTTCTATAGCATACACATCTACACTTTAAAATAAGAAAATTTATTTAATCTTTAAATACTTGTGTAGGTATGCAACTTAAGATGTTAAACGATCAGGAATTGATCTCCCTTTATCTCAATGGTAATTCCACAGCTTTCGAAGTCCTCTTAAAGAGACATAAAGACAAAATATATACATCAATTTATCTATTTGTCAAAGATACCGAATTGGCAGAAGATATCTTTCAGGAAGTCTTTATCAAAATCATTGATACTTTACGCAAAGAAAAATATAACAATGAAGGTAAATTCCTTCAATGGGCTATGAGAATTGCGTACAATATGTGTGTCGATCACTTCCGTAGAGCAAAACGAATGACAAAAATTTCAAACACCGAAACGTTTGATATTTTTAATATTCTAGAATGCAAGGATGACCACATGGAAAATTCCATCATCAAAAGCCAAATACACTCCAAACTTCGCCATCTTGTAGATCAGCCCGACGAACAGCGAGAAGTGGTTATACTCAGACACTATGCGGATATGAGTTTTAAGGAGATTTCACAAATGACGAGAGTCAGTATCAATACTTCATTAGGTAGAATGCGATATGCACTTATCAACCTACGCAAATTGGTCACTGAAGCTGAAATGGTCATGTAATATTTTGAATTTGAGTTAAGTTTTGTTATATAAATTAGGTGTAATTGTTAAAAAAGAGCAGGGATATTGCAAGATTCCTGCTCTTTTTATTTGAAATATAAAATATAATCTCATGGCCGATCTACTAAAAAACTTATATGGTGATTCATTCTTTAAACAATATTGCACAGCATTAACAACAGTCATTCCGTCATTTGATGAAGATGCATTCGATAAAGCTGTTCATACCGACGAATGGGAAGCCATGGAATTAAAACAAAGGATGAAACATCTTACTCAGGTTACTGATCAGATCCTGCCAATCAAATATACAGACAAAGTTGCCACCATTATTGATATTATAGGTGCATTAAGGTCTCAAGGTGTCGGAGATCAAAACTTTATTTATACATTCCTGACTGATATAATTCCCTTGCATGGATTGCAAGATATTGAGACTTCAATTTCAGCAATAGAAAAAATCACATCTTTTACAAGTTTTGAGTTTGCAGGTAGATTGTTTTTTGTGCATCATCCCGACCGAATGATGAATCAAATGAAAATTTGGGCTCGACATACGAATCCGCATGTCAGACGGTATGCTTCTGAAGGTTGCAGACCTAGATTACCTTGGGGCCTACAATTGAAACAATTTGTATTGGATCCCAATCCTATCATTCCTGTCCTGGAGTTGATGATGGAAGATGATTCTGAATATGTGCGCAAAAGCGTCGCCAATAATCTTAATGATATATCCAAAGATCATCCTGAAGTAGTGATAAATCTGATCAAGAAATGGAAGGACGCCTCAAAAAATACAAATTGGATCCTGAAACACGGCGCAAGAACGCTGTTGAAAAGTGGTCATCCAGAAGCCTTATCTTTATTCGGTACATCGACAGAAACACCTTGTACTATCCAAGAGTTTGTTTTAGATAAGGATAAAATCCAATTAGATGACGAGATAAAAATGACTTTCAGCTTGCAAAATGACGCTACTGAAGATGCACAATTCAGGTTGGAATATGTTATTCATTTTGTAAAACAAAGAGGTCAAACTTCAAAAAAGATTTTCAAGATATCTGAGTCCCAAATTGCAGCTAAAGCTACTAAAGTGATGACGAAAACCCACAAATTTTCAGATCTTAGCACCCGAAAACATTATACTGGGCTTCATACTATTGCTCTAGTAGTGAATGGTGTACAAAAAGATATTAGCACATTTCATTTAGAAGCCTAAAATTTTAGCCTTCAGATTCGATTTGCATCAATGTCCTAAAGGCAACATACTTGTTTTGATACTTATCGGCGTGCTCCTTTTGAAGGGCTTTAGCAAAGTTAGTTTGATATCGATCAAAAGTGTCATCATCAGGCGCCACATATTGTATCGCAAATCCAACACCGTGTTCGTCATCATCACCTAGAATACGAGTTAATCTATAACTTTCAAAACAATTAGTAGCCATCACATCTGGAATATGTACGGTTTTCATCCATTCCAACCACTCATGATGAATATCTGACTCTACTTTTATAGTTACGTTATACAAGAGCTTCATATAACTTGTTACTTTTTAGCTTCCTTGAGGCTACACATCAAAAAATCAAGATAGCCATCTATACCTTCTACAAATGGTCTCGGTTTACTGATAACTTCCTGATTATTAGTCGTCATTACATACAAAGGTTGAGAATTTTGTTGGAAATTGACAATCTGAAAATCTGCCCATTTGTTGCCCACATTTCTGAGTTTTTTATTACTATGCTCAGAGATATAAACATTAGAAAGCTTTTTGTCTTCATCTACATATAAAGAAATCAATACTAAAGAGTCATTCAAAATACCTCGAATACGATCATCAATCCAGATATGCTCTTCTGTTTTACGGCAATTGACACATCCATACCCTGTAAAATCAAGCATTACTGGTTTATTGACTTCTTTTGCATAAGCCATACCTTCAAAATAATCCTTAAAACAATTGATGTTGTTGGCACATTTCGAATATGAAGGATATTTGGCTTTAATCTGAGCATCTACACTCTGTGGCTTGATAAAAAAGTTGTAATGTGCCGGTGGCGCCAATCCACTCATAAGTACGAGCGCATTATAATCACCGGTTTTTTCATTGACCCTAAATCCGGATAAAAGATAAAGTACCAATCCTACAACCAAAGCACCAAATCCCATTCGCATAGGTGATAATTTTTTTAATGGACTATCATGTGGAAACTTTATGAAACCAAAAAGATAAAGTGCCATAGCTATAAAAACAGCTACCCAAATTCCCATAAAAAGTTCATATTTGAGTATGCCCCAACCATTGGTCATATCAGCTATAGATAGGAATTTGAATGCAAGTGCCAATTCTAGAAAACCCAAAACAACTTTTACAGAATTCATCCAACTACCGGATTTTGGTAAGGTATTTAACCAAGCTGGAAATGCTGCAAACAATCCAAATGGCAAAGCCAATCCCGTAGAAAATCCAAGCATTACTAAAAATGGCCCTAAATATTCACCTTTGGTTGCTGCTTGTACTATTGCCGTACCAATGATCGGACCTGTACAAGAAAATGAAACCAATGCCAATGTAAAGGCCATAAAAAATATACCTATCAATCCACCTTTATCGGCCATTCGATCACTTTTGGTGCTCCAGCTACTTGGCAGTGTGATCTCATAATATCCAAAAAACGAAAAGGCAAATGCTATAAAAATTATAAAAAACAAGGTATTGGCTATCCAATTTGTTGACAATCTGTTGAGTGCTTCCGGTCCTACAAATATTGTGATCAATAAACCTATCAATACATAAATCACGATTATGGAAACACCATAAATCAATCCATTGACCCAACCTTTTCTTTTGGTATCTTTTGTAAAAAAACTCACCGTAATCGGTAGCATCGGGAATACACATGGTGTCAACAATGCTATAAATCCACCCAACAATCCAAAAATAAATGTCCAAAAAAGGCCTTCTTTTTTCTCTTCTGTACCACCACAATTACTCAATGGATTCTCGTAGGTCGAAGCTAATGAAGGAACTTTCTGGTCTATACGGTCACCATTGATTATTGCACCTACCGGAAAGTCCTGTACTGATGAATTTACTAAAGATGAATCTGTGGAAATGATCGCTTGACTATCTGCTGGTGTCGTATTTACTACTACAGTTTTTGTTTCTTCAACGACTTGTATACCTGCTTCAGGCTTTGCGGTAGTCGTTTCTTTTATTGTGGCAGCGTCACTTTTCGGTATGGTAAAAGTGAATTCAGCATCCGATGGATAAAGCATTTTTCTTTGTCACAAGCCATAAAATTTACATATCCAACTATTGGCTTGTTAGGATCTGTCACTTTTATTTTTTGCTCAATAACAAAAGGTTTGTCTGATAAAAATTTTATCACATTGACACCAAAATACGAGTCCATGCCTTCTTTTTTAGCGCCCGACTCAGTTGCTTTTCCAATCAACTGAATGCCGTCCTTTTGATCATAATTTACCGAAGTAGGTACAGGGCCATCATCTGATGTAAACTGGGAATATACAGTCCAACCTTTTTCTACATTGGCAGTGTATATCAATTTGTATTCGTTACCAGCTATTTTTTCTATTTTATATGACCACTTTACTGGATTTAGTATTTGGGCTTGAGTTGGTAAAAAGGCAATAAATATCCAAAAAACTATAAATAATTGTTTCATCTTTGGCTGTATTTGGTTAGTAGGTCGATTTTTTTAGAACTTCAGATTTTGAGAAATTTCTGCGGGCGGCAAACATCGTTGTCCATCACAAGTCATGTATTCTACACTAACATCGATGGTTGGATTTTGTTCTTTTTTGATTTTATAAACAAAACTGGCTTTTTCTTTAAATTTCATAACTTCAACATCAAACATTTCGTCAAATTCTTTGATAACTTTTCCTTTTTCTTCAAACTTGACCTGTTTTCCATTAATAGCAAAATAGGTAGGAATCGGGCCAGCGTCATCTGTAAATTGTGAATATATAACCCAAGAGGGATTTATATTTGCGACAGCTTCGATTTCATAATCTGTTTCAGAAATTTTATTTAATTCAAAAGTCCATCTTACCGGCGAACTGCTCTGTGCATTTAATAATGAAAAAATACTAAAAAGCATGGTTGAAGCGATCAAAACTATTTTCATATTACAATTAACTTAAATATTTAAATTATTCATTTATAATAATTCCAAAAATCAAGCCACAAAATTAAGGCTATTTTCTATAAGTCGGGGTCACTTTGGTTACCTTTAATAAATGTTTAACTCCTTTTAATGCCATTATGATAGACCTACATTCTTCATTGTTAAAAATTTATTAATCTGAACTGACCAATAAATATCAAACCAAGAAGAAACAAATGTAAAATTTCATAGAATATCTTACTTTTAGAATCGCTAGCAGCCATTCCAGTCAACAAAGAAAGTGGCAGTGCCAATGTTAGAAAATGTATAACCTGTTCAGTAGAAAATATCGCAAATGAAACAAAACTGAAAAGCAACAAAATAAAAATAATATCAATTTTCTTTTGTGTCTGTATCGACTTTTTAGCTGTGAAAGTGCTGTAATTTATAAAACTCACTAAAACTGCTCCCAATAAAACAACCACAGAAATATAGAAGACGATCAATCTGTCCGTCCTAAAAACAGGCCACTTGAAAAACATATTTTTGATAAAATCTAACTCTATAAATGGTATATCATTCCAATATCTATAGACAAATAACAAAAAATATGGAATAACTAAGCCTATGAAAAATTGCAATTTCTCGATCAGTTTAAATGACCTGAGCATTAAAAGGCTTAATACTCCAAAAATCAAATATGCGAAATATGGAGAATAAAAAAGAGATGCCAAACCTATCATAAAACCACTATTAAATATTTGCGGAGTGGCTTGTGTGTTTTTATATGTTTCTAAAAGATTTTTGAAGGCAATGATGATAAAAGTATTGGCTATCAGGGCATTAGACAGCACCATATTATCGGGAAGAAGACTAACAAACAGCACATAAAACAATCCTGAAAAAAGGGTAATTTCTCTTGAAAGTTTGTGTTTTATACAGATATAGTTGATTAGCAAAACATGTACAAATATCAAAAGATTTGCTACGATATTTTGGATCAAGGCATCAGAGATATTATTGAAAACAAGTCTTTGTAATAAATTGTCATCAGGACCGGCCTCCATTTTTACTGGATGAATAAGCGTCCCAATCCTTACAATAAAAATGTAGGGAAGCAGCATGACGCTGTTGATAAATAAATTTTTTCTGAAAATTTCGAGCAAGACTTACGCTGTTTTGTCCTAAATCGGAAATTTATGAATAGACATAAAAAACCTTGAAAATCCATGCAAAATTATAATATTATTTCCTTTTTATACAATTATTGGAACAAAAGTATTCCCACATAAAAATATTGCACCTCGGTGTCTAATAAAAACCCAATTCTCAATAGATATAAACGCTGGATTGACGTATCTTGTGCCTTAATTTTACCACAGCCTCAGGTATTCATGGCATCAGAATTAGATAAAATAAAGGAACCAGTCAGCAAAGAGCTGAAAGAATTTGAAAAGCACTTCAAAGAATTAATGAAGAGCAATGTACCGCTACTCGACAAAATCACTTATTATATAGTGCAAAAGAAAGGAAAGCAAGTACGACCTATTCTTGTTTTTTTATGTGCAAAGGTATGTGGGGATATTACACCTTCTACGGATGTTGCTGCTTCGCTTATAGAATTGTCTCATACTGCATCACTTGTACATGATGATGTGGTGGATAATGCGTATGAACGTCGGGGATTTTTCTCGGTAAATGCGCTTTGGAAAAACAAAATAGCGGTACTTGTAGGAGATTTTTTATTGACTAAAGGCTTACAGGTCGCGCTTGAAACTAAAAATTATTTTCATCTACAAGCTGTGTCTACGGCCGTCCAACAAATGGCAGAAGGAGAATTACTCCAAATGGAAAAAGCGCGAAAACTCGATATTGACGAAGCTATTTATTACGAAATCATTAGACAAAAAACCGCATCGCTGATTGCTGCAGCCTGTTCTTCTGGTGCCGCTTCTACTACATCTGACGATGCTTTGATCAAAAAAATGTGGTTATTTGGCGAGAAACTTGGTATTGCTTTCCAAATAAAGGACGATTTATTCGATTATAATGACGACGATATCGGAAAACCAAGAGGCATCGATATCAAAGAGAAAAAGATGACTTTGCCCTTGATATATTCATTAAACAAAACAGATAGAACTACAAAAAACAAGATCATCAACTACATCAAAAACGAAAGCGAAAATGAAGCTCGAGTAAAAGAAGTGATTGCTTTTGTAAAACAAACTGGTGGACTAGAATATGCTGAGCAAGTGATGCGTAATTATCAAAATGAAGCCATCGAAATCCTAGCTTCATTTCCACAAAACGAAGCTAGAGAAAGCTTAAAACAATTGGTCTTCTTCTTTACTTCGAGAAAAAATTAGAATTTATCGACTCGTATTTCTTTGACTGTTTTCGATCCTATTTCGCCTGAAGCGTACACAAATAATCTGAAAACTTCCTTAGATGTGGTAATCTTTGCCACTTTATACTGCGATGATTTGTCCTTGGAAGTTCCTTTATGAATGACTTCTACTGATAGGACCTTATAATTACTCAAAAATGTCTTTAATTTAGATAAAGCTGCCTTTTTATTTAAAATCTGTTGATCTTCAAATACACAAAAGTCAATATTCTCTTCGAGATATGATTCCATAGTAGCATAATCAGCACTCTTGAGCGCTGTAAAAAAGGCCGCTTCATTTTGAGCCAAAAGCTGACTAGCAACAGTCAGAAAAATAACAGCCATTATTTGTTTCATTTATCTTATTTTAAGTTATGTATCAAAACTGATTGCAATAATAATTAAATGTATTAAGTTTGCACACTACTTTGAAACGAAAAATTGGATAAAAAAAGTTTCAGTAAAGTTGTTAAAATATCTTTAAATATCCATTTTTTATATTTAACATATTGTAGTTCAATATTTTGTGTTTGTTTATTTTCAAAAAATATATCGATAATGAATAATGTAGCGCTTATCATCCTAGATGGCTGGGGAATAAATAATGATAAAAATGTTAGTGCCATCGCCGCCGCAAACACGCCTGTCGTGGATAATTTGAAAGCACAATATCCACATGCATGCCTTACTACCTTTGGTGAAAATGTAGGGCTGCCAGATGGACAAATGGGCAATTCTGAGGTAGGACATATCAATATCGGAGCAGGAAGAGTCGTGTATCAAGAGCTCGCCAGAATAAATAAGGCATTTCGTGAGCGTGAATTGCTTTCCAATCAAGTTTTTCTGGATGCGATCCAGTATGCAAAATCTCATACAAAAAGAATCCATCTCCTCGGTTTGGTATCTGATGGTGGCGTTCATTCACATATAGATCATTTGGCCGGATTATGCGAAATTTTGAAAACCGAAGGGCAAGATATTGAAGTCTTCATCCACGCTTTTATGGATGGTAGAGATACAGATCCCAAAGCTGGGAAAGATTATCTAACACGAATTTTATCCATTATCAAAGATAGCAATATCCATCTAGCAACGGTCATTGGTAGATATTATGCTATGGACAGAGATCGCAGATGGGAAAGGGTAAAATTGGCTTATGATCTTTTGGTTCATGGTAATGGAAAAGCCTCTGATGATATGCTCGCAGATATGCAACATAGCTATGATGAAGGTGTCACGGATGAGTTTTTGCAACCATTATATAACAATCATCTTGACAAAAACAAACTGAATATCCACGATGATGATGTAGTGATTTTTTACAACTTTCGTACCGATCGGCCACGTCAACTTACTGAAGTACTGACGCAAAAAGACTTTCCCGAATTCGATATGCACAAACTAAATCTATATTATGTGACATTTGCTAATTACGATCAGAATTTTGAAAATATCCATGTGGTCTTCGAGAAAGACAATCTCAAAAACACCTTAGGTCAGGTAATAAGTGAAGCAGGATTGACCCAGTTGCGCATAGCTGAAACCGAAAAATATCCACATGTTACTTTCTTTTTTAATGGTGGTACAGAAGATAAGTTTGTTGGTGAAGATCGCATTATGGTACCATCACCCAAGGTTGCTACTTACGACCTGAAACCTGAAATGAGTGCTTTAGAAATCACGGATCAACTGATAGAATATATAGAAAAAAATACACCCAATTTCATTTGTCTCAATTATGCCAATACGGATATGGTGGGACATACTGGTATTTTTTCTGCTGCTGTAAAAGCAACCGAAACAGTGGACCAATGCCTTGGAAGATTGATGCAAACACTGCTTAAATACAATTATAAAGCCGTAATTATTGCTGATCACGGTAATTCTGACATAATGGTGAATCCTGATGGAAGTCCCAATACTGCCCATACTACCAATCCTGTTCCGATCATTTTTGTAGGTAATGATGTAAATAAAAGTAATTTTTCGGTCAAAGATGGAAAATTGGGAGATCTTGCGCCAAGCATACTATCATTGATGGGAATAGACCGTCCAAAAGAAATGGCTGGAGATATCATCATTAAAAAATTGTAATCGGCTAAGATGAAAAAGGAACGGAAGGATGATAGTTTTTTAAAACAAGCCTATTATAAAGGTGGAGATACTGCATTGAAGGAATTCATAAGTCAAAATCTCAAATATCCTGAATCATCTAAAAAAAATAAAATCGAAGGTGATGTCCATATTCGCATGGATATCAGTCACAAAGGGCTTGTAATTGATACCAAAATCATAGTCGGCCTAGATGACGCATGCAATGAAGAAGCAATTCGGGTAGTGAAACTACTGCAATATATCGTACCAAAATCACCAAGAAGGCTGAAAGTAACTTATCATAAAAGTATTCGCATCCACTTTAGGCTGAATCAGCCACATCAAAGCCAAAATCCCGAAAACCAACATATTTCGTCACCTTCTCAACAAATCCAATATACCATCATCAGCCAAAAACCATCACAAGACATACAGCCTGCATCACCTGTGACATATCAATACTCGATCAAAATACATTAATTTTTCATTAAGAAGTAAGCCTTCATTCGCCGAGTAAAACTATAAAGCCTTACTTTTGGTTTATAGTATTTAGAAAAACAAAAATGAGCAGACAACCAAGGCAACTCAAGGATGCAGACCTTAGCAATCAGATAGAAAGACTACTTTATAAAAATCCCAACACAAGGTTTAATGCCTTACAAGTTTCGAGGAAAATTAATTGTGCCAATCCACATGGTGCAATTATCCGGGTTTTACACAAATTGGTGACCGACAAAAAAGTAAGTCGATTGTCAGAAGACCGATATCAATGGCTACAACAGGCTGATACACAACGCAAAAAAAAGGCCAGAAGTGAAGACAAAACGTTATATACCGGTATTGTAGATATGACCAGAAGCGGCGCAGCTTATATCATCCATTCTGAAAGCGTCGAAGACATCTACGTCAATGCAAAAACCTAAAAGGTGCACTCCATAAGGATGAAGTAACGGTAGCCGTGACAGATAGCAAAGCTAGACGCAGGCCTGAAGGAAAAATAGTATCCATAGAAAAAAGAGCGCTTACGAGAGTCATAGGTCATATCCGCATATTTAATAATTATGCGATAATGACGCCTGATAATTCGAGGATATATCCTGAAGTACTTCTCCATCATAATGACATCATGGATTGCAAAGATGGTGATCGTGTAGTGATAGAAATTATTTCATGGGGCAAAGGACAAAATAAAGGAATTTGGGGCAAAGTGATCAAAATCCTGGAAGATATTTCGGATATCGAAATGAATATGCAAGCCATTTTATTTTCGAATGGGTTTGATCCTGAATTTTCTGAAGAAGTTTTAGCCGAAGCAGAGGCCATGAAAGGAGAAGTCACTGCTGAAGAACTGCAATTGCGAAGAGATTTCAGAGATGTGACGACTTTTACCATAGATCCACTTACAGCCAAAGATTTTGATGATGCCATTTCCCTAAAAAACTTGCCTGATGGCCAGATAGAAATAGGTGTTCATATAGCAGATGTCACGCATTATCTCAAAGAAGGAACGGCTTTGGACAAAGAAGCACTCAAGCGATCAACATCGGTATATCTTGTAGATCGGGTTTGTCCTATGTTACCTGAAAAGCTCAGCAATGACCTTTGTTCTTTGAATCCAAATGAAGATAAATTTACGTTTTCTGCCGTTTTTGTTTTTGATGCAGATCGAAAAATAACCCAAGAATGGTTTGGGAAGACCATAATCCATTCAGACAGGAGATTTACTTATGAAGAAGCCCAAGAAAGATTAGAAACCGGTACCGGAGATTTTGCTAAAGAGCTTTTAATTCTTAATTCTGTAGCACTTAAATTAAGGAGTGAGCGATATGCCGAAGGCTCCATCAGTTTCGACTCAGAAGAAGTCCAGTTTATCTTGGATGAAACAGGCATGCCTCAAGGTATGTATGTCAGAGAGCGTAAAGATGCTCACATGTTGGTAGAGGACTTTATGCTTCTCGCCAATAAAATGGTAGCAACTTATATAGCCAAAAAATCGAAGCCAGAAATTCCATTTATCTATAGAATACATGACTTACCTAATCCAGATAAACTGGCGGATTTTGCGCTTTTTGCCCGTGAATTAGGATTTAATTTTAGAATGGACAAGCCAGAACAAATTACTGAATCTTTCAATCAACTGGCGATAGCCGCAAAAGAGAATGTGGCGCTCAAATTGCTTGAACCATTGGCTATCCGTACTATGGCTAAAGCTGTATATTCTACCAACAACATTGGTCATTATGGTCTTGGTTTTGAATATTACACGCACTTTACATCACCTATCAGAAGGTATTCGGATGTGCTGGTACATCGAGGATTGTTCAAAAATCTCACCGAAATAACGCGTGAGGACAAAGAGCTACTAGAACAAAAAGCAAAACACATCTCAGACCAAGAGAAAAAAGCTTCCGAAGCCGAAAGAGAATCAACGAAATATTTCCAAACTTTATACATTTCATCCTTCATAGGTCAGGAATTTGATGGTGTCATCTCCGGTATTATAGAAAAAGGTATTTTTGTAGAATTGCTCGAAAGTAAAGTAGAAGGCCTTGTCACCTTTGATAGTATGGGCGAATTATTTTACGTGCCTACTAGCCGATTAAAAGCCACTTCGCGTATCTCTGGTCAAGAATTTTTTATGGGCCAGTCCATCAGAGTAAAAATAACAGCAGCAGATCCAGATACCAGACGCACGGATATGGAATTGGTAGTGGAATGATGGGAAAGTTCATAACACATTGATAAACAGCTATAAAACAAAAAATCCCTAATCAATTAAGATTAAGGATTCTTTAAGTGGGTGGGCCCACCAGGACTTGAACCTGGGACCACCTGATTATGAGTCAGGTGCTCTAACCAACTGAGCTATAGGCCCTTATAAATATTAAAATACTTATCTTTATTAATTGATGCTACAATAAAAATATAAACATCTACTTTTGTCCACAATTGGCTTTCCAAAAGCGAGTGCAAAAATAAGAAGTTTTATTATTTCTCCAAGTATTTTGAAAAGTCTATTTTTAAAAAACTTATTTACCCATGATTTCATGCCCTATTTTACAAGCGACACATCTCTTTTCATTGCAATAATTGTTTTTCAAATGTATGAGTGCTTGGGTATCAAATGCAGTTTTGGTACTTATCCCCATAGACTTCCATGCCTTTGTAATAACATTAGTTTCTCCACCTATTTCTTCCAAGATTTGGATTGCTTTATTTATATATTGCTGTTCATCATGGATCAATCCATAAGTATAAAGAACTGGCGAAATGGCATTGATCAATAATAATTCGATAAATTCTGTAGATGTGGTTTTTACTACATAATGTGCATCTTGGCCAAATCTGTAATGTGTATCCCAGTAAGATGACGGTTGAGATACAAGCATTTGTTTTATCTCTCTGATGTCTTCCATTTCCTTTATCTGGCTGAAAAGAAATGATACCCGATACATTAACCCAGCAAATTGAGCTAATCTGACTGTAGGAAAATTCATAGGTCTAAGCTTGCTAAATTTCCACGTCACTGCATCTATTGCTTTCAGTCCATACTTCTTTTGTTGGAAATTGTATTCTGTCTTTAATTTCTGAAAATATTCGTCCGTGTAATTTGCATCAAGCATACCAGCCTGACCAAATATCAAGGCATCCAGTGCTTCTCTTTTATCTTTATTTTTCAAAATTACATGTAGCGGCAAGCTGGACGCTAATCTTCCGAAAGGATCTAGATTGACTTTTGCACCAAAGTATCGAGCCACCATGATGTACAAGGTTTCTTCCCAATCCATTCCCTTACTTTGCAAAATTTCGTTTACCAATTGGGACTTTTGTTGTAGTCTTTCAATACTCAAAGCGTATTTCCAAAGATCAATTTTGTTTTTGTCAACATAACCTATCAGACTTTTACAGGGTATTTCGCTTCCAGATTGAACTAAATTAAGGTATGTCTCTAGATATGATTTAGGAATGCTGCCTTTTAGTTCCACCGTCGGTATCGTACCTTGAGCATTAAGTTGTTCAGACTGCAAATCATCTTCATATACTACATGCAAAATGACATTTTCATAAGCCTTGTCGTGCTGATGACCGTGTTTCAACCAATCAGAAGCAAATACATGCATCTCTATGTTTCCCGCCCATACAGTGTCATTTACCTTTATCTTTCCATTAAAAAAATCAGGTCCCGAATCTAAATTATGGACGCCAAAATCCAATATTTCGATGGACAAACCTTCGGTAGAGATAAGGTCTTTGGGTATTTTTTTAGTTTTCCAAAGGTAGTGTATGAAATCTTCTTTAATCGGTGAAGGCGACATGGTTCATTTTCTTATCAATGTTTTGAAGACATAATCATATTCATTTTTTTCATCTTTGGTGTGCTTTTCTTCTGTTATCAATTTCCAGTCGTTTTTATCAATTTCTGGAAAAAATACATCTCCATCTGTAACCAGATCTACCTCTGTGATGTATAATTTCTCCCACAAGTCCTGTGACTGTTCGTATATTTGTCCGCCACCGAGGATGAACGCTTCCGTCTCACCGAGATTATGGGCCATTGACAAAGCCTCGGGTATTGACCTAGCTACCAAGCAATTGCTAGAAATAAAAAATGGATCTCTTGTGATGATGATGTTTGTTCTTTTCGGCAATGGACGACCTATGGAAGTATAGCAATTTCGACCCATTATAACTGTGTGATTTAGGGTCATTTTTTTAAAATATTGTAAGTCCGCCGGTAGATACCACGGTATATCATTATTTTTTCCAATGACATTTTGGCTAGCAATAGCAACGATACAAGAAATAGTCATCGGTTTGTGATAATTTTAATTTTGAATAATCAATTTTATAACAACACTAGGTGAATAAAAGTTGAATTAATCTTACTACTCAAAACAAATTTCTGCCTAACACTTGCCCTAACAAAAAATCAACCTATTATTTTTAAATTACTGCTATTCTCCACATTTTAATTTATACTCATGCCCAAAATGCAAAAAAAATGTATTTTTACCATTAAAATTTATTTGATCGTATGAGTTTTCACATCAAAGAACAGGATAAGAAATATGATGTCTGCATCGTAGGTTCGGGAGCAGGTGGTGGCATGGCTGCCAAAATTCTTTCAGAAGCAGGACTTTCAGTTGCAGTATTGGAGGCCGGAGGAGATTTTGATCCTGCAAAAGAAGAATATCGTACCCAACTGAGATGGCCTTATGAATCACAACGCAGAGGCGCTAACACACAACGGGCTTTTGGTGATTTTGATGCTGCTTGGGGCGGCTGGGAAATAGATGGAGAGCCATACACAAGAGCAGAAGGCACACAGTTTGACTGGTTTCGTTCAAGAATGCTTGGTGGACGTACCAATCATTGGGGCAGGATTTCACTGCGTTTCGGACCTTTGGATTTCAAACGTAAGGATGTGGATGGACTAGGAGAAAACTGGCCCATCAGCTATGATGATGTGAAGCCCTACTATGACAAAGTAGATCAGTTGATTGGTATTTTTGGTACCAAAGAAGGTATTTATAACGAGCCAGATGGATTTTTCTGCCACCTCCAAAACCGAGATTACACGAATTGTTTGTAAAAAAAGGAGCAGCTCAAGCAAAAGTTCCAGTAATTCCTTCGAGATTGTCCATATTGACTAGAAAGATAAATACAGAACGTGGTGTATGTTTTTCTGTGCACAGTGCAACAGAGCCTGTCAGGTATATGCGGATTTTTCTTCATCTACATGCCTCGTCAAGCCGGCTATGCAAAAAGGAAAAGTCGAACTTTATACCCATGCTATGGTGCGTGAAGTGATCACAAACGATCAGGGATTAGCCACGGGTGTAGTATATATTGATAAGAAGGATTTGAATGAATATAGAATTGGGGCAAAAGTGGTAGTATTGGCCGCATCAGCGTGTGAAACGGCCAGAATTATGTTGAATTCTAAATCAAAACAACATCCTGACGGACTATCTAACAGTTCTGGTGTCGTAGGGAGATATTTGCATGATAGTACAGGAACAGATAGAATGGGTATCTTGCCAGAGCTGATAGATCGCCCGCGTTATAATGAAGATGGCGTAGGTGGACTCCATGTGTATTCACCTTGGTGGCTGGATAATAAAAAACTTGATTTTCCACGTGGTTATCACTTGGAGTATTGGGGCGGAATGGGTATGCCATCCTATGGATTTGGTTTTGGAATGGATACTATGCGCAAATATATTACCGATGAATTGGGTAAACCCACAGCAAATGGTGGATATGGAGCTGGCCTCAAAAACGATGTTAGACGCATTTATGGTTCTACAGTCGGTATGTCGGGAAGAGGAGAAAGTATCCCTCAATATGACAACTATTGCGCTATTGATCCCGATACTGTCGATAAATATGGTATTCCAGTTTTAAAATTTCATTATAAGTGGACGGAGCATGAAGTAAAACAAAGCAAACACATGCACGATACTTTCGAAGAAATACTTACGGGAATGGGTGCCATCATCTTGGGTACAAAACCTGGTCCTGAAACGCAATACGGATTGGCAGCGCCGGGTAGAATCATCCACGAAGTAGGAACTACCAGAATGGGCGATGATCCCAAAACGTCTGTGCTCAATAAGTATGCGCAAGCCCACGAATGCAAAAATGTGTTTGTGGTAGATGGTGGATCTTTTGTATCACAAGCCGACAAAAATCCTACTTGGACCATATTAGCCTTATCTTGGCGAACATCTGAATATATCATTAATCAACTTAAATCACAAAATATCTAATCAATGGATAGGAGAGAAAATATAAAAGTGCTTTTGACTGGTACCGTGGCTACTGGGTTTTTGTTGAGCAGTGGTTGCAAGCCTGATGTAGATACAACTACCACCGATACTGAAATCAAAGGTTATGGTAGAGTGCCACAGGAAATTTTACACGATAAAAAAATATCCAGCGAAACATTTTTTAGCGATAAAGAAAAAAAGATGGTGACAATTTTGGTTGATATCATCATACCCAAGGATGAAAAGTCTGGAAGTGCCACAGAAGCAGGCGTACCTGATTTTATTGAATTCATGATGAAAGATTACCCAAAATTTCAAACACCAATGCGAGGCGGATTGATGTGGCTAGAAAACTTCTCGTTGGCTTCTTATGACAAATCATTTATGGACATCACACACGAACAAAGAATAGCACTGATAGATCAAATTGCATATCCTGATACAGCCACAGTAGAAATGAAAAACGGAGTAAAATTCTTCAACCTAATAAGAAATCTGACTTGTACTGGTTTTTTCACATCTGAAATGGGTATAAATGACTTGGGTTATGTCGGTAACAGGCCCAATCAGTGGAATGGCGTGCCGGATGATGTTTTGAAAAAATTTGGGCTTTCTTATGATCAAAGAACATTAGATACCTGTCTTAAGATAGAAGATCAGCATAAAATAGCCAAATGGGATGCTGAAGGTAATTTGATTGGTTGATATGGAAAAGTTCATATTTAGAAGTGAAAGTCTAGATGATTTGGAGCAACTTAGTGATGAGATACTCATGACCTGTACAAAATCGCAGATCTTCACCTTTGAAGGTCAGTTGGGTGCTGGAAAAACAACACTCATAAAGTCAATGTGCCGATATCTAGGATATACCGACGAGGTAACAAGCCCTACATTTTCATTGGTCAACGAATATCAAACGCCATCATCCATGATTTATCACATGGATTTGTATCGCCTGAATAGCGAAAATGAATTATTGGACATCGGATTTGAAGAATATTTGGATGGCGATGCTTTTTGTTTCATTGAATGGCCGCAAATAGCAGAAAACTTGATTGTCCAAAGTCATTACAAAATCAAAATCCTACTCAATGAAGACTTGTCACGCAAAATAGAAATCGATTTCGTATCGTAAACTAAAATAATTTTATAGTTTTGTACACTTATTTCAATCATAATCATGGGCAAGATTAATAAACCCATTATATTTTCAGACTTTTTTACCGAAGGGCAATATGAAACCGAAGTCGAAACATTGGCTGTCGGCGAAAAATCAAGAAGCCTTACAATCGGTGTGCCGAAGGAAACAATCCTAAGTGAACATCGAGTTGCTTTGGTTCCTCATTCTATACGCACATTAGTGGGATATGGACACAAAATTATCATAGAAGCAGGTGCCGGTTTGAAATCTAATTTTTCTGATCACCACTTTTCGGAAGCAGGTGCACAGATTACACATAGCCGCGAAGAAGTATTCAAATCTCAGGTTTTGGTCAAAATAGCACCACCTACATCTGAAGAGATAGACTTGATGCATCCTGATCAGATTTTGATTTCACCTTTACAACTACCAGTACTGAAGGATGATTACCTCGAAAACTAAGATCTAAAAGAGTTACAGCGCTCGCGATGGAATATCTAAGGTCAGAAGATGGAGATTATCCCATTGTGCGCATCATGAGCGAAATCGCCGGTAGTTGTGCAGTATTGACAGCCGCAGAATACTTAGATAATACCCGCGAAGGTGGCAGAGGCCTACTTTTAGGTGGCATCTCTGGTGTACCTCCAGCAAAAATTGTAATCTTAGGTGCTGGTGTTGTCGCCCAATCTGCCATCAAAGTGGCATTTGGTCTTGGCGCATCTGTCCGAGTTTTCGACAATGACATCACAAAAATCATGCGTCTCCAGAATGCTGTAGGCCGTCCATTACACACATCATCGATCAATCCAGTCTATCTTGCTTACCAACTCACAAGTGCTGACGTCGTTATTGGCGCTATACATTCCAAAAGCGGTCGTACGCCCATCATCGTGACTGAAGAAATGGTGAGCAAAATGAAGGAAGGCTCAGTCATCATCGATGTAAGCATAGATCAAGGCGGATGTATAGAAACTTCAAGGATGACAACACTAGAAAATCCGAGTTTTATAAAGCATGGCGTCATCCATTATTGTGTACCCAATATCGCATCAAAAGTAAGTCGAACTTCTTCATTGGCGGTAAGCAATATTATCACACCATTATTGCTTAAAATGGGAAGTGGCCTGAATTTTGATAATATTCTATACGATAATAGTGGCATCAGACATGGATGCTATACTTATAAAGGTTGTATAACCAACGAATATCTAAGTCGTAGATTTGGCATCAAATACACGAGTTTAGAACTTCTCATGACAAGCAAATTATAATAAATATAAAATGGATCAGAATCTTTTTCATCTTGGCAATCAGCAATTAGACACAGGTACTTTATTGGTTAAGATCAATAAATATAAACAAATTTTACAGAATACTGAGGATAATCGCAAGGTATGGAAAGGTGAAATAAGACCCATGCTTGTTAAGGCTTTAAAAGGTATTATCAAAGATGCCGAACTACCGAAGGCCGAAGTCATCGTCCGTGATAATATAGAAAACTTAGAAGCAATAATCCTCGACTTAGGAAGATCTGGAAGTGGTATATCCGAAAATGTAGAAGATTCAGGTGTAAAACGCACCATGATAAAATCCAATGGTTCTCTTATTTACCAGCAACTTTTCAATGGTAAGATCATGGTCATGGTTGTAAGCCCATATATCGAAGGATATGGTCAGCAAAAGCCACCAATGACTTTAGAAATACTTAGACCTGACGAGCTAAAGCACCCATTTATCATCAGGCACATGGAGGCATTTATCAAGGATATTACTGATTGGGAAGATTTTGATGATGACCAGCCACAAAAATCGGGAACTATCGGGTTCAATCCAATCGGCTTTAATGCAGAACCTGAACAAAATCCAGAGTAAAAAGATCTATTTTTCCAATAAAGGATAATATCGCTCTTTGATGACATTGATATGATGGATTACATGACCTACTATGGTAAAACCAAGGGCAAGGACAGATATCTGCTGGTTTGATGCTGTTCCTACTCGTTGTAATTCTACCTCATCAAGCCCGATAAACAAGCCTAATGTGGACTGTCTTACAGCCGCAAACTCCAATAACAAGTCATCTATGGTCCGACGGGAAGTATTTATATTCTGGGCATATTTATTTTCATCAAATCCAGGCAATGGCGTTTCGTCTGCTCTGGCAAATCGCAGTGCTCGGTATGAAAATATTCTTTCGGTATCGATCAGGTGCTGGAGGATTTCTTTTGCTGTCCATTTGCCTGCTGCGTATATCTGATCTTCTAGCTCTTTAAGTTTGTCCTTTTCTACTTGTAAATAAGACTGTCCGTACTGATGTAATGCATCGATTATTTTCATATCTGGTACATGACTTATATATGTGTCAAAGTAAGCCGGCATTTTTTCTATCTGATTTTTGTACATGATGTTTATTTATATTTTTGTGTCAAAACATGTATGTGGTGTGAAGTATGGTAAGCATTCCACATGAGTATTTCTCTTAAAGTCATCTTTCCCATCAACGGATGTGGTAAGATCACTTTGTCAAGGGTATCATCCGAACATTTCAAAGTGATATTATTGATCCTTGTATTTAGATCGGACAATTCATTCATCCATTTTTGTGCTTCTGATCGGGGAGAATCAGGCATCGACATCGAAAATGGGCTTAAGATACCCGGCACTACAAGTTCTAGTTTTTCATTATACCTCTTAATGACTTCATCATACGTTTTGGATGGACGATTGCTAGTTCCAAATTTCCACTTTAGTAAAAAGTTAGGCAATTTTAGTGCTTTGAACAATGGTCTCGTAGATTGGACAAGGTGAATGACATGTTGGCCAGCTGTCCATTTGCCTTCTGGCTTTAATTCCCAATATGCCACACCTTTTTCATTGAAGTGGCTAAAAAGGGCTCCTTCATTTTCTTTTAAAAGCTGTGTTATTTCTTGGGTTGTCATCATTGGTATATGATTATATCTATATTCAACCGATTAAAGGTTGTTTTTGTTTAATTAATATTGAAGCCCTTCAGGCTTCGAAGACACTGGTTTTTTTGGATAATCATATTAAATCCCTTCGGGATTCGATGATAAGTTTACATAATCCCGAAGCTATTTAACAACGACGTGGTTGAACATTTTAGCAAGGTTAATAAATAGAAGCCCTTCAGCTTTAGATGTCATGGTTATCTAATCCCGAAGGGATTTAATATCCATAGAAATTAAATGCAACATTCACCAACCACGACGTGGTTGAATATTATAGCAAGTATTTTTCATCAAATTCAATTCCGTGTTCACCAAGCAATTTAACATATTCCTCCCTGAAAGATTTTTTTCTATGGTGTTCCTCCCTGGTTTTTGACATATTCAATTAACCTGTCTTTTTCCTTAATGCTATACGTAAACGCACCATATCCTTCCTGCCAATTTATAAAATCTTTAAACAAGTTATTTTCTTTGATATATATGGAACTTGCCAATTTTATATCTTTCACCAAGGATGACAATGAAACTGTTGGATGTAGATGTGTCACTATGTGTATATGATCTTCTACGCCATTTATTATATACAAATGACAATTTTTGTTCTTTATTAAGCCAGTTATATATTTGAAGAGTTCATCTCTTCCATCCTTTAAAAGTACTTTTTCTCTGTATTTTGTACCAAAAACTATTTGATACAGGATTTGGGTGTAGGTGCTCATTTTTTATTGATGTTTAACCCTTTCAGGGTTGGGTTATTGATATTTAACCCTTTCAGGGTTATTCCTTATTTGCTAGTTGTCCACAGGCGGCATCTATGTCTTTGCCCCGGCTGCGACGGATTGTGACCATGATGTCGTTGAGTCTGAGGTGACGTGCAAAATTATCTATCTTGACTTCATCCGCTTTGACATATTCAGAGCCGTCTATAGGATTATACTCGATGATATTGACCTTTACAGGAAATTGCTTACATAGTTTTACTAGGTTTTTTGCATCATCAATGCTATCGTTAAAATTTTGGAAGGCAATATATTCATAGCTGATTTTATTGCCCGTTTTATTATAAAAGTAAGATAACGATTCCATCAATACTTCTAGATTGTTTTGCTCATTGATGGGCATGATTTCATTGCGTTTGACATCATCAGCAGCATGTAGCGATAGGGCAAGATTAAATTTTACGTTTTCATCAGCAAGTTTTTTTATCATTTTGGCTATACCCGCTGTACTAACCGTGATCCGCTTAGGTGATATGTCCAATCCATAAGGTTCAGTCAGGAGTGCGACACTTTCCATAGTACTGTTGTATGCCAATAATGGTTCGCCCATACCCATATATACCACATTGGTTAATGGTTGTCCGTAGGTTTCCATACATTGTTTATTGACCAAGACGTATTGATCATAAATTTCACCAGCGTCGAGATTTCTTACCCTTTTCATCTGTCCTGTAGCACAGAATTTGCACGTGAGACTACATCCTACTTGGGTAGAAACACAAACTGTAAATCTACTATCATCTGGTACAGGTATCAAAACTGATTCGATTTTGTGTCCGTCATGTAGGGTAAAACGCGTCTTGATCGTGCCATCATTGCTTTTTTGGACCTTATCTTTTGTGATTGGCCTAATCTCATATTTTTCAGCTAAAAGCTGCCTCATATTTTTCGAAAGATTGGTCATATCTTCAAAAGAATGCGCTGATTTCTTCCACAACCATTCATAGATCTGTTTCGACCTGAAAGCAGGCTCACCCATCGAAGTGATAATCGCTCGGATTTCGTCCTGATTTAATTTCCTAATGTCCAATTTTATGCCATCATCCATACCGCAAAGGTACGTTATAATTTTTACAGCATTATTTTATGTCCTACAAATATCAAAAGTTGGCTTTGTATGTGGCGATGATTGTATCTTTGTATTTATTAAACAACATTTAAACTTTGTTTTTATTATGATTTCTTGGGCTGATTTTGAAAAAGTAGAGATGCATGTCGGGACTATTCTCACAGCAGATGATTTTCCTAAGGCAAAAAATCCAGCATATAAATTGATTATTGATTTTGGACCATTTGGAATAAAAAAGAGTTCTGCACAGATCACAAAACTGCATAAAAAAGAAGATCTACCTGGCAAACAAATTATCGCTGTTACCAATTTCCCACCAAAACAAATCGCCGATTTTATGTCAGAATGTTTGGTTTTGGGTGTGGTAGGACCAGAAAAAGAAGTGACACTTTTATCGCCGAGTTTAGATGTGGAGAATGGGCTGAGGATAGGTTAAATTCGAGTTTGATTGAATAAATTGTATTACATTTGCAAATAAATTTATAAAACTGATATCGAAATGCGCAATCTGATTTTATTACTGGCTTTTGGACTTTTGCAACTTGTGTCTTCTGCCCAAAAACCCATCACTATTGATGATATATTTGCCAAATATTCTTACCGTACAAAATCTGTTCCCGGCTTCAATTTTATGAATGATGGACGACATTATTCCGCATTAAAAGAAGGAGCCATTAAGAAATTTGATATCACAACAGGCGGATTGTCAGAAACGATCTTTGATGGCCAAAAATTTAAAGGTCAAGCTGGTTTTTCGGGTGAAGTCGAAGGTTATACTTTCAGTGATGACGAATCAAAAATATTGATAGAATCTGAAGGAGAAGCCATATATCGCCACTCTTCCAATGTGAAATGTTATGTGTATGACGTAAAATCGACTACATTAACGGAAGTGTACACCCATGGAAAAATCGCAAATCCTGCTTTCTCGCCAGATGCGACTATGGTTGGTTTTGTATTCAATAATAATTTGTATTTTAAGAATCTAAAAAATGGAAATATCACACAAGTGACTACTGATGGTGCAAAAACGCTATCATCAATGGTATGTGTGACTGGGTTTATGAAGAGGAATTTAGCTTTACTCGAGCATTTTATTGGTCGCCTGACAGCAAAAAGATTGCATTTATTCGCTTCGATGAGCGTAATGTACCTGAGTTTACGATGCAATTGTACAATGATGACATGTATCCTATACACCAAACATTCAAATATCCGAAAGTAGGCGAAAAAAATGCTGAGGTCTCGGCTTGGGTATTCGAAATGGCTAGAGGTAAAGCGGTGAAAGCCGATATAGGCGATATGACTGAAATGTACATTCCACGTATGAAATGGACGCAAGACGCAAGTAAACTATGTGTATTTAAAATGAATCGTCATCAAAATAACCTAAAGCTGTACATCACAGATACCAAAAACAATAAATCATCCGTGATGTATGAAGAAACCAACAAATATTACATAGATATCACCGACGATCTCACATTCTTAAATGATGGAAAACATTTTGTTTGGTATTCAGAGAAAGAAGGATACAACCAACTATATCTGATGACTATGGAAGGCAAGCAAAAGGCAAAACTAACCACTGGAAACTATGATGTCACTGCATTTTATGGCGTGGATGAAAAAAATAAAAAGGTATATTTTCAGGCTGCTGAGAAATCGCCAATGCAAAAACACGTATTTTCAGTAGATTTGGAAGGTAAAAATCTGACAAACCTTACGCCTACTTTGATTGGTAGCAATAGTGCAGAATTCAGCAAGACGTTTGATTATTTCAGCAATGCCCATAGTACAATAAACACGGCGCCTACATTTACTGTACTGGATCGTCAAGGCAAAAAAATTAGGACCATCGAAGATAATGTCAATTACGGCAAGATACAAGAAGAATATGGCGCATTGCCAGTAGAGTTTTTTACATTTACAACTTCGGAAAATGTAAAATTGAATGGATGGATGATCAAGCCAAAAGACTTTAACGCGACGAGAAAATATCCAGTTTTTATGACACAATATAGTGGACCTGGAAGCCAATCTGTTACTGATAGTTGGAAAGGCTCTAGCTATTGGTGGTATCAAATGATTGCGCAAGCAGGATATGTTGTCGTATGTGTTGATGGTCGAGGTACTGGCGCTCGTGGCGAAGAGTTCAAGAAGATGACCTATCTACAACTAGGACATTATGAAACCTTGGACCAAATAGAAGCTGCAAAATACCTAGGCACACAACCTTATGTGGACAAAAACCGCATAGGTATTTTCGGCTGGAGCTATGGTGGATATATGTCATCACTTTGCATCCTCAAAGGCAATGATGTATTTAAAGCAGCCATAGCCGTTGCGCCCGTGACCAACTGGAAATGGTATGATAGCGTCTATACTGAAAGATATATGCGCACCACAGAAGAAAATGCTAAGGGTTATGCTGACAATTCTCCGGTATATTTTGCGGACAGGCTAAAGGGCAATTATCTGCTGGTACATGGTATGGCTGATGATAATGTACATTTCCAAAATACGGTAGAAATGGCCAATGCACTCATCAAGGCCAATAAACAATTTGATACCTATTTTTATCCCAATAGAAATCACGGTATCTACGGAGACAATGCTACGATCCACTTGTACACAAAGATGACCAATTTTATTTTTGAGAAGTTGTAATAATTGTTTGTGTATCAATTTTGATAAAACACTTGAATTGTACTGAAATATACCGTACATTTGCATGAAAATATAGAAATTTTGACCACAAAAGGTGTACATATAAAAGATGCTCGGTTTGATACTAGATTGCCAAAAGACCAAAAAGCGCTTTTTTGGAAAAAGCTGCCGTTTTAGGAGGATTTAGAAATTTGACAGATTTTGTCATTATGGCTTTACAAGAAAAGGCAACAGAAATCATTTCAAAAAAAGATGCCATATTATCATCGGAAAAGGATAACGAAATATTCTTTGACGTGATTTTCAATCCACAGGCACCGAATGATGCGCTGACAAAAGCAACAATAAAATACAAAGAAGCATTGTCTTTATGACATATCTTACCGAAACGCTACAATCATTTCACGAAAAAGAAAAGTTTTCATCTGGCAATGAATTGTTGGATATGTATTTGCATACTCAAGCAAATCAAGATATCAAGAGAAAACTATCAGTTTGTTTCGTAATGAAAGAATCGGAAAATAATCTCGTTAAAGGTTATTACACATTATCAAATAATAGTATCCCACTTCATATCATACCTGAATCCATTCAGAAAAAATTGCCTCAATCGTATAAATCAATACCAACTATATTGTTAGGAAGACTTGCTATAGACGCGAAATTTCAAGGTCAAGGTTTAGGACAATTACTTTTGATTGATGCGCTCAAAAGATGCCATGAAATATCAAGATCTATTGGTTCATTTGCTGTCATTGTAGATCCTACTGACCAAAAAGCTGAATTTTTTTACAAAAAATATGGATTTGTAAAATTGCCAGATAGTGGCAAAATGTTTTTGTCCATGAAAACCATAAATCAATTATTCCAATAAGTTATGACATTTCAAAAATCGAATTTAATCCACGCTACAGTTTCAATTTTCATCAGTTTATGGATGTATTATGACTCCATGAATAAGGATTTTGGCTTGTTGATACCATTCTTGTTTGGTGTCGTTTTGCTCTCGCTCAATAACGGTATCATTTTAGACAACATCCAACAAAGAAATGCTGCTTTGGGCGTCACATTGTTGTTGTTAGTTTTTATTGTCTA
The DNA here is from genome assembly GCA_016717105.1 of Saprospiraceae bacterium. Lineage (GTDB taxonomy): Bacteria > Bacteroidota > Bacteroidia > Chitinophagales > Saprospiraceae > OLB9. Next base: position 307,708 of record JADKGF010000001.1, on the reverse strand, counting down.
TATGATTTTTGATTTTGCTCGCCATGATGATGTAGAATTGACGGCTTGGTTTGGCGTGATGGCATGTACTTCTTTTTTATCGATAGTAGTATTTTTATGGGCGAAAATGAAGAAATCGTATTAAAAGTAAATAATGAAACCTAAGTGATAATTCATTTCTTTTTCATCATCTTTCTGATCTTCTTTTCGTCAATTTTGAGTTTGTCTGTAAAAATCAGTGTTCCACTCTTTTTATGAATATATGCTATAAGAAAATCTTCCTTCTTTTTTAAGCCAAATAATTTTAAAAATTGCTTATTGAAGGTACTTTTATTTTTAAATAAGTCACTTCCTGAATTCAATGTATCCATTAAATATATGCTTGAATTAAAATTGACTTTACGCTCTAATTCTTCCAAAAGTGAAATCCTTTTGGTCAATGCAATAAAGTAAAAATCAACATCCTCACTATTTTCGCGGTGCAGGTTTGCATATTTATGCAAATTTCTTGGAGCATTTTCACAACTTGGTACCCAATATTGGATTATGGATATTTTAGGCGAATTTTGGATCAAAGTAAACAAACTATCTGGCGTGATATAGGAATAACCTACATTTTGAGCATAAATTTTGTAGCAAAACAGCAAATTTACTTCATTAATACTATGCTCACTTTAACTGCACTTTTCATCTTAGAAATTGTTATTTTATAACCAAACAGCCTATAATTGAGTCCAACTGAAAAACCTGATCTATCATTCATTACCCTAGAATCATTACTATCAATATTTTCGGATTTAAATAGATTGATATATCGACCACTTATCCCTATTCGTCCCCAATTATGCGAAATTACCACCGATGCTGCATAATAAATACTTGGGTTAAAATATTTAATTACCGAAGGCTCAAAATAAAAATTTTCTTGTACATGCGAATTTAATTTGTGAATCATAACTAAACCAATACCAATTTTACTTTTTTTGATTGGTTCGTACAATATATCCACACTCAAATTCATCTCCTTATTAGTCAATTTTGCGTCTTTAATGGATGGATAAAAGCACCACCATATATAACCTGATTCCGTATTGTGTCTAAACACGTAATTGATTCGACTTTGTGCATATAATTTGGGCATTAGCCTTACTTCACCCATTAGACCTAGGTAATAATCCATCTTTTCCTGTTGCACACCATTAGAAATTACCTTGAATAAATAAGGCCGATGGTAGATTCCCGCTTCAGGAGCTATTACTATTTGCGACATCAATGGATCTGTCAAAAGGAATAGGGTCAAAATCAAAACTATTTTATTCATATCACTCAATCATTTTTCATTAATAATAACGCCATCGAAACTGGAATGCTGCCTTTCACGATATGTAAAATTTCAACAGTAAGTGGATAGGATTGTTTATTTTTGCGGAATGGTGTTCATCCACATGGAAATCATCTAAACACAAAACCATGACCTTAAAGTATCTTATTGTACTAGCATATAGCATTCTTACAAGTTGTAAGCCACAAAATCCTGTCATTGTACCTACAACAAAAGTGGCAATATCTCCAGTAATCGATACTTTAAAAGTAGAGAATCTACCTGAATACAATATCGACTACATCATGGGCAAATTTGATCCTGCTTCACATCCGGATTTCACCCTGATTCCGGCAAAATACCGTGATGAAGAGATGCGATATATACGCAAAGATGTTTTGGAAGCCTATATAAAAATGTACAATGCTGCTGCCAAAGATGGGTTAAAATTGGTCATCAGATCTGCTACACGAAATTTTGAAAACCAAAAACGCATATGGGAAAATAAATGGACTGGCAAAACAATCTTGGAAGATGGTACCAATGCATCCAAAGATATTCATGACGATATTTCTAGGGCAAAAACGATCTTGAAATATAGCTCTATGCCCGGTACTTCACGGCACCATTGGGGCACAGACATGGACTTCAATAGTTTTGATAATGCATGGTTTGAAAAAGGTGAAGGGCAAAAACTGTATAATTGGTTAAAAGCCAATGCGTACAAATTTGGTTTTTGTCAGCCGTATTCTAAAATGGGAAGTGATAGAAGTAGCGGATATTTTGAAGAAAAATGGCACTGGACTTATATGCCAGTTTCTGTTCCGATCACAGAGCAAGCCAAAACCAAATTGACCAATGAAATGATCCAAGGTTTTCTAGGTGCAAAAACAGCCAAGGAAATAGATGTTGTAAAAAATTATATTTTGGGTATAAGTCCTTCTTGTATGAAAGCCAAATAAAACTATGATCAATAACACTTCGCTCAAAGTAGATACCAGCATCAAAGGTATCATCCTGCTGACGTTGCCTATTAGCATGGCAAAACTTATTCCTGAACTCAATTATCTCTTCAATGCTGCTTTTTTAGGTCATATCGGAAGCAAAGAGTTGGCATTGGCTGGAATCACTGGCGTTTATTACCTGATATTTTCTGCTATCGGATATGGACTAAATAATGCTTTGCTGTCTATCATGTCTCGTCGCGCTGGAGAAGACAATCGCAATGAAATTTTTTCGTCTCTTTGGCATGGCTTGATCCTAGGTTTAGGGCTTGCCGCAATATTTGTGGCCTTTACTTGGGCGACTGTACATCCGATCATGCGATGGGCAGGCGTAGAATCCAATGGTGCCAAGATGGCTGGATCATTCCTAAATATACGCATTTGTGGCTTGTTTTTTCTCTATAGCTTACAGATGCAAAACGCATTTTTGATCAGTTTACAAAAAACAAAATACCTAATCATCATTGCAATTATCCAGTCATTGACCAATTTGGCATTGGATTATGGATTGATATTCGGGCACTTTGGCTTGCCCGCTTTAGGATTTAATGGCGCAGCTTATGCATCCGTCATTTCCGAATTTCTTGGTATGTTGACTGTCATAGCGATCATTTATTCTTTAGATGTAAGGAGACGATTCAATATCATTCCTGATTTTAAGATCAAGCTGCAAACAATTCGGTTGGTATTTACACAAGGATTTCCACTGATGAGTCAGTTGGCCATCAGTACTGGCGCTTGGTGGGTATTTTTCATTTTGGTCAGTAGAAATTATACTTACGAAGAACAAGCCGTTTCTCAGACGATGCGCAATTTATTTGGGCTTGGTGGCGTATTTTCATGGGCATTTGGTTCGTCGGCCAATACCATCATCAGCAATCTCATCGGCCAAGGAAGACAAGAAGAAATTTTTGCCATCATCAAAAAAATGGTGATTATCAGTGTGTCAGGTATGTCGATATTTGTAGTAATTCTCAATTTGTATCCTGATTTATTTCTTGGTCTTTTTGGTCAATCAGGAGATTTTGTAAATATAGGGCTAAGTACACTGAGAGTTGTTAGCACAGCTATGATCATTTTATGTGTAGGTGTGATTTGGCTCAATGCTGTCGTAGCCACTGGCAAAACCAATATCGTTTTTTGGATCGAATTCTTGGGAATTGTTTCCTATCTTGTTTATGTCTGGATCGTGATAGAAGTGATGAAAATGGATCTGGAAGTTGCCTGGATGAGTGAGTGGATATATTGGATTATGCTATTTTTACCTAGCTTTTTCTATCTCAAATATGGCAATTGGCGTGAAGATTTGAAATATTGACACATAAAAAAGGGTCAGAAAATTCCGACCCTAAAAATCTTAACTCCTATCTTTCCTTAAATATCATCTGCTTCATCTTCCTCTTCGATATCCTTAACTAAATCATTGACATCTTTGGTTGCTTTCTTGAGCTTGTCCACATTGTTTTCCTTTACTACTTTTGGTTTTGATGTGGATTTTGTAGGCTCCGATGCAAAAACAAATCCCTTGGCATCAGTGCCGATATAGATTGTATCTCCTGCTCCAAACTTCCCACTCAATACATTTTTTGCCAGTTCGTTGATGATTTCTTTTTGGATGACTCTGGTCATTGGTCTCGCCCCGAATTGTGGTTCGTAACCCAAGTCCGCCAGTAGATCCATTGCCGACTCGTCAAACTGAATGCCAATCTCTTGTTTTGCCAGGTTTTTGGTCAATTTTTTGATCATCAAGCTTGCAATTTGTTTGATTTCTGCTTTGGACAATGGTAAAAACATAATTTTTTCATCTATCCTATTCAGAAATTCTGGTCTTAGATTTTCTTTTAGCAAGTCGAAAACTTCAATTTTGGTGGTCTCAATGATGTCAGCTTTGTGTTTGTCTCCGAGTGCATCGAGATCTTCAAAATTTTCCAATATCACCTCGGAGCCCATATTGGATGTCATGATGATGATGGTATTTTTGAAATTTGCCACACGACCTTTATTATCAGTCAATCTACCGTCATCCAATACTTGCAACAAAATATTGAATGTGTCTGGATGCGCCTTTTCTATCTCATCTAGCAAGATGATGCTATAAGGTCTTCTGCGTACTGCCTCTGTCAGTTGGCCACCTTCGTCATATCCGACATAGCCCGGAGGCGCTCCTACAAGTCTTGATACTGAATGTTTTTCTTGATATTCACTCATATCTATACGTGTGATCGCTGACTCATCATCGAAGAGTACTTCAGCCAATGCTTTTGCCAACTCAGTTTTTCCTACACCAGTCGGGCCTAAAAATATAAATGAACCAATTGGTTTTTTTTCATCTTGTAATCCAGCTCTACTCCTACGGACAGCATCTGCCACGGCTACAACGGCTTCTTTTTGGCCGATAAGTCGCTTTCCAATTTCTTCTTCCAGTGATAATAATTTTGTCTTTTCACTTTGAAGCATTTTTGAAACTGGAATTCCTGTCCACTTACTGATCACATCAGCGATATCATTGGCCGTCACCATTTCGTTTGTAAACCTGCTATCTTCAGGTAGTTGTTCCAATTTTTCATTGGCCACTTTGAGTTGGGCTTCCTTTTCTTTAAGGTCACCATATCGGATTTTTGCAACCTTTTCGAAGTCACTTTCACGCTCTGCTTTCTGGGCTTCGTATTCGAGTTGTTCGATTTGTTTCCTTATATTTTGGATCGTATCGACGATTTCTTTTTCTGATTGCCAAGCTGCTCTTATTGAATCCAATTTTTCTTTGGCATTGGCTATTTGCTCGGTAATGACTTTAAGCTTCTTTTCATCATTTTCTTTTTTAATAAATTCGCGTTCTATCTCTAATTGACGCACCTTTCTGTCGAGTTCGTCCACATCTTCGGGTACTGAATCAAGTTCCAATCTCAACTTTGCCGCAGCTTCATCTATAAGATCAATGGCTTTATCTGGCAATTTACGCTCAGAAATGTATCTGTGAGACAACTCAGCAGCTGCGATAAGGGCTTCGTCTAGAATACCTATTTTGTGATATACTTCGTATTTTTCTTGGATACCACGCAAAATAGAGATCGTATCTTCTACAGATGGCTCGTCTATATTTACCGTCTGAAATCTCCTGACAAGAGCCTTATCATTCTCAAAATATTTCTGATATTCGTCCAATGTCGTGGCACCAATGGTTCTAAGCTCACCTCTTGCTAAAGCAGGTTTCAAGATATTAGCAGCATCCATGGCTCCTTGTCCTCCGCCTGTTCCTATGAGTGTGTGAATTTCATCAATAAATAGGATGACTTCACCATTAGATGCGATGACTTCATTGATCACGGCTTTTAATCGCTCTTCGAACTCACCTTTATATTTGGCACCAGCCACTAAGGCAGCCATATCCAAAGTATAAATCTTTTTGGTTTTCAGGTTCTCTGGTACATCCTGCTGCACTATCCGCCATGCAATTCCTTCGACAATGGCTGTTTTACCTACACCAGGATCTCCGAGCAAAATCGGATTGTTTTTCTTTCTTCGGGACAGAATATGTAAAATTCTCCTTATCTCTTCATCTCGCCCGATGATGGGATCGAGTTTGCCGCTTTCCGCTCTTTCATTGAGGTCAACAGCAAATTTTTTAAGAGAATTATATTGATTTTCGGCATTTTGATCTGTCACTTTTCGACCTTTACGAAGTTCGTTGATGGCAATTTTCATTTTATCTGGCGTTGCACCTTGATTCTTCAGCAAGGTAGCAGCCTTATCATCGCCCATGATGATACCCATTAGCATGAGTTCGATGGTAATGAATTCATCACCGAAATCCTTTAATAACTTTTTGGCTGTGCCCAATGCTTTATTGGCATCATTAGTCAAATATTGTTTATCGCCTCCTTCTACCTTTGGATATTTCTCCAGCTCTACATTTATATCACGCTTGAGCATGGCAATATTTATACCCATTTTACTCAATAAGAACTCAGCAAGTTTAGGATCTGTTTCCATGATTCCCTTGATGAGATGGATGGTATCTACACCTTGTTGCTCTAATGATCCGGCTAATTGTTGCGATTTTAAAATAGCTTCCTGTGCATTTACAGTAAAATTATCGTATGTCATATGGTATATTGTATTATTATTATTTGTTTTAATTAATGTATATCAAACCTTTTACCAAGTTGATTTTTAGGCCAAATTGACATTAAAAATACAAATATACTGACAAAAAGTCCAGAATTAACGATGTAATCCAAACAAAAAAGGGTCAGAAACATTCCGACCCTTTTTTATCTATTATTCTAATCTCAGTATTTTTATGACTTCATTAAGGTCATTGTCTTTTATTTTCACAAAAAAGACTCCCAATCTTCCACCTAAATGGCTTTGATTAATATTTATACTGTTAAGACCGGCAGACATAAATACGGATTGATTGTACACCGCAGATCCTTTAGCATCATATATGCTGATGTTGGTAAGTCCTTCTATCTTCTTGAAGACATTAATATTGGTCTCATCCTTGAACGGATTTGGTTGATTTTGAGATACAGATGATGCTAATTCTGATGTACCAGATCTGAAATCAAGTCGAAGGTCAGACTGGCTCATATCCACATTGTACGCATATGATGGCGTGACGGCATTGGATAAAGTCAATACATTACTCAGCATGGTTGATTTATCAGCATTGACTATCAGATTAAACATGGCTTTATTTTCATCCAGTTTGAATCCAGCCAAATCATCATATGATATTGTTACATATCGCTTTCCGTTTCTGGTAACTTCAGCAAAATTATCATTTTTCAATCGCAATCCATCCGCTTCTATTCCATGGTAATGTAGTCCTGCGCCCAATTCAAAAGTCCATTGCAATCCTACCAGTGTCTCTGCACTTTCTATCATTACAGGTATGTTGACCAATGTTCCTGCATTAAGCATTTCATCTTTTATCCACAAAGCTGTTTGGTCATTATTTCTGCTTGATGTTTTGCCAATGATATTTTCTGAAACGGTACCATTGACATCACCTACTTTTACAGCAATAAAATCTGATGCCATCATATTAGATTCAAGTGATTCATATTTTAAGGACTCAGCAAAAGGCCATGGTGCTGCCGGGTCATTAAATTTGAAGGTAGCATCTACAAATCTCCAAGATGTATTGCTACTCAATTTGTTGCTAAGGCCAAGAATTAATTTTCGAAGTTCGACAATGTCAGCAGCACTGATAGATTTACTGTTATTGGCATCAGCCGCAATCAATTTATAAGGAGACTCTAATGCTTTTATGCCTAAGATATGTCTTTGGATCAACACAAGGTCGATGGTACTTATTCCTTCCAGGTGATTATCATTTTTTTCAGGAAGTAACTGATAATCGTTGTACATCGCAAGATTACCAAAATTGTATCCACCTTCATTATCCGTCATAAAACTTCCTTCTGTCTCTCCGCCATCAAGTTCAATTTTAGCTTCTGAAAGTTTAGCGCCTTCCTCGGTATATACCTTACCGGAGATTAGGATTCGACCATTATTGCCACATAAGTTGTGATTGTCTTGAACGGTAATAAATGTTATGGTTTTTGATTGATTACCTGCTAGATCCGTTACCCAAAATTCTATTCTTCGTTGACCTAAACTATCACAATTGAAAATTCGATTTCTATCATTTACATTTTGAGAAAATGAGAATTTCAGTTGGTTAGCAGGTGTACAATTGTCAGAACTAAGATTGTTAAAATCAGAAGCCCATATTTCAGCCATAGCCATCGGTGCTGTCAGATTGATCGCCAATCCTTGCATAGCCACTGCTGCTGGTGCTTTACAATCCTTTACTGTAAATTTAAATGAACAAGTAGCAATATTGCTACATCCATCTTTTGCTTCCCAAGTGAGTCTATGTGTTCCCATGGGATAAGTCCTTGTGACGCTTGCACTTGTTCCAGTAAATTCTGGTGTACCGCCATTATCATTGATATCTATCTTGTATGACCAAGTGATCTGAATCGGAAGACAGTCATCAGTACCCGTTGCATTAAAGGTGACATTCGCATCACAACCATTGCCAGTGCAAATAATAGTATCACGACAAACTTTATTTCCTATTGTTGGAGGTACCGTATTCACAACATATATATTCTGTATAAATGTCCATTTGCCGGGACTATTTGGTACATTGGTCTGATATTGACACCAGTCCAAAACAGTCCAAGTACGTCTGATATATTTACAATGTGTTGGATGAGCAAAAGTCATGTCTGTATAAGTTGCTGCTGCCTGACTGCATTTGTCATTATTGATTACAGGTGCACCAGTGATGGATGTAGGTGGATTGCTCACATTACAATCGTTATAATTGACATTTAGTGTTGGCCATGTAATATTACTTGCGTCAAATTTATCTACATCAATTACAAAAATCGTCTGCGTGTATGTAGCTGTATTTCCACTGCCGTCAGTTACTACAAAGTCACGTTTGATCTGTCCTGTCTGACACATGGTAAGCATGTTTCTCACGGACACACTTACTGATGATCCTGGACAATTATCGTTGTACACGCCATCCTGACCAGCAATACCTGAAGGTGGATAGAATGAATTTCGATCATTGATGACAATATTCTGACGTGTGGAACCAGAAGCTACAAAGGTTCCGAATGCACTAAGATTACTTGCATCTGTCACTCTTACTATGATAGTTATTGTATCATTTACATCATCACAACAAAAATTGACATAATTTCCAAAATCATCAGGAACAACTCCGCCGCAAATATTACCCATTCGTCGTGCTGTGTATGTCAATGTTCCACCACAATTGTCTGTGGCTGATGTGATAAAAGATGAAGCTGGAAGTTCAGGTTCGTCACTTATTGAAATTATCCTTGGTTGACGGCATACGATATCTGGACCTAATCTGTCTTTGGCTGTTACTGTTATTGAACAGGTTGCGGTATTTCCAGAATTGTCTGTAACTGTAAATGTAAACGTATGTGTCTGATTATGTGAAGATGAAATCACTGTGCCAGGTACCGGAGATTGTGTAATTGTTGTATTGGGACAATTATCAGATTTTATCACCAATCCTGTAAAATCAGGAACTGTCAATGCGCAATTTTGATTTAGTCCGGCTTCCTGATTTGAAGGACAAGTAATTGAAGGATTTTGGGTATCTCTTATTACTACGGTTTGAGTACATGTCGCTGTAAGCCCGTTTATATCAGTCACTGTCCATGTTACGACATTTGTACCTACTGGAAATTGAGTTGAACTTGTCACTGCTGATCCACCAAATGTGGCAACAGTACTTTGGACACCACAGTTATCTGGTGTAGAAGCTGGTGTACCCAAACTTACGTTGGTGGCATAACATTGATTATTATTAGCGCTTACTGTAATTCCTGATGGGCAAGTAATACTTGGATTTTGATTGTCATTTACTGTGATAATCTGGCTGCATGTGGCTGTATTGCCGGTAAGATCTGTAACAGTCCAAATGATTATTGTATTACCTTCTGGGAATTGGGTAGTATTACTGATCGCATTTCCGCTCAATGTAGAGACCGTGCTTTGTACACCACAATTATCACTTGTTGTCGGTGTGCCTGGATTTACATTCGTTGCATAACAAACTCCGGCATTTGTACTAACAGTGACTGTTGATGGACAGCTAATGGTAGGATTTTGGCCGTCATTAACGACGACAGTCTGGCTACAAGTTGCTGTGTTTCCGCCACCATCGGTTACTGTCCAAATTACGGTATTAGTTCCAACTGGAAATTGTGTATTGGACGTAACTGTTACACCACCAAGTGTAGGTATGGCCGGATTCATCGGCAAACAATTATCTGAAGTCGAGGCTGTACCCAAACTTACATTTGTAGCATAACAAACATTATTAGTAGTAGTAACGGTGACATCTGAAGGGCAAATAACTGTCGGCGGAGTAACATCCATTACCATCACAACCGATGTACAAGTTGCACTATTACCGCATTCATCAGTTACGATAAGCACGACATTTACCTTACCACCAGCAGCTACATCATTACAAACCAAAAAAACAAATTACCATTCGTACTGAATGTCAAAGCTCCACCACAATTATCAGTACTGCCATTATCAAGCTCTTCAGCATCAATAGTAACCATTCCATTAGGTTCGAGATTGACGGTTATATCTTTACAAAGAGCAGTTGGCGCTATATTGTCATTGACAATTATTACTTGAAAGCAGGTGTCCATATTGCCACTCGTATCTCCGATTTTGTAAAATCTTTTTATGGTTTTTTTGTTGGGACAAGTCATATTTGAAATGGAATCAATTACAAACATGAAGCTTGATGTATCTAATTCTGTTTCGTCTGTGGCGCTACCACCAGCTGTCAAAAATTGTGCATAATACTGGAATGGCGATGGTGCCACACAAGGTACTGTCAGTGTATCTGGGCAACTTATCGCTGGAGGTGTATTATCAAAAACTGTGATATTCATACAACAAGATGCTGTATTCCCGCTCATATCTGTAGCTGTCCAACAAACGACTGTAGTGCCTAACGGGTAATCACCGCTGGCATCATTTGGATCTGTACTATATGGAGAATCATGTGTAAAAGTAATATCAGGATCAGGAGTACAATTGTCAGTAGCTGTTGGTTGACCTACGGTAACAGGTGTAAACATCATCCTGTTTCCACTTCTGCGACCATCTTCTGAATTTCCTACAGATATATCATCGGGGCAACTTATTACTGGCTCTTCATCATCAATTACAATCAATTGAAGACATGTCGCACTTGTAGGTAATGGTGGACAATTATCGTTTACAGTCCAAGCCAATTCATAAATACCATAAGCCCAAAGCCAGAGATTTATTGAAGTTGGGTACGGCGAACTCAATACCACTGTTCCTCCTCCATTAGGTAATGTGTAGGACATAAAGGTGATATTGCCACAGGTCGAAACTGGCGTTTGGACAATTACTTCTGCCATACAATTGACATCAGCAGTTAAGACTATTGGTCCTGGGCAATTGATAGACTCAGGAACCAATACATTACTGTTTTTGGAATGGGAACCCGCATTTTGCTTAGATACAGTGGTTGCTGTATATTTGCTAAGCATTGAGATCGTTGCTGCACTTATTGTCAATACAGAAGTAAGCAACAAAACGGATAGAGATTTGAATTTCATGGCAAATTTTTTATTCGATGAAAAAAAGGTCACGTTTTTGGGATAGGACCCCGAATTTAAAATTTACTGCTATTTATTATAAAACAAAGATTATGCCAAAATTATAAATTATGAAATTCTTTAATGTGTTGGTTGTTTTAGTATCTTTTTTTTAGTTATTTACACTAAAATGGTAATTAATACATTTATAGCGTCCCTGAAACTTTATTTAATCTACTTTTGTTTTGTTTTTGGTTATTTATAAAAGTAAAGTTTTTATGTCTCAGACTTGGTTAAGAAAATTGTTCCTATTAACCTGCCTCACGATCATCACTTTGGCAGCTTTCGGTCAGCAAAAATACAAGCTGGCAAACGAATACTACAATTCAGGTGAATACGAAAAGGCAGCACAACTTTACGAATCTCTCTACAAAGAAAGTCCCGGCAACAAGTCGTATTTCAATCTGTATATCCAGTGCCTATTAGACTTAAAAGACTACAACAATGCCAAAGACATCATAGAATCTGAGATCAAAAAGAATCCATCAGATGTATCATTATATGTGACCAATGGAAATCTACTTGAAAGACTCGGCTTCCCTGACAAAGCAAATGATGAATACAAGAAGGCAATAAATAACCTAAATCCCGATCCTTCGAATATCACAAATCTGGCAAGTACTTTTACAAATTTAGCTAAATATGACTTTGCAATAGAAACCTATAAAAAAGGTGAAAAACTATCCAATGTCGAAAATCTCTATGTATATAATCTTGCCGACCTTTACAGAAGACAAGGTGATACCAAAAACATGATAAGGTGTTATCTGATTTCTGTAGAAAAGGAGGCCAATAGTTTTAACACTCAGACTAGTCTCCAGCGCTTTCTTACAGAAGATGATTATACAGAACTACAAAAACAGTTGTATCAGAAAATTCAAGAGAAGCCAGATATACCGCATTTTGGAGAATTATTACAATGGACATTTATCCAAAAAAAGGAGTATGACAAGGCACTAAGACAAGCTAAAGCATTAGACAGACAGTTTGAAGAAAATGGTGCTAGAGTTTATACCTTGGCGGAATTAATCTATAATGACAAAGATTATAACAATGCTATAGATGCTTATTCTTATATAGTGACGAACCAAGGTAGGAATACAAGTTTTTATCTCGATGCCAAAAGAGGACTTCTCAACAGCAAAAAAGCCAAGGTAACACAAAATTTCAACTATACAAAAGAAGACTTATTTGCCTTAAAAGCAGAATATAAATCATTCCTTGATGAAATGGGCAGAAATACACAAACTGCTCCATTGATGCAAGAGTTTGCCGACTTTGAAGCACTATATGTAAACGAACTCGATACGGCTATCATGATCCTGGAAGAGCTTCGTCAATTTGGTGGGCTACACCCCGAATCTATTGCGAAAGCCAAACTTTCGTTAGGAGATTATTATTTGATGAATGGAGACCGATGGGAAGCCAGTTTACTTTTCAGCCAAGTAGATAAGGACTTTAAAGAAGGTCAAACTGGAGAAAATGCCAGATACCGTAATGCAAAATTATCCTATTATGCCGGTGATTTTGAATGGGCACAAGAGCAATTTAAAATACTCAAAGGCGCAACATCCAAGCTGATTTCTAATGATGCGATAGATATGTCAGTCTTTATATTGGATAATCTAGGTATGGATACTACAGAAGTAACATTGCAAATGTTTGCCCAAGCAGATTTATTGGCATTTCAAAATAAATACGCTGAAGCCATCGCTAAACTTGATTCCATAAAAATATTGTTTCCTGAACATAGTCTCGATGATGATGTCTTATATACCAAGGCACAGATCTACCGCAAATTGCGCAAAACTGACGAAATGATCTCAATGTACAATACCATCATAGAAAAATTTCCAACTGAAATCAAGGCTGACAATGCAATATATGAATTGGCAGAATTATATGAAACCAAGCTTAATGAACCCGAAAAAGCCAAGGTTTTGTACGAGAAGATATTTACTGATTATAGCGCAAGTACTTTTGCATTTGAAGCCCGACAGAGATACAGAAAGTTGCGTGGTGACGAGTTATAGGTGATTTTTTCCAGTTTTTTTGCATTATATCGCTTTGTGTTTCATCTTTGCGGTTCAATCTTATAAATATTTTTCATGAAGCATTTATTTTTTATACTAACTTGTACAATGACGCTTGGCTTTTTATCTTGTACCAGTGATGAAGAAGCAGCTGCTAAGCAGTTCTCTACAGATATTCAACTGATTGAAAATTATCTAAAAGAAAAAAATCTCACTGCCGAAAAAACACCGCAAGGTTTATACTATATCATAGATGTACCTGGCGGCGCAGAGAAACCAAAAATCACCAATGAAGTTAAAGTAAAATATAGTGGATATTTTTTGGATGGAGTAGTCTTTGATTCTTCCAATGAGTCCCAATATCTTTATTTATTTAATACAATCCAAGGTTGGCAAATTGGCATTCCGAAGTTTGGGATCGGCGGCAAAGGCAAATTGCTTATTCCTTCCAAATTGGGTTACGCAAGTGCTTCCACACCTGGTAGAGCCAATGCCGTTTTAGTTTTCGATATTGAGCTTATCAATTTTAAATAACCTACTTCATTGAAGCAAAGTTTAACTGTTTTGTTCAGTGGTCTATGTTTATTGTTTTTGTCATGTTTTGGTGGAGACAAAGAAGATGAATTCTCCGAGATTACCACTTATGCAACCCAAAATGGAATCAAAGTTAAAGACACATTGGGCATTTTTGTTCATATAGACGAAGTCGGTACAGGCGCAAAACCAAATGCGAACAATACGGTCATTTTATACTACAAGGGTTATTATCTCGATGACGTTATTTTTGACAAAACCAAGGATTCAATCCCTTTGAGCCTGAAGCTATCTTCGGCAATTCCGGGATTGCAATCGGGAATTAGGCTATTTGCAAAAGATGGTAAAGGTACGATCATCATACCTTCTGCAAAAGCTTATGGCGATAATCCGCCTTTTGGAGTCAGGAAAAACGCCATCTTAGTGTATGATATCAATATTGTTGAAATCAATTAAATCAATTTCAATAATTGGAAAAAAAACATAAAATTTATTCAATGTTTTTGGTAAATCGTTTTATCTTTGCAGCCATTTTGAATGAAGATGCTAGTTTTATGGCGTGGTAGCTCAGCTGGTTAGAGCGCGCGATTCATAATCGCGAGGTCGGCGGATCATGCCCGCCTCACGCTACGATGCAGGACCTAATTGATGTTATTTCAATTAGGTCTTTTTATTTTACAAGAATTCATTATCATAAATTTACCCAAAAGAATTGATAAATAAAAAAGTAGTGATATAATTCTATACCACTACTTGCATTTATAAAACCTATCAGAGAAAGGCTATTTAAAAATGGCCATCTGAATTTGTGTCAAATGGCCAATAAAATCAATTATGAAAAGTATCACTTTTTCCAAGGAAGATTATTAACGGTACGTCCTATTTCTGTTCCAAAACGCATTCCTTCTTCTGCATCCATTCTAAAGTGTACACCCAATGGAACTCTCGACCATGAACATTCTAAAGCCATCTCATAGAAACTATTGAATGCTCTTGGATAACCAGAAAATTCTGCTCTGTTTTTGTGACAATTATCTGTCATACCATACGCATATCCAAATACACTAGCAATAACCTCAGCTGATGAAGAGGCAAAAGTAGCGTGACCTGATGGATAACCAGGGAAAGATGGTGATATACCTTGTTCACCGCTGTATGGATTATCCAGATTTGGCTCCCAAGTTGGGTCAATCAATCGCTTGATATATGACTCTGGTCTTTCAATATTATAGTGGAATTTTGAATTCCAGCAAGCAATCGCAGCATCGTGTAGTGCAATACCTATTTTTGCATTACAAACTACAGCTTCTTCAAGATTGGCATCTTCATTATCATATACTTGCTCTACAATAGCAATCCATCTTGATGGTGGAGAAAACGTAAGGTTTACAAAATCATCACTCCAAAACTCGCCAAGCCACTCTGTTTGATAAGAAAGCGATGGTGTATTTTGTGACATAACCTCAATCGCCTGAGCATATAAACCAGAATTGTTGGCCTCACTAAATGGACCTACATAAGAAGTATAGGGTCTGCAAATTTTTTGATCCTCCTTGATTGCTAATGTCCTTCCTTTTCCCCAATATGCAAACATTCCTTCTCCTGGTCCTGGGACTGTAGGTGTCCATGCACCTGGTTCATTTAGTCGGTCTCTCCAAGTATTTTCCTTAAATGGGTCTTTATAACCATCAAAAGTAACGACATCTTTTTTCATCCAATCCCATATGGCAGCTGCAACAGATTCACCATGATTTTTTGATCTGATATAAACATCTTGCCCTACTTCTGAAATGTATTGTTTTTCAAATTTATCACTTAGGTTTTTGATATTGCCAAATAATGGCTGTTCTACATCTGGGAAAAATCTTTCTAACAAATACTTGTTTACGGCATTGATTACACTTGGCCAATGATATTCTTTTTCACTTGAAATTTCTGGAATAGATAAGCCTTCGTATCTGTCGGCTAATGACTGATAATCAGACATACCCGCTACAGTCGCCTCATAGTTTGCAAGTCCAAGATAACCTAAAACATTGGCGGTAGGACAAGGCCTATAACCTTCTGCCTTTTTATCAATCTCCGTGAATAGGTTATTCCATTCATGAATGATCTGATGATCATATGTATTTACTGTTTTAAATGTTGGATCTTGATCATCAGTCACGTCTTTTTTACATGAACTAAATACCAACATGGTACCAACGACCAATAGGGATAGAAAATTAAAAAACTGTCTTGTCTGCATATCGAAATTTTTTAAAAATTATAAAAGATGGCGCAAAATTAAAGTGTTGATTAGGCCTAAACTATGACTTGCGTCATATAATACAATTAATAATCGTCTATTTCGATATTTTAATTCAATATTTTAATAAGTTTTGAATTTCTATTTCAAAGTCTCCTCTTAGGTCATCATGTATATTGGGAAGTAATTTTTTACCCGTTCGATACAGCGCAAATAAATAATCTGAATCGTACGATGAGTATATTTGTTGATGCCCTTTTCGTGGATCTTTCTAATCATGAACATATACAATTCAGCTTCGGCATCCTTGGATCCCATGTACCTAGCGTGCTTTGTGATGGATTTTTGGCATTTTCTTAAAGCTTTTTTAGCAATAAGCGATTGCGAAAATGAAGCACCATCAAGCACTTCTGAAATTTCAAATTTCAAATCTGCCAGATATTCTGATAATTGACCTTCGTCAAATAACAAATAAGAAACAAACTCTTTGTTTTCAGATTTTAATTTGATAAGTCTCAATGTCAATGCCATGAGCCGTTGTGGCGAAATAGTCTCGAGTTCTTTTCTTATTTGCACTAAAGTGGCTGGTTTCATCGGCTATTCCGCATTGTACTCGTGAAGAATATCAAAAATCGCATCAAGGTTTTCAAAAGATTTCAGTCCTGTCTTCTCTTCTTCGCCACCACGAAGGATAAGTCCATAAACTGGTAAAGTTTCAATCATTTTCTTTAGCATTTCTCCATCTACCGGAATATCGAGGAATACATTTTTGCCCGAAATCCATTGTTTTAATCTATCAATTTCATTTTCCGTAAAACTGTCATAATTTTTTCTGATCTTACCACAGGAAAATCTATATTGCTAATATTGGTCTGCTCCATATTTTCAAAATTATATCTTTAAAAACAGGTAAGGAAAATTGATCTTCATACGTCGCAAATGCCCCGAAATGCAAGGCTTGACCCAAATTAAAGTCTAATAAGGTATCAATCTCTTCTAATGATTGCCAACCGTCAAGTTCCAACACAAACTGTGGTCCTTCTACCCAGTCAGTGATTTCTTTGATTCGGGTAGGGGAACAATATCGCTCAGTCTCCAAATTGCAGCAGAACCCAAGATAATCTGCACCCATCGCTGCAAAATATCTGGCATCCGTCAAATTGTTAACTTTATTTATTTTGATTTTTATTGCGGGCATTATGTTATTTTTGTGCAAAAGTAGTAAGTCCGATGCCTACAAAAAAACCTTCTGCTACTAAAGATACTTTTGAGCAGCATTATTTTGAAAAAGTATATGATGTGACCCGATTGATTCCTCGTGGCAAAGTCAGTACCTATGGTGCTATTGCTGACTTCTTAGGATTAGGTTCGGCGCGTATGGTTGGATGGGCACTCAATCACTGTCACCATGCCGAAGACCATGTTCCAGCCCATCGAGTGGTAAATAGATTGGGAGAATTATCCGGTAGATTACATTTCGCTACACCAGATTTGATGCAAAAGAGACTCGAAGATGAAAATATTATAGTCGTAAATAATAAAATTTCAAATATGGCATCAGTTTTTTGGCACCCGCGTGAACTCGAAAATTATTAATGTGTTATACTTCACAAAATATCATTTTTATGAAATATAGAATCAGCCTTTTCATACTTTTAGGGATCTTTGTACAATCAGGGTTTTCGCAAAATGCCATCGGTATATGGAAAAATCTCGACGATAGTGATGTAAAGGAAAAATCACACATAGAAATTTATGAACACAATGGCAAATTGCGTGGCAAAGTGATAAAACTGCTTCCTTCAGCTACAATTACCAAATGTGACCAATGTACTGGAGACAAAAAAGGCAAAAGTCTCGTAGGAATGGACATCCTTTGGGACATGGTAAAAGTGGGCAATAAATGGGAAAATGGAGAAATCCTAGATCCTAAAAGTGGCAAGATTTATTCATGTAAAATCGAACTAGATGGTAAGGATAAATTGAAGGTTCGAGGATTCATGGGTGTATCGATTTTGGGTAGAACCCAAACGTGGTATAAAGTGAAATAATTTCTTTGCTTACGCAATAAAATAGCATATATTGATGTTATTTGCATAGATTTAATATTTTTTCACCCTAAAATCTAATGCATGGCACATTGCTACACTGAAAATCAAATCATTCAATTCATATACAAAGAGTGTGATCTCTTCGAAAAACTCGAAATGGAATTTGCCATGGAGGATGATAGCACAATGATGGATTCTGTAAATGATTATTTAATAGGATACAAGGCCTTACCAAAAGTCACTTTCAGCCCGCGAAAACGATCCATCGATGCAATACTTGCCTATAGTGCTTCCGCCACTTAATGAGATATAATTCATCAAAAATTTGATACCATTTACTTTATTTGATAAGTAGAATTGAACATGTACCGAAGAAAATCCAACTTTTGGTAATAAATTTATATTTCTGACATGGTATATATCTCAAAAAACATGTATCATTGTATTAAATTTTCAAAGAATCAAAATCAATTATAAGCAATGAAATGGGAAGGACGTCGCCAGAGCGACAACTTAGAAGATAGAAGAGGTATGGGCAATACTGGCAAAGTTATCGCCGGTGGTGGAGCTTTAGGTCTTATATTTCTATTAGTACAGTTATTTTTGGGTGGCGACAGCGCACAAGTTGCTCAAGCCCTCGAAAATCAATTAAACCAAAACACCCAACAACAACAGGCTGTAGAATTAACAGCTGAAGAAAAAGTCGTTGGACAATTTATATCGACTGTGCTAGCATCTACCGAAGATACATGGCATCGCGTCTTTCGTGAGAAAGGTATGACATACCGTGAGCCCAAAATGATACTTTTTAAAGATGTAATCCAGTCAGCATGTGGTGGTGCTAGTGGCAATACAGGACCATTTTATTGTCCAGGAGATGAGACGCTATATATGGATATGTCGTTTTTTAATACCTTGAGAGACCGATTTGGTGCTGAAGGTGGAGATTTTGCTATTGCTTATGTGATCGCACACGAGGTTGGGCATCATGTACAACATCAATTGGGTGTATTGGACAAGACCCAAAATATGAGAAGGCAACTAAGAGAAGCTCAAGGAAATCAAGTGCAAGTCGCCACAGAATTACAAGCTGACTTTTTTGCAGGTGTTTGGGCGCATTACGAACAAAAATATCTAGAAGAAGGTGATGTTGAAGAAGCCATTAATGCAGCAGCAGCGGTAGGTGATGACAATATACAAAATGCTACTCAAGGATACACAAGACCAGAAACTTATACGCACGGCACATCCGAGCAGAGAATGAAATGGTTTACCAAAGGATTCAAAACCGGAGACATCGGTGCTGGAGATACCTTTGGAGAGTTGTTGTAAATTAACAGCTTTCGATTACAATATAAATAGCTATCTAAACTCCAAGAATTTTTTATGGTCAAACAACATTTGATCATTCTCCTCGTTATGAACATTAAATGCTAATCGTTATGAGATATATTTACGTTATTATAGTCTTACTTGCTGGAGTTAGTGGGACTTTTGCTCAGGAAAAGCAATACGCTATAAAAGATTTCTATTTGTATAAAAATGAACTGGGTATCAATGTAACAAATGTCATTGGCAATTTATTAAGCTTGAATCCAAACACCGATGATTCACCTTATGGCGTGACTTTTCGAAGACATTTCGGCAAATATTCTTTTCGTTCAGCATTCAATTTCAATGTAAAAAATACCCGCACACAAGATTTCTTCCAAAATAATTTTATTGAACGAAAGTTAAATATTTTTAATGCAGATTTGAGGGCTGGCTTGGAGTGGCATTTGGTACTAAGCAAAAGAATGATGTTTTCATATGGTTTTGATATATTGGCAAATTACGGTAAAGAACAATCTGAAATTTTAGATTTTAATTTCAATGGTACTACCTTTATCAATAAAATAAATAACATAGGTGTAGGTACTGGCCCAATGGTAAGATTAGAATTTAAATTATCAGACCGAATCTTTTTTAGCTCGGAATGCTCTTTGTATGGATTTTATTCTAATTCTACACAATCGTTGATTACTAATGGTGTTGAAACAGACGAACCGGATAAATCTACTACCAATGTTGATCTAAAATTGCCACAAACCTTGTTCTTAAATATTGCATTCTGATGAGACTACTTATACTTCTTATAATTTTATGCAATACCGCCGTTTTGGGTATTGCTCAGACCGATAACGACAAAGAAAAGGTAACCGTTTATAATATTGAAGATTCATATGAGGATGATCCTTATTATTGGTCATACACCAAAGAGATCGGAATCAATTTTACTCCTTTGATTTCAAAATTTGTTCCATTTAATCTTGGTGAAAATAACGCAGGAAATATAGGGCTCAGATGGAAAAAATATTATTCAAAAAGAGCCTTCCGACTTAATTTTGGTGCCGATATAAATTCTAAATCAATTAATTTAGGAAATGCTTTTGGGTACTTGGCTTTGGGAATTGAGACCCGACATCCGATCACTAAGGATAAAAAAATCACCTATACCAGTGCTTATGATGTATTTTTCGAAGCACTCGATGAAGTAGCAAATTTTGGATTTTCTAAAGGTTATGGCCTTGAATACCATTTTGGGAAGCGAATATTTATTTCCACGGAAGCTGCTTTCCAAATTGCAACAAATACTGATGATGAAGGTATTCTTATCAATTTTCAACTTCCAACAGCTATTTTTGTTAATATTAGACTTTATTAATGTTAAAATTTTACAAAGTATTGACAATCTCAAAGAATACACATATTTTTGAATCAAATTTTTAAAAATCAATTAGTTATGAAGACACTCAAATTTTTTCTATTTGCATTTGCAACTTTGCTAATATCGTGCGGCGATAAGGCTTTAATTGTGACAGAAGACGTAAAACCTACACTTCCAGCACAGCCATATGATTACGATAATCTTGCGTTACCCGTCGGGACTGCACCTGCTGGATCTACATTCAATCAATTCGAATTTATAAATGGTGTCCCTGTAGTTATTACTAAAAAAACAGAAATTACACCTTGGGGAGCAACTTTAGGTAGAGTTTTATTTTACGATAAGAAGTTGTCATTAAACAATACTGTGTCGTGTGGTACTTGTCATCATCAAGACAAAGGCTTTGCGGATGGATTAAGATTCAGTACTGGATTTGAAGGTAGAGTCACAACACGCAACAGTATGGCTATCACAAACCCGATCGTACAGAACAATTTGTTTTGGGACTCAAGGTCAAAAAACATTCACGAATTGTCGCTTCAGCCTGTACAGAATCACATCGAAATGGGCATGGAAAACTTGGATAACTTAGTCCAAAAAATCGAAAAAACCGATTATTATACCGAATTATTCAAAAAAGCATATGGAAGTGAAGAAGTCACAGCCGAAAAAATTTCTATGGCTTTGTCACAGTTTGTAGGTTCTATAACTACCAACAGATCAAAACTTGACATAGGACAAACCAACAATTTTTCTAATTTTACAGAACTGGAAATGTTAGGAAAGAGTATTTTTCATAGTGAAACAGCAAAATGCTCTGGATGTCATGGTGGCAATAACTTTAGTGCACTTGATGGACCAAATGATCCTTATGGCGGCGGCGGTGGATCTATAAATAATAATGATTTGCGTGGAGCTACCAATATAGGCTTAGACCTTGTATATGCAGACAATGGCCTAGGTAATGGAAATTTCAAAATCCCTGGTCTGAGAAATATCGAACTCACTGCACCATATATGCATGATGGTAGATTCAGTACTTTAGAAGAAGTAGTCGATCATTATAGTGAAGGCATAAAACCACATAAGCACCTTGATGTAAAATTTAAAGACAACCTTGGTAATGTCAAACCATTAAAATTATCTTCTCTTGAAAAGAAAGCATTGGTGGCTTTCCTTAAAACATTGACAGACAAGGAGATGGCGGCAAATCCAAAATGGAGTGATCCATTCAGACAGTAAGACTTATATATAATTACAATAAAAAAAAAGCCCAAAGATTTATCCTTGGGCTTTTTTTATTATCGTTACCTGCTCAGAATTCACATTTATATCTTTTCAATAATTTTATACGTAGTATCCACATCACCCATTGTATAAAAATGCAAACATGGTACACCTGATGCTTTCAGTTCTTTACATTGGTTTATACACCATTCTATACCCAATTTTTTTATATCCTTTTCTTCAGTTTTGTGCAATTCGGAAACTAAGTCTTCTGGAAGATTGATAAAAAACTTACGTGGTATCGAATTTAGTTGGTATTTTTTTGTGATAGGTTTCAGACCTGGTACGATCGGGACATTGATACCTGCTTTTTCACAAGCATCTCTAAATCGGAAAAAATTAGCATTGTCAAAAAACATTTGTGTTACAATATAACTCGCACCCGCATCTATTTTTTGCTTTAGGTATTCTATATCAGTTGCAAGATTTGGAGACTCAAAGTGTTTTTCTGGATAACCAGCCACGCCAATGCAAAAATCTGTCGGTGTACCTTTTTCGATATTGCTATCAAGATATATTCCATGATTCATATCATTGATTTGTTTTACAAGATCGACAGCAAATTTATGACCATCAGGCTCAGGAATAAACTTATCTTCAAATTGTCTCGCATCACCACGAAGCGCAAGTACATTATTGATCCCAAGAAAATTCAGATCAATTAAGGCATTTTCGGTTTCTTCTATGCTGAATCCGCCACAAATCAGGTGTGGAATCGCGTCAATACCATATCTATGCATGATAGAAGCACAGATGCCTACAGTACCTGGACGTTTGCGAATGGCTGTTTTTTCATAATATCCACTTGGTCGTTTGTTATACACATACTCTTCTCTATGATAAGTGACGTCAATGAATGGTGGTTTGAACTCCATCAGTGGATCCAAAGTTTGGAAAATATCAGCCATACTACCGCCTTTAAGCGGTGGCAATACTTCAAAGGAAACTAATGTCTGTCCCTTTGCTTTATCAAAATAATCTATGATTTTCATGAATATGGCGTTCTAAAGTTTGATGCAAAGGTAACTAGCACTTGCTGACATATCCTAACATGTGCCACAATAAAATAATAGGCTTCTATTGAAAGTTTATTTTTTCTCCTTTTTCTTAAAGTCTCCTCTTCTCCAGGCATCGATAAAGTTTTTCCATGCTATCGGATTGAAGATGTTTTGTGGCTTCATCTGTCCTGTGTATATGTAGTCTCTGGCTTGTTGCTTGATAACCAAGCTACTAGTCTCTCTTCCATCTACAGGCACTGAATATCTTATTTCTTTCAGTTTTTCGTCAGCAAGATTAGCCATCGCATTTTCTCTCAATTCATTTGAGATATCAATGGCCAAAAACTCTTGTTTGAAGTGTTCCTTGCTTGGCAATGGTCTAATGATGGCTTCAGGCAAGACATAATCATCTACAGTCATGATTTGAACCCAAGTATATCTGTCAGAAGTAAGTACTTCAGGGATTTTTATTTCTACTGTTTTGTACCCGATTCTTGAGAAAACTACGATTTCACCAGCCAGAGCCACTAACGAAAAAAATCCATCATATTCAGTAAAAGTACCACGATTGGTGCCTTTTACAGCTACATTTGTATATGCGAGTGGTTCTGGATTACCATTATTATCATAAACTATCTTACCTGAAAACTCGATTACCTTGATAGGTTCGTCCTTCTTTTGGGCATTCAAAAAACCATAACCAAGAAAAAGAATTGATAAAATCAGGAAACTGCTGCGCATAATGAATAAATATTATTTGAAATCAGATTTGAAATTTGATCCAGTACAAATGCTCAAACGTATAAAATTGTGTAAATATAGCACGACTTGCCTTTTTAACACTGATTTAACTATTTTTTCTACTCAATTTTTTACTTCGAATCTTCGAAATTAAACCGACTTTACTTGCCAAACCATCAATTTCACATTATTTCAAACTACCTAATGCATTTTGCACTACCTGATCCATCTTGGTCACATAAGTAAACTTCATATCCTTAATATATTCTTTCGGGATCTGCTCTACATGTCTTTTATTATCTTCGCAAAGCATAATTTCCTTTATACCGGCACGTTTTGCTGCCAGTACTTTTTCTTTTATTCCACCTACAGGCAATACTTTTCCCCTTAGTGTGATCTCACCAGTCATCGCAAGATAAGGTTTAACTTCCTTATTTTTTAATGCAGAAATAATGGCTGTAAGCATGGTAATACCTGCACTAGGGCCATCTTTTGGAATGGCACCTTCAGGTACATGGATGTGCAAATCGGTTTGTTCGAATATCTCAGGATCTATACCAAATGTCTCAGCATGGGCTTTGATATAACTCAATGCCGTGGTTGCTGACTCCTTCATCACATCTCCGAGATTGCCAGTCAAGACCAATTTGCCTTTGCCTTTGCTGGTACTCGCTTCTATAAATAATATGTCGCCTCCAACTTTTGTCCAAGCTAATCCAACTGCTACACCCGGAAGGTCAACCTTGATATACAAATCATTGTCATACATGATAGGACCTAAGGCTTCGATTACATCTTGCTCTGTCAACTTTGGATTGTATGTTTCGTCCATAGCTACTTTTTTAGCTACGCTACGCATGACACCTGCCAATGTTCTGTCGAGTGTTCGTACACCTGATTCTCTGGTATATTTTTGAATAATAAACTGTATCAAAGCAGGTGACAAAGACACGTCATTCGCTTTCAGACCGTGTTCTTTGATCTGTTTCGGGACTAGGTGCCTTTTTGAGATTTCTATTTTTTCTTCGAGTGAATATCCACTCACGTCTATAATTTCCATCCTGTCGAGCAATGCTGGTTGGATAGACGATAAAGAATTTGCTGTAGCTATAAATAAGACCCTTGACAAATCATAATCCAGATCAAGGTAATTGTCATGGAATGTGGAATTTTGTTCTGGATCCAATACTTCCAATAATGCAGATGACGGATCTCCTCTGAAGTCCTTGCCTAATTTATCTATTTCATCCAGAATAAAAACCGGATTGGAAGATTTTGCTTTTTTGATTGACTGAAGTATTCGTCCTGGCATAGCACCGATGTATGTTTTGCGATGACCGCGAATTTCGCTTTCGTCATGCAAGCCACCAAGTGACATACGTATGAATTGCCTTCCCAATGCTGTTGCAATGGATTTTCCCAAGCTCGTTTTACCTACACCCGGAGGACCTACAAGACAGATGATGGGCGCTTTCATGTCACCCTTCAGCCTAAGGACTGCAAGGTGCTCAATGATACGTTTTTTGACATCTTCGAGTCCGAAATGGTCTTTATCCAATACGGTTTTGACTTTTTTCAGATTAAAAACATCTTTAGTCACATCATCCCACGGCAGATCGAGCATGAGCTCTAAGTAATTTAACGTCACAGAATATTCTGCTATTTGTGGATTGATGCGTCGAGCTTTTATGATTTCGCGATCGAAGGCTTCTTTAGCTACTTTAGGCCATTTTTTCTTGTCCGCTAGTTGCTGTAGTTTATTGAGTTCTTCCTCATGCGGATTGCCACCGAGTTCTTCTTGGATCGTCTTCAGCTGTTGATTGAGAAAATATTCTTTCTGCTGTTTTTCCAGATCACCACGTACTTTAGATTCTATCTGATCCTTTATTTCAAGCAATTGCAACTCGCCATTCATCACATTCATGACTAAATGCGCTTTGGCCATATAATCATCTGTTTCGAGGATTTCTTGCTTTTTGGCAACGCCCAAATTCATATTGGACGCTATAAAATTGATGAGAAATCCATTGTTTTTGATGTTTTTTAGCATCAAATTGGCTTCAGAAGGAATATTTGGTGATAGCTCTACGATTTTTTTTGCATAATCTCTGATGGATGAAATGATGGCATTAAATTCAACATTTTTAAGCGGCACAACATCTTCGATAATATGGATAGTAGCCTCCAGCATCTTGTCATTCGGGATGAATGTACCAGGTCTAAATCTCTTTCTACCTTGAAGGATCGCTGTTGTGCTTCCATCTGGCATTTTGAGAATTTTCATGATCTTGGCAACTGTACCCAACTGGTGCAATCCATCTTGGTCAGGATCTTCGCTATCCATATCCTTCTGTGTAAGAACACCAAGCAATTTATCACCTTTTTCGGCTTTTTGTAGTGCTTTGATAGACTTGTCTCTGCCTACAGTGATAGGGATGACGATACCTGGAAAAAGCACTGTGTTTTTGAGTGCAAGCACAGGCATGGCTTCTTTGTAGTCATCATCAAACTTCAACTCGTCGTCTCCCATACTAAAAACAGGCATTGCTTCTCCTTCCTCCTGATTGCTATCTAGCATATATATATTTTTGTCAAACATCGGCTATCTGTATATTAAGTAAAGTACTATGTCAATATATGTACCAAACGGATTTTTTCAAAAAAAGGTATCAAAATGTCAGGAATTAAAAATAAATTAAAGACAAACTGGCAGTCTAAAAATGTAACTTTTATTTTATTTGTTACCTAAATAAACGTAATTATGATACTTTTGCTTAAATATTAATGATATAACATGATACATATAAGCAGTAGAATTAAATTGTGTGTGGCTTTTGTCATCTTAAATGCAGGAGTCATTTTCGCAGGTGAAGGTATGTGGTTGCCCCAACTTCTAAAACTCCTGAACGAAAAGGAGATGAAAAGTATGGGAATGAAAATCTCTGCTGAAGACATCTATAGTGTAAATAAAGGCTCATTAAAAGATGCTGTCGTTCATTTTGGTGGATTTTGTACATCGGAGATTATTTCACCCAATGGCCTGTTGCTTACCAATCATCACTGTGGTTATGGACAGATTCAAGCGCATTCATCAGTAGAAAACAATCTTATAAAAAATGGATTTTGGGCAAAAACATACAAGGATGAATTGCCTAATGAAGGCCTTACTGCCACATTTATTGATTATATAGATGATGTCTCTGCCAAAGTATTGCAAGGTGTGACTAGCAGCATGACAGCCGCAGAAAGACAATCGGCCATAGACAAAAATCTTGTTGAAGTAAAAAAACTTTATACCTTAGAATCATATCAAGGTGTAATCATCAGACCGTTTTTTGATGGAAATCAATATTTTGCATTTGTGACCACTACTTATAGAGATGTAAGACTTGTTGGTGCACCACCAGAATCTATTGGAAAATTTGGATCTGATACAGACAACTGGGTATGGCCAAGACATACTGGGGATTTTTCATTGTTTAGAATATATGCTGGCAAGGACAACAAACCTGCTGATTATTCTCCCGACAATGTACCATACACACCAAAACACTTCCTACCAGTATCTATGGATGGCGTTGCAGACGGAGATTTTACTATGGTTTTTGGATTTCCTGGTAGAACCAATGAATATCTACCTTCATCGGCTATAAAACAGGTGTTGAATACCCTAAATCCTGCAAAAATTGCCATAAGGGACAAATCGCTTAAGATCATGGACAAATATATGCGTGAAGATGAGGGAACAAAAATTAAATATGCGGAAAAGTATGCCACAATAGCTAACTATTGGAAAAAATGGATTGGCGAGTCACTAGGTCTCAAAAAATCTAACGCACTTCAAAAGAAATTAGATTATGAAGCGGAATTTCAGAAGAGATTGGCTGAGACAAGCCCACATAAAAATTTATTATCTGACATGGATAAGTTGTATAGTGAAATAGATCAATATGCATTGGCTGCTGATTATTACAACGAAATAGCATTGCGAAATGTAGATATCACTGCGTATATGTCTGCGTTGAGAAGGCTTGTGACTGCTTATGAAAAAAACGGACTTACTGCTTATAATGAAAGGATCGAAGACGTTAAGAGTTATTCTAATGATTTTTTCAAAGATTGTGATCCACATATAGATCAAGAAAAAGTCGGAGCTCTGCTTACAATGTATGTTGACAATCTGGGTGCTAAGTTTGTACCAGAATTTCTACAAAGAGAGAGTCTCGGTATGTCAGCAAAAGAGTCTTATGAACAGATGGCCAAAGACCAATTTATGCAGACCAGCTTTACATCAGAAAAGGAAGCAAGTAGAATTTTGCAGTTGGATCCAGAAAAGGCAATCGCAGCGATAAAAAGCGATCCTATGTACGCTTTTGCTTCAGAATGGTCGGCATTTTATAGCAAGGAGATTTCTACACCATACAACAATATTCGCAAAGAAATAGACCTAAAACAAGCACAATATACGCAGGCTCAGATGGAAGTATTCAAAGAAAAACGATTCTATCCAGATGCAAATAGCACCATGCGCGTTACATACGGTCAGGTAAATGGCTACGAGCCTAGAGATGCTGTCAAATATGAATCAGTCACATATCTAGATGGTGTGATTGAAAAATATATACCAGGAGATTATGAATTTGATCTTCAGCCTAGAATGTTGGATTTGTACAAAGCCAAAGATTATGGTCCTTATGCCGACAAATCAGGTAAATTGCCCGTATGTTTTATTGGATCAAATCATACCACTGGTGGAAACTCAGGTAGTCCAGCCATCGATGCTTATGGCAATCTGATAGGCTTGAACTTCGACAGAGTATGGGAAGGAACCATGAGTGATATCAATTACGATCCTGAAATCTGTCGCAATATAATGGTTGACGCGAGATACATCCTTTGGGTGATAGACAAATATGCAGGTGCTGGACATTTGGTCAAGGAAATGAAATTGGTTCACCCAAAATCAAATACAAAAAAAGTTAAGTCCAAATCAAAAAAATAGTGGCGTGCTATACAATCGAATCCTGAATATCTCGATATGAAATTATTTATTTCTATTCTATTGATTTTCAATTTTGTATATACTTCAGAAACTAAAAGTATATACAAAGAAGATCTTCAAAAAATAAAAGGGATTACGGTTGTGGCACCACCTAAGTCTATCGGTGCTTCTGCATTCAATAAACTGAGAGATATTCACGCCGAATGGGTAAGTTTTGTACCATATGGTTTTTCTAAAAAAGGAAGTCCTGAAGTGCGTTATAACCTTGAATGGCAATGGTGGGGAGAAAAAATTTCTGGTGTGGAAACTTGTATCTTAGAAGCCAAAAAACAAGGCCTAAAAGTCATGGTCAAACCACAGGTATTTATTGGTGACGGTTGGGTCGGAGATATGGATTTTGCAACGGAAGCCCAATGGAAATCTTGGGAAACCAGTTATAAGAAATTTATCTTTGATTATCTCAATCTAGCAGCCAAACATCAAGTAGAAATGTTTTGCATCGGAACAGAATATAATATATCAGTGGTCAAGCGTGAAAAATTTTGGAGACAACTTATTGCCGATGCACGAAAGGTATATCAAGGACAAATTACCTATTCTGCCAATTGGGATAATTTTGAAAAAACAAAAATATGGAATGATCTCGATTACATTGGAATCAGCAGTTATTTCCCGCTTTCAGACGCAAAAAATCCCACACTTGGACTTCTCGTCAAAGAATGGAAGCCAATCGTTCGCAGATTGAAATCGATAGCTACGAGCCACAAAAAACAAATTTTATTTACTGAATATGGCTATATGTCTGTAGATGGATGTGCTGGAAAAGCGTGGGAAATCGAAAAATCCATAGATAAACTTCGCATCAACAACACAGCTCAGAGTACAGCTTATGATGCACTTTGGACCGTGATGAATAAAGAAGACTTTTGGGCTGGCGGCTTCTTATGGAAGTGGTTTCCAGATGGCATGGGTCATGAAGGTTATCCCGAAAAAGATTACACACCTCAAGACAAACCAGCAGAATTGATAATTAAAAAATGGTTTAACCAACCGATTAGAAAATAATGATACAAGTTGCGACACACACGGCGGAATTGAGAGAATTGATTGAAATCAATAAAAGCAAAGGTGCATCGATAGGATTTGTGCCCACGATGGGTGCATTGCACGCAGGTCATCTGACCCTTGTCCGTAGCGCAAGTAAAGAAAATGATATGGTGATCGTGTCTATTTCCGTGAATCCCACCCAATTTAATGACAAAAAAGATCTAGAGAAATATCCACGCACCTTGGATTCTGATTTGCTACTATTGAGTGGCTCAGGTGCAAACGTGGTTTTTGCGCCAGGTGTAGAGGATATTTATCCCGATGGCGATGATAAAGGTGCAGATATCGACCTTGGTGGACTTGATATGTATATGGAAGGAGCATTCAGACCTGGGCATTTCAAAGGTGTAGCGCAAGTGGTCAAAAGATTGCTTGAGATAGTGACACCTGACAGACTCTACATGGGTCAGAAGGATTTTCAGCAGTTCACCATCATACAGTATATGTTGGACAGTTTGAAGATAAATACAAAACTTGTTGTTTGTCCCATCGTACGTGAAACGACAGGTTTGGCCATGAGTTCTCGTAATGCAAGGTTATCGTCACCAACAAGAGCTGCTGCAGGAATAATCTTTCGGGTATTGAAATCCGCAAAAAGACAATCGGCATCAAAATCTCCACAAGAAATCTGCGAGACTGCCATGAAAAAGTTAAAATCTCAACCTTTCGACCCAGAGTATTTTATCATTGTCGATGGTAACTCATTACAACCAGTCGATGATTTAGGGTCAACAAATTACGCTGTGGCGTGTGTTGCAGTATGGGCCGAAGGCGTCAGATTGATAGATAATCTAATCATTAAAAAAGATTGAGTTGCAGTATTCTTCATTTCGGTAACCAAAAACATTGCCTACTAATTTTTGTTTGCATTTAGGAACATACACATGGACAAATGGAAGACAGAAAAGGTAATGTAAAAGTTGGAGATAGTATTCCATCATTCAACGCAGAAGATGAAAATGGTGTACCGCTCACCGCTGATTCACTTAAAGGTCATAAGTCTATTATCTTCTTTTATGGTCAAGATGATAGCCCTACTTGCACAAAAGAAGCATGCAATATTCGGGACAATTACGCCTTATTCTCATCTAATGGATACAAAGTCTATGGTGTCAGCAAGGACAATGCAAAAAAACACAAAAAATTCATCGACAAATACGAACTGCCTTATTCACTTATCGCCGATCCTTCCTTGAGCATGATGAATGCATTCGGATATTATGGTCCAAAGATTTTTATGGGAAAAGAAGTAAACGGCGTCTATAGAACTACTGTAGTCACCGACGAAGCTGGCATTATCACCCATATTATAAGTGATGTCGTCTCAGGTGACCATTCCAACCAATTGAAAAAAGCTCTTGGTATTTGATTTAGCTTTGCGGCACCTTGATGAGATATTCTTTCCCTTGTCCTACCGTAAGTTTATTATTGATTAGCCAAGGATTATAAAACTTTAAGATACGATATGTTATACCTTGCTGGTGTGCAAAATCTGCGAGACTAGGAATAGAAGTTGTAATACTGATGGTTTTAAGATTTGAATTCAGGTTATATTTTTCGGTATCATCTACAAAATAGCCAAAATCATTCGGATTCTTTACAATCTCTTTGATAGCAATGATTCTAAATAAGTATCTAGATGTTTCGTCATTGATATTCACATCATAATAATTGGATTCCTTCTGTTCTTCTAGTGTTCTTGCAAAAGCTGTTGGTCCTACATTATAGGCACCGGCCACGTTTGTCCAATTTCCAAATCGGCGATGTAGCTGCTTGATATAGTTACAGGCTGCTTTACTAGATTTCTCTATATGCAGACGTTCATCGACATCTTCACTTATCTCCAAACCCATTTCTGTTGCTGCTGGTTTCATAAACTGCCAATATCCTTTTGCACTAGCTGATGATGTGACATTTCTGAGTCCGCTTTCCGCAATAGCAAGATATTTAAAATCATCTGGAATACCGTTTTCTGCAAGGATTCGCTCTACTACAGGCAAATATTTATTGGCCAATTTCAAATGAAGTAGCGTCGTAGATTGCCAGTATGCATTAACACTCAGTTCTCGGTCCAGTCGCTCTCTAGTATCTTCATTGACAGGCATTGGTTCACCCGCAAAATCAAAAGGTTTGTTTAAATTTACACTCTTGATTTGTTGCGGTAGCTCAAAAAAACTTGTCAAAGATTTTTTACTTGTGTAAGACAAAAAAATGAGCATGGTAAAGATGATACCAGCGACGAAACCAAAAAGTGGAAATAATTTATGTTTTGTCATTTTCGGGATTTTAATTGTGTAAAATTTGTCTGGGTCTCTTGTAAATCGGAACTGTGCTGCACGGCTCACCAAACATGATGCTTTGTGCATCCGGTATCAGACGTGATGTGATCATTGTGTACGCATAAGATGGTACTGGCTTGCTTCCGCATCCTTTAATAACGATGCGTTTATCCAAAAATTGTTCGGCATCAATTTTTTGGATTTCGTTTCGGTAATGCATTAACAAATAATCTTCCCAACTACCTTGGTAAATATCGAATGCTATATCTTTGAGATACACTGAAATCAGCATGTAAGCCCATAACGGAATCACAGCATCTGTGCTACAAGTAATAAGCACTATCTTGTCTTGATATATGCTCCAATCTAGGTTTTTCAACGATTCTCTAAAATCTTTTTCCTTCAATATCAAGCCGTGAAATAGATATTCCTTGATATCAAAAATTATATGAGACTTTGTAGGAAAAAAATCTTCAAGATTGATGGTGATCAGACCGCTTCCTGCTACACGGTTTACTAAAGTATTATTCTCCATGAATGATTGGATGAATTTATTTTATTTATTCTTCTTCTTCATTAACAATAATATGGACAACAGGTTTTTGCTCTTCTTCAATTGGTGCTTGTTCGCCTATTTGATTATCAGTATTTTCCAGTTCCTTCACCTTGGGTAGATCTTCGATTGTTTTCAACCCAAAATAATCTGTAAATTTCGAAGTCGTGCTATACAATAAAGGTTTTCCTGGTCCTTCACTTCGCCCTGAAATTTCAATTAAGTCTTTTTCTAACAATTTTTGTATGGTATAATCGCTATTTACACCTCGGATTGATTCTATTTCGGTTTTTGTGACTGGTTGTTTGTAAGCTATAATGGCCAACGACTCTAATGCTGATTTACTTAATTTTTTGTGGGTATTCTGGCGAAGATACGTTCCTATGGTGTGATGGTACAAAGCTTTGGTCATAAATCTGAATCCACCTGCGATCTCCACGATCTCTACAGAATATTGGTCAGAATTGTATTTGTCTCTCAAACTTTCAATATGGGCAGCTATTTCATTATCAGAAAAGGTTGTACCTAGACTATCTTCCAGTGCATTTTTGATGTCGTCAAAACTGATAGATGGATTACCCGTAAAAATCAAACTCTCTATATGTAATGCTAATGGATCCAATTTTGGTTGTTATTTATTTAAACTAATTTTGGTAATTAAAATGTTCTTCATCTCCTTACAAAAATACAAACGTAGTGTATTTTTTAATTTTACGCAATGCAAGTTACGATATTCTAAGGTAATATGAAATCAAAAGAATAATTATAAACACAACAAAGCCAATAATGAGTTCAATGGTCCGCTGTTTATTTATTGTTCTGCTTGCGCCAAAAGGCAATATTTTTTGTTCTTTACCTACATTTACAAGAGTATAGTTCGTTTTACCTTTTATATATTCGATACTCAATTTAAACAACTCTTCGCCCAGCATAAAGCTATATTCTTTGTCACCGAGCACAGAAAAGTCGATTTTTATGATTTCTTGTCCGATATATACGATTACATGCCTTGAAATATCTCCATGATACAAATTAATGTCATAATCTGTCCCAGATAAATTTTTATATTTCCAAAAAACCTGCGGCATGAAAATCTTTCCCATTTCCGATACAAGATAATAACATTTCGGAGCCCGAAATCAATTATCAAACGTGATTTCAACTTTTTCGGTTACTGGATGCGCTTGGCATGTCAATATGTACCCAGCTTCCACTTCATCGTCTTCCAAAGCAAAACATTGATCCATCGTCATCTTACCAACAGTAACTTTTGCCATACAAGTCGAACATGCGCCACTGGTACACGAGTAAGGCGGATTCTTTTTGGCATCGATCAAGGTGTCGAGAATCGTTTTTCCTTTAGGTACCTTAACATCAAAAGTGTTGCCACTTAAAGTAACACGAACTGTTGCCATATCAACACCTGAATCAGAATGAGTATTGGCTGTTGCAAAATATTCTTTGTGAATTTGTTTTTTATCAATGCCTTGGGCAATTAAATAATTTTCTGTCTTCTCGATTAGGTCTCCGGGGCCACAAACAAAATAACATTTTTCAGGATTTTGACCTTGGTTGTTTCTAAAGAATTCTGAGTAAATTTGTTCATTTATCCTACCTGTTTTGCCCTTCCAAGATACAATTTTTTTAGCAAATAGTCCACCTATTCCTCCTTCCTTTCGAATGATCGGTTTACTCAAGACATGTTCTACTACCAGCTGATCGGCGTATTTTTTTTCTAGCATATCCAGCTGTTCTTTAAATATAATATTGGATTCGTCTCTAGATCCATACAATAGATAGCAGCTGCTCTTAGGCTCATGTTCTACTATCGTTTTTATCATCGCCATCACAGGTGTGATACCACTACCAGCAGCAATAAAATAAATATCTCTCTGCTTTTGACCTTCAGGATTCAATACAAAATGCCCTTCAGGCGTCATTACCTCAAGTGTATCGCCTTCTTTTACCTTATCATTCAGGTATGAAGACATCATTCCGCCACTTACTTTTTTTATGGTGATCCCTGGAGAAGAAGCATCAGTCGAAGTACAAATAGAATAAGCCCTGCGCAATTCTGTACCATTGATAACTGCTTTTATGGTCAAATGTTGTCCCGGAATAAATTGGTAATTTTCCCTCAAATGACTAGGGATATCAAAATAAATGGTATTTGTATCTTTTGTTTCTGATACTATTTTGTTTATTTTTAGGGTATGAAACTGCATTTTTATACTTTTGTTGCTTGATATTAATCTGATTAATCCTAAATGGGTCGCCGAAAGTACGTACTTTTCACAAAATAATTGGTTAATTGGTGCATGATCTTCATTGACCCATTGTCGTTTGTTATTATAATTACCTGAAATACATTATGTTATAAAATATATTTTATGCCGTTAAAACTTTCAATTGTCATACCTGCTTACAATGAAGAGCTGACTATTAAAACCATCCTCGAAAAAGTGAGACAGGTGACACTCATAGGAAATGTCACTAAAGAAATCATTATAGTGAATGATTGTTCAAAAGATGGCACAGAAAAAAGCGTTTTGGAGTACAAAGCTGCTTTTCCAGAAATAGAAATTTCATATTACAAACATACTGTAAACCAAGGTAAAGGTGCGGCCCTACATACTGGCATCAGAGAAGCTAAGGGCGATCTTATCATCATTCAGGACGCAGACCTAGAGTATGATCCAGAAGAGTTCAATCTCCTGCTTAAGCCCATTTTGGACGGATTTGCTGATGTGGTTTATGGATCGAGATTTATGGGTGGCAAGCCTCATCGTATTCTCTTTTTCTGGCATTCTATCGGTAATAAGGTGCTAACATTTTTTTCCAATGCACTGACAAATCTAAATCTGACGGACATGGAAACATGTTACAAAATGTGGAAGTCAGACATTATAAAAAATATTACCTTAAAAGAAAAGAGATTTGGTTTCGAACCTGAAGTAACCGCAAAAATCGCACGAATTCCCAAAATAAGAATTTATGAGGTTGGTATATCATACTATGGTAGGACGTATGCAGAAGGCAAAAAAATCAATTGGAAAGACGGCTTTAGAGCTATATTTTGCATATTGAAATACAACATTTGGTCCAAATAATCATTTCACTTCCTTATTTGCTGGTTGTAAATGTAGCATTAAAATAAGATGTATTGCCCGAATGGTCTTTTGCTTCTATTTTTAGGCTATGATCGCCACTGTAAAGGTCCGTCAATGGAATCTCAAGGATCTTTGTCTTAGATGAATATGGACTTACTATAAAGTTTCCGTCTATCCATACCTTGATTTTCATATCATTGACAAATTGACCTCTTGTTGGCAAATTTTCTTCTAATTCAAATCTGAATTTTGTCTTTCTACTTGCATTTGCTGAAAAATCTACTCTTTTTATTGTTGGAGCTATGGTATCATAATCAATAAAATAGGTGCCAAATTCTATCATTCCAGTATTTAATACACCATCTTTCCACGTCCCACCATAATTGGTCTTTCCTCTTCCATTTGCATTTGTACGGACGATGATAGCCTTATTCATGTCTGTAATATTGGTCTTTTCTGGTTTCAAACTTAGTGCAATTGGTTTTTTTATTGGTTCATACTGATCATGTATGGTATATTTTGTTTCATTGCTTGATGAAATATCAGATTTAATTTTGAGTCGGATATTTCTGAACAGGCTATTTTTTTCAAAACTAAGCAAGAGAGTATTTTCTGATATAATCGCAGGTTCGCCTACTTTGACTAAAGTCGAAGTACTATCTTTTGCTGCTTGCTCCACCATATGATCTGCTCTCAGCAAACTGAATGTCAATGTCTTGTGATTTTGATTAAAATCTTCCACCACTATTTTTATCTTTCTTTCTTGTTCAGCATAAACAGGTATAATGCCATCACTCGCATGTGCAAGAAATTCAAGGTCATTTCCTGGATATTTATAACAAAGACTATATGTCGCTCTATTGGTTTTCTTGATTTTATTGTCATAGAATCCTGTTATATAACGCGCTTGGTCAAAAGAAATTTTGTCCATATGATAGCTATAAACCAAAGAATCATCAACGTACATGCGAAGGCCATAAATGCCTTGTTTGTTATGACTTCCGTTTGTTCTGTCATACATTTGTAGTGCGATGCCTGCTCTCCATGCAGGTACTTTTATCGGCGACGCTATGTGGATAGCATTTCCTTCTGAAGTAGCCAATCCTATATTTTGTTCCCATATTTTGTGAAGATCGGGATCAAGACCATGTACCGAAAGCGATACAAGTGAAGGCGGTATATTATCTTCTGTTTTTAGCCCAAAATGAAATGGATTGATCGGATTCTCGGATTTTGTATCTCTAATCTCAAAGTGCAAATGAGTACCAAAGGAATATCCCGTATTGCCCATCTCGCCTATGATGTCACCTTTCTTTACTGGAAGGACATCTGGAGAAGGCAAAAAATCTACTTCGTAAGATTCTTGCGCTATTTGGATTTGTCGAACTACAAAGTCGAAATGCTCATTTAGATTTTCTAAGTGTGCATATACCGAGGTGTAGCCTGTCTCGGGATGATCTACATATACTGCAATCCCATAGCCACCTGCAGAGATTTTTATACGCGAAACGTAGCCATCAGCAATGCTATATATTGGGTTATCCCTATGCCCAGAAGGTTTGATATCTATTCCTGAATGAAAATGTGTTTCACGCAATTCGCAAAAGTTGCCCGAAAGGCGAAAAGGAAAATCTACTGGACTTCTGAAATATTTGCCATCCAAAGGATTGGGTGGACTTTGTTGTTGTGAAAAACCACGAAAGAAAAATAGCAAAACTATTACCGAAACTGCACTGAATCCTCTGATCAAAATTAGATTGTTTTTTTAGAAAAATTATTTGTCATCCAGTTTTGAATGCAATAATAATGCTAACTTATTTAACGCTATAGATGTACTGGTTTTTTGTTTTTGAATGTCTTGAACGAGTGAATAAAACATTTCTCGGATATGAATGTTTTCAAAAATAATTTTTTTTATCATGGCCACACTTTGGGTCTCAAACCATCGCAACTCCTGTTCAATCCTATTTTTTTCCAATATTCCCGTCTCTTGTAGTATGGTAAAATAGTCAATTATAGCTTTGTAAATCATATCAATTCCTTGATTATTAATAGCTGATGAGAGAATTACGGGCGTTTTCCACTGTGGCACTGAGTGATGAAAAAGGCCGATGGCTGCTTGGTAAGATATTTTAGTTTTTTGTGCCAGTTTCTCTTGTGGACCATCAGCTTTATTGATGATAAAAATATCAGCATTTTCCACAACGCCTCGTTTGATGCCTTGAATATCGTCTCCAGCACCAGGTTGTAAGAGCAAAAGATTGATGTCCGTGATGTGATCGACCTCTATTTCTGACTGGCCAACACCAACGGTCTCAACAATGATCATATCATATCCAGCTGCTTCACAAAGACTTATCACTTCTCTTGTATATTCTGATGTTCCTCCTAGGATTTTGCCAGAAGGTGTAGGCCTTATATATGCCTCTTGTTGATTTGCCAATGTCTGCATCCGAGTTTTGTCTCCGAGGATGCTTCCCATGTTGATCTGACTACTTGGGTCAATCACCAAAATAGCTGGTTTTTTTCCTTGACCGATCACATACATACCGAGCGACTCTATCAAGGTACTTTTGCCTACGCCAGGTGATCCTGTTATTCCCACTCTTATAGATGTACTGCTTGGCTTTGGCAATTGTTCTAGTATCTGAAGTGCAAGATTTCGTTTTTCTGGTACGGCACTTTCCAATAAAGTTATACACTCACTGAGGATATATCGATTTTTCTGTTGCAAGCCATCTAGATAGTATGCTATATTCTTGACACCTTTTGACCTGGCGGTGTAAGTCGGATTGATACCATTAGAAGGATGATCGCTATCGCTCATTTTAAAAATTGTACTTTGCAAAGATATTCAAAATTGAGATATTAATAAAATACAGACCGATTTGCCATTACTCAAAAGTATAATTAAGGTTGGAATCAGAATAGTTTTGTAAATTAATTGTAAATAATTATTAATAAAACTAAATATTCACAACATTTTATTCGTTTTTACGTCTATAATAATATTCTTTAAAGAATAAAATTTGTTATGAGTGTTTCAAACATTCTCAGTATTGCCCTCATCCTCTTTTCCGTCATCGATATTGTTGGAAATATCCCGGTGATTATTGACCTTAAGAAAAAAGGGGTTGAAGTAGATTCCATGAAGGCGGCTTTGGTTTCATTAGGGCTGATGGTAGCCTTTCTCTATGGTGGTGAAGGAATACTTAAACTATTTGGTCTTGATGTACAATCTTTTGCGGTAGCTGGTGCGATTATCATCTTCTTTTTAGGTTTGGAGATGATTCTAGGCGTTCGTTTTTTCAAAGAAAGTGCAGGAACAACCGTTGGTACAGTTGTACCTATTGCATTTCCATTGATAGCCGGAGCAGGCACGATGACTACCTTGATATCACTTAAGTCCAAGTATGAAAATGTGGACATTCTCGCTGCTATTTTCCTAAATATCATTGTGGTGTTTGCCGTTTTACATTTTTCAGATTATATCAAGGAGAAATTAGGAGATGCTGGTGCTGCCATTTTGCGAAAGGTTTTTGGCATCATTTTATTAGCCATTGCCATCAAACTTTTTAAAGAAAACTTCCACTTAGTCATCACACCACAAAATAAGTTGGGTTTTGCAAGACCTGTATAGTCAATCGTTCGTATCTTTGAGCGAGGACATATATACATTATGCATTTTTCGGATAGATCTTTTTTGATAAAGTCCAAGGCAAAAGAACACGGATTCTTGTTGTGTGGAATCGCCAAAGCAGAGAAAATGGACGAAGAAGCACACAGACTCGAGCATTGGCTTAATCAACATTATCATGGCGAAATGTCTTATATGGCAAATCACTTTGATAAACGCACGGATCCAACATTGCTAGTACCTGGTGCCAAAAGCGTAATCTCATTGGCATATAATTACTTCCATGAAGAAAAACCATTAGATGTAAATACACCTAAAATATCCATGTACGCATATGGGAAAGACTACCACAAAGTCGTTCGCAAAAAGCTTGAAAAACTTCTTTCGGAAATCAAACAACATTTTGGCGATGTGGCAGCTCGGGTATTTGTGGACTCGGCGCCTGTGTTAGAAAGAGATTGGGCAAAGAGAAGTGGCTTAGGTTGGGTAGGTAAAAACACACTTTTGATCAACCCCAAAAAAGGCTCCTATTTTTTCCTTTGTGAAATAATTTTGGATCTAGAACTACAATATGATGCACCCATTTCAGATTACTGTGGTACTTGTACTAGATGTATCGATGCTTGTCCGACAGACGCAATCAGCCCAAATGGCTACCTATTGGATGGCAGCAAGTGTATTTCATATCTGACGATCGAACTAAAAAATGAAATCCCTGTCGAATTCCAAAACAAAATGGACAATTGGATTTTCGGCTGCGATATATGCCAGCAAGTTTGCCCTTGGAATCGATTTTCAGCTGAACATGATGAACCGGAATTTTTACCAAATCCAGAACTTATTACAATGACCAAAGAAGCTTGGCAAGATATGACTGAGCCAGTTTTTGACAAATTATTTGAAGGAAGCGCTGTAAAAAGAACAAAGTTTGCCGGATTAAAGCGTAATATAATTTTTTTAGATCCAAATTGAATGCAACATTACCATAGATTATAACCTTTATGGCTTGATTATTGTTATAAAATCCATATGAAACTCAGTAATCTCCTTAGTTTTTTACATACCATAGCACCTGATCATTTGCAGGAAGATTATGACAACGCAGGTCTAATCACTGGACATCGAGATATGGAAATATCTGGTGTACTTGTCTGTCTAGATGCTATAGAAGAAGTCATAGATGAGGCTATCGCCCTCAACTGTAATGTCGTAGTAGCACATCATCCTATTGTCTTCAGAGGACTCAAACGATTCAATGGTGCCAACTACGTAGAACGGACCATTATCAAGGCTATAAGGCACGACATTGCCATATTTGCCATTCATACCAATCTGGATAATGTGTATCAAAACGGTGTGAATGCTATGATTTCTAAAAAAATAGGCTTAACAAGTACAGAAATCTTATCGCCATTAACAGACATAAAACACAATGACATGCCGGTTGGTGCCGGAATGATAGGCTACTTGCCCGAACCCATGAAAACGGATCAATTTCTTCATCACCTGAAAACACAAATGGACCTGAAAGTGATAAAACACACGGCCATTTGCAAGGAAGACATTCAAAAGGTAGCTGTCTGTGGAGGATCAGGTAGTTTTCTTTTAAAACAAGCCAAAATATCCAATGCAGACATCTTTGTGACTTCTGATTTTAAATATCATGAGTATTTTGATGCTGATCGAACAATAATCATAGCAGATATTGGCCATTTTGAAAGTGAAAAATATACAATTGATCTACTTTATGACTTGATAATGAATAATTTTAGTACCTTTGCAACCCATTACACAAAAATTGTTACTAATCCAATAAAATATTT
Source organism: Saprospiraceae bacterium (assembly GCA_016717105.1). Taxonomy (GTDB): domain Bacteria; phylum Bacteroidota; class Bacteroidia; order Chitinophagales; family Saprospiraceae; genus OLB9. The sequence goes on along the minus strand of JADKGF010000001.1, from coordinate 266,076 downwards.
TTACTAATACCTATGGCAGCGGTTAAAGAACAAAGCATAGCAGAAAAATTAAAGGCATTATACGCCCTACAGCAGATAGACTCAAAAATGGGCGAAATAGCTATACTCAAAGGCGAATTGCCTATGGAAGTAAGCGATCTGGAAGATGAAATAACCGGACTTAAGACCAGACTTAAAAAATTGGAGTCTTCTGTGGCAGAAATAGATCACGAAATAGGAAGACATAATAATAACATTAAGGAGTCTGAAGGCCTCATCGTAAAGTACGAAAAACAATTGGACAACGTCAAAAACAATCGTGAGTTTGACGCATTGACAAAAGAAATCGAACTCCAAAGGCTAGAAATCCAACTTTCGCAAAAGAAAATAAGAGAGGCTAATGTTGCAAGAGAAACAAAATCAGAATCACTAGACGGAATCTCATCTAAACTCAATCAACGTACCAAGGATGTAGAGTCCAAAAAGGTAGAACTGCAAAAGATCATAGAAAAGACTGAAAAAGAAGAAACCAAACTTGTCAAAGAATCTGATAAAGCCAGAAAAGATATCGAAGACAGACTTTTGGTATCTTATGACAAGATTCGCAAGACATACCGCAATGGTTTGGCTGTAGTGACCGTAGCGAGAGGCGCATGTGGCGGATGCTTCAACAGAATACCACCACAATTACAAATAGAAATAGGCGTGATGAAAAAAATCATTGCTTGTGAACACTGTGGTCGTGTATTGATCGATGAGTCCATCTTGACATCTGAGGAGATATAAACTGAATATAAAAATATAACATACAAAAACAGTCCCGGTGAAAATTCATTTGGGACTGTTTTATTTAAATAGATGAGCAAAGTCTTTTTTGGAATTATTTTTACGTTTTTGGCCTGTCATGATATACAATGTCAATACAAGCTTATAATGAACAATGACATTGAGCAAGCGTACAAAGATATTTCAGAGCTTAAGATGGCTTCAGGACTACAGAAAATCGATCATATAAAAAAGACCGATCCCAACAATGCGATGGTTTACTATATAGAAAATTATGTAGATTTTTTTACGCTTTTTATTCAGGAAGATGAAGCCCTCTACAACAAACTGTTGAAAAATAAAGATATCAGACTTAAGAAAATCAAAGCATCCAATCCCGAATCGCCTTACTATCTGTTTTGCCAAGCCGAAATCATCCTCCAATGGGCCACTATAAAATTAAAATTTGACGAAAAAATAAGTGCCGCTAAAGATGTATATCAAGCTTACAAACTATTGGAAGAAAATAAAAAGGCGTTTCCAAATTTTATCGAAAATAACAAAAGCCTGAGCATTATTCACGCCTTGGCGGAAAGCGTACCTTCATGGATTCGCACTTTTATGGGCATCAAAGGTTCTGTGGCCTTGGGTACTAAAGAGATAAGTGCTTTGGTCACCAGAGCAAATGCAGATGGAAGCATCTTCAAAAATGAGATTATCGCCATTTACAGCTATATCTTATTTTATTCCAATAATAAGAAAGAAGAAGCTTTCAAACTATACGATACTTACAAATTAAATCATAAAGAAAACATCCTGATTGCCTTTCTAAAGTCAACAATGGCTCACAAAACTGGAAGAAATGATCTGGCTCTCAAGATCCTAGACGAACGACCAAAAGGAAAAGAATATCTGCCATTCTATTATCTGGATTTTATGTACGGCAAGTATAAGTTGTACAAATTGGATAAAGACGCCGGCATTCATATCATGAAATTTCTCAATCATTTCAAAGGTCAGCATTACATAAAAGAGGCTTGGCAAAAACTGGCTTGGTGCCGACTCGTTATTCACAATGACAAAGTTTCTTATAAAAAGTACATGACAAATTGTATCAATTATGGAAAAGCTTTGATAGATGAAGACATTCAAGCCCTAAAGGAAGCAAAAGTTACGGCAATTCCCAATGAAATCCTACTAAAATCCCGTTTGTTGTACGATGGTGGATACTATACAAAAGCGCAAAATCTCCTCATTCTCCATAGTAAGTCATTCATTCATGATATTAATGATGGAGAATATTATTATAGGCTCGGCCGAGTAACGGATGCATTGAAAAACTACAAAGATGCCTTAGAATATTATGAAATGGCCATCATCAAGGGTGATCCTGACAAGTACTATGGTTGTAGTGCATCGCTTTACGCTGGTCTTATTTATGAAGAGCAAAAGAAATTCACAAAAGCACGTCAGTATTTTGAAAAGTGCCTCAGCTTGTATCCAGAAGGCTACAGTGCCAGCTTACATCAGAAAGCTAAATCTGGCTTAAACAGGATCGGCAATAAATAATAGATAATTTACGAAGTACTTGCGATTAAGCCATACTCTTGATCTCTGCAACGAGTTTAGTCAGTGCATCCTTGGCATCGCCAAACAACATAGATGTTTTTGGTTGGAAAAATAATCCATTCTCGATACCAGCATAACCAGGCTTCATACTGCGCTTATTAACAATGACATGGGCAGCACTTTCTACATCCAAGATAGGCATTCCATAGATAGGAGATGCTGGATCTGTTTTAGCAGCTGGATTGACGACGTCATTGGCACCAAGGACCAAAACTACATCAGTATGTGCAAACTCTGGATTGATCTCGTCCATGTCCAAAAGCTTGTCATAAGAAACGTCCGCTTCCGCCAATAATACGTTCATATGTCCAGGCATACGACCAGCAACTGGGTGGATAGCATATTTCACTTCTACACCGTTCTGATCCAATACTTTTTCCAATTCGTGACAAGTGTGTTGAGCCTGAGCTACGGCAAGACCATAACCTGGTACGATGATCACTTTTTTAGAATACATCATCAGTACAGCCGTATCAGTTACCGATATTTCTTTATAATTACCAGTCACACCAGCTGCGCCAGCTCCTGTTTTATTACCGCCAAAGGATCCTACTATAACGTTTGTAAGTGATCTGTTCATCGCTTTACACATTAGCACAGTCAATACTGTACCTGCGCTTCCTACAAGAATTCCACCTGTAAGCATGACAGAGTTATCGTACAAAAAGCCACCAAATGCCGCTGCTACTCCTGTGAAGGAATTGAGCAAAGAAATGACCACTGGCATATCTGCACCACCAATAGGCATTACAAATAAGATACCATACAATGAAGAAATGATCAGTAAAACATACATCATCGTCATAGGCTCGCCTGAGATAAATCCAGTAACCATTCCGACCAACATGACTAAAATCAATATCAATAATCCAATATTGACCACTTGTTGCATTGGCAATGTTTTATCATTGATGTTGCCATTAAGTTTACCAAAAGCGATCATACTTCCTGTAAATGAAACGGTACCGATGACTAAGCCTAAGAGGATTGTTGCGGTCATTACCGGTTGGGAAGTAATGTCTGCTCCTGTATGAATAAGGTGTTTAAATTCTACAATAGAAATAATGGCTGCACAAGCGCCACCCATACCATTGAACAAACTTACCATTTGAGGCATTGCTGTCATCTGGACTTTTTTGGCTGCAAATGTACCTACGATAGATCCAATGATAAGTCCGCCGAATATCCACAGATGATTGCCTAAGCCTACACCATCTTTTGTATATAAAAATATGGTTGCTAATATGGCCAATGTCATACCAATGGCGGCATACAAATTGCCTTTTCTAGCAGTATCAGGGTGAGAAAGCATCTTCAATCCTATGATGAATGAAACACTTCCGATGAGATAACTTAATGATAAAAGTCCGCTGTTCATATATTTTGATTGAGTGTCAATATCAGTTTTTAAGGGAAAGATTAATTTTTCTTGCGTTTCTTGAACATTTCGAGCATACGATCTGTCACGACAAATCCGCCGACAACATTCAAGGTACCAAGGATGACCGCAAGAAATCCGAGTATAAGCGCAAGATAATTATCACTTTCTGCCTGACCCATCACGATGATGGCACCGATGATGACCACGCCATGAATGGCATTCGCTCCACTCATCAATGGCGTGTGCAAGACCGCAGGTACGCGTGATATCACCTCGAAACCAAGGATAATCATCAAAATAAGCAGAAAAATAAAATTAAAATTTTCAGTAACTAGGTTTAGTATTTGTTCCATTTTACTTGGCTTTAGAGATGAGGGCAGATTTAATAATTTCGTTTTCTTCATTAAGTGTTGCTACACCATCTTTCACTACGATCTGAAGGAAATTCAAAATATTATTAGAATACAATGTACTTGCAACACCATTGAGCTCATCAGCAAGGTCAGAATTGCCTATGATAATGACGCCATTTTTTGCAATGGTTTTATTGTTTTCGGTATAGGCGCAGTTGCCACCTGTAGAAGCTGCAAGATCTACGATGACAGAGCCTGGTTTCATGTTGTTTATGGTATCTTCAGTAATCAAAAGTGGTGCTTTTCGACCTCTTACTTGCGCAGTGGCGATCACGATATTAGACTTTAGGGCTCTCTCCTGAACAAGAGCACGTTGTCGGGCCAGATATTCATCCGATTGTTGAACAGCGTATCCTCCTGCGCCACGATCATCAGCAGCACCTTCTACTTCTACAAATGTAGCACCGAGACTCATTACTTCTTCTTTGGCAGCAGCTCTGGTATCAAAGGCTTCGACTACAGCACCCAATCTTTTTGCTGTGGCAATTGCTTGCAATCCTGCTACACCGGCACCCAATATCATGACTTTCGTCGGTGGTATAGTACCCGCAGCAGTCATCATCATTGGAAACATATTGTTGTAATGGTCAGCAGCTTTTAAAACTGCTTTATACCCAGCAAGTGATGCCATTGAAGATAATATATCCATTGATTGAGCCAATGTAGTACGAGGAATCATATCCATACTTACTACATTCACCGGAAATGATGCCAAATGGTTAACTACTTCCGCATTTTGATAAGGCGCATACATAGAAATGTAAATGGCATCCTTTTTCATTTTATGCATTTCCGCATCAGCAACAGGCGAGATACTTAGAACGATATCCGTTTTAGACAGAATATCTTCTCTGCTTGCAGTAGCAAAACCATTTTCTACATATAAGTGATCGCTAAATCCAGATTTTTCGCCGGCGCCATGTTCTATTACGGGTTTAATGCCCATCGCAGTCAACTTTTTAGTCGCTGAAGGCGCAATAGAAACCCGATTAAAATTTTGTTCTTTTAAAATTCCTAATACCATTCTAATCAATGATTAATAGGGCGAAGGTAAGAATTTATGTTAAAGTAATGCGTGCAAAATTAAATTTTATTAAAATGATTAAGATCAGTGTCTTATCAATTGTCTGAAAGGATCTTCTGACGAATCATATACGCTAAGATTGTATTTTTCAATTTTTTCAATAAGCTTTTCTGAATACATGTCATCTGTAGCGTAACCACAATTTTTTAGCCCATAAGCCCATGATACATAGTCTGTTTTGTCATATTCAAACAAGACGCTATACCTATCAGTCTGCATTAAGAAATTTGACCTATCGATATATGAGTCTATATCTGAATCATAAGCCCTAAAACATGATTCTATTAATTGGCCTCTTTTATTGAGATCATCATCTTTGTGAAAGTAAGTTTTTCCAGTCCAGTAACTTTTGCATTTTATACCGAAATGATTATTTGCCTCCGTAGCCAATTTACTAGTACCGTAGTGCGATTCATGAAGACCTTGCGCCAATGTTATACTTGCAGGAATACCTGTTCTGTACATCTCGACGATCGCCAGCTCCTTGTATGATTCAATATAGTCGTTGGCTGCTATTTCTGGATTAAAATCAAATGAAACCAATCCTATACTTGCAGCAAATACAAATACTCTAAATAAAGACATATTGCAAAAATTATATATTGACAGTTCCAAATGTCGTGCCAAAGTTAACCAGAATTACCTTTACATGTATTCCAGCCACAGAATTATCGGAATATATGTAAAATTTATTTCAATTCAGCTTAAACTCGATCCAAAAGTCTCGCCGTGATGCGCAAAAATTCCGTTTCTGAAATCAATCCTACTAGTTCATCACCATTGACCACCGGTAGACAACCTATCTTGTTATCTCTCATCAGCTTCATTGCGTCCATGATATTGGTCTCCTGCGTGACTGTAATAGGCTTCGCAATCATTATATCAGAAACAATAGCTGTTTTTTTGCTCGGATTCTGTTTGCAGCGTATATAATGTCTGAGCAACAATCTTGCTGTCACTAATCCTACAAGCTTACCTTTGGTATCTTCTACAGGCGTATATCTGATCGTATTCCAATCCATGAGCTCCGCCACCAAATCCACGATGTCATCCTTCTGTACCGTAGTAAGATCGGTGAGCATAAATTCAGAAACTTTCAAGTGTGATGGTCTGTACATTTTAAGGTCATTTATTGAAGGTAATTCCCATTCGTGTACAGGCTTATTTGATTTTTGATTTTGGATCATCGTTGCGGTCAATACACTGAGTGCTTCATCTGTATTGGTATTTTCGTGGAGCTTTGTAAATGCTCTGAGCATCCAACGTGCACCAGTCATATTGTTTTCGGCTCTCGCCTTGATGATATTGAGATATTTGTCTATATCTTCCTTGTTTAAATTTCGGGATTCTAGGCCTTTTCTTGCTATCGGCAATAATTCGATAATGAGATCGCCAGCCGATATTTTTTGGTCATGAAACCAAGTAAATTTTGTGTCTATTCCAAATTTTGCGGCTTTGCCAAAGTTGTCTCTCGCATCTACAAATGACATCTTGGTACGTATATCTTCTACATCCATACTCATACCAATCATGCATCCGAGCCAAAAACAAGCATTGGCCACTTCATCTATGACTGTAGGTCCAGATGGAAGAATTCTATTTTCGATACGCAGATGCGGCTTCCCGTTTTCACTGATACCATAGCAAGGCCTGTTCCAGCGATATACGGTACTGTTATGTACTTGCAAAGCTCGGAGTTTGGGTACTTGTCCATTTTTGATCACAGCCATAGAGTCCTCTTCTACATCACTGCTGAGCAATACACGGAATCTGGCAATGTCTTCCTTGTATATCTCCATGATAGAATTGTGCAACCAATCTCTACCAAAACTGACTCTTGGGCTGCGCTCACGCATGTGGTCATGTGTCGTGCGGGTATCGAGTGATTGTTGGAATAATGCAATTCTGGTTTCATGCCACAACCTTTTACCAAATACAATGGGACTATTGGCAGAGATAGCCATCGTCGGACCAGCCAATGCCTGCGCTATGTTGTACATTTTTACAAAATCTTTTGGTGCGACCTGCAAATGAACCTGAAAACTGGTATTGCTCGCCTCTAATAATGGTGAACTGTGTTTTACCAATAACTCGTCTATACCTAGGATTCGCAACTCATATGACTGGCCGATTAGCTGTTTGTCTAAGGCTTCCATCAAGGCAAAGTAGCGCTTTTTGGGCGTTAGGTTTTCCATCTCAAGGTGGTACTTCCGCAAGGTAGGCAAGATACCAGTCAGCACGATAGACGTATCCATGGTATCCAATACTTCTTGGATTTTATTGAGTTTGTCAGAGTTTTCATTTTCCAATAATGTAAAACAATCCTTCTCAAAAACTCTAGGCTCTATATTGGTCTCGAGGTTAAACTTGGCCAATTCTGTTTCTACCCACGGATAATGCTCCATCTTGTCCAAGGCTTCCATAGCTACTAATGATGGTTTAAAAGTGGTTTTGTCCACCATGACCATTTCCTGCTCTGCGCCAATACGGATTACGTCCGATTCAAACCAATCATTATCCAGCATATGCTCCAGTGCGGTGACATCATTGAGTAATGATTTTACAAACTTTTGCATCTGTTTTTGGTCACTTACAAGCGATACTTTTTGCTCTCCCATTGTCTTATTTAATTGCGATCTTTACCAATACTAAAAATAAAATATCAAATAAAGTGCAAGATAGCTTTCTGAAATAATTCTCAAAATAACAAAGGGAAAATAATTTTTTGAAATGCTATAAATGATGGTGGTTTTTGATAATTGATGTTTGATTTTGGACGATTAATAAAATACCTAACAGGGCAAATTACATAATTTTGCAAATCAACAATTCCAACATTCAGAAACAAAAATTCTTTAAATATCCATCATCAGCGTCATCGGATCTTCGAGAAGTTCCTTCAATCGCACAAGAAACGTGACTGATGTACTACCATCTATGATTCTATGGTCATAAGATAATGCTAGGTACATCATAGGTCTGATGACTACCTGACCATCTATAGCAACTGGGCGATCTTTTATAGCATGCATACCCAAAATTGCGGATTGTGGTTCATTTATTATCGGCGTACTCAATAGCGAACCAAAGATACCGCCATTCGTAATCGTAAATGTACCACCTTTCATTTCGTCTAAGGTAAGTTTGCCAAGACGAGCTTTATCTGCCAGTTCTTTTATCTTGAGTTCCACATCATGAAATCCTATAGACTCTACATTATGCACAGGAGGTACGACCAATCCCGTCGGTGTAGAAATAGCAATAGATATATCTACATAATCGTGGTAAATAATGTCGTTGCCATCGATCATAGCGTTTACATCTGGCATTTCCATGAGTACCTTTGCACAAGCTTTGGCAAAGAGCGACATGAATCCCAGTTTTATACCGTATTTAGCTACAAAACGATCCTGATATTTTTTACGAAGCTCATTAACAGCCGTCAAATCTACTTCATTAAAAGTAGTCAACATTGCAGTATTGTTTTTTGCAGAAACCAATCTAGAAGCGATTGTCTTACGCATCCTGCTCATTTTTTCTACCCGAACTTCTCTAGCACCTGATACTTTAGGTGTTATTGCCACATTTGTTGGAACCACACTTTTAGTTGGTGCCTCAGCAGGCGATGCAGATTTATTTTCTACTGCTTTTACGGCATCTTCTTTTGTGATGCGACCATCTTTGCCCGTACCTGATACGTCAGAAGCAGCAACATTTCCTTCTCTTAGTATTTTGCCTGCTGCGGGCGAAGGATGACCACTTGCATAATTTTCTTTTATAGGTTCTACGGTCGGAGCTGGAGTTTCCACAGCAACTGCAGGACTTGCAGCTGCGGGCGTATCAAGGACAAATGAAGTATCTATCTTGGCAACCAATGCACCAATAGGTAAATCATCTCCTTCTTTGGCTACAAAAATGAGTTTTCCATTAGCTTCTGCTGGAAATTCCAATGTTGCTTTATCAGATTCAAATTCACAAATCGGTTCATCAACTTTGACATAATCTCCATCTTTTTTTAACCATTGTGAAAGTGTAACTTCCGATATTGATTCGCCAATAGTAGGCACCTTCATTTCGACCAAACTCATATTTTAGAAAATTTTGGTCAAAGATATGGCATTTTATACAAGATTTGACAAATAATGATGCAAAAATACATCAAAACATATACAGAAGTGCTCAATAGTTCATTCTGATTTCCATCAAAATTTTTTCTACAGTCTTTCTTATTTCAGATACTTTTCCTTCAAAATTATTATTCATAAAACTAAATACCATTTTCCTTCCTGAATTAGTAATCAAGTATCCACTTAAATTATAAACGCCTGTCATAGAGCCTGATTTAGCATAAATGAAAGGTTTCGGTTGGCCTTCGAAAACAGTTTGCAGTGTACCGATATCACCACCTTTTGGCATTAAAGAAAATATTCTACTTTCGGGATATTCGCTATACATCTTTATTAAAAGCGCTATAATTGAAGCTGGAGTACATCTGTTATACCTAGACAAGCCCGATCCATCTGCCCAAAACACCTGACTTGGAAGATTTTTCATCAATGATCCTTTTACTGTATTTATTGTGTAATCTGTAGATAATGAATCTGTTAAAACCATTCCTGCAGCCAAAAGCAAATGTTCAGCCAACATATTATCACTTACTTGCAGCATTCTTCTGATCACAGTATCTAAAGGACATGAATATTTTGACAGTGCATAATCATCTAGTGGGATATTGTGTTGGATCACGGTATCACCTATCAACTTTTGCAATAAAGTCATATTTACTTTACTAGCATTGTAATAAGGAATCTCTTGTTCGAATGTCTCTTTATATTCAAGCGTTTTTGGAATTTCAAAAATATTATCAGTTTCTTTCCTTTTTATAGAGTTAATTCGATCTGAAACGGCAGGATTTACCATGACAGAATCCGGAAGAATCTTAATGCCCAATGAATCTTTTTTGAAATACACTATATTACCAAAAATTGGGAATGCCGTTATTTCTGCCTGATAATAATCACTAAAATCATCCCACATCCATCCACGGCCATATCGCCTCAAGTCTACATGCGCAGTTGAATAAATCAGTTTTTTTGACTTTGCTTTTTCTTTGAGAAAATCAATAATTTCCGTGTTTTCAAAAAAAGGATGCATCAATGTCGGATCTGCAGTACCCCAAAACGTAAATGTACTGTCATTCTCCTTGTATCGGAATGCTTCCAATGAATCTCCCAAAGTCTTGAGACAAGCGTACGTTGTAAATAATTTTATATTCGACGCAGGAACAAAATATTTGTGTGCGTTGTATGATGTTATAACTTCATTGGTCTTCAAATCACATACCATCAATCCCGAAAATCCCGAACGTAAACTGGCTAATGTATCTAGTTTACTTGCTTGAAAGTGATATCCAATTACAGACTTTTTTTGGACTGCGCAGGATGATATCAATATGTACAAGCATATAAAAATTGAATATTTGATATTTTCCGGAAAGGCCATGACGATCAGACAGCTACGTTATATTCACGCAGTGCATCATTCAAAGAGACTTTTGTATCTGTTGAAGGCTTACGTTGTCCAATGATGAGGGCGCATGGTACTTGATATTCTCCTGCTGGAAATTTTTTGGTATAACTACCAGGTATTACGACCGATCTTTCAGGTACTTCACCCTTGAAAGTCACAGGTGTCGGACCAGTCACATCTATGATATGTGTAGATTGCGTCAGCACCACATTTGCACCTAGTACAGCTTCTTTTCTGACCCTAACGCCTTCTACTACTATACATCGACTTCCTATAAAACAATGGTCCTCTATGATAGTCGGGCTTGCTTGTGGTGGCTCCAATACGCCACCGATACCTACACCACCAGAAAGATGTACATTGCGGCCGATCTGCGCACAAGAGCCTACTGTTGCCCACGTATCTACCATAGTACCGCTGCCTACCCAAGCACCAATATTTACATACGAAGGCATCAATATGGCACCTGATTCTATAAAACATCCATATCTAGCCAAGGCATGTGGAACAACCCGAACGCCTTGTGCTGCAAAATTCTTTTTCAATGGGATTTTATCATAAAACTCAAATGGTCCTACTTCAATTGTTTCCATTTGTTGAATCGGAAAGTACAAGACTATCGCCTTTTTGACCCAATCATTGACCTTCCAAGAATCACCATCAGGCTCTGCCACTCTAAGTTTTCCTTGATCTACCATCTCTACTACTGACCTGATGGCATCTTTTGAATCCTGTGTTGACAACAGGCTTCTGTCATCCCAAATGTTTTCTATTATACTTTTTATATTATCCATTATTGAAAATTAAATCTAAGTAATTAGGGTTTATTGATTAAAAAAACAATTTGAAAGCAACCATTTGTGAGAGAATACCGACGATATAACCTCCATATATTTCATCCGTTTCATGCGCTTTCAGATACAATCGAGCACTACCAGAAGCTCCTGCTAGCAACATCACTACCATCAAAACCATACGATCACTCCATCTCCATACTGTACCTAAAAAAGGGATTGGAATATCTACATATCCGTACGACCAATTAAAAATAATTAATGTCATTCCGGCCAAAAAACCACCGGCAGCTATGGTGTGCAGGCTGATTTTTGTGAAACTATTAATGGTTAACGCCAAAAAAATGGCAATGGTTGTGCCCAAAATAAAAAATGAGATTGCATTCGGAATATTGTCATTATTTCTGACATTGACATATAACCACATGTAGAATAATCCCGTAATGATCAATGGTCCGATTCTTTCTTTTTTGTCTGGCATCGAGAAACTTGATATTAATCCCAATGCTTTCATCATCAATATGGCGATAAGCGGAAACATGACGGAAATTGTCAAAATAGAAATCAATACCATACCTTCCGCTTTTGGACCCTGAAAAACCAAAAATGTATGGATTGGCAAATATTAAGTAAAATAATATATAAATGATCACAAACAGCGGATGCATGATCACCGATACAAAATGAGAAATGGGCTTAAACATTGTTAAAGTTTATTTTTAAAAATTGATCACTTCAGGCGTCCTTCATTTTGACCATAGTAAGTATTGTAGCGATGGCTACAGTTTCGCCTGTTTCGTCATAGATATCTACCAACCATTTTACGATGCCTTTGGTATAATCTTCGCCTTCTCTTTTCTCTTGCGCTACCTTTTCTTTTACTGTAAGCCTTACGCCAATAGTTGCGCCAGGGTACACAGGTTTTACAAAACGACACTCTTCAAGACCATAATTCAACAATACAGGACCTTTTGCAGCATCAACAAAAGGCCAGCTGCCGCAGAAAGTATAAAATATCCGTGTGCTACTCTCTGTGTAAATGGTGTACCTTCTAGCGATGTGGCGTCCGTATGCGCATAAAAATGATCCCATGATACATTGGCAAAATTGACGACATCAGCATCTGTTATCGTCCTTTTATGGGTGATTAATGTCTCACCAATTACCAATTCATCAAAGTGCTTTTTAAAAGGATGAACTTGGCCTTCTTCATATTTTCCACCGTATTGGTATTGATTGGTCAATGCGGTTATTGTTGTCGGTGATCCTTGAATGGCACACCGTTGCATATAATGTTTTATGCCTCTGAGTCCACCCATTTCTTCGCCACCACCAGCTCTACCTGGTCCTCCGTGTACCAAAAGTGGCATTGGTGATCCATGACCTGTACTTTCTTTGGCTGAATTACGATTCAAAACAAGGATTCTACCATGATGTGTTGCGGCATTTATAACGTATTCGCGAGCTATATTATCATCATAGGTGACTATAGAACTACATAGCGACCCACGACCTTTTCTGGCAAGTTCGATGGCATCTTCCATTGTTGCATACGGCATCAAAGTAGAAATAGGTCCAAAAGCTTCTATTTCATGCGTACCCGTGTGTTCGAAAGGTGTATCATTTCTCAATAACATCGGTGGCAAATAAGCTCCTTTGGTTTTTGAGCCTAAGGCTACATCAAAATCTTCAGGATTGCCAAATACAAGCTGTGAGAACGTCATCAATTCCTGTAATCTTCCCTGTACTTCTTTCACTTGTTCCTGTCCAGCCAAAGCGCCCATTCTGACACCTTCATTACGAGGATCGCCGATGACTGTTCCTTCCAGTGATTTACTGATAGCTGCCTGAGTATCATCTATATACGCCTCTGGAACAATTATTCTTCTTACAGCAGTACATTTTTGACCGCATTTTACCGTGATTTCTTTTCTTACTTCCTTGACGAACAGGTCAAATTCAGGCGTACCCGGTGCTGCATCTTTACCTAAGATAATGCAATTTAGCGAATCAGCCTCCATATTGAAAGGGACTGCTTCGCGCAATATGTTAGGACTTGATTTTAATGCGATACCAGTGCTTGCCGATCCCGTAAAAGTAACCACATCCTGATAATTGACCTGTTCTAAAAGACTTCGGGCACTTCCGCAGATTAATTGTAATGCACCTGCCGGCAATATATTGGAATCTACAATATCACGTACCACTACTTCCGTAAGGTAAGAAGTCAATGTGGCTGGTTTGACGATAGCTGGCATACCTGCAAGCCAGTTAACGGCGCATTTTTCGAGCATGCCCCAAACTGGAAAATTAAAAGCATTAATGTGAACTGCTACACCTTCTTTGGGTACCAAAATATGATGTCCTATAAATGTTCCACCTTTGCTTAATCCTATAGCATCTCCTTCCGAATAATATGGTAAATCTGGGAGTTTGCGCCGAAGACTAGCATTGGCAAACAAATTTCCAATTCCTCCTTCGATATCTATCCAAGAGTCAACTTTGGTTGCGCCAGTTTTATAGCTGATTTGGTAATATTTTTCTTTTCTTTCTAGGAGAAACATAGCCAGTGCTTTGAGCATCCGCCCTCTTTCTTGAAAAGTCATCTTTCTCAGGTTTTTATTACCTGTTTTACGCCCATATTCCAGCATTTCACCGAAATCCAATCCATTTGATGTGGCCGTTGCGACCAAATCTCCTGTACTTGCATCATATAAAGGCTGGCCTTCACCACTACCATCAATCCATCTACCTAAGGCGAAATTTTGCAACTTCATAATACGTCTGATTTAATTTGGTCTTGCGAAGGTACTCTTTTTACTGCCAATGTAGGCAAATTAAAATCATAGAATTTGTCCTAAATTTTCGTTAATTATTTAGCATTGTGTCATACTTTACCAAAAAGTCAATACTTTTGCGGCGTTATATGAAGATTTTAGCAATCATATTGTCTGTTTTACTTTTTTGTCAGTCTATGTCAGTCTGCGGGCCAGCTATTGGTATTAACCAAAAGTCAAATACAACAACTGAATGTAATGCAAATCCATCTTCATCAAGAAATTATACTAAGAAAAAGTGTTGTTCACACAAAGAAAAAAGCAATCAGAAAAAAGATACAAAAAAAGGATGCTGCGGTGATAATTGTCAGTGCTTGACTTGTGCAAAGGTTTTTATACCAATGTTTCAATACACTAGAATTAATATAGAGGATCAAACAACACCAGCCAAAAAGTAGTTTGTCCTGTCTTTTTCCATGGATTTGATTTCCATGCTTCTATTGGCTATCCGCCGAATATTTAATTTTCATTAAAACACAGGGATAAGTGTGTCCTGAGTTAAGCAATTCAACTTTCATCTAGTTGAATGAATTTGTTTTATCAAGAAAATTAAATATATTTCAATGATTAATTTATATAAAAAGATAAGCACTGTCATTATTGGTGTTTTTATAGCTTTTGCACAATTAATAGCTCAAAATCAACAAGTTATCAAAGTTAGCGGTACATGTGGCATGTGCAAAGAAAGAATAGAAGAAGCCGCAGTCAATGTAATAGGCGTGTCTGCCGCATCGTATGATATTGAAAAACAAGAACTTACTGTTGATGTACAACCAGTATTTATAAAGAAAGAACTTGTTAATGCACTATTGGCAGTAGGACATGATGCTGATGGTCAGGTATCGTCAGATGAAGCATACAAAGAACTTCCTGACTGCTGTAAGTACAAAGCCGAAGAAACTGAACATTCAGATCAAAATGCACTTGACCATGACGAACATGATGGACATAATCATGACGAGAATGATGGCCATGATCATAGCAAAGTATCTAAAAATGTTCTTTCTGGAACCGTTTTTGAAAAAACTGAAAAAGGCGCTATGATGCCGCTGATCGGTGCCAACATTCGATGGAAAGATGGCACCGGTGGTACTACTTCAGATCTCTCAGGTGAATTCTCTATTGAATATCCTGGTAAAAAAGACTATTTGGTCGTAAGTTATGTTGGGTACAGTCCCGATACGATCTTGATTACCAAACCAGGTAAAGTAAATATTGTCATTTCTACACCCAATATTTTGGATGCTGTAGTCATAACTCACAAAAAAAGACCCACTGAAATTTCATATCTTGAAACGGTTAAAGTTCACCAAATATCAAGCAAGGAATTATTGAAAGCTGCTTGTTGCAACTTGGCGGAAAGCTTTGATACAACACCAGCGGTAGATGCTTCATCGACAGATGCAGTTACTGGTACTCGAAAGATAGAAATGCTTGGATTGGCTGGGCCTTATGTCCAAATCACACGCGAGAATATGCCTGATGTACGAGGTTTGGCAGCATTACAAGGCTTGTCATTTACACCTGGACCATGGATAGAAAGTATGCAACTCAATATGGGTGCAGGGTCTGTTGTCAATGGTTTCGAAAGTATTACAGGACAGATCAATGTCGAAATGCGAAAGCCTTGCCACGAAGATAAGTTGTATTTAAATGCTTATGCAAGCCAATCAGCCAGATTGGAAATGAATACTTTTTCGAAAAATGAGATCAGTGACCGATGGAGTACATCCACGCTTTTGCATGCTTCCAATCGATCACTAAGACGGGATCATAATCACGACGGCTTTTTGGATATGCCATTGGGCAAGCAGTTTGGCTTTGTAAATCGATGGAAATGGACCAATAATGAAGGACAAGAAGGACAGATAGGTATGAAGCTCACATTTGCCGATAATGTAAGTGGGCAAAATGATTTCGATCCATTGAGATCAGCTAGAAATCAAGTTTGGGGTGCAGATATGACCACAAATAGGGCTGAAGTATGGGCCAAAAGGGGATTTGTCAATCTCAAAACACCTTACAAAACTTTAGGTTTTCAATTTTCGGGTGTTTATCACGACCAAAAATCTCAGTTCGGACTCAGAAGGTACGATGCGGTACAAAAGTCCTTGTATTTTAATATGATTTACCAAAGTATCATCGATAATACGGATCATCAGGTACGTATGGGAACCAGTTTCCAATATGATAATTTCAATGAAACAGTCGTAAATGACCAATACCTCCGCAATGAATGGGTACCTGGTGTCTTTGGGGAATATACCTACAAAGGTTCAGAAAAATTCTCACTTCTTGTAGGTGGGCGGGCAGATTATCACAATAATTATGGTTTGTTTTTTACACCAAGACTCAATGTACGATACGCACCTTCAGAAAGTACTGTATTCAGACTTGCAGGCGGACGTGGACAAAAGACGGCTAGCATTTTTGCAGAAAATATTGGTGTTTTTGCTAGCAATAGAGCAATCATTGTCGAAGGTGGAGACAAAACCAAAACACCTTATGGTCTTGATGCAGAAGTAGCTTGGAATTTTGGGGTAAGTGCGACTCAAGAGATCCGTTTGGGTACTAAAGTTGTGTCTTTATCCGCTGATTTCAATAGAATCGAATTTACAAATCAGATTATTATTGACCTTGATAGGACTGCAAGACAAGTGGTCTTTTACAATCTAAATGGACAATCATATTCCAATAGCTTGCAACTTCAGGCTGAAATAAGCCCAGCATCTTGGATAGATCTTAGGTTTGCATATCGATATAATGATGTGAAAACCACCTATGGTGAAGAATTGCTTCGCAAGCCAATGGTATCACCTGAAAGAGCATTTGCAAATATCGCACTAAATCCTGGCAAGGGTTGGAGCTTCGACTATACAATCAATTGGCTTAGTTCTGTAAGAATTCCTTCTACTGCTGCCAATGATGCAGCACATCAGTGGGATACCAAATCACCAGCATTTTTCCTAAGCAATGCACAAATCAGTAAGTCTTGGAAAAACAATTTCGAAGTGTATGTCGGCGGTGAAAATTTAGGTAATTATCAGTTGCAGCATCCGATCATAGCTGCCCATGAACCTTTTAGCCAATATTTTGATAGTTCACTTGCATGGGCACCGACCATGGGTATCAATTTGTATGTCGGTATCAGATATAGTTTGAAGTAATCTTAACAAAGTTTGTTTTTGTCTGAAAATACAAAGAATAAGACGATTATTTTATTAAATTTTTGTAGGATTGGATAATATTGCATCAAAATAAAATGTCATGCAAAACGCACACGAAATTGATTTTAAAATATACGGTGAAGAGATGCAATACGTCGAGATCGAGCTGGACAATGGCGAAACTGTGGTAGCAGAGCCAGGTTCGATGTTGATGATGGATGAGGACATCGAGATGACCACCATTTTTGGAGACGGATCGGGAGAAAATCAGGGCTTTTTAGGCAAACTCATGGGTGCAGGAAAGCGGCTTCTTACCGGAGAAAAGCTTTTTATGACTGCTTTTACCCACACAGGAAGTGGCAAAGCGCAGGTATCTTTTGCCTCACCTTATCCAGGCAAAATCATAGCCATCGACCTTTGTGATTATGATGGCAAAATTATTTGTCAAAAAGATGCTTTCCTTTGTGCGGCACAAGGTACAAGCGTAGGTATAGAATTCTCCAAGAAAATGGGTCGTGGATTTTTTGGTGGTGAAGGATTCATCATGCAAAAACTCGAAGGTGACGGACTCGCATTTATGCACGCTGGTGGTTACATCACAGAAAAAACCCTTAAGCCAGGTGAACATTTACGGGTAGATACAGGATGCTTAGTGGCTTATTCACAGACGGTAGATTTCGATATAGTTTTTGTCAAAGGTGTAAAAAATGTCCTTTTCGGTGGTGAAGGTTTGTTCTTTGCAAGTTTGATAGGACCAGGGAAAGTTTGGGTTCAGTCATTACCATTCAACAGACTAGCCGATCGCATCATGTCCAAAGCCGGAAGTTATGGTGGCAAAGAGGAAGGCAGTGTTTTAGGCGGCTTGGGCAAAGTATTGGACGGAGATGGCTGGTAATGTTGATATTATCAAAGAAAAAGTATTGTACAAAGGCTGGTCAGTCCTGAAGCAATACATTATATCTTATACACGACGAGATCATAAAGTAGAACAGCAAATCCGTGAAATCTACAATAGTGGAGACGGAGCTGCTGTTTTGCTTTATAATCCTGATGAAAGAAAAATTTTACTTATACGTCAATTCAGACTTCCAGTCTTACTTCATGGGCATCCAGACGGATTTATTATAGAGTGTTGTGCTGGTATGTTGGATAATCTCGATCCAGAGGCTGCTATTATCAAGGAGATAGAAGAAGAAACGGGCTATAAAATCAGCCATGTAGAAAAGATATATGAAGCCTTCGCAACTCCAGGTGCACACATGGAAAAAATTCACTTTTATTCCGGCATTTATCATGCAAATATGAAGATAACTCAAGGCGGCGGCCGCAGTTCAGAGCAAGAAGATATAGAACTAATTGAATACAATTATAGTGAAATTCCGACATTGCTCCAATCGGAACAAATTATCGATGCAAAAACAATCATTCTCTTACAATGGGCAATGCGTGCGCTTATGTAATGTGTAACTTACTACTCAATCAAATTCCACCATTAATTTTTATAATTGCCTAAAATACCGAAATCCCTTTTGTGTTTCCTCTCGATTCTTCTTAAAAATGTGTTAAAATTGTAAAAACTCCGAAATACCAATGCAATTCTAATTACTTTTAATCTTATTTTATAATTAAGTTCATTACTATCTAAAGTTAAATTTACTTCTATGAGGATCATTTTCTTTTTGATTGTTAGTTTTTTGTGTATCAATGTGGCTTTCGCCCAAAAATTTGATATCACAGGCACCATAAAAGATACCCTAGGTCAGCCACTCATTGCCGCTACAGTCATGCTGATGGACAAAGATTCTTTGCTCCTCGAATACACACAAACTGACTTAAAAGGAGCGTTTGAGTTTAAATCCATTCGCGAAAAGCATTGCATCATAAAGACTTCTTACCTTGGATATTTTCCATTGACAAAAGTCGTCCAATATACTGGTCAAAACATCAATCTCGGCACTTTATATATGGAAGAGATAGCCAAAGAACTTATGGAAATTGTAATAAAAGAAGCCAAAGCACCATTAAAACTTCGTGGCGATACTGTGGAATACGATGCCAGCCAATTCAAAGTACCCAAAGGTTCTACTTTGGAAGAGTTACTCCGCAGATTGCCGGGATTAGAATTGAGTCAAGAAGGAGATATTCAGGCAGATGGCAAAGGTGTCACAAAACTGACCGTTGATGGTAAAACATTTTTAGTGATGATCCCAAATTTGCCATCAAAAATTTACCTGCTGAAGGTGTCTCAAAGGTTCAGGTTTTCGACAAAAAAGATGAAGAAGCATTGCTTACTGGCAAATCCACGGCTAGTGAAGAAAAAACCATGAACGTAGAGTTAAAGGAAGAGTTTAAAAAAGGTGGATTCGGAAAGGTAACCGTTGGTGGCGGATCGATGTCCAGAGGTGATCTCAAGGGCAACTACAACAAATTTGATAGCAAAAACCAAATTTCATTCGTCGGTATAGCCAATAATACTGGAAGAAATGGATTGTCTTGGGATGATTATCAGGATTTTATGGGTTCTAAAAGTTGGGATGACAATAGTAATTACGATTATGGTTTTGGTGGTGGATTTATGCGATATTTTGGATCATCATCAAGTTCCAATCTGGAAAGTAAGGTCAGTGACGCTTTTTTTTCAGGCAATAATGGAGGATTTCCTACCAATATCATTGGCGGTGTAAATTATAATTACGACCATAAAAAACAGAAGTTTTCGGGTAGATATTTTTTCCAAAATACTGGCAACGAAAAAGAAGTATTTACCGATACGCGTACATTCTTGACTGACTTTACTCAAGACAACAACAAATACAATAAAGATAACAAAGGAAGTATAAATCACCGTACAGAGACCAAATATCAGTACGATATCGACAGCCTTCTTACAGTCATAGCCACATTGGATGCCGCTATCGTCAATGCGGATAATACTTCGGAAGGAACTTCCACACTGAGAAGAGATGAAATCTTGCGAACTAGTAGTAGTACCTATAAAAACACTTCTGATTTGTCAGGTAGATTGCTCAATACATCATTACTATTTAGAAAAAAATTCCGTAAGGCCGGTAGAGCCATAGGAATAAATGCATCATATCTCAAAACGGACATTTATGATGACCAAAAAAGATTTTCTGACAACTACTTTTATAATATAGCAGGTACACCTGATAGCATTAAAATCATCAGACAATACAACAATGACACACTCGACAAATACGTCATCAAGGCCAATGCAATGTTTAGCGAGCCATTGTCCAAAAAGTTGTTTTTGAAAGTATTTTACAACTTTAGTAGCCGTAATGAAAATGGCGTGCGGATAGTCAATGATGAGTCTCTAAATGGCTTTGAAAGAGTGAGAAATGATCTTTTGAGTCGGATTTATGAAAACAAAATCGTCAACCAACGATCAGGTAGTTCACTGACTTTTTCTTCAAACGGTCAAAATTTTACCGTAGGAGGTGCATATCAGCAAGTTAATCTTAATGGAAAATATGAATCACCCAATCCATTGCTTGTTTATGATCCCGTGAACAATAAATTTTCGCGATGGCTGCCATATTTTGAATACAATGGTAGTCTGAGTCGAAATACTTGGTTAAATTTTGATTATGAAAAAAGCGCCAATGAACCATCAATCGAAAACCTACTTCCAGTTGTTGATTTTTCTAATCCCCAATATATCACTGAAGGTAATCCTGACCTTATTCCTACATTGAATCATCAAGCGGGAATATGGTTCAACCATTCATGGCCCGCAGATGCGATTCGTATCAATGGTAATGCCAGATATACCTACTATGAAGATCAAATCATCACATCACAAATAGTGGACGAAAATTTGATAACAAGATCAAAACCAATAAATTATGATGGTGGCACACAATTTTGGACCAGTGCAGGATTTAGCTTTCCTATAAAAAGAAATAAACTCAAAATGCGGACTAATATTAGCAGGTCGGTTGGAAAGTCATTTGCTTTTGTAAACAATGCTCTAAATAAAACCAATACAGAACGATGGTCGCCTTCGGTTAACATTGATATCACACCTTCTGAAAAGACAGCCATTTATGTAAGTTCAAATATTTCATTTACGACTACAGAATACGACATCAATACTTCACAAAATCAAACCATTATAAATCAAAATTACAACGTAGATTTTAATACAAATTTTGGTAAAGGTTGGTTTTGGAATTCATCACTAAGGTATTCTATCTTCAAAAATGAAAGATTTGGAATAGAACAAAATATTCCAATTATAAATCTATCCTTGTATAAACAATTCCTAAAAGGCAATAAAGGCGAAATCAGACTGGCTCTATATGATGCCCTGAACAAGAATATTCAGATTAATCAAAGCACTTCTGTTTCTAGGGTATTTGATTCGCGCACGTTGTCACTTGCCCGATACGTGATGCTTTCTTTTTCGTATAATATCAAAGGAATGAAAACTTCTGTTGCAAAAACAGAACACTGGTAAATCATTCATAATTTTAATACAATCCACCAACACATGAAACACTTCTCTATAAAATTTGTGCATATTCTGTTATTTATCAATGTTTTATATATGCAAAGCCATTCACAAGGTGGCACTATTACCTATAATAAAAAATACAATTGGGCAAATGTAGCTTCCAAAATGCCTTACTTGTCAGTAGAAGAAAAAGATCGTATCCTACTTACTTGGGGAAGTAATAAGGACTATAAAGGTACCGACTTCATACTTGCATTTACCAAATCTGCCAGTGTATATAAGCAAAAAGAAAAAGAAGAAAACTTTGGATATTCATGGGGAGAAGATGAAGATGTCCTAGTCAGAAATTTCGATACACGCACTACAAAAGATGTGAGAGAGCTGCTCGGTAAGCTCTACATTATCGAAGGAGATATACCAAAATTTAAATGGAAAATCCTTAATGAACTCAAGGATGTAGCTGGATATGTATGTATGAAAGCAGAGACCATAGATACTGTGTATAATAAGCCAATCACTGCTTGGTTTACTGACAAAATCAAGGTGCTTAGCGGCCCTGAAGGATTCGGTGGATTACCAGGTGTGATTCTTGAGTTGAATTATAATAATGACGACATCAATATCATAGCTACCAAAATAGAGCTTAGTGATGTAGATCCAGTGCTGCCTCTACCCAAAAAATATAAAGGTAAAAAGTCTGATTATCAAGAATTTAATGCCAAAAAGAAAAAACATTATACACTCAGTATTGAAGGCAGACGTAATCCATTTTGGGATCTTCGTTATTGATCTAAAGACCCAAAGCTTCTTTGACTTGTTGGGTATATCCATCAGAAGTTATAAGTGTGGTCCTTTGCTTATCGTCCAATACCAACATCAGTCTGCCCTTGAAATATCGGTGTATCTCAGCTATCCATACTTTGTTTATAATGTAAGATCGATGTATGCGTATGAATTGTTCAGGTAGAATTTGTTCTAATGTACTCAAGGATTTTTCGCTGAGATAACTCTTATTGTCGGGAAGCGAGACGGTCACATATTTGTCATCAGCCTTAAAATGAGTGATATCTTCAAAGTCTATCAATAAAATTTTATTGCCAGATTTCACAGCTAGCGAAGTTTGTTTTGGTTTGCGTTGTGCTTCAAAAAATAAGGTTGCCATTTTGGCATAGTCTGGCGGTGACTCTAGTTGTTTGAAATGTGCGATTTTTTCTATGGCTTTCCTGAATCGGCTTTCTTCAAAAGGCTTGACCAAGTAATCTACCGAAAACACCTCAAAAGCCTGAACAGCATATTCCGCGTAAGCGGTAGTAAAAATCACCATCGGATGATAATCCAGAGCATTCAAAACCTCAAAGCCCGTCATATCTGGTAAGTGAATATCTAAAAATATTACGTCAGGTCGAAGTTTATTTACTGAGTCTATTCCTGCTCGACCTGTATCCGCATGTGTCAGTAAAGTGATGGCATCTGAATGAAGGCTCACCATATGCTTCAATCGAAGTATGGCTGGATATTCGTCCTCTATGATAATTGCGGTGTACATATCAGCAAAGAAACAACCAGAAATATAAGTTTCCAAATATTTTCCGACGAAACAGGATATTTGGGTGTGAATCGGAAAAACCTCCTAAAAATATTATTATTTACTGCACGTTAGATGCTGATTTTTGGAATTGTCTCCAATAATAGATTTCTTTCCTTTTCAAAATAAAATCATTTTTGGCAATGGTATAGCCTGTTTTCCCGTCTAAAAAACCCAACTTCAATATAAATGTACGTACAAATCTGAAATAAGGCCCAAACCACATTTTGAAAATTGAAGGCATTTTGTTGGCTTTTATCCACTCATTTGCCCTTAGTTTTGCATAAATATCATATTTCTCTTTCATGTGATTTTCGTCTCTGAAACTATAATGCCGGACAATACCAGATAATCGCTGACGTCTCAATGGGTACGTAGATTCCAAAGATTCGTGGACTAGGTTATCATTCCATCGCATAGACTTTTTATTATATAATCTGATATTCCAATCCGGAAACCAACCACTATGTTTTACAGCCGTCTTCATGAAATATGTCAGTCTGTTCATTTCATATACTTGGTCATCTTTCGGATTGATTTCTTTCAATTTTTGTATTAAAACGTCATCAAAAACTTCATCAGCATCTGGACAAAGTATCCAATCATTTTTTGCATGATCAGCACCAAAATTTTTATTTTTAGAATATCCTTCCCAGTTTTTTTGATCAGTCTTACGCCATGCTGGAGACAGATATTTTCCGTATTATCATCGGATCTATCATCAAGAACAATCAAAATGTCATTGGTCAATTTTTGCATAGCAAGGATGCATTCGCCTATGGTTGATTCATCATTTTTAGCAATGATAACAGCGCTATATTTTGTTTCAGTCATCAGATGATTTTGCCGGATGCGATAAAATATGGATTGATCATCCCTGGTTTGTTGTAGGTGAGTGGCTCGCCTGTATTTGCATTTACCAAACTTCCGCCAGCTTCTTCTATAATGATTTGTCCAGCGGCAGTGTCCCACTCCATAATCTGGATCATTCTTGGGTAATAATCGGCTTTTCCATTAGCAATATTGATAAATTTTAGTGCGCTTCCCATAAAAATCAAATTTGGATTATTTAGTTTTTCTAAATAGACTCTGGTACCATCATCTATATGATTTCGGCTCGTGACAACCTTTAGGTTTTCATCCGCCAAGGAAAATGAATTGACATGAAGGCGTTTTTCTTCACTATGATCTATGTGTTGATAAGCGCCATGGCCTTTCACACCATAATACATTTCCTTGAATACTGGTAAATAAATATATCCAGCTACCACTTCGTCGTCATGAATTAGGGCCAGATTTATGGAAAACTCGTCGGTACGATGCAAAAATTCTTTGGTGCCATCCAATGGGTCCAAAATCCAAAAATAGTCTGTTTGTTTTTGTTCTTTTTGCTCGGGCAATGCTTTTTCCTCCGATATTACTTTCCAACATGGTGTTAGGGCCGCCAATCCACGTGAAATAACCTCATCTGATGCCAAATCTGCCGTAGTTACAGGACTCTTGTCTTCTTTTTGAAAGGTTTCGAATGTCTCCGACCGATAATAGGTCATGATTTTATCACCCGCCTCTATCAAAAGATCAAAGATCGAATTCCTTAATTTTTGATCTTGTAAAATTTTATACAAAATATTGGTTTTTAATCACTTGTGAAAATTATACTCAAAAATAGGGTCCACAATTTTAATCCCTAAACAAGAATAAACGCCTGTCTTTTCGACATTAATAACATAGATGAAGCATTAAAGTTTGTACACAGATTATAGAAATTGACAAACTATATTGCATCTCCTATAAATGAAAAACAGTCAATGTTGTGTCAGCCAATGTTTTACTTAAAAAGTCTGAATCTTCACTCCAACCTAAAAACATACCGCCGCCGCCAGCACCACATAATTTTAAAAAATACTGTCGGCTTTCCAAACCATTTTGCCAGACTGGTTTCAACTTTTCGGGAATCATTTCACCAAAATGAGTTGCTTGTATCTTGCTTATAATTTCGAATTCGTTTTTGATATTTTCTTTGTTGATGAGTTTTGAAATGATTTGACTGTTTACTGATTTCAAGGCTTCTACATTTGTACGAAAATCGCCACTTTCGCTCATTTTATTGTTGAAAATATGGACAAAAGGTGCTGTTTTCCTTGAAATACCTGAATCTATCATAAAAAAACCACTTTTTTTGACTTCACATTGTACTGAGTTGATTTCACTTTTATTTCTAATTAAAATCGGTGCATTCAAGTATGATACTAATGGGTCAATACCTGAACTAGCACCATGAAAACAATTTTCGATTTGAGCAAAAATAGATTTGAGTGAATTAGAATCTAATATTTTGTCAGTAGCGTATTTATCGTACAATGCAGCAACCAGCGCTCCGCTACTTCCAAGACCATAACCAGTCGGAATGCTTGATTCAAAAAACAATCCATCTTCAATGTCATTTGCCAAATTTTTCATATCAAAAAGGTCGCTCAACTTACTTTCCTTCTGTAGATAATTATATAGCTGCTGCAAATTTGCATTTGATTCTGTTGCATTGGTACTGAAATTCCAGTTACCCTTAAAGTGATCAAACGGCACAGCTAAGGCATCTGACCCAAGTGTCACCGTATATTCACCAAAAAGCAATATTTTAGAATTAAAAAATTTACTCTTCACCATCAAAGTTCGCCTCGGATTTATGGAAATTGTTTAACAAAAAACGCTACATTTGCCGAATAAATAATAAAATCAAACAAAAATAAGAAACGATATGAATTCATCATCAGAATCTGTAAGATTATATTGGATATATACTTTATTATCTTTGGTAGGTATTGTACTATTCCTCATGTTTAAGCCTGAATGGTTTTGGGTGATGCTTCCGCCATTTTTTACTTCTTTTGTGAAAGCGCAAAGGTGGATGTAATATCACATTCCACATCATTCACATAAATATTTCTTACAAATAAGCTGAGGCTCTATAACCTTTCATTGCCTCATAAATCAGTGCTTGTACTTTGGCTCTGTAATCTCTATTATTGAAAGTCTGATTGTTTCGACTAGGATACGTCCTATTTGTACAAAATATGTAAACAATATTATTTTCGGGATCTGCCCATACTGCTGTACCTGTAAAACCGGTGTGTCCAAAAGTCGATGCCGGCGCCAATTCTGAAGTACTTTTGGTTTTCTTAGGGTCTAACTCCTTCATATCGAAACCAAGCCCACGTCTAGATGATTTTATATGTCTGGTAGTAAAAATCTTTACAGTCTCAGGTTTTATATATTGTGTCCCACCGTAAGCACCTTTGTTTAATAACATTTGCATCAAGATGGCCATTTCTTTTGCATTGGAAAACAAACCTGCATGACCACCAACACCACCTAGCATTGCAGCACCCATATCATGAACATATCCTCTTAAGGTTTGCAATCTAAAATAATTGTCAATTTCTGTTGGTGCTATATTAAATTCTGGATGCCTTAACAATGGTGTAAATCCCGTATGAGTCAAGAGTAAAGGTTTGTAAAAATTTCGATAAGTATAGTCGTCCAATGTAGTGTGCGATTGGTTTTCTACGACTTTTTTCATGATATAAAATCCAAGGTCACTATACCGATAACTATCTGACTCCCTAAGCTTACTGGTCCAAATTTCCTGATAAATACTATCAATGTAATCTGTCCTCATAAACATTCCTCTAGCTACAGGAATGGTGTATTTATCTTGAAGCATGCCACTGTAGTACATTGGATTATAACCAAAACTCTTTTGTGGTAATGTTGTCTTTTCATAAAATCCTATCCACGGGTACAGTCTAGCATGGTGGGCCAAAATATCTTCGATAATGAGATTTGCTTTGTCCGTCGTATCTATTCCTGCTATGTAGTGTCTCAAGGGACTTTTTAAATTAATTTTTTCGGCATCAACAAGTTTCATGGTGGCTAGTGTAGTAGCTAGTACCTTTGTGACAGAAGCTACATCATAAATCGTATTGTCCGATACATAATAACTATCTGGTGTAAGTTTCCCGTATGCCTTTTGCCACACAATTTTGCCATTTTTAGCAATCAGAATTTGAGCGCCGGGAGCTGCATTATCATTGATCATTTCTGCCATCAATGTGTCAATATTCTTGAGGATAGATGTACTCATTCCTATCATTTCTGGGATTGCGTAACCCAATCTCTTGAGCGAACCCTTAAATATGCCATGCCCAGTTGGCCAATTTTCTGAGATATCGACAGGAAGTTTTCCTGATATATCGCTTACGCCAAAAATAGCTTGCATCGTAGCATCTTGTGTTATTGGGTCATTATCATAACTCAAAACCAAGTGGTCAGCAAAATTAAGTTTTTTAAGTAGGTATGGATTTCCAAAAAGCACAATGATAACATCAGTTTTTGATTGAAGCTCTGATAAAAATCGTATTACCTCTTCTGGAAGATCTTTTGAAAAATCATTTTGTTTGCCAGATGTATGGATGCCTACGATAACCTTATCAAATCTGGAAAGCGTTTGTTGATGTTGTTGAAATTGTTGACTCAATTGCTGTGGCATCAGAAAATAGTGCCTTGCATCAACATAACTGTCAGCCCTTGTTTGAAAGATGGTTTTTTGATTGTTGTTAATACTGAGTGTTGCAATATCTAAACCATCCAAATCTCGGATCGGGATCAGGTTATCATCATCTGATATTACCGTAATGGAAGCTTCTGCCAACTTTTGTTTAATCGCTGTAGATTGATTTCTATTCAGATCATCGTAGATACCAACAGGTTCAACATATGGAATAGTATTAAGTCCAAGTTTATATTTAGCTCTAAGGATCCTTTCGATACTTTCGTCCAATCTGTTAATACTTATCTTACCTTCTGTCACATAGTCTTTTATGGTGGTAAATGCCTTAGGTAGATTTTCTGGCAAAAGGATGACATCATTGCCAGCCAGGAAAGCTTCTGCCTCTGCTATACCATTTGGAAAATACTTGGTGACACCTTTCATATCCATAGCATCAGTAAATATTAAACCATTGTATCCCATGTCGTCCCTCAGCAGATTGCTAACTGCTCTTTGTGACAAAGTTGCTGGTCTGTTTGCTCTTGAATCAATAGCAGGAACTTGAAGATGGCCGATCATTACGGCTCCTGCACCTTGACTTGCAAGTCTTCTGAATGGGAAAAACTCAATATTTTCCATTCTTTCTAATGTATGATTTAAAACAGGTAAATCTAGGTGAGAATCCGTATCTGTATCTCCATGACCAGGAAAATGTTTGATACATGCCATTACTCCAGCATCTTCAAGTGCCTTCATGTACATATATCCTTTAGCCGTTACATTTTGCGGTGATTGACCGAATGATCGATCGTAAATCACTGGATTTGATGGGTTGCTGTTAATATCAATCGATGGGGCAAAATTTATGTTTATTCCTACTCTTTTGCATTGCTTAGCGATTTCTTTGCCCATTTCATAGATTAATTTATTATCTTGAATGGCACCCAACATGAGTTGTCTGGGAAAAGACACTGTTTCTTTGGGAAATCTCATGCCCAATCCCCACTCTGCATCTATGCCCATAAACATGGGTATGGTTGATATGCGTTGGTATTTATTTATCAAAGATGCTTGTTCATCCACTTTTCCTTGGAAAAAGCACAATCCTCCAATGTGGTATTTTTTGATGTAATCATTTATAATTTTTTCTTCAGCCTCATTACCTTTAGAGTATGCTCTAATCATAAATAACTGACCTATTTTTTGGTCAAGAGTCATTTCTGTCAATTTACCTTCAACCCAGAGATCCTCTCTCTCCAGATAACTTTGCGCACTGACTTGTAGGGCTGTAATACAAGCCATTACCAAAATATACCATTTCTCTTTGAAACCTTTAAACAACATAATTACTATTATTTTGTCCCTGATTTGATAATTCTCTGGATGGAGATTTAACAATATCAACCAATGACATCCAAATCAAATTGCATTCTCCCATTGATGAAAAATGTAATTATCTAGCCTTAAGACGTCAATATCGGGAAAATGTCTTTAATTTTAAGTTAAAAATTACTGTGGTCCTTGTTTTCGGAGAATTTCAGGATCTAATTCCACTGCTTTTTTAAGATAAATCTCAGCATTGTTGGCGTCACCAGAATTGCGGTAAGCAGTACTCAAATTCAGATATGCACCTGCATTATTTTTATCTAATTCCAGTACTTTTCCAAAATATTTGATTGCTTCACTATGATTGCCTTTCATACCATTTAACACACCGAGCAATCTCAATGTTTCACCGTCATTAGGTGTCATTTGATATGACTTTGCCAGATATGTCTCGGCTTTCTGAAGATCATTTTCTTTTTCACCTGCATATTTTCCGGCATCTCGCAGCGCAATAGCCTGATTGGCAAAAGCATCCTTAAAATCGGGATCTATTTTTAACGCATTGCCATAGGCCGTTATTGCCTTTTCGTAGGCCTGCATGTAATAGTTTGCATTTCCTATTAGCAAATAAGCATTCTTGTACGTAGGATGAACTTTGATCGCTTGGTCCAAATACACTAAAGCTTGCTCGAGCATGGCTTTCTTTTTATTTTCATCCTTTTCTTTATAAGCCTCTGCCGTGAGTGATCCGCCAGCTGCATTTAGTACCTTTGCACTATTTACAGATGTTTTTACGTCTGTGGTAAATAACTTGAAATCACTTTCCCAAACAAAATTCCTGGTAATAGTTTTCAAACCGTACAAAGTCAGTAATATCCCGGCGGTGATCAAAAACATTTGTTTTCCCAATCTTTGATACAACATCTGATCGGCAAAATAAGCCAAAATTATAGCAAACCCAAGCGATGGCATAAACATAAATCGCTCTGACATATTGGTACCAATAGGAAAAACAATATTGGAAACGATAGACAAAGTGATAAGAAAAAACGCTGCCCCATATCCATAGATGCTACGGGTTTTCAAGCCTTGGATGGACATCCATATCAATGCGATATATAATAACACGCTGCCTATGACTTTGATATCTCCAAATGACATTATATCTATGTATCGTGGATAGTAATCATGGGTCAATGGATGAGGAAAAACTAATAATTGTACATACTTACCTAAGGTAAACATGATGGTAGCTATTTTTTCACCCAAATCAAATGGTATATACGTTCCATTTACATATTTTAGGTATGGATTGTTCATCAATTCCATCGGTGTGCCGCCAAAATCACTACCCAAAATAGCAGATCTTATCAACAAAAACACGAAGGTGGGAACAAGCAAAAAAGCTGTGTTCGTAAAGGCACTTTTCCACTCCATATTTCTGAAATAATACAATGTCAGTGGAATTACTGCTAAAAATGTAATCGTATTTTCCTTCGAAAGAAATGCCAAAAAGAAACTTATACCAGCAAATATCAAATACTTTGTTTGCTTAAAGTCGATATATTTTAATGTATAGTACAAGGCAAAAACACTTCCCAACATACTCATAATTTCGTCACGGCCTTTGATATTGGCTACAGCCTCTGTGTGTATTGGATGTGCCGCATAGATTAACGCTGCTATCAAAACCCAATATCGCTTACGTTCACTATCTTCTTTATGGCAAATCATCGAGATGAGAAGTTTATACACCATCAGACAAAGGAAACCATATAATAAGATGTTTATGAAATGACCCAAAAAAGGATTCTTTCCTACTATTTGATATTCTATGGCAAACATAGCAGGAGTCAGCGGCCTGTACCTTCCACCAGAAACGAGTTTTGCCTTGCCTTCTTCTTTAAAAAATCCGAAAAATGTATCCTTGGTAAACAAGCCTTTAATACCCGAAATACCCTTTGTAGTGTACATATTGTCATAGATCACTATGGCGTCATCCTGTGTAAACTCATGCGTGAGGGTATTGAGATATAATAATGAGCCAAATGCAAAAACCAAAAGGGCATGCCATTTGAAATGAAAAGAAGAATCCACTGTGGGATTAACCACTATTTTATTAACTGCTGATATTTGTTTTTTACTCTTCATAGGCACAAAGATATAAATAAAATTATTTTATAATATGTAAAATTTGATTATAATTTTATTTGACACCGTCAGTTTCATTTTGTCCTAAGCGCTATGAAGGTGTATATTTTCATTACATTTCTTTGAAATCGGCAGGATTAAATTTACCTTTACCTTTCGTATAAACAGTAGGCAACACAATATTATATTTAATATTACATCTTTTCAAAATATAATTATATTATGCAAGTCACCAGACTTTTTGATTACATTAATAAGCAGTTTGATGAAGGAACTTTAGAAAAATTTGCTGGAAATAAAACAGAACAGGGCTGGAAATTCTATAGTACAAGTGAAGTGATCATGTTGTCCAGAAAACTGGCGTCAGGATTGATAGACTTGGGTGTAGAAAAAGGTGATAAAATCGGAATTGTAGTATATAAAAACCGACCTGAATGGCTCATTACTGACCTAGCTATTCAATATATAGGCGCTATCGGAGTGCCTATGTACCCTACTATTAGTTCTCGGGAATATGAGTATATCATGAATGAAGCAGAAGTAAAAGTCTGTTTTATAGGCACTGGTGATTTGTATGATAAAGTATCTGCAGCACAAGCCCATGTAAATTCCCTAAAACACATTATTTGTTTTGACAAACAAGGAGGACGACCATTTTGGTTAGACTATATGAATGATACCAATCTCGAGCTGGTGGAAAAGATAAGCCAAACTGTGCAATCTGAAGACTTGGCTACCATCATTTATACTTCGGGTACTACTGGAAATCCCAAAGGTGTCATGCTTTCTCACCTAAATATCATCAGTGTGGTAGAAAGTTGTTGCGAACTTCTTCCAGTTAGAAAAGGAGACCGTGTATTGAGTTTTTTACCATTGTGTCACATCTTCGAGCGGGCTGTCTTGTACGTTTATACATCGATAGGTGCTGAGATATATTTCACTCAGCATGTCCTGCAAAAATAGCTCGGGTATTTTCTGCAGCAGGGATTACAATTACTGAAGGTTACGGACTTACAGAAACTTCACCAGTACTTACTCTCAATCATTATTATGGTGGCAGTAATAAAATAGGAACGGTAGGTGTACCGCTGGAAATGTGTGATATTGTCATAGACAGAAGTGAAGGTGATTATAACGAAGGCGAAGGTGAGATCATCGCCGCTGGACCAAATATCATGATGGGATATTACAAGCAACCTCAACAAACCGAAGAAGTTTTTAAGAAATATAATGGTAAAACCTATTTTCGAACTGGCGACATAGGCACATTCGTTGATGGACCCAATGGCCAAAAATATCTTAAAATAACAGATCGAAAAAAGGAACTGCTCAAGACTTCAGGTGGTAAATATGTAGCACCAGCACCAATCGAAAGTTTGTTAAAAGAAGATTTTTTAATCGAAAACGTTATGGTAGTTGGTGACCATAAAAAGTTTGTATCCGCATTAATAGTTCCTTCTCAAGATGCACTTAAGGCTTGGTGTGAAGAACATCACGTGGAGTGGACATCGCTAGACGACATCATCCATAATGATACTGTGCTCTCCAGATATCAGCATGCGATTGACAAAATCAATGTCAATTTTAGCCACATAGAACAGATTAAAAAGTTTGCATTAATTCCTACTACATGGGAAGCTACAAGAAATGATGGCACCGAATCTGAGTTGACACCAACAATGAAACTCAAGCGCAGAGTCATTTTGAGTAAGTTTGCTGATGCAATAGATAAGCTTTATGCTTAAGATAATGAATGACCGATAAATTGATACAAAGGCTTACAAGAAACCAGATAGACGATTCTAAATGGAACGAAGCCATAAATCAAAGTAGCCATCCTAGAGTATATGCTTTGTCTTGGTATCTGGACTGCATGACTCAAAACCAATGGAGCGCTTTAGTAATTGGTGATTATGATGCCGTTTTTCCTTTGTATATCAAATATAAATTTGGAATTCCATATATAACTCAGCCGCTATTATGCCAGCAATTAGGACTTTTCAGTAAAATTGAATTGGATGAATCTGTACATAAATATATTATAGAGTATATTAAAACGCACTTCTTGAAGACCAATATTTTGGTAAATGCCTCCGGTAATTTCCCTTTTGATTCAATAGCTAAGATAAATCACATTCTTCTTATTAAGAAAGCTTACAATGACATTTCTACTGCTTACAATACAAATACAAAACGAAACTTAAAAAAAGCAGCTGATCAGAATCTGACATTTTCAAAAAGCACGGATGTCAAAAAATTTGTAAATTTTATATCTGAGTGTGACAAATCAGGTCGATTGTACGAAGTGACAGAACAAATCACACAGCTGATCCTATGTAGTCAGAAATTGGGTAGTGGCAATATAATGACCATTATCAAAGAAGGCACTATCATTTCTGGTATCTTCTATGTATCAGATGAAGAGCGCGTCTATACACTAATTATGGCGTCTGATGATGTAGGATTACAATCAAAAGCCATGTTTTTACTTATAGATCATGTAATAAAGCAATATTCCGGAACGAAAAAATATCTTGATTTTTTTGGCTCTAATATCGAAAATATAGCTCGAAGAAATGAAGGTTTTGGTGCAATAAAGGAAGTCTATTATCTGTTGAATCTATCTTGGCGACCGATTTAAATAAAAAAAAACCTGGCCAAAATGACACAGGTTTTTTTATTATTTGAAGTTAAAACTTATCTCTGATTATCAACCATTCAATGCCGCTGCACCACCTACGATCTCAGAAAGTTCCTTCGTGATCGCTTCCTGTCTGGCTTTGTTATAATTGATCTTCAATTCCTTCATCAACTCTTCAGCATTGGTAGTTGCATTGTCCATAGCCGTCATACGTGCACCGTGCTCAGATGCATGATTGTCAAGGACAAATTTCTGGAAACTAGTTTGTAAAATACTAGGTATCAATTCGTTGAGTAATACTTCCTTACTTGGCTCGAAGATATAATCCGCTTTTGAAGGTTTTTTGTTTGCTGCTTGGTTGTCATCATCTATGCGCACCACGGGCAAAAACTGAACAGCCTTTGGCTCCTGAACTGCTGCATTTCTAAATTGACCATAGCAAACATCTACTTTATCAAATACACCATAATCAAAACTATCCATCAACATTTGCGATACTCTACTCACGTTTTCAAAACTCAAATCTGAAAAAAGATCAATAAATTGCCTTTCGATCTGACAATCAGGATATTTTTTACGCAAGACATCATACCCTTTTTTACCCACAAAAACTAAGGTTAGATTTTTGGAAGCTCTTTGTTGTTGATACTCATTTTCAATCTTTAGAATTGCTTCCTTAATGATGTTGGTATTGAAAGCACCACATAATCCCCGATTGGAAGTAATGACAACAATCGCTACTTTCTTTGGGTCTCTTACCTTAACGTATGGTGAATTGATATCGCCTTCAAGATTTCCAACGATATTTTTCATCATCTTGTCCAATCTATTGGCATAAGGGCGCATTTCGGTGATAGCCTGCTGAGCTCTACGCAACTTAGATGCCGAAACCATTTTCATGGCTTTGGTGATTTGCTGCGTGGATTGAACTGACTTAATCCTTTCCCGTACCTCCTTTAATTTTCCGGACATGCTTTAAAAATTAATATGATTTATCGCAAATAAAAAGCGCAATTATTTATACTGACCTGCTATTTCGGCACCGACTCTCTTCAGCGTGCTAATGACCTCATCTGAAAGATTACCTTTTCTTATGGCTTCCAATGTTGTAGATTCTGTTCTTTCTAAAGCAGTTAGGAATGTTTCTTCAAACTCTCTAACCTTATTTACAGGAACATTTCTAAGTAAGCCCTGAGAACCAAGATAAATAATGGCAACTTGTTTTTCTACTGAAACTGGTGAATATTGTGGTTGCTTTAATATTTCCACATTTCTCTTTCCTTTTTCGAGCACAGACTGAGTCGCTGCATCCAGATCCGAACCAAATTTTGCAAACGCTTCTAGTTCACGATATTGAGCCTGATCAAGTTTTAGAGTACCCGCTACCTTTTTCATTGATTTTATCTGGGCATTTCCACCTACTCTCGATACGGAGATACCCACGTTGATTGCTGGTCTGATACCCGCGTTAAAGAGATTAGATTCTAGGAAGATCTGACCATCAGTGATAGAGATCACATTGGTAGGAATATATGCAGAAACGTCTCCAGCTTGTGTTTCTATGATCGGTAAAGCTGTTAATGATCCACCACCTTTTACCATACCTGAATTTTTCAATGAGTCAGGTAAGTCATTCATCTCTCTTGCTATTTTATCATTATTGATAATTTTAGCAGCTCTTTCTAGCAATCTAGAGTGAAGATAAAATACATCACCAGGATATGCCTCACGACCAGGAGGTCTCTTCAATAGTAGTGAAACCTCTCTATATGCCACAGCTTGCTTGGACAAATCATCATATATGATCAATGCTGGTCTTCCTGTATCTCTAAAAAATTCACCAATAGCGGCACCTGCAAATGGCGCATAAAACTGAATCGGTGCTGGATCCGCAGCAGAAGCTGCCACGATAGTAGTATATGCCA
Organism: Saprospiraceae bacterium; assembly: GCA_016717105.1. Classification (GTDB taxonomy): domain Bacteria; phylum Bacteroidota; class Bacteroidia; order Chitinophagales; family Saprospiraceae; genus OLB9. The sequence continues at coordinate 229,844 of JADKGF010000001.1, read as the reverse complement.
TTGCACCACCTTCTTCAAGAGATTTCATCACTTGAGCAACAGTAGATGCTTTTTGGCCTGAAGCAACATATATACAATAAACAGGTTCTCCCCTGTCATAAAATTCTCTTTGATTGATGATGGTATCAATAGCGATTGCTGTTTTACCAGTTTGTCTGTCACCAATGATCAATTCTCTTTGTCCCCTTCCGATAGGAATCATGGAGTCAATAGCCTTGATACCTGTCTGTAGAGGCTCCGTAACTGGTTGTCTGTAGATAACACCTGGTGCTTTTCTTTCGATTGGCATCTCAAAGGTTACACCAGTGATAGGACCTTTACCATCTATCGGTTGTCCCAATGGATTTACTACACGACCTACCATACCTTCGCCCACTTGAATGGATGCGATTCTGGCAGTACGTCTCACAGTAGATCCTTCTTTAATACCATCTCCAGGACCTAGTAATACTACACCGACATTGTCTTCTTCGAGGTTAAGAACGATAGCCTGCACGCCATTATCGAACTCTACAAGTTCTCCTGCTTGTGCCTTGGATAATCCATATACTCTGGCGATACCGTCACCGACCTGAAGTACGGTACCTACCTCTTCAAGCTCAGCTTCTGTCTTAAATCCTGATAACTGTTGTTTCAGAATTGCGGATATTTCATCAGGTTTTACATCAACCATAACTATTGTGATTTATATTTTATTAATTAGATTTAACGAATTGATTTCCGGCAAACTCTTTTCTAACCTGATCGAGTTTGTGGGCAATACTTGCATCATATAATTTGTCTCCCACCTCTATCACGAATCCACCCATGATAGCTGGATCTACTTTGGAGATAAGATCTAGTTTGTCCATTGTTATATTACTTGCCAACAATTTTTCCTTTATTTCATTGAGCGATGTTTCATTCAAAGGTGTCGCTGTAGTCACCGTTACAGTAGAAATCCTGTTAAATACTTTATATTGATTGATAAAATCCTGACAGATTTCCGGCAAATACATCTCCCTTCCTTTTCTGATTATAATATCAATAAAAGCCACCGTCGTCTTACCTAACTTATTTGTAAAAAGTGATTTTACAACGTCAAGTTTTTTTCCTGAGTTTATGATCGGTGATTTGAAAAACAGCACAAGATCTCTGCTCTTCATGGCTTCTACCAAATAATCAACATCTGCTTTTACAGCTTCTAATTCATTTCGGTCTCGCGCCAAATCAAGCAATGACTTTGCATATCTGGCTGAAATTCTACTTACTGACATGGTATCTGTTTAGGCTGTAATTATTGTAATCAATTCAAATGAATGTCCTTGACAAGTGTGTTAACAAAGGCTTCTTGCTCTGCATTACCTTTGAGTTCTTTTTTTATTACTTTTTCAGCTATACTTATAGCCAAGGCACCCAATTCATTTTTCACTTCTGTAATGGCTATCTTTTTCTGATTTTCAATATCAGTCATTGCATTACTGACAATTTTATTAGCCTCTTCTTTGGCCTTTTCTTTGGCTTCCGCAATAATCTGACCTTTAATATCTTTAGCCTCCTGAAGCATTTTTGATCTCTCTTCCCTTGCTTGAGCTAGGAGTTTCTCATTTTCAGACTTTAAATTTGACATCTCTTCTCTAGCTCTTTTAGCTTGGTCGAGCGCATTTGCTATTTCTGTTTCACGATTGGAAAGCGCTTCAGTTATAGGTCCTACTGCGTATTTTTTCATTAAATATAAAAATATAAGAAAAATCACTAACGACCAAAACGCTAAGCCAGGTGTAGGTTGAAATGGTGTAAAACTCAATAAAGTAAACATAAATCTACGCTATTTTTTAAATTTTATAATTTGTGCCCTTTCTCTCATTACTTTGGGCTTTTTACATTCAATTTTAAGAAAAGTAGAACGCTCCGCCAACCGCATTGCAGTTCTACTTTTACTTTTCGGTCAATATCTTACTTAACGAAGATAGAAAGTAGGATTGCAATAAGAGCAGCACCTTCTACGAAAGCTGCCATAAGGATCATACCACCTCTGATATCACCTGATGCTTCAGGTTGTCTAGCGATAGCTTCCATTGCCTTACCACCTACCATTCCGATTCCGATTCCAGCTCCTATTACTGCCAATCCGGCTCCTATTGCTGCAATTGTTCCTGTCATGTCTATTAGTATTATGGTTTAAAAAAAAATATTTATATAAATTCTGTTTATACTTAATGATGTTCTGCTGGATGATGATCAGCATGATGGTGCTCTTCGATTGCTGCACCTATATATGATGCGGTCAGTATTGTAAATACAAATGACTGTACAAACGCTACGATAATCTCAATACACATCATAAACAATGTCAAAGGTATAGCCAAAGCAGTACCTATAACTCCGCCGCCTGTGCTAGCACCCGAATCTCCAAATATGAAAATCAAACCCACAAAGCTCAAAATCGCAATGTGGCCAGCTGAAATATTTCCAGCCAAACGCAGCATCAATGTCAATGGCTTTATGAAAAGTCCCATTATCTCTACTGCAGCCAAAAGTGGTTTTACAAAAACTGGAACATTTGGCATCCAAAAAATATGTTGCCAATAATCCTTCTTACCGTTAAAATTTACAACAAAAAATACGATCAATGCTAAGGTCATGGTTACTGCCAAGTTTCCTGTTGCATTGATGCCACCCAAAAATGGTATCTGACCAAATAAATTTAACCCTAAGATAAAGAAGAAGATACTCATCAGTAAAGGCAAAAATTTCTTGTACTTATCTTTACCGATAAATGGTATAGCAACTTCGTCGCGGATAAATGTAAATATTGTCTCCACTACATTTTGCATTCCTTTTGGCGCTTTGTCTTTATTGTTTGCATAAGCTTTCGCCGCGCTACTAAACACATAGATCAAAAAGAGAGATACCAGAATCATTGAAACGACATTTTTTGTTAAAGAAAAATCGTAAAATGAAGTAATTCCGCCTCCCAGAACTCCTCCATCCAATGTGGATCTGGCATCTAATCTGTATTCTTTACCATTGTGTATGGCATAAAATATATCTTTATCCTTTCCTTCTATAGTTTCTGTCTTGTGTGTAAAACCTGATATTTCCGCTTCACCCTGAGTTGGGAAACCCGCATCAGTAACACGATGAACGCTACCATGATGTAAGACATACCCATTATAAGCAGAGTGTCCGTCCTCATGGTGACCTGAATGAAATTTAGATGAACTGAAGAAATCCCATCCTTTGTCTGGTGCGTACAATATCATAGGCAATGGTATTGTCACAAAATCCAATATAGTATAGACATTTGCGTCACTGATATGATGGATAGCTGTGGCTGCTGGATCATATTTTGCATGCGCATCATGACCATCATGTGCCGCTGCATCATGAGTACCATCAGCATGACCATATGTCGATTCATGGCTTGTAGCTTGAACTTTTTCAATACTATCACTTTCCAACTTCTGTTCCTGTGAGAAAACAACAAAATTGAAAGAAAGTATGAATAAAATGATGTAAGAAACCTTATATTTCATCAGATTCAATTATCTGTTTTAAAATTTTGGCGCAAAGGTAAGAAAACAAAATGTTATATAATATGATTGATACTCTTTTATTTACGAACTTTTTTATAATCAAAAATCTATAACCATCTTTCAAAAATATTGAAGTTTGTAATTTGTTTATATTGTTATTTATGATAATTGCGAAATATAATTTAATATTGCCTATAATATTATAAATTTACAGAATTATATTTGGAATTATAAAATGTCATCTTTATTTCTGAACTAAGCATTGGATGAGATGATTCTATTTTATCAATGAGTTTTTTTAGAAAAAGTCCAAAATAATTTACTTTTGTGATAGTAATCAAATAATTAGACAATTTAATGAGTCATACACCTGTATCTGTTACGGTCGAAACAATCGTACATGTCCCAGTATCCCATGCATGGGAATATTGGAATAATCCATCCCATGTAATTCATTGGAACTTTGCTAATGAAGACTGGCATTGCCCACACGCTGAGAGTGATTTTAGAATTGATGGTAAATTTAATCACACAATGGCAGCCAAAGATGGAAGCTTCAGTTTTGAGTTTTGGGGAATTTATAAAGAAATCGTCGAAAATGCACTTGTTACTTACGTATTGGGTGATGACAGAAAAGTACGTGTCGAATTCATCCCACAAGGTGATTCAACTCAGATTATTGAAACCTTTGAAGCAGAATCTCAAAATCCCATAGAAATGCAACAAATGGGATGGCAAGCCATTCTCAATAATTTTAAGAAATACGCTGAGGGTATAAAGGACAAGGATACATTACATTACGAAATTTTGATCCCAAAATCTCCTCAATTTGTATATGAAATGATGCTTTCGGATTCGGGTTACAGACAATGGACAGCTGCATTCAATGAAACTTCTCACTTTAAAGGTAGTTGGGAAGATGGTTCAAAAATTTTGTTTCTCGGATGTGATGCAGAAGGAAATCTCGCTGGCATGGTCAGTACTATAAAAACCAATAAGCCTAACAAATTTATTTCTATCGAACATATTGGTGAGTTCAAAGATGGCAAAGAAATAGTATCAGGACCAGAAGTAGAACAATGGGCCGGTAGTCTCGAAAATTATACTTACAACGAAGATCCACAAGGCACTTTACTAAAGATTGATATGATCGGAAAGTTTGGAGACTTCACTGATTACTTTAATGATACATGGCCAAAAGCACTGCAAAAGCTCAAAGAAATTTGCGAAAATTGATTAGTTCATTGTAAATCCTATCATCCATGAATGTATTAAAAAAGATTTTTTTTGTCATTTTGGGCATCATTGCCTTTTTGTTGATTCTTGCCATATTCGTACCCAAATCTTATACTGTTAGTGTAAAGGAAGTAATCAATAAACCAAAATCTGAAGTATTTGAGTACGTCAGGATGCTCGAAAACCAGAAACAATACAGTGTTTTTGTACTTGCTGATCCTGATCTCAATCCGCAAATAACCGGTATCGATGGCACTGTGGGTGCAATCCAAAAATGGAACAGCAAGCTGGATGAAGTGGGCGAAGGTGAGCAAGAAATAACTGCTATTACACCTGATAGGATCGATGTAGATTTGAGATTTAAGCGACCATTTGAAGGTAATGCAAAGGCTGCTAGCATTTTCAAATCAATTTCCGAAAATCAAACAGAAATTATTTCAGAATTTTACAGTAATGACCGATATCCCTTAAATTTGATGTCGTACTTTATTGGTAGAAAAATGATGAAAGATTCGGAAACTCAAAATCTCCAAAATATCAAGAAAATCCTTGAGAAGTAAATGTTATTTAGGGTCAAAAGTTATTTTATCATAACAATAAAATGTGCAAATGCTTTAAAGAATGAATGAAATAAAATATTCATCAATTGATCAATATATCACCGAAGCACCTGCTGAAGTGAAGCAAATCCTTATCAATATTCGCAATCTTATTTCAGAAAAAGCACCAGAAGCAGTATCTTGCATTGCTTACAATATGCCTGCTTTCAAGTATCATAAAAAGCCATTAGTTTATTTCGCAGCTTTCAAAAATCATATCGGGTTTTATGCATTGCCTTCTGGAAATGTTGCTTTTCAAAAGGAATTAACAAAATATAAGACTGGAAAAGGTTCGATACAGTTTCCGTTAGATCAAGAAATACCTTATGATTTAATCGGCCAAATAGTTGAATTTCGAGTAGCAGAAATGAATGATGCATTATCCCAAAAATCATGAAAAATAAAGTTTACCCATGTCTTTGGTTTGATAATCAGGCACAGGAAGTAGCCACATTTTATACAGAAGTTTTTGGTGCTTCCAAAATGCTTTCGGACAATGGAATGGTGATAAATATGCGTATCTTTGACCAAAAGCTGATGTTGCTCAATGGTGGACCAATGTTTAAAATAAACCCATCGATTTCTTTTTTCATATTTCTGAAGGATGCCGATGCGGTAAATACCCATTGGGACAAACTGTCAGATGGTGGGAAAATCATGATGAAATTAGACACATACGCCTGGAGCGAAAGATATGGCTGGTGCACTGACAAATTTGGTGTCAACTGGCAGATTATGGTAGCTAGAGATGGTAATGAAGCCATTGTTCCAGCATTGATGTTTACGAAAGATGTCGCAGGAAAAGCTGAAGCTGCTATGCAATTTTATACTACTATATTCCCACAATCAGAAATAGGATACCTAAGCAGATATACAGAAGGTCAAGGCGATACGCCCGGATATATAAATCATGGCAACTTCATTCTTTGTGGACAGCGATTTATAGGTTTTGATAGCAGCTATTCGCATGGATATGGCTTTGATGAAGGTATTTCCTTAGTTATATCCTGCGATGATCAGCAAGAAATAGACTATTATTGGCAAAAGCTAACTGATGGCGGACAAGAATCTCAATGTGGATGGCTGAAAGACAAGTTTGGACTTTCTTGGCAAGTCGTACCTGCTATACTCGACTCGCTGATGATGGATCCTTTAAAAGCTCCTTCAGTTGTCAAAGCATTTCTTCAAATGAAAAAATTTGACATTCAGATATTGATAGATGCATCTGAAGCATAGCTAAGGTTAGCGTCAATAAATATTTATTCTTCGCTTCCTTTGAGTTTTTCGGCATTTTCCTCTCTTTGTAGTGAGGTGATTATCTCCTCGAGGTCACCTTCGACGATTCTATCCAGATTATACAATGTCAGATTTATGCGATGATCTGTGACCCGATTTTGTGGATAATTATAGGTCCTGATTTTGTCCGATCTATCTCCAGAGCCTACCAATGATTTCCTTTTGTCTTTTTGTTCTATATATGTCCTTTCTCTAGCCGCGTCTTTTATTTTTACAAACAATCTTTGTAATGCGATCTCTCTGTTTTTGTGTTGAGATCTAGAATCAGTACTTTCAGCCACAATACCTGTGGGAATATGCGTAAACCTTACACCTGACTCTGTTTTATTTACGTGTTGTCCACCAGCTCCTTGTGCCCTAAATGTGTCGGTCTTAAGGTCATCTTTGCGAATATCGATTTCTTCTTCTTCGAATTTTGGCATTACCACAACGGTAGCTGCTGACGTATGCACACGTCCTTGTGATTCTGTTTTCGGTACACGTTGTACACGATGAGCGCCTGATTCAAATTTCAATTTTCCATACACATCAGCGCCATAAACTTCGATCACGATCTTATTGTATCCACCTACCGAACCAGGATTTTCGTCCAAGATTTCAGTTTTCCATCCTTGAGTTTCGAAGTATTTTGTGTACATTCTGAATAAGTCACCAGCAAAAATACTTGCCTCATCTCCGCCTGTACCTGATCGTATTTCAAAAATAACATCTTTGCTATCTTCAGGATCTTTTGGGATCAATAAGTAATTTATTTTTTCTTCAAGGATATCCAATTGTGGTTGCAAGTCGGATATTTCCAGCTCAGCCATTTCCTTCATTTCAGGATCCGTGTCCTGCAACATCAACTTTGCATTGGCGATATTAGATGCCGTATTTTTATACGCCTTGAAAGTATCTACTATCTCACTCAAGTCTTTATACTCCTTGTTTATTTTGGCAAATAGTTTCATATCTCCCAATACGTCAGGGTCTGAAAGTTTCTCTTCAAGATAATAATATCTGTCTTGAATGGCTTCCAGTTTGTCTATCATGTGCTTGAAAATTTCCGCAAAAGTAAGGAAAAAAAGCTATTGGATGTTTATGTGATTTTATGATCGAAGTCAAATATGAAAATGTTGATGTAGAGCATTCAAAGTGTTTTACAAATTTTGAATTTTGCTTTTCGACATATTTGTCTCATAATCATACTCATTTATGTAGAATTACAGGAAGTCAAAAAAATTATTAAAAGTCCAATTGATATCTTAGCACTAGTTACGGACTCAGTGTTAACAAGTTTGATCTTATATCATTTGTAATTTGGTTATTTCATTCTTCTTCGGATTCCGTAATAATTGTAAAAAATTTAAACGGTGAAGTCCATTCTATTTTCTTTTCTTTTGGTCGATGATGTTTATATGATTGAATAAATTTCGCAATATTGTCATCAATTGTTTCGAACCATGTTAATGTTAGTGATGTATCTTTTGAAATAAAGAAAGGCCAATAATTCTGGTGCTTAAACAGTTACGATTCCAAGAATCCCTATTAGACCATCAAAATTTACAACATTTATTAAACCAAATTGCCAGAGCATTTCTTCATCTTCAGATTCTTCTAAGGCACCAAAATTTTTTTCTTCAATCCATTCAATACGATCCCATGTTTTTTCATTGAACGCTATACTTGTTGTTTTATCATTTTTTAAAATATATTCGTTTGACGCTTCAACAATTATTGGGTGTAAATGATCCATAAACAAGTCCTCGTCATTACCTCCTAAATGATTTTCTCTGGAATTAATATCGTTATGCATAATCATAGTAGAAGCTAGGAATAGTTTTTCTTCAATTGCTAAAAGCTTGAAATCAGAAAGTTGTAATGCTGTTACTACTTTATTCCAATGAGGAATTTTGCTATCTATTATCCAATCTTCTTTTATTAAGCTAATATAGTCAATATGAGACGATGTTAATCGAAATTCTCTTATTAAATCGGGAAACATAGTCAATATCTCTTTCAGTTCATTGCCTTGAACTAAATGTGAGCGGTATTCAAAACTAGATGTTCTCCTCTCGAAATATGTATCAGCTGGATTTGTTATATGAGTTGATAATAGGAAAACGAATGTAGGGCTGCCCATGCATATTTAAGATTCGAACTGTTGGAAGTACACCACCGAATAATGAGCAAAAAACCACTTCTCTTCCAAATTCCTACAATGGATTTTTTCAACGCTCTTGAATATCTCTTCCATTATCCGACTACCTTGCCCCTTCCCCTCCCTTTATTAGTTAAAACAAAGCTCTTCAAAACGAACTGGGCTTATCTTTGTAAAATCTATTGACGAAGAATTTATCATTTAATTGAATTTATAGCATATAAAACAACTAACTACCCCAAATGACCTACTTAGTTGAGATAATTTTTTCTAAATAGAATGCCTTTGTAAGCATCATATCCAGGTGTGATTCCTGATTGTATAAGTATAGTCTTATTATTATCCTTTTTCAGGTCTATGATAAACACCTTACAACCCAAGGCATGAGATAGTTCGGCGTGGCTTGTTTTCCAAGCATGGGCAATCTCAGCAGCTGTGGCATTGTAGTTTTTTTTCCCACTTTCTGCCTAGTGTCACTTCCAGATGAAATATACCATTCTGATAGCACAAAAGCTTTGATGACAATCCCAAACTTACTCTGTAATACAGGTCTGTTTCTACAAAATGCCGCCTATTTATTTTCTGAATGTCCATACTTCATTACAAACAGAAATTGTGCCACATTGTGATAATTTTTCTTCCTAGGTAGAAATTCAGAATTTTAACATTAATATTGATCTCAAAATCAATGAATTGGTGAAGATATTTTTTTTATAATCTATGTAAAGTAAGTCTCTCATCAAGGGATTTTATTACTTTTGTGCCCTTTTTAAGTTAATGCATCATCGTATGAGTAATAAAATTGAATTACAAAAAAGAAAAACATTTGGTATTGTATCTCACCCTGATGCGGGCAAGACCACACTGACTGAAAAATTGCTCCTCTTTGGTGGTGCGATTCAGGAAGCTGGTGCCGTCAAATCAAATAAAATTAAAAAACACGCCACTTCTGACTTCATGGAGATAGAGAAGCAGCGTGGTATCTCTGTGGCTACCTCGGTCATGGCGTTTGAATACAGAGATAAACAGATCAACATCCTGGACACACCTGGTCACAAAGACTTTGCTGAAGACACATATCGGACACTCACCGCAGTGGATAGTGTTATTGTGGTGATTGACGTCGCAAAAGGTGTCGAAGAGCAAACCGAAAAACTCGTCAAAGTATGTAGAATGCGTAATACACCGATCATAGTCTTCATCAATAAACTGGATCGCGAAGGTAAAGATGCATTTGACCTACTGGATGAAGTGGAGACAAAACTAGGACTTCATGTCACGCCTTTGAGTTGGCCTGTAGGAATGGGTCAGCGATTCAAAGGTGTCTATAGCCTATACGAAAAAAACCTGATCCTGTTTACACCACATGGGAAACAAGAAGATGAAGACTACTTCAAAATCACAGATCTAAAAGATGAATTGCTTGATAATAAAGTGGGAACTGCGGCTGCTAATGAACTGAGAGATGAAATAAATACCATAGTATCGGTTTATCCCGATTTCACTCGTGAAGACTATCTGAATGGTGATATTTGTCCGGTATTTTTTGGTAGTGCTGTCAATAATTTTGGAGTAAGAGAGCTTTTGGATTGTTTTGTGGATATCGCACCCAATCCATTAAAAAGAGAAACGGAAGAGCGGATTGTCTTGCCAGAAGAAAATAAATTTAGCGGATTTATATTTAAAATTCATGCCAATATGGATCCCAAGCACAGAGACAGAATTGCATTTCTCAGAATTTGTTCAGGAAAATTTGAGCGAAATACCAATTATTACCACGTCCGGCAGAATAAGTATATGAAATTTCCGAATCCGACAGCCTTTATGGCTTCCAAAAAATCTGTCATTGATGAAGCATTCCTGGGGATATCGTAGGTTTGTATGATTCAGGCAATTTTAAGATTGGCGATTCGATAACCGAAGGAGAAATGCTCCATTTTAAAGGCATTCCTAGTTTCTCACCAGAGCAGTTTCGATTTGTCAATAATACCGATCCGATGAAGACTAAACAACTCAACAAAGGTTTGGACCAGCTGATGGACGAAGGTGTAGCCCAGCTTTTTACCAAAGAAGATAATGGTCGAAAAATTATCGGAACAGTCGGAGCACTACAGTTTGATGTCATCCAATATCGTCTTAAACATGAATATGGTGCATCTTGTGATTATGAACCTGTAAATTTACATAAAGCTTGTTGGGTAAGTTGTAATGATCCTGCAGCACTCAAAGAATTTATAAGTAGGAGAAAGAAAGATCTTGCCAGAGACACTGATGGCAAACTAGTATATCTTGCTGAGTCCGCATGGACATTAAAAATGGCCCAAGAAAATCATCCTGATGTGTCATTTCATTTTACAAGTGAGTTTTAAGCCCTAAAGCAGACTTTTATTATTTTCCTTTTGCAAGCTCTTTGATTTTATATCCCAAAGCAGCGACTGTCAAAGTCATAAATGGACTAATCCAATTAAATATAGCATAAAACGCATAATCTACCGTAGGTACACCTAGGACACCTGCATTGTAAGCACCACATGTATTCCAAGGTATCAAGACCGAAGTAACTGTTCCTGTGTCCTCTAAAGTACGGCTTAGATTGACTGGATGTAAGTTTTTATCTTCAAATGCCTTTTTATACATTTTACCAGGGATGACAATAGCAAGATATTGGTCCGAAGCCGTCACATTGATTGCCAAACACGATAATACTGTACTTGCAAATAATCCAAATACCGTATGAAACATATTGAGCAATGCCTGACTGATTCTGGATAAAGCCCCGATAGCGTCCATTACACCACCAAATACCATTGCACATAATATAAGCCAGATCGTGCCCATCATACCTTCCATACCTTTGGCAGAAAAAAGGTCATTTAGTGCTGCATTTGAAGTTTCTATTTGAATTTTTGTAGTAAGTGCAGTCATCACACCTTTGTATGCAGTATTAAAATCCAGTATAGTAGCACCAGCCACTTTGGTTACCAATTCAGGTTGGAAAATGATCGCTGCTACACCACCTAGTAATGCGCCGGCCAACAATGCTATCAAAGGCTCGGTCTTGCGAAAGATCATATAAATTACCAACGCTGGCACAAGAAACAACCATGGTGTAATGTGAAATGCATGGTCAATTGCCGAGAGTTTGTCGGTTATATCTGGAGTGCCGGAAGATGAAATATTAAACCCAATGATTATAAATACAACCAATGCAATCAAAATAGAAGGTATCGTAGTGATCAACATATATTTGATATGGTCAAACAATCCTGCTCCAGCCATAGCTGAAGCGAGATTGGTCGTATCTGATAATGGCGATATTTTATCGCCAAAATAAGCACCTGAGATTACAGCACCAGCAGTCATGCCTGGATTTATACCCATTGTATCACCAATACCAATCAGTGCAATGCCGACTGTTGCACTCGTGGACCACGAACTTCCTGTTGCTAAAGATATTACCGAACATATGATCAATGATGCACCCAAAAATATTGTCGGTGTTAATAATTGTAAACCATAATAAATCATGGACGGAATAATCCCACTCAACAACCATGTGCCCGAAAGTGCACCGACCATTAGCAAAATCAAAATAGCGCCAGCAGTAGATTTTACATTGTGTGCTACTTCTTCCATCATTTGTGCATAAGTGACTTTGTTTTTGAAGCCGATAATTGCCGCTACGGCTGCTCCTATCAACAAAATAAACTGGTTACTACCGCTCAAAGCAGCGTCACCAAAAATGAAAATATTGTAGGCCAACATCGCCACCAAAATAATGACAGGTAAGATCGCTTCACCAATAGAAAGCGCTTTATTTTCTATAATTTGTTCCTGTTCTGGTGTACTAGGCCTGATATCTTCACTTTTCATGATTGTCTCCCAAATTGTATGATGTATAAATCTAAATTGCTTCGCAAGATAAAAGGAATTTCCTTAATTTTACGAATTAATTTGATATCCCTTTTTAAAGATTATTTATATATGATAAATTTCTAAACTTTTTTTGTGCACATTCCTTATTATACTTTACTTAATGTCAATTTTTAAAATGAAATATATAAATATAATTGCTTTTTCAATATTAACGATATCTTTTTCTTGTAAAAGCGAGCCTAAGGATGATAAAAAGCCAATAACAGGTAATGGAGCCGATGCCAAGCCTATGATGGTGGAAGGAATAATCGCCAAATCGGAAATCAGATCTGGCAGTATAACAACATCTGGAACGATCATAGCCAATGAAGAAGTAGAAGTCAAAAGTGAAGTTGCTGGCAAAATCACAGGAATTTTTTTCAAAGAAGGACAAGCGGTAAGTCGTGGTCAACTTATGGTCAAATTGAATGACAATGATCTCCAAGCCCAAATTAAAAAACTGGAAATTGAAATAAAACTCGCAGAAGAAAAAGAAAAAAGACAAAAACAATTGTTAGCGTCTTCGGCCATTAGCAAAGAAGAATATGATATAGCTGAGACGAATTTAAATCTTCTAAAAGCTAATGTTGACATTATAAAAACCGATATCGATAAAACAAGAATTACGGCTCCATTTTCGGGTATCGCTGGCTTGAAAAATGTCAGTCCTGGTGCTTTTATCACTTCTAGCACGATAATCACCACCATTCAAGGCGTTCAGCCTTTGAAATTGGAGTTTTCTATACCAGAGAAATATAATTCTAATATAAAAGTAGGATCTGATGTCACCTTTAATGTAGTTGGATCTTCTCAAACATTTAGAGCCACTGTTTACGCCAAAGAACCAAAAATAGATCCAATATATAGAACGGTCAAAATAAGAGCTACTTTTCAGAATCCCGGAGGTAAGCTAGCGCCTGGCTCATTTGCCGATGTTTCTATTGCTGTAGAAAAAAATACCTGCGATTATGATTCCATCGATGGCGTATATTCCTGATATTTCTGGTGCAAAAGTATTTGTTGCTAAAAATGGTAAAGCCGAAAGTATCCGTGTAAAATCGGGGATCAGGACAGAAACATCCGTACAAATACTTGAAGGTGTTCAGGCTGGTGACACCGTGCTGACTACTGGCATTCTTCAGTTAAAGCCTCAATCTCCAGTTACAGTAAAAGTCGTTAATCCAACAGGTCAAAATCAATAAATATGAGTCTATCAGAGATTAGTATAAAAAGACCTGTCTTAGCTACAGTCATGTCTATTGTGATTGTGCTTTTCGGCATAATCGGATTTTTTTATTTAGGTATCAGAGATTATCCTAGTGTAGATCCACCGGTTATTACAGTGAGCACTACTTATACTGGTGCAAATTCTGATGTTATCATTTCACAAATCACCGAACCACTGGAAGAATCAATCAATGGTATTGATGGTATTAAAGTGATAACTTCCAACTCGAGCGATGGTCGAAGTACGATTACTGTAGAGTTTGACCTTGATGTGGATCTCGAAACTGCAGCCAATGATGTGCGAGATCGTGTATCAAGAGCTCAACGAAATCTCCCAGTAGATGCAAATCCACCTATTGTCAGTAAATCCGATGCTACAGCGCAGCCTATTCTATCGCTTACTGTACAAAGCGATCAAAGAACACTTCTCGAACTTTCAGAGATAGGTAACAATTTATTCAAAGAAAGATTTCAAACTATACCAGGCGTAAGTAGTGTGAATATTTGGGGTGAGAAAAGATATAGCATGAAGCTTGTCATGGATCCATCACGTATGGCGGCTCATGGTATCACACCTGTTGATGTGCGCAATGCATTATCCAATGCCAATGTAGAGTTACCATCGGGTCGTCTTGAAGGAAAAGATACAGAACTAACCATCAGGACAGTTGGCCGGATAGAAACCGTTGATGAATTTAATAATTTGATCATTCGCGAAAATAATGGCTCTGTCATTCGATTCAAAGATGTAGGTACAGCTGAAATGCGTCCTGAAAATGAACGTTCGCTTTTAAGAGGTAATGGCGCTATACCAATGATTGGCGTAGCCGTCACACCACAACCAGGTGCTAATTATGTAGCCATTGCTGATGAGTTTTTTAAAAGATTAGAAAATATCAAGAAAGAACTTCCTGGAGACTTGAAGTTGGGCTTAGCACTCGATACGACCAAAGGTATAAAAAATGCAATTGTCGAAGTTGAAGAGACGATATTTATCGCTTTTGGGCTGGTAGTATTGGTTATCTTTTTATTCTTGCGTAATTGGCGATCTACATTGATCCCTGTGGTCGCCATACCGATATCGCTGATTAGTGCTTTTTTTATCATGTATTTGGCAGGTTTTTCTATCAATATTCTGACCTTACTAGGTATCGTTCTCGCCACAGGATTGGTTGTAGATGATGCCATCGTTGTATTGGAAAATATATATCAAAAGATAGAACAAGGCATGAGCCCACGTGAGGCTGCCTTTAAAGGTTCTGAAGAAATATTTTTTGCCATAGTCTCCACTACAATAACACTTGTAGCAGTATTTTTACCTATCATGTTTTTGCAGGGCTTGACTGGAAGATTGTTTAGAGAGTTTGGAGTTGTGGTCGCCGGTGCTGTCTTCGTGTCTGCCTTTGTATCACTTACCTTGACACCGATGATGAGCTCTAGATTGCTTAGAGCAGGAGACCATGAAAGAGGATTTTATAAATGGAGTGAAGGATTTTTTGTCGGAATGACCAATATGTATTCCAAAGGACTCAACTGGTTTTTTAGGATCCGATGGGTTGCTATAATTATCATGATTATTTCATTTTGGATGATGTACCAACTTGGCAAAAGTCTTCCTTCAGAATTGGCTCCAATGGAAGACAAGAGTAGGCTGTCTGTCAATGCAACGGCTCCAGAAGGTACTTCATTTGAGTTTATGAATGATTTCCTGACCAAGGTGATAAAAGACGTAGAACAAATCCCTGAAAAAGAGTCGATCTTATCTGTAACGGCACCTGGATTTGGTGCTTCACAAGCGTCTAATACCGGATTTGTAAGAATTTCTTTGGTGGAGCCTGACCAAAGGACCAAGTCACAAATGGAAATTGCAGATGAGCTTTCTAAGACAATTAAAAAATATTCAGAAGCACGTGTTTTTGTCAATCAGGAACAAACCATCGGAGATCGTAGAGGTGGATTACCTGTTCAGTTTGTTATCATGGCACCTAATTTTGAATTGCTGAAAAAGGTAATTCCTACATTCTTAGAAAAAGCCAGGGCTAGCGAAAAATTTCAGGCCGTGGACATCAATCTCAAGTTTAATAAACCAGAACTTAAAATAGATATAGACCGAAATCGAGCACAAGCACTCGGCGTTTCCGTCATGGATATTGCACAGACTTTACAATTGTATTATGCAGAGCAGAGATTGGGATTTTTTATTAAGAATGGCAAACAATATCAGGTCATCGGCATGGCAAATAAGGAATCTGCTAATGAGCCATTTGACCTCAAAGGTATCTATGTACGTAGCAATAAAGGTCAGTTGGTGCAGTTGGATAATCTCATTACTATGTCCGAACAGAGTAATCCACCGCAACTTTACCGATTCAATCGATATGTATCGGCAACAGTGTCGGCTGGTACATCCAACGGTGTTTCACTCGGCCAAGGTATCGACGCCATGAAAGATATCGCAAAAGAAGTCTTGACTGATCAATACACAACCGATCTTTCTGGTCCATCCAAAGAGTTTGAAGAAAGTTCATCTACATTGTTATTTGCTTTCATCCTTGCTTTGTTATTGGTGTATTTGATACTCGCGGCTCAGTTTGAAAGCTTCAAGGATCCATTGATCATCATGCTGACAGTACCGCTTGCTTTGGCTGGAGCAATTCTTGCATTGTGGTACACTGATTCGACACTTAACATCTTTAGTCAGATAGGAATTATTGTGCTAATAGGTATCGTCACAAAAAATGGAATCCTTATTGTCGAATTTGCCAATCAACGCAAAGAAGATGGCCTGAATACCGTAAATGCCGTCAAAGAAGCGGCGATTTCTCGTTTACGTCCGATATTGATGACAAGTCTTGCAACGGTATTGGGTGCGTTGCCCATAGCTATGGCATTTGGCGCGGCATCTTTATCTAGGGTATCAATGGGTATAGCCATCATTGGAGGATTGATGTTCTCGTTGATTTTGACTCTGTTTGTGATTCCTGCTTTATATACACGTACATGTCGGGACATACAAAGAGTTGAGAAATTGATTTAAAATTAAACCAAACCACAAGAATAGTTATTAGCAAATCAAATAAGGTTTTAGTCAGATCAAATCTGGAATCAGCTTCCAGATTTAAGTCCTCGCCATAAAAGTTTCTTGCCGTCTCTTCAAAAGAAGATGTATAATCCGAAACATAAAAGCAATCTTGACCAAATCTCTTGGTGCAGAGTAAGTCTTCTTCGGTGAGAATTCGTTTTACTTCTTCTTTGACTACATCCGTGGAGTCTAGAATGGTCACTTTGCCATCATAATATTCATTGATTTCCTTTCTGATCAATGGATAATGTGTACAAGCAAGCAACAGTGCGTCTATGTCCTTAAGGTCAGGATGATCGAGATAGCTTTCTATCACACTTCGAGAAATATTGCCATTATAAAAACCTTCTTCTATCATTGGCGCAAGCAAAGGTGTGGCCAATTGGTTTACCTTTACTTTTTGATTCAATGATTTGATCTTATTTCTATAAATGGAAGAGTTGATTGTAGCTTTTGTGGCTATAACACCAACATTTTTATATCCTTCGCTGACAACGGCTTGTACCAAAGGATCTACCACATTGACGAAAAGTACCTTGCCCTCAAAAAATCCAACAACATATCATATGCAGCTGATGATGCAGAGTTACAGGCTATTACGATCATTTTGCAATCCTGCTCAAGTAGAAATTTGCTGATCCGAAGACAATAATATCTGATGGCATCTGCGGATTTGTCGCCATAAGGCAAGTGTACCGTGTCACCAAAATAGATAAGCCTTTCATTCGGTAAAAAATGATGAATGGCATTGGCGACCGTTAATCCACCAATGCCACTATCGAATATCCCAATCGGTTGATTCGGGTTTTTGTGCATTATTTCTTATTGTGCTATTCCTAATTTTGCTTTTACAAGCTTAGTGGCATCAGCGGTAGTATCAGCATATAATACTACGCCCATACCAGAGTCGAAAATGTATAGAAATCCATTTTCTGCTGCAACATCTTTTATGGCTTTATTTACCTTGTCTTGGATAGGTTTGAGTAATTCCTCACTCTTATCTACGATTTTTTGTTGGCTGGATTGCTCAAATTCTCCTAGGGCTGCCTCTTCTTGTTTAAGAGCTGTTGATTGCTTTTCGATCTCTACTGGAGCCAATTCTCCACTAGCTTGTTTTTGCTGTAAGGCTTGATATTTTGTTTGCAACTCCTTTACCATTTCTTCACCTTTTTTCTGAAACATAGACTTCATCACTTCTATATCGGAATTTGCCTGTTTTATTTCTGGCAATGATGTCAATATTTCCTGAGAATTGACATAACCTATTTTTTGTGCCTGAAGGGAAAATGATGCGGTGAAAATACCAAGGATTAATACTAATTTGTTCATTCTAAATTTTGTTGATTTTATGTTCGGTCGATAAAAATTACTTAATGCTCAGTTTCTTCTTGATATCTGCGGTTTTGTCATATTCAGGATTTGAAAATAATAATCCTGTAGCGCCACCTTTATCAAAAATGATGTCAAATCCTCTTTCTGCAGCATAATTTTCGATGGCTGCAAACACCTTATCTTGAATAGGACTTACCATTTCTTGTCTTTTTTTGAATAATTCGCCTTCAGGACCAAATTTTGCTTTTTGAAGCTCTCTGACTTCTGTTTCCTTTTTTATGATTTCGTCTTCCTTTTTGACTTTATCTTCTGCGCTCAATAAGACTTGTTCTGCCTGTAACTTATTGTACATGCTCTTGATTTTGTCAAACTCTTGTGAAACTTGTTGTCTCCATTCAGCCGAAATTCGATCCAATTCTTTCTGTGCATTGTCATAATCCGGTAAGGAAGACAATACTTCATTGATATCTACTAGAGCTATTTTCTGAGCCTGAATTTGGGTCATCGTACCGATAGTCAGAATGAATGCTGTAATTACGTGTTTGAAATTCATTTAATTTTCTTTTTAAAAATGTTTTTAAATTTTTGCCAAAAATACAATTTTATTACTTTGTACCTAAATTATAGACAAATTCTCCCATTAAAAAGTTACTAGCTTAATATTACCATATTGTACAGTGTTATTAATATATTATTGATTATCAATTCAATACGAACATATTTACAAATAATTAGGTGCCTAAATTTAACTATTGTTTAACGAGAATTTGTTTGATTTTGGTATATATTGGTTTACTTATAAAATACCTGCTAAATATTTTGACTACCTTTGCAGCATTGTAAGTATTTGAAATAAAGCATTAATTCCTTGCTATGCACCAGTTTACCATTGATGGATCTCCACTAAATGCAGATGTTATTTATAAAGCTTCTAGTAAGCAACATTCATTATATCTGAGCGATACAGTCTCCCAAAAAGTGGCAAAAAATAGAGCGTATCTTGACAATAAAATGCAAGATCCTAATGCTGTTATTTATGGTATCAATACAGGATTTGGATCTTTGTGCAATGTCAGAATATCGGATGAAAACTTGGGGAAACTTCAAGAAAATCTTGTCTTATCTCATGCTTGCGGTATGGGAGAAAAAGTGCCAGAAGACATCTGCCGATTGATTCATTTTCTAAAGATTGTCAATCTGTCACATGGATTTTCAGGCATACGACCTGAGCTTTTGGATAGATTGAAAGACATATATAATGCAGGTATAATCCCTGTGATCTATCAGCAAGGATCGCTTGGCGCTTCGGGAGATTTGGCACCATTGGCACACTTAAGTTTATTACTGCTCGGTAAGGGAAAAGTATATTTGAATGGTAAGGAAACCGACGCTGCTAGTGCACTCAAGATGCATAATATAGAGCCGCTGCCACTGAAATCTAAGGAAGGACTTGCTTTGCTAAATGGAACTCAGTTTTCATTGGCTTATGCCACAAAAATAATAGCTGAGGCTAAGGCTTTGTTTCACATTGCAAACAAAATAGCTGCACTCTCTATGGAAGCTTTTGTGTGTGATATCGCTCCATTTGATCATCTTTTGCATGATATCAGACCACATGAAGGGCAATTGACCACAGCATCCGAAATTTTTGCTTTGCTAGACGGTAGCGAACTTAGAAATTTCCAAAAACTTAGTGTTCAAGATCCATATTCCTTTAGGTGTGTGCCTCAGGTCCACGGAGCAAGTTATCAAGCAATCAAACATGCCGAAGAAGTCATCAACACAGAAATCAATGCTGTAACGGACAATCCTATCGTATTTGATGAAGATGATAAAGTGCTCAGTGGTGGCAACTTTCATGCACAACCATTGGCTTTGGTACTCGATTACCTAGCGATTGCATTGTCAGAATTGGGCAGTATTTCGGAGCGAAGAGTTTATCAGCTTATCAATGGTGATCGAGGACTTCCCGCTTTCCTTACTAAGTATCCTGGGCTGGATTCAGGATTTATGATTGCCCAATATACGGCTGCTTCCATTGCAAGCCAAAACAAACAATACTGCACGCCAGCGTCTGTGGACTCTATCGTTTCGAGCAAAGGTCAGGAAGATCATGTCAGTATGGCCGCAAATGCTGCTACTAAAGGTTTTAAAGTTTTGAACAATCTCAAGTCTTTATTGGCTATTGAATTATTGACAGCAGCTCAGGCATTTGAGTTCAGAAGACCTGCAAAATCCACGCCTATCATCGAGTCCATTATGACGGATGTACGAGACAAAATTGCCATGCTGGAAGAAGACAGATTGATGCATGACGACATGGTAATGGCTGTTTCGATTATAGATACTTGGATAGAACGGGAAATAAAGGGATAACTATTTCTTCTGCTTACTCCAAGATGTCAAACAGGTTTTTATCATTGACTAAACGGAAAGAAGCATCGTTATAAGTTTCGGAAAATATCTTTGGGAATTTTGCTTTGGATGAGTTGTATTTAAATTCAAATGCGGCAAGTTTACCGCCATATTCCTCAATAAGGTCGATTTCCTGTTGGTCATAGGTACGCCAGAAATACAAGTTTTTGTGCAGTTTTGAATAATGATTATACTTTTTTCTTTCCAAGATACAAAAATTTTCCCAAAGCTTGCCTACATCCTGTCTCAGTGACATCTGATTGAAATTGTTGATGATACTGTTTCTGATACCCAAATCATAGAAATAATATTTACGTGATTTGGAGATTTCTTTTGCAATATTTCTACTAAAAGACATGAGTGAAAATACAATAAAATTCTTCTCTAAAATGTCAAGGTATTTTTCTACTGTTTGAATAGAAACATTCACTTCATTAGACAGTTTATTTAAGCTCACCTCGCTCCCTACTTGAAGCGCAAGAATAGTGAGCAGTTTTTTAAAGACCAATGGCTTCTTGATGTCTTCATATTTTAAGGTGTCTTTATATAGATAGTTGTTACTGATATTTGTCAAAGCTTCAATTTTGTCTTCATTTGACTCCATATTATAAACTTCGGGATATGAACCAAAAATCATAAGATCCGAAATTTTTCCTTTGGCATAAACTATTCCTACATCTTCGATTATTTCTTGAATGCTAAGTGGGAATAAATGATATTCTCTGCTTCTTCCAGTCAATGGTTCTGACGCCTTGTTTAAAAGTTCAAAAGATGAAGATCCTGTTGCAATGATTTGTAAACCATCAATCTCATCATGTAATATTTTTAATTTTTTCCCAATATCTGCAATATCCTGTGCTTCATCAAAAACTACCAGCTTACTTTTTGGTATCAAACGAGTCAATGAAGTAATAGAAGTGATATCTAACAAATCCTTTACTTCCTGAATTTCACAATTATAATATGCACCTTCATACTTTTGGACAATTTGTTTCACCAAATGAGTCTTACCTGTTTGTCGTGCACCTGTAAGCAAGATGGTTTTGCCTTTAAATAATTGCGCTTCTATTGATTTTTGTAATATTCTGTGGTACATTTTATATGAAATTGTACAATTTATGGACAAAGTTAATAAATTTAGCTAAATATATCAGGTATAATTTATAAATTTAGCTAAATTTGTCAACTATACTTAATGAATTTAGCTAAATTTATTAAGTAGAATGTAAAATACCCATAAAATCCAGTTCACACCATTATATCCCGATTCATCGGAAAGTACTTTGGGTATTATGGCTTTTGTATTTACTTTGTTGGTAAATAGTAATAAGGTTTATGAAAAAGTCCCTTTTTTATTTCTTTCCCATCCTTTTGTTGGTCGGCGGATATTTTTATTTCACGATTTGGGCTAATAAAACTTTGAATGAAACCATCAAATATCAACAAAAATTAGAAAATGATAAATATGGGAAACAGGTCAAAAAGTTACATATAAATGAAGCCATAGAAAATGACTTTTACATTGTGATTGACAGCAGCAATACAAGCAAAACATTTTTTAGGGTACTCGGCAAAACCAACGACAGTCAAATAGCCGTTCAATATGGTTTAGATAGCAAATTTCTTCCAAACACTACAGATTTTACTAACTATCATCCAAAAAAAACCTTTAATTATTTTAATTTCTCTTTCGATCAAATCGTTGATTGGGTTGAAAAAATAGTGAATGATGATACAAAATTTGAAGAAAGAATCACGCTTTATACACAAGATCAACTTGATGAACTGGTTTCAAATAATACAATAATTGGGTATTCCAAAAGTATAGAAGAAAGTGATAAAAATCCGTTTCTGACAGGAAACCTTGCTTGGGATCTTAGATTCAGATATACTATGGGTGATCCCATTATATTGCTACCCATTATCATGATCTTACTTATCCTATTTTGGCTTGCGGAAAAATTGAAACATGTTACAATACTTCATAATTACCCAAAGGTTTACTACCTTATAACTTTACTGGTAATAGGCCTTTTTTCTTATGTTTTTGCTATTGATATTTGTGGCCCGACCTACAATGGTGGCTCAAATTGGTTTAGAATCATATATATCTTTTTAAGCTATATCACCGCATTTTTTGTGTTTCAGTATTTCAAAACTACAAACCAAATCGAAGACTTTGCAAAACGACAGTTTCTATACTTTTTCGCCATTATTATCATAGGAATACTCAGTGAAATAGTCTTTAGGACTGCCGTAAACTTTGTTTTTTATCAATACAATCCTACAGAATATCCAGATGGATTGTCCAATTCTATCTTTTGGATTATGACGATTTCGTTTAAAAATTGGCTTATGATCGCTACTGCACATTTTCTACACAATCTTATCCTTTATATTTCTTCGTTACTTAGGAAATCTCGACAATTACAATCCGTCACATCTACTGCTAGAGAAACAGCAGGAGCTTTAGCCCATTCTGAAGCGAATGTCAATGCGCATTTTTTATACAATTCACTTCATGCCATCGCAGCATTGGCTCCAGTCGCACCAGATAAAACAGAAACACTTGCCTTATCACTATCTAAATACTACAGATATACTACCAACAGAAATAATGAAGCTATGATAAACATCAAAGACGAAATAGAAGCATTATCCGCCTATCTTGATGTAGAAAAATCAGAATCGGCGATAAACTCAGTTACACATTTGACATATCTGAGAAAGTTTCTTCCACCTACATACATAAATTTCTACTACAACCTTTGGTAGAAAATGCGGTAAAATACGGGTACAACGTGGAGAAAGGTACAACCAAAATCAGTATTTCATTTGCTAAAATTGGAGATGAAACACTAAAAATATATGTCTGTGACAGCGGAAAGCCATTCGGTGACAATATGGAAATCGGCAACGGTATCAGAAATGTAAAAGATATACTAAAAAGACATTTTCCCGACAGACATGCTATCAGCTTTGTCAATCAACCCGAAAAGTGTGTGGAGATAGTTTTGAAAAATATAAATTCTTAATAAATGAAAAAGGAGTATTTATACGCTACGGTTTTATTTTGTGTGATATCATGTACACTATTTTATCAAATAAATAATGTAACTACATCCATGGACAAACACAGTTATTATTGCAAACAATCCACTATAAGCAATCTTGTAAAAGGTGACCTACTGATTAACTTCAATGATATATCTGTCGAATATGGAATGTTTATTGGAAAAATTAATGATTCCATTGCTGTAATCAATAAAGGTACAGACCCAAAAGCAATAAACAAAGAAGATATACTTGAGTTGCTAAAAACTGGACATTGTTTCAGAGAAAAGAAAGACAATTGTTTTTGTGAAGTGCTTTGGGCAAATGAAATAATTGAAAATCCATTGCTTTTCGAAAAAAAATTAACTTTATACAATATCTCACAAATCAGTACCCAAACATCCAAAGAAAAAAAACTACTTATTGGTCGCGACACCGTTAAAATAAAAAATTTGGGAATATGGGTATTTGCTGGTATTTTCCTGACTGTTTTTTTCTTCTTCTGCATTTTGTTCGTAGAAAAAATATTTTCTAACAGCAAGCTTCGAAAACACGGAATTTATGCTGGTACTTTATTAATATCTGCATTATTGGCATTTGATCAATCTAATGGTAATCGATTCTCATCTTTTGGATTGGGATGGCAAAATATATTTTAATTCTATCATTAATCTTTGTAATTATAAATCAACTCAAAAAGAGAAATACATTTGGTAGTAAATCAATTAAGCAATATTTGACCTTTACTATAGTAATATTTACGGTCGGTGTGGTGTCAGAGCTCATATCACTACCTGTAATTTTACAATTGCTAAAATCAATTGACTCCAATTCATACCATCAATACTTTATAGAAAATACAGAAAAAGAGCAATTTATTTATTGGTCGTCGTTTTCCCTTGCATATTTAATCTATATCGTACTCAAGCCATTAAAATCTAAAGCAGAAGAATATGATAAAACAATTAAGGATCAAATATCAACTTCTTCATCCCTAGCATCTATCCAGTCTCGGGTCAATCCTCATTTTTTATACAATGCACTCAATAGCATCGCATCACTTGCACATACAGAACCTCAAAAAACGGAAGAGATGGCACTCGAATTGGCTCGCTTTTATGAAAAATGTACTGATAAAAAGGCTGATTTGCTTATTCCGCTTCGAGATGAACTTTCAATTCTGGAATCTTATCTCAAAATAGAAAAAATAAGGTTTGGTGTTCGGTTGCAGGTCTCTTTACCGACAGATGAAGATATTATGGATTATCTCGTACCTTCATTCATCCTGCAACCCATTGTAGAAAATGCCATCAAATATGGATATCATTCCCATGAAAACTTCATTAAAATTCGTATTTCGGCATCTACAAACTTAGATATATTGACCATCAGGATTTATGACAGTGGTCCGCCATTTTCTGAAAACTTGCAATCCGGCTATGGCTTGGATAGCATCCACAAAAAACTCAAGTTTCTCTTTCCCGACAGACATGCTATCAGCTTTGTCAATCAGCCCGAAAAGTGTGTGGAGATCGTGTTATATCAAAAAACAAACATTATTTAATGGTAATATCAAGGATTTCTCTCCAAAAACTCATCATACAACAAGGTTTGACGGCTTTCGAGTGGAATATTCCAGCCTCGGATAAATACCTTTTCAATCTTTGTTTTGGTTTCAAAAGGATCGCCCGTAGTAACCAAAATATTGGCTATTTTCCCTTTCTCGATGCTTCCATACTTATCCGCAACATCAAAAATTTCTGCGGCATTGATCGTAACTGCCTTTAGGGCTTCGTCTATACCCATGCCATATGCTGCTGCAAATCCCGCATTGAATGGTAAGTTTCTTGTGTTTTCGGCATTGTCTGTTCTGATCGCTACTTTAACACCAGCTTTGGACATTTTGCCCGCATTAGTGTAAGCTGCATCAAACCTATCATTATCTCTGCGAGGTGTATTCATTATAGGGCCAGTGATCACAGGTATCTTGGCTTTAGCGATTTTGTCTGCGACACGCCAGCCTTCGGCTACACCCATGAATACAGCCTTTAATTTGTTTTGTGCTACCCAACTGATTGCTTCTTCTATATCAGCTTTCGAATTTACCTCGATAAATAACGGCTGAATACCTTTTACTATAGGCAATAATGCATCCATTTGCGGATTATTTTTCACCCAAGTTTGTTTTTGCGCACCAGCAGCGGAATCTATTTTTGCATAAGCCAAAGCCGATGCC
This sequence comes from Saprospiraceae bacterium, assembly GCA_016717105.1. GTDB lineage: Bacteria > Bacteroidota > Bacteroidia > Chitinophagales > Saprospiraceae > OLB9. Next base: position 203,794 of record JADKGF010000001.1, on the reverse strand, counting down.
CAGACTTCATTTATATTTTTCAAGGCTTTTTCAGCATCTTTTTTAATATCATCATCAGACCTTCTATCCCATCTACCTCTTCTACCTGTCGAAGGAAATTTCATCACCACTCGTTCTGATCCACAAGTCATTTGTTCGGGGCTATACCCAAAAAGATCTACCAATGCGCCTGTTCCTGGAAATGTACTGCCTTCTGGTTTGGCAAATACGGTCGTAACTCCGTTAACTCTGGTCACTGGGATTGCCACAGCATTGGGATTGATGGCCGTAAGTGCCTTCATATGAGGTATAAAATCACCATGCTCGCTGAAATCATTCGTTACAGACACAGCTTCGATTTCTGCCAAACCCAACTTGCTGCCGCTATCTATCAATCCTGGATAGATGTGCTTGCCTGTACAATCTATAACGGTGATGTTTGTTGCATCTGTTTTTACTGCTCCGATTTCGTAAATTATACCATCTTTTAGCAAGATATCTCCAAGATAAGTACCTTTGGTAATGGTGTGAATTGTCCCATTTTTGAGTAAAAATGGACCTTTTTCAGCTTTTTGTACTTGCTGTGCCAATAAAGACACATTGACCAAAAATATTAAAGAAAAAATCCAAAATATATTAAGCGTTTTCATTTACAATCTGATTTTAGGAATATTAATGACTATGATTTTTAGAATATCTGAATCTCAAATATTTTGCATAACTTTCTTGCATCAGCATTTCAGATACATCTTGGAGACATCCATTATTTTCTTGGCTTTTATCTGTTTCATAAAAAGAAGAAAACTTTTCTGAAGGATTTATATCCAATCGCATATCATCCGGATCTTTGTTGATATCAAACTTAATAGCGCCATCTACCAAGGTCATCTGTGGTATGGCATATACTGATAATGGATGACCTTTGAAAATGGCTATGTCTCCATCTTTACCGACCTCAATAGAGCCTGCCATCTTTTCTATACCCAATTGTTTTGCTGGATTTATCGTAATCAGAGCTAGTGCTTCATCATCACTGAGGTCGCCATATCTTTGAGTTTTTGCTGCTTCATGGTACAAGTGTCTGATAAGTTCATCCGAATCAGAATTGATCGATGTGACTACACCATTACGGGTGAGAATGGCAGCATTATAAGCTGTGGAATAATAAACCTCAAACTTATATGCCCACCAATCTGAAAAAACCGAAGCACTAGCACCAAATGCCGCCAACTCTGGTGCTACTTTGAATCCTTCATTTACATGCTGAAAACAAACCTTAGAAACACCAAAATCTTTTAATACACGCATCAACATCAATATCTCATCAGCACGATATGAGTGACAATGTATGAGAATATTTCCCTTCAATATATCGCTGATGGTCTCATGTCTAAGATTATATTCAGGTGATGATTTGCGCAAGCCATTTTTATAATCATCCCATTCTTTGGCATATATTTTAGCCTCACTGAAGGCATTTCTGAATATCTGTTCTACGCCCATTCTAGTATTTGGAACTATTTTGCTTCCTTCACCATGTGTTCTTATCGGATTTTCGCCTAAAGCAAATTTTATGGTTCTTGGAGCGCCTTGCATCCTCAAATTATCAGGGTTTATCTCGCCAAATCTATGCTTTATTGTTTCACATTGTCCGCCGATGGCATTGGCAGAGCCGTGCATAGCGTGGGATATTGTCACGCCGCCGGCAAGGGCTCGATATATAGAAACATCCAACGGATTTAATGCATCACCTACATTAACTTCGGCTGTCACTGGGCTTGTTGCTTCGTTTACTACATCAAGGGCAATATGCGAATGTGCGTCAATTATGCCTGGCATCACATAGAGACCAGTAGCATCGATTTCATTATAATTGGCTTCTTTTTTTATATTCTTAGCTATTTGGGCTATTTTACCATTGGTGATCAATACATCGGTTTCTGCGAGTGTGCCTTTTGTCACAGTCAATACCGTTCCATTTTTTATAAGGACATTTTGCCCGATAGCCAATGTAGATGTACACAAAATAAGTATGAAAATGATTCTATTCATCATCCTGATTTTTAGAATTTGATTAAAATAATTTGGGTTCGCTTTCATATTCGCCTTTAATGGGAAACGTCCCGAATTCTCCTACACTTACCGAACCTGAATAGGCTTTCTCGGCAAATTTCAGATCGAAATCAACTTTTACAGGTTGACCCATGTCGGCAATAATATTGAAAGTGACAGAATTTTCATTAACAGAAATATTATTGGCTACGTCTTCTTCTCCAGGTGATGAATTATCGAAGACCTTTATCATATACTCACCAGCTGATTTTGTAATGACCATTTTGCCTTTCTGAACGGATCCAGGAACTTCTACTGTATAGGTCCAGGTGCCAATAAATTTTCCAGCTTCTGTAGGTTTGTTTTCCTGTTTCTTTTTTTCTTGGTATTCATATTTTCGTCCATCAACAAATGTATATTTTACCGCAGATTTTTCATTAAAATATGGCTTGTCCGTGATGATGAGATTGGCAATTTTGCCCTTTTCTACCGTACCAGAAACGTTATTTATGCCTAAAATCTGTGCTGGATTCGTAGTCAATGCTGCTAGTGCCGCATCTTCAGATAGTCCGTTCTCTATAAGTGTCCTAATGTTATTTTTTATATCGCTTGGCTTGACATTCAGAAATGAAAAACCGAATAGGATACCTTGCTTTTCGAAAAGAGCCGCCTGAGAAAGATATTCTTTGGTTGATTGCTCCTTTTTTACATCAAATGCTTCTTTTTCAGGATTTTTTTCGACTTTCTCCAATTCCTTAGTGCTTACAGAATCTTTTTTAGTACTTAATGAATCTTTTGCCGTTTCAGATTTTGCTTTTTTCTTTTCAATTTCTGGCAAATCCAAAGACAATAGTACTCGAGTATTTGTCTTCTTTATTTTGTCAATATAGTGCCATCCTTGTTTTACCTCGGTCAAAATGAGATCGAAACCCAATTCTTCTTTCAATGATAGTGCTTTATGTACATCTTTGGTCTTTTGTGTTACAAAAAATAAAGGCATTTTTTGTGTAGTCACTGGGTACATAGCCATCAATTCTCTGCTGAAGTCCGGTCTCATAAGTCCAGATGGGTTGGCTATGTACTTGGCTTCATGATTGCCAGCGATACTTGCATTTTTATAAATTTCTCTAAACTTGGCCATTACTCCAATAATAGTAGCAGGATAAATGCCTCGATTTGATTCTAATTGGAATGTTTGACCAGTCTTGGCTTTTAAAAGCAATTTATCCGCCGACTCATCACCCAATAATATCAAATTGCATTGTCCTGGCAACATAAGGCCTCTAGGCGCTACATTACTTATAACAAATCCTGCACTTCGCATATCAGAAACAGATTTATCTGATGATTTATAGGAGTCCAAGGAAGAGTTTTGAGGCGTAATTCCAGCCAAATCATTGGGTGGATTGCCTGGGTCAGGTAGTTTAGGTCGATCTTTTGATTCGGGTTTTGAGATGCCTATATTTGAAAACCCATCGATAAATCCTGCGTACACATACATAGAGTCCGCTTGGATAATTTGTGCGTCAAACGGAGGCTTTGAAGATGGACAAATGTCTGAAATAAATCCGTCCTTAATCAATACATTTTGACCTGAAAGTACAATACCTGGTTTTTGTACCACAAAACAGTTTTTGATAAAATATGTATTTCCTAATGACTTCGGAGCATCACTGTTTTGCAAAAACGACCTTTCGGGAGTCAATAAAAAAATGATTCCTACTAAAGCCCTGAAATAAAACTTTACCATCGTTATGTTTTGATTTTAATGGAAAATATAGATTAGGTTGTTTTAAGTTCCAAATGTAAAATATTCCTATCCCTATGTAATTATTATTGAATTGAAAAAATATTTTTATAAATTCTCAAAAAAAAGAACTTTAGGTAGCGAATTTTTACAAAATCTTGTTCCCAATAATTAAACAATTAGGAAATCTTTAATAAGTTTGCGTCCTAAAATCAATTAAATTCAAATGAATCTTCGCTTTATCCTTATTTTTTGCCTTTTGACATTAACTACATTTATTTCTGGACAATCTTGGAATCAAATTTCAGCTGATGAAATAGAAGATAAGGGAATCAAAGACATTGAGCCACAAATATTTACACTTTATAACATCGATGATACTGTGATCAAAGACCTTCTTTGGTCGGCAAAACATGAATCTGAGCAAGATGTAAAGCAGTCAAATGTAGTCATTCAGGTTGGATTACCAGAAAATAGAATAGAAAATTTTAAAATTGTTCAATATGATATGATGGAGCCTGAATTAGCATCAAAATATCATGAAATAAGAACATTTTACGGCGTATCTGCAGAAAATAGTGCTAAAAGAATACGAATTGATTACACAAATCATGGTTTTAGAGCCGTCATTTCTTCACCTGATGAGGATAAAGTTTTTATTGACCATTTTCAACGAAATGACAAAAACACAGCGTTTATTAAAAACATCCCAAAAAGGGGGGGGGGCGGGGGGGGCGGGCATTAAGAAGCTACCGATTAGCACAAGCTACAACAGCCGAATATAGTATATATCATGGTGCTACAAGTGCTGCTCAATCTTCACTTGTTATGACGGCAGTAGTGAATGTTATTAATAGAATAAATGAAGTGTATGAACCTGAAGTTGCTGTTAGATTAATTTTAATCAATAATACAGATCAAGTATTTTATTATAATACAAATACTGATGGTTATGCCAACACTGGTAGTAGCAGTGATCTTACAGCTAACCAAAATAATTGTACAAACGTTATAGGAACAGCCAATTTTGATATCGGTCATGTTTTCGGAACTGGAGATGGAGGTATAGCGGGATTAGGTGTCGTATGTACGGCGTCCACCAAAGCCAAAGGATACACAGGTAGACCTGTTCCTGTTGGAGACCCTTTTACTATTGATTATGTGGCGCATGAAATGGGGCATCAATTCGGTGGTAACCATACTCAATATAATAATTGCAACAGGAATAATCAAACAGCCATGGAACCAGGAAGTGCTTCTTCTATTATGGGATATGCAGGTATTTGCAGCCCTGATGTACAAAGTAATAGTGATGCTTATTTTCATGCCAAAAGTATTGACGAAATCAAAACATTTTTGTTAGCTAACGGCAATAGTTGTGCTACCATTGTTTCTACACCTACAAATAATCCACCAACTATTACATCGGTACCAAATTATAGCATTCCTATTTCTACACCATTTGTACTTACCTTAAATGCCACAGATCCACAAGGGCACACAATGAAGTATGCTTGGGACCAAATGAATCCATATATAACTTCAGGACAGACAATGCCACCAGCTTCGACAAATACATCAGGTCCAGTATTCCGAAGTGTCACACCTACAGCTACGCCTTCAAGATATTTTCCTCCTTTAGATAATGTGGTAAATAACACTGCGAATACTTGGCAAGTACTTCCATCTATAGCAAGAAGCCTCAGTTTTTAGAGGTGTTGTAAGAGATTATACAGGAACCTTTGGTTGTAATAATGAAGTAAATATCACTGTATCAACGGTTAATGCAGCTGCAGGCGCATTTTCGGTTACATCTTTCAATACAGCAACTACATGGAATGTAGGTGATTCAAAAACAGTAACATGGAATGTAGCCGGTACTACCGCATCACCAATAAGCGCAAGCAATGTGGATATTTTCTTATCCACAGATGGCGGTTATACATATCCGATTACATTAGCTACAGCTACACCAAATGATGGTTCGCATCCCATCATAGTGCCTAATAATGCTACTACTCAGGGTAGAATCATGGTAAAAGGCTCTAACCACATCTTTTTTGATATCAACAATGCAAATATCACGATCTCTGGTACCACACCTACGTTTACACTTTCAGCTAATCCGAATTCACATTCTGGATGTCCTGGCACCACGTTTACCAGCATTGTGACAGTTTCTCCTGTAAGTGGATTTAATCAACCTGTTACTTTAGCTGTTTCAGGCCTACCATCTGGTGCAACGGCATCTATTACACCAAATCCTGTTACGCCAGGAAGTACGGCATCCGTAGCATTTAATGGTTTTACAAACGCGGGCTTGGTTTCACTTAATGTAACTGGAACTGGTGGCAGTCAAAATACCTCTACAGGCGTATCTATTGAAGTATTAGCAACTGCAGGTGTCGTATCTTTGGTCTCTCCTGCCAACATGGCTACAAATATTAGCCTCACGCCTACCATGACTTGGTCTTCTACTCCTGGCAGTTCGTCTTATAATTTTGAAGTTGCTTATGATAGTGTATTTGACGAAATTTTGGCTACATACACAGGAACAAATACTCATATCAAATCAACACCCAGTATTAGGTGGAACTACTTTATATTGGAGAGTACGCGCAAATAACATTTGTGGTCCTGGTGATTGGTCAACAAGATCATTTACTGTAGAGCCATGCTATTTCTATTCTCCACAAACCTTGCCAGTAAATATTAGTGCAGGAAACGCAATTACATATTCATATTTAGATGTTAAAGATAAAGGTGTCATCACAGACCTAAATATCATTGATTTTGAAGGTGTGTCCAGATTTGGTTACTTGAAATTTACGCTTATTCCTCAACAGGATCTTCATCCCCTATTTTGGGATTCACCGTGTGGAAGAGAAACAACTTTCGACCTACAGTTCGAGGATGCAGCAAGTAGCACTTGGCCTTGCCCACCGACAACAGGGCTAACTTATATGCCATCAAATGCATTGAATTTATTAAATAATTTAAATCTTAAAGGAAATTGGTCACTTAAAGTAGAAAATACATCATTACAAAATGGAAGTATAAATACTTGGGGAATGAAAGTTTGTGCCAATAATTTCTGCCGACTTACTGTAGATAATACCCATAAATCAGGACCAGGATCATTATATGAAGCGATACAATGTGCCGTTTCAGGTGATACCATCAGGTTTGCTGCTGATATCACAAACGATACTATTTCTGTAGGAATTCAAAGCTTGAATATTGATAAGAAACTATTTATTGAATCTGATATTACTAAAAATATCCACATTATGTCAGAAAGTAGTGCTGCTACAATTATCAATACAGCGCCGAATGTTGGTGAAGGTTTAAAAATCAAAGGTCTCCATATCCATTCATCCAATGCTGGAATAGGTGCAATCAACAATAATGGTACACTAACATTGCATGATGTAATTTTACATCAATGGCCCAGCGCTACTTCTACCATCACCAATCAAACGGGCTCTAAAGCCACAATGTTAGGTAATTGCAAAATAGTATCAAATTGACCATATAATCAATTACATAGATTATTTATATGCGCTTTTGCAGGCTCATAACCGAGCTTTGCTGATTGTTTGATATCCTCACAGGCTTTTTTCATATCGAGTAGCTTTGTGTAGGTATTAGCTCTGTTGAAGTATGCTTCAGCAAAATCCTTCTTGCTTGCAAGCGCTTCATTAAAGTCAGCCAAAGCTTTTTCGTATTGTTTGGATTCTAAATGACAAATACCTCTTAGTGTAAAGTATTCGGGGTTATTGCTATCGGTTTTTATAAGATTTGTATAATCTAGTGTTGCCTCTTCAAATTTTCCAAGTTTGAATGATGTCTGTGCCTTATTTTTTAGTGCGTCACTATGATTCGGATTTATTTGCAAACATATATTAAAATCGGTCATAGCTGCGTTCAAATCCTCAGTCATCAGTTTGGCATATCCACGATAATGATATAGATTTGCATCTGAAGGACTAATCCTGATTGCCATCGAAAGTTCAGAAATGGCATCTTTCCATTGATTTAACCTAAGATATATTTTTGATTTTTCGACAGCTGTAATAGATTGGTCTGGTTTGATATCCGCAGCTGCGTTAAAGTCTGCAAGTGCACCTTGGATATCTTCGATTTTCGACTTACAAATTGCCCTGTTCAAAAATGCAGCATATGAATGTTCTCCTTTGGTAATTCCGGTGGTAAAATCATTAATCGCCATTTCCCAATTATTTGTTTTCATATAAGCCGTACCTCTATTGATAAATGCTTTTGATATCGACGGATCTTTTATTATAGTTTCGGTAAATACAGATATACTTTCCAAATAATTCTCTTGAAGCAACAAGGTATAAGCTTTATACAAATATGCTTTCGCAAAATCAGGATCTAGCTTTATGGCATTATCAAAATCTGACAATGCCGATTCATATTGTTTGAGATTCATAGCACAATTGCCTCTGTTGTAATACGCCTTTACATTATAAGGATCAGACGTAAGGCAAGATGTAAATGAAGCCAAAGCTAATTCAAAATTTTTGGAATTAAAGTATTCAACACCTTTGTTATAATGATCCGTTGAAGACTTTTCCCCTTGTCCGAAAATGCTGCTGTAATAGAATACAGCAATGAGAATAAAACAAAATCTCATTTACAATTGGTTTTTAGTTAAGTACAAAAAAATCTTCTTCTTATGGGGGAATTCTAAAGAAGACATCACCTGAAATGTAATGTTTTGCAAAAATGGCAATTAAAAATTTGATTTTCATTACTTTTGAGCGCAAAATTTGCAATTACAATAAAAATCATGGCAAACCCTAATTTTTCTGAAAACGAAAACATAAATGATCCCTCAGCATCACATCGCAAAAGTGATCATATTGATCTTGCTTTTTCTTCTAGGGTTGGAGCTGATAAAATAGATGATAGGTTTTATTATGAACCTATAATGTCCAATCATCCAATAGGTATTGAAAATCTTGGGCTTAATTTTCTAGGCAAAAACTTAGCTGCACCTTTGTGGATATCAAGCATGACTGGTGGTACCAATAAGGCTGCAACTATCAATAAAAATCTAGCGACGGCCTGCGGTGAATTTAAATTGGGAATGGGGCTTGGTTCATGCAGACAGCTTCTCGCAAGTGATGAATATTTGGGTGATTTTCAGGTGAGAAAGTACCTTGGCGACCAACCATTGTATGCAAATCTGGGTATTGCACAACTGGAAAAACTCATTGACGATAATCAAGTAACTAAAGTAGCTTTACTGCTCGATAAATTGGAAGCTGATGGATTGATCATTCATGTAAATCCGATGCAAGAGTGGTTACAGCCCGAAGGTGATCGTTTTAAATATGCGCCCATTGATACGATAAAAAGAATCTTGGAAACTATTGATGTTAAGATAATTGTAAAGGAAGTAGGTCAAGGTATGGGACCGCAAAGTTTAAAAGCTCTATTATCTTTATCACTAGAAGCTATTGATTTTGCAGCTAGTGGTGGTACAAATTTTGCCTTGCTAGAACTATTGAGATCATCAGAAATACAAAACGAAAACTATCAAAATTTGACAAAAATCGGCCATAATCCTATGGATATGATCAAAATAGTCAACGAACTCGTTAAGGAATTAGGTGATAATTGTTTGTGCAGACAGATTATAATTTCTGGCGGTGTAAGCGACTTTTTGGATGGATATTATTATATGCAAAAACTCCTCCTTCCTTCAATATATGGTCAGGCATCTGGCTTCTTAAAGCATGCCACTGGTTCATATGCTACCTTGCAAGAATTTACAGAAAAACAACTTTTGGGTCTAAGTCTTGCCAAAGCATATTTAACAGTAAAAGAATAGTAGATAATGGATAAAAGAGCTGTTTCGGGATTTTCCAAGCTGTGTAAATTAGAAAAATTGCAGTGGTTATCTGATAATTTTGATAGTCAAAACGGCGACTTAGCGCATATTTGCACCTCATTTTATACCAAAGATGAACCATTACAGAAGGTATTCGATGGATTTAGTGAAAATACGGTAAGCAACTTTATAATGCCTTATGGGCTTGCGCCAAATTTTTTAATTGATGGCGAAATATTGTGTGTACCTATGGTCATCGAAGAGAGCTCCGTGGTTGCAGCGGCTGCTTCTGCCGCCAAATATTGGATGGAAAGAGGTGGCTTCAAAACCACTATATTAGGTACTACCAAAGTTGGCCAGGTACATTTTAAATGGTTTGGAGATATGAACAAATTAAACTCTTTATTTCCTGAAATCAAAGTATATCTTACGGAAAATGCCGTACATATAACTGAAAATATGGAACGACGTGGTGGAGGCATATTGAAGATTGAACTTTTGGATTTTACACATGCTGAAGAAGGCTTGTATCAATTGCTAGTGCATTTTGAGACTTGTGATTCTATGGGAGCAAACTTTATCAATTCCGTATTGGAAAATTTTGCATCTTCACTCGAGGCGTTTTTTGTAAATTACCCGACAATGGATGATAAAGACAGAGATTTACATATTATCATGTCCATTTTGTCCAATTACACACCTGAATGTGTAGTCCGGTCTGAAGTCTCCTGCAAAATCGAAGAATTGGGCACTTTTGCCAATGGAATTGTAGCGGAACAACTAGCAGAGAAATTCAGGACAGCGGTAAAAATTGCCCACATCGACCCATATCGGGCTACTACACACAATAAAGGAATTTTTAATGGAATTGATGCTGTAATCCTTGCCACAGGAAATGATTTTAGAGCAACAGAAGCAGCTGGACATACGTATGCTGCAAAAGATGGTCAATACCGGAGCTTAAGTTATTGCGAAATAAACGACGGAATATTCCGATTTTGGCTCGATGTACCTTTGGCAATTGGTACAGTTGGTGGCTTAACATCTCTGCATCCATTAGCAAAAAACATTGGACATCCTTGGTAATCCATCAGCTGAAAAATTGATGCGTATTATCGCTTCTGTAGGACTCGCACAAAATTTTGCCGCTTTGAGATCCTTAGTCACTACAGGCATACAACAAGGTCATATGAAAATGCATATGATGAATATATTGAATCATCTTCAGGCATCAGAACTAGAATGCAAAGAAGCAATGCTCTATTTTAATGACAAAACAGTTTCGTTTTCGGCAGTAAGAGAATTTTTAGATAGATATAGAGTAGAAAATCTCTAATCTTCTATCGCTCATTTTTCCTTTTCAGCAAAATATGATCAATTATCAAAAATTTCCTGATATAAAATCGGCCTTGGGTATTCTTCTTTGAATGCACATCGGATAACATCAAAAGCAGTAACTACTCCTTTTAATTCATTATCCAAATTGACCACAGGTAGAGTTTTAAAGCGGCGATCGGCAAATAGCTCCGCAGCAGTTCCTACTTTATCCTTTGGTGTGATTCGTACTACTTTACGTGTCATGACGTCTTTTACAATCATATCACTGCCGTGACCTTCTCTAGATGCTCTCCAAAGATCATATGAGGTGACCATACCCATAAGTTTACCATCTTCCACGACCGGTAATTGTTGTAATCTGTGTTCCATCATAATGTCGCCAACTTCATCAATAGTCTGATTGATGTTTGCAACGATAGGATCTTTTGTCATAATAGAACGTACTTCCTGATTCATCATGGCTTTATACTTTTAAATGGTTAATAAATAATATAAAAAATAAAAGCGAAGAAAAAGGAAAAAAGTATGGAATAAAATCTTCCAACTGTAAATATAACACAAATTATTGAAATAAAGTTACACTAATTAAAAATTTATTTATTTCATTTAATTTGTAAAATAGTTAGCCATAAAATAAAAGTTATTTCCTGTCTATTCACGATAAAAATTGATAGTTTGGTTACTTTGAATAATCAAATCTTTCTTCGAAAAATGTAAAACATTAATGTCAACTAATAAGCCTATAAAAATATTACTATTCATCCATCATCCCATCAAAAATATGCAAGGTCGCTTATGCAAGTGATCGGTTTTGATTTTTTTCCAATCATCGATATACATAGTTCTTATCTCCTCGGTAGGTGCATTAATATCACAAGCAATACACAAGCTGGTTCGTCCCGGCAGCGTCTGAAAACTAGTCTCTGTCATAAAGCCATTTCTATACGGAGTTTCCATCCAAATTTGTGTTTGTTTGTTTTTTTGAAATTTTTGTTCTAATGCCTTCAATTGTTGAATGAGTTCTGGCTTTTTATTGGAAAGATAGCCATTGAAAGCAAAATTTTGTCCATTCATACCACTCGACATCATTGCCATAAAGATAGATGATGGTCCCGCTTGTGGTATCACACGTACTTGGTTTTTATGCGCCCATGCCACGACATCTGCACCAGGATCTGCTATGCCTGGGCAACCGGCTTCTGAAATAATACCGATATTCTTTTCCGTTAGATGTTGCTCCAGAAAATCCTCCATTTCCTTTTTGTCATCACTTATTTCCAATATTTCCAACTGTGAGATCGGAATCGGATGATTGGTCGCTTTTATAAAATGTCTTGCAGTTTTTGCCTTTTCTACGACAAAACAGGTGGTCTCATGAAGCAGTTGCACGCTTTCGGCAGACAAACTCGATATATTCCCATCGGCTATAGGACATGGAAAAAGTATGATATTTCCTTTTGGGTTCATTTTATTCTTTTAAGGCTCTACGCAGGATTTTACCTACATTTGTTTTCGGTAATTCATCCCTAAATTCGATATGTTTGGGCATTTTGTATCCTGTCAGATTGCTTTTACAATACGCCATCAATTCATCTTTGGTCAAACTGTCATCCTTTTTGACTACAAAGATTTTTACCACTTCACCAGATTTATCATCAGGCACACCAATCGCTGCGACTTCCAAAACTTTTGGATGCTGTACCACTACATTCTCTATTTCATTTGGAAAAACATTAAATCCACTTACCAAAATCATGTCCTTTTTCCGATCTACGATATACATGTAGCCTTCTTCATCCATTCTACCAATATCGCCTGTACATAACCAGCCATCATCGATTATGGCTTTTGATGTTTCATCTGGTTGCTTATAATAACCAGCCATCACCTGAGGGCCTTTGCACTGTATCTCTCCGATTTCATTATAACCAGCAAGCGTACCATCTTCTTTCATGATCCTTATATCTGTAGAAGAAACAGGCAATCCGATACTGCCATCTTTGCCACCATCTAGTGGATTGACACTAATCAAAGGTGAAGACTCTGTCATGCCATATCCTTCTGTCAGTGGGCATCCAGTCACTTCCTTCCATCTATCCGCAACTACTCTTTGTATCGCCATACCACCACCAACTGTTATTTTTAATGAAGAAAAATCACATTTCCTGAATTCTTCATTGTTGAGCAAAGCATTAAACAAGGTATTAAGTCCAGTCATAAGGCTGATTTTACTCCTGTTAAATTCCTTGACGATAGAACTAAGATCTCGTGCATTAGTCACTAATACCGTATGTGCACCATAACTCAACATCGCTAGACAATTGACAGAAAAAGCAAAAATATGATACATTGGAAGTGGCGAAAGCGTGATTTCCTTTCCTTCTTCTAGATAATTTTGCATCCAGGTGCGAATCTGAAGCATATTGGACACAAAATTGGCATTAGTAAGCATAGCGCCTTTGGAGACTCCAGTAGTACCGCCAGTATATTGATGAACGATCACATCACTTGCTTGACCTTGAAATTCTTTGATTTTGAATTTTTTTCCTTCTTCCAATGCATGAGAAAATGAAACCACATTGGACAAATTATATTTCGGGACCAATCGCTTGATATATCGCACAGCAAAATTTACAATACTTCCCTTTATGCTTCCCAACATTTCGCCAATACTCGTCATTATGACGGTTTCTATTTGTGTTTTGGAAATCACTGATTCTAGGTTTGCTGCAAAATTTTCGACAATGACAATAGCTTTTACGCCGCTATCTTCAAACTGGAAAAACATTTCACGTGGTGTGTACAACGGATTGGTATTCACTATGATCAATCCGGCTTTTAGCGCACCAAACACTGCTATAGGATACTGGAGCAAATTGGGCATCATCAGGGCAATTCTATCGCCAGGCTTCAATCCCCGTGAATGTAAATATGCACCAAATTGTGTGGATAATCGATCTGCTTCAGCATAGGTCATCTTTTTGCCCATACATTCGAAGGCGTTCAACTTTGCATATTTGGTAAAACAATCCTTGAGAAAATCAACCAGTGTTTCGTACTGTGTGGTATCTATATTTACCGGTATGCCCGGAGGATAATTTCTAAGCCATGGACGATTATTCATATTGCTTTGACATTTAAGTGCTAAAGTACAAAATAGATATTAATTGCATGATTAGAAATTGGTAAATAAAATTATATATAAAAAATTCATATCTTTGCTTTACTAAAATTCAATTTCATTACTAACGTTAATAATAATATGTCAAAAGAAAGAGAAGAAAAACTAAAAGCGCTGGCCCTTACCATGGACAAACTGGATAAAACCTATGGAAAGGGAACTATTATGAAACTCGGTGACAAGCAAGTTGTTCATGTTGAGACCATTTCGACGGGATCGCTTGGACTAGATATTGCTTTAGGTATCAATGGTTTGCCAAAAGGCAGAATCGTAGAAATCTATGGTCCTGAATCTTCGGGAAAAACCACACTTGCAATACATGCTATCGCCGAATGTCAAAAACAAGGCGGAATAGCAGCTATTATAGATGCTGAACATGCATTCGATCGATTTTATGCCGAAAATCTAGGTGTAAATACCGAAGAGTTATTGATATCACAACCTGATAATGGTGAGCAAGCGCTCGAGATAGCCGAAAACCTCATACGCTCAGGTGCAATCGATATTATTGTTATTGACTCGGTTGCTGCATTGGTACCAAGAAGTGAGATTGAAGGCGAAATGGGCGATTCCAAAATGGGACTCCAAGCCCGATTGATGTCACAAGCACTTCGTAAACTGACAGCCACTATTGGTCGTACTGGATGTTGTTGTATCTTCATCAACCAGTTGAGAGAAAAAATCGGTGTTATGTTTGGTAATCCTGAAACCACTACAGGTGGAAATGCCTTAAAATTTTATGCATCTATAAGACTAGATATACGCAAGTCAGGTACTGCTATCAAAGACAAAGACGGTAATACTGTAGGAAATCCAGTAAAAGTCAAAGTCGTGAAAAACAAACTTGCACCACCTTTCAGAGTAGCGACCTTTGATATTGTTTTTGGTGAAGGTATTTCGAAAACAGGTGAGATCATCGATTTGGGTGTAGAGACAAATGTGATAGGCAAAAGCGGATCATGGTTTAGTTATGAAGGTACAAAAATAGCTCAAGGCCGTGAAGGCGCTAAGCAGTTTTTGGCCGACAATCCTGAAGTAGCTGCTGAAATCGAAAAGAAAATCGTAGAGAAATATCAGCCGGGTGAAGTATTGCCTGGAGTCGAAGATGATTCCACAGAAGAATAATAAAAACAAAAGCCATCTTTATCCGAGATGGCTTTTTTGTTTTATAACTGAAGATTGCTTAATTTATTCTGCCACTTTTAGCGACCAATTCCCTGATATTCAGATTTAAGTCTGTGGCTTTCTGTAGATCTTCTATTGGCATGTGAAATCTATATCTCCAATAATGTTTGGGATTGCTTGGCTCGTTGATTTGTTCAGAAAATGCGTCAGCTTTACGCAAATTTTTATCCAATGCCAACCAATCTTGCAATGGCACAATACACAGCATACTTGGTGACGACAGATGATCGTCCAATATAGCTTGAACAATATCTGGCAAACAATCCATTGGCGTAAGCCCAAATCCATGTAAATAATTGTAGTAAAAATCTTTAGCATTTTCGTGATCTGCCTGCCACCAACCACGAATCGTGGACATATCATGACATGATGGACTACATACCGAAAAGTATGGATACTTACTTGCATTGCCGAATTTTTCATTTCCTTTTGGCATTCGCTGTATCTCGAGAGACATGATATTCATCTCTTTCATTACACCAGGTACAGAATCTGGTATCATACCCAAATCCTCTCCACAAATAAGCATATCACTAGCATCCATGATCGCTGGCAACTTCCAGATGGCTTGTTCTTTCCAAAACTGATCGTGTCTGCTAAAAAAATATTCGTTATACAATGCCTTAAATGCAGCTTGAGTACGCTTATCCAATTGGCCAAAAGAATAGGTAGTTGTCAATGTAATCCTTGGATTGAAATACTGACCATGAGAATTGGGTTCAGCAAGCAAAAGTACATCAGAAATCAATCCGAATAATATCTTTTCGTATTGTTCATAATTTGGATTTTCAGATACAAAATGATGGATTTTTTGCTGTGTATTTAGCGTCGGCTTAAAAATTATTCGTCCATCTGACTTTGTGAAAAATTGCTTAAAAATATCATTTGCATCCTCACCAAATAGGGTAAAAATCCGATCTTCTGTAAGATATGGCTCCGTATATCTGGACAAATCTCCATGTATCCCAAAATTTTCTAACTCCTGAAGTGACATTGGCATCCTTGGTTTGAATGAGCCCATTGTACCTTCTATTTGGTCAGTAGGAATCTGCCATATTCTAAAAAACCCAAGGATGTGATCTATACGCATGGCATCAAAATATCGGCTGAGTATCTGCATGCGTTGTTTCCACCATGCAAATCCATCAACTGCCATTTTTTCCCAATTGTAGGTCGGAAATCCCCAATTTTGCCCTAAAACTGCATAGTCATCTGGTGGAGCACCAGCTTGTTCTGACATATTATACAGATCAGGTGCTACCCATGCATCGCAACTATACCTGTAAATACCAATGGGAAGATCTCCTTTCAATACAATGCCTTTGGATCTTGCATATTCTTTAGCTTCACGCAGTTGTTTGTCTGCATGATATTGTACGAAATAATAAAATACAATCTTTCGGTAGCCATCATAGGTAGGCGTATTTAGGGTTTTTATAACTTTATCATTAAACACTGCATATTCTGGCCAAGTGGTAAAGTTGCAAGTTTCATACTTGTCTCTCAAGTGACAAAATATCCCGTAAGATGGCAACCAGTTTTCGTTATCCTTCAGAAATTTTTGAAAAGCCTTATCTGTCTGAATGGTCGCATATTCCTGTTCGAAAAGTATGTTTAGGTATTTAAATTTTAATTCTAATACTTTTTCGAAATCTACCTTTTCGAGTTTGTTAAGCATTTTTTGATCTTGCTTAAACTGCTTCTCTACACCTTTATCCGCAAATGCGGCAATCTGTGGTACATTGATATACAAAGGATGAAGTGCAAATACCGAAATTGCAGCATATGGATAACTGTCTAACCATGACTTATTGGCAATGGTATCATTGACGGGAAGTACTTGGATGAGATTCATTCCCGTACTAGCTGCCCAGTCTGTGAGTAGTTTTAAGTCTGTAAACTCGCCTATGCCAAAATCTTTTTCACTTCTCAAAGAAAACACTGGAATCGCTACACCTGCTCCACGCCACTTCTGGTCTTCAAACCTAAAAAATGAATCTGAAATTACGATCTGATTCTTTTGCTTTTCATTAAGCGCAAAACTACATTTTCTATTGTCGCCATGTTCCCAGATTTTGATAGACAAATCTAAAGGATCTACGATGACATACTTGTACTCAATCTGTAAATAGGAATTTTCTACTGGTATGTCGATGCTCCATTCCGGATAGTTGCGATCATCCATTAATTTTGGTGTTTTCCAAGCACCCAATTCTGGAATATTGCCTATCACACCAAAACACAAATGACTTTGAATTGAAGTTGTGTTGAGTTTAAACCTGATTTGGTTTTTCGCGTTATTTACTACATTTCGACTTTTAGTTTTATTAATCTTCCTTCGAAAGATGGCTTCAGAAAATGCGGTTGATACATACACATTGTTTTCATTGGCACGTGGTCGCCAAGAGTCTTCTGCAAACAAATTAATGCCATCAAAAACATCCAGTTTTCGATATTTTCCCCATTCAGACAGGTTTACTTTACCTTCTGAAAGTATTACATATTTATAATATAGTGTAGAAGGAAGATCCGTGTTCAAAGTGCCAGACCAATTTTCACCATCATATGATTGTAAAGGATAGTTGAAAACTTCATTATTTTCGAAATAATAGGCTATTCCGACAACTTCGCCGTATGTCGTCCTGTAATGTAGGTGAAAAGAGATATTCATGTTAAGTGAAAAATTGTCCGTTTTATATGCCGAACTTGTTAATATTCATGGCAAATATACACTTAGTAAATAATTATGATGTGAATATATTTAATAAAAGTTGTTTTGGGCTGATAGATACTTTTTGAGATTTGATAACAAAATATCATTAGTTAATATTACACTTGGATTTTCTTCCATTTCCCACTTCTGAACACATAAAAAGCAGCAATCGCAATGCCAGTCTCAGCAAGAGGTACAGCTGAAAAAATCGCCTCAAGTCCGAAGTCGGTATAATACATAAAATAATACGCTAAAGGTATTTGAATTATCCAGAAACCTATAAAATTAATCCATGTTGGCGTACGCGTATCTCCAGCACCATTGAGAGACTGAATCATTACCATTCCTATACCATAAAAGATAAATCCGGCACCTATGATTTGTAACGCCTTCACTCCGACACTGTGTACTAATGGCTCGGTTGTAAAAAATCCAATAATCGGCGATGATAAAAATATAAATATCAGACTGACTATTCCCATAAATATAGCATTGTACTTTGTGGCTAGATATACGCTTTTTTCGGCTCTGTCTGGTAGTTTGGCTCCTAGATTTTGTCCTACCAAGGTCGCTGCAGCATTGCTCAGTCCCCAAGCTGGAAGAATAAAAAATATAACATTCCGAATTGCAATCTGGTAGCCGGCAGATGCTTCTGCACCACCTGTTTCTGCAACAATCCTTGTTAAAAATATCCAACTGCCAGATGCTATAATAAACTGGAAAGTAGCTGGCCATGCTAGATTGAAAATTGATTTTATAACTTGTAAATCCGGAGCTAAATTTTGGATAGTTAATTTTATCATGCCTTTACCATAAAACAAGTGGTATATTTGATATAAAACGCCGGATCCTCTACCGATACAAGTAGCAATAGCTGCACCTTCGAGCCCCCAACCTTGCCATGGACCAATACCATAAATTAAGACAGGCACTAAAATAATATTGGTAATACTAGCTATCCATAGACTTTTCATGGCTAAAGCAGCATTGCCAGCTCCACGAAAAATACCATTTATCAAAAATAACAGCATGATCACTACATTGAATCCAAACATAATCTGTGTGAATCCAACTCCTTGCTTAATTACGTCATCTGATGCACCCATGAATCGTAGCATTTGAGGCGCATACAAATATCCAAAAATGCCTATCAAAGCTGACAACACTAAGGAAATGATGATAGATTGTAATGCAGATTTTGATGCTCCTTGCAAATCTTTCTCTCCGACTCTCCGTGCAATAATGGCTGTGGCTGCAGTACTTATTCCGATGGCCAATGAATAAACCATAGTAACCATTGATTCGGTATAAGCGACAACCGCAATGGCATTATGTCCAAGCTTGCCCACAAAATACATATCAACCAAGGCGAAAACACTCTCCAAGCTCAATTCCAATATCATAGGAATGGCTAATAAAAATATAGCTTGCTTTATACTTCCTTGCGTATAATCTCTTTCTTCGCCTTGCAAAGAAGTCTTTATCAGCTTGATGAAAGCGTTTATTTTTGTACTTATCTGCAAGTTTATTTATTTATTCTCCTAAAAGGAATTTGCCATTTTTATAAATCAGCTTGTGATCTGCCCATATTTCTCCGCCATCTTTCATATTTGAAATGAGATCCCAGTGTATCGGTGATTTGTTAAGGCCTCCAGTTTGTTTGTAAGATTGACCCAATGCCATGTGAACTGAACCACCGATTTTTTCATCAAATAAAATGTTTTTTGTAGGTTTCTGTATCTGGTAATTTGTACCAACTGCGACTTCTCCAAAATACCTTGCACCATCTATAGTAAAAATATGGTCAAGAAATTCTTTACCTTTTTCTGCTTGCCAAGAGATTACCTTACCTTCAGATACTTCCAATGTCACACCTGCTACTTCATGTCCCATAAATACTGTTGGGTAATCAAAATAAATTGTACCATTGACACTATTTTCTATAGGACTGCTGAATACTTCTCCACTGGGCATATTGGATCTTCCGTCTGAGTTGATCCACGTTCTGCCTTTCACACTAAAACTTATGTCAATTGCCTTGTTTTTATAAGTGATATTGTCGCATTGATTGAGAGAATCTACGATGTGTTGCTGTTGGTTGCGGACTTTAATCCACTCTGCTGATGGATCATCACTATACAAGTGGCATGCATTATAAACAAAATATTCGTATTCTTCGAGACTCATTCCAGCTTCTTGAGCTGCAGCCTGAGTCGGAAACTGACACAAACATCTCTTGAGACTTCGGTCAGCTATTCTTTTGGTATATATTTGATTTACAATATGAAGGGCTTCTTGTCTTCTTGCAGATTTTGTTGGATCATTGGACACATCTTCTCTAATATTGAATGGCGCTCTGATGACTAAATACGCATCATAACTTTCCATCATTTCCTTATAAGCAGGTAGTACATAATCCAATTGTCGGTCATTGGCTTCTGTGATAAATATCCGGTTTTGCTCCCGAAAACTCATATTGAAATCCACGTATGCGCCTGCTTTTACTGCTTCTCTATACACTTCTCTAAGTAGCGGCTCTGCCAAAGTAGTAGTAGAAATATATAATTTTTCGTCTGGTTTGATTTCCAAACAATAATGCACCAAAAGGTGTGCGTACTTTTGAAGAATATCTACCATTGCTTTTTCTTTTTTTTAGAGCGTTACCACGATTTTACCTGAAAAGGATAACGCACTTTGTATTCTTGCATGATCATTTCCCGTAAGGTATCCCGCAATTGGTCAATATTTTCTTTATCTGTAGCCGAGATAAGTACATTGGGAAAATTGTATAAATTGGTAAATTTCTCTCGGATTTCATGCATGATTTCCTTTTTAGTACCCTGATCTAGATAATCATCAAAATACTTTTCGCGATATAGATCTACTTTATTAAAAACCATAAGTGTCGTCCGGTCACTGGCGCCCAGATCATTGAGTGTATTTTGGACTGTGAGGATATGATCTTCGTGTTGCGGATGCGCTATATCGACCACATGAACAAGGATGTCACTTTCGCGTACTTCATCCAAGGTGGACTTGAAACTTTCGACCAGATGGTGCGGCAATTTGCGTATAAATCCTACCGTATCTGATAATAAAAATGGCATCGTATCCCAAACTACCTTTCGCACAGTCGTATCTAATGTCGCAAATAGCTTGTTTTCTGCAAAAACATCAGATTTACTCAAAACATTCATGAGTGTGGACTTACCTACATTGGTATAGCCGACCAGAGATACTCGAATGAGTTCGCCCCTGTTTTTACGTTGTGTCTGTGCTTGCTGATCTATTTTCTCAAGTCTTTTCTTTAGTAAAGCGATTTTATCTCGGATAATCCTTCGGTCTGTCTCGATCTCCATCTCTCCCGGTCCGCGCATACCGATACCACCACGTTGTCGTTCTAAGTGCGTCCAAAGGCCTCTCAATCTTGGCAATAGATACTGCATTTGAGCCAATTCCACTTGTGTTTTGGCTTGTGCTGTTTGTGCTCTTTCGGCAAAGATGTCGAGGATCAATGTACTTCTGTCCACGATTTTGACTTTGAGATATTCCTCCAGAAAACTATTTTGTTTGCCCGTAAGATCTTCATCAAAGATGGCCAAGGTTATATCTTCATTTCGCTCGATATATTCCCTTATCTCTTCCAGTTTGCCAGTACCAACGAATGTTTTGACATTAGGATGTGGTATTTTCTGGGTAAATACCTTTTTGGTGATTGCTCCTGCAGTATTTGCCAAAAAATCTAGTTCATCAAGATACTCCATCACTTGAGCTTCGTCTTCATCTTTTGTGATGACACCAATGAGAATACAGTACTCCTGTTCTCTGAGTATTCCCTTTTTATCTTCCTTCCCTACCTTCCACGCATCTGACATAAGTTGATATTTTACTACAAATGTAGGCAAATTTATGTTTTGAACAAGATGTATTTGAATGCAAGGACATCAAATATAGAAATGAAGGACTTTTAGGTTGGTAAAAGATACTTTTTGTACTTAATTTATAGTCAAGGCCTAATCATTGAATTCAGTTATAATTGTCCAAGAAATTGTTTTTAATCTTTCTTGAATCATTTTCAATGTTTGCAACATGGCTTCATCTTTGGGTAATGCGCCATAGACCAAATTTTTAAAGTCTCCGTTATAAATTGTTTTCAACTCACTCCATATATTTTCTAAGTCTTTAAAAATAAGTGCTTCATTGGGATGATAATTCAGCCATTTATTATTGTTTCTAAAACTTGCTACATCATCATTGGCTACTTTTAAAAGCATTTCATCAAAAGCAGTTGATTGAAAAAATTTTAAGAACTCATCTTGTTTAAGTAGCTGATGCAAATCGTAAGTATGCCGTATCTTTTTCTTTAAATCGTCTATTGGATTTTCGCTGTAAGAAAAACGAACTAAACTCATTACTTTTTCGCAAATTGTTCTTGTAGGCTCTAATGCTAAAAGGTCGAAAGGAAGTAGTCTGTTTTCTTTAGCAATGTCAAATTGCTCATTATCCATCATCATTTGACCAACAAACGAAACGATACTTTTTGTCGTGTTTGGTTCGTAATATCCCAACCAAGTAGATTCCAAAATGATAACATCTCTTACTTGTCCGTAATCACCTTTAAATTCTTTATTGTAGGAATGTGCCGTTTTTCGATTCATCCCTATTTTATGGGTAATGCCCTCGATAGGTACTTCGGGAAATACGGCTTCTACAACTGTGCTTACTGCTTTCAATTTTGATTTTAACTTGCTGTCTGTTTCTCCTTCTCCTCTCAATACTACCAAATCAATATCTTCCGAAAAGCGTTCTATCATATTGTAACATTTGGATAATGCTGTTCCACCTTTAAAAACTGTATCTTTACCAATATCATTGTTGAAAATGGTATATAAAGCATAAGTAACCCAATAGTCTTTTTCTACATAAATGGCAGGGATTTTCATTTGGTCAGCCGTAAACTGAACGGCTTGTCTGAATAAGATTTTATTTTCGTGCAACTTCATACAATTTTCCATTTTTCGGTGGTGGATAATGCTTTCGCAGCACCTGTGAGTTTATACTTGGTAATTGGGTTCAATGACTTGTAAAGAGCCTCTGTTGTTCTGCCTTGCTGCAATTGCTCTAACAAAGCCCCTAACAACGCCCTTGTAGCTGGCGGATATTTCAAAGCCAAGCGAACCAGTGTGTTGATTTCTTTGTCTGTAAAGTTTTTGATGATTGCTAAAAACCGCTTGCAGGATACTTCTACATTGGCATCGGGTATTTTTTTGATGTAGCGAATGGCATCCAGTAACTGCAACAAAGGAACATTCTCTTTGGTGATGGTGTTTTTTTGTTTTACAAAAGCAATAGTATAGCGTTCTCTTTTAAAGTTAGGGCGAACCTGATTTTTGCCTATCTGTATAGTATTGCTTACCTGTGTGGTTAAGCCCAATTGGTTGTAAATGCTGTAACCTGTGAGGTAGCCCGTTATTTTTCCGTTTTCTTCTAATAGGTCTTTTACTACTTGTGCCTGATTGGGTAGAAGGTTGCCAAAGGGTGTATTCTCTGGTTTGTAATATTTACCCTTAGACAGTTTGGCAATCTTACCCGAAGTCACCATTCGATTTAGGGCTTTTATCACCGCTTCCTTTTTGTTCACCTCTGTGGTAAAGTCAGCATAGGTGAACACATATCCTTTGGATAGTCTGTCTATTGTAAATGCTATATATTCAGATACTTTCATTATCTTAATTCTAGCACAAAACTAATACAAAATGTCCAGTTTATTAATTAAAAAACTGGACATTTTGTAAATATATCATAAGAAAAAAAGCAATAACCTAAATATCACGATCCTTGGGTAGATGTCCCAGTGCCCATACCGCCACCTTGATTGTCTTGACCTTGTTTTTGGTCTGTATTTTTTACCTTCGATTTACGCTCTTTGAAGTCCACATTTCCAAACTTGTACCTAAAATTGACACCAATGGACCTGAAAGGAATGCTAAATGATGATGTCTGCCTGACATGATTGGTATTAACATTTGACTTGAAATATTTGTCGGCATTGAAAGGTTCGATGAGTGTAATACCAACTGACGAGTTTTTAAATTCTTTTCTGACTCCCATTCCATAGATAGTAAATGAAGGATTGTCTCCTTGAATCGTCCTTACTGGTGATCTAAAAAATCCAAAAAAGTCGGCTTTAAAGGTTCCGCTAATTTTCACTTCGCCATTCAAAAAGATATTATATTCATAGCTGCTTCGCTCGGCTGGCGCTCCATTGACAGTACCTTTAGCATTGTAGGTTGCTATATTACCTCCGGTGCGAAGTGTGAGGAGATTAACTGTTTTGGTTATGAATGTATTAAGACCTACAGAGTTATTTGTACCAATATTTTGGTAGGTATTAACCGAAAGACTTGTGATGGTATCAAATCCTAACACCTGTTCTATAATACCATCTGTGTATTTATAAAATAAGGATGAGAATGTCGTAAAACCTTTGTACGTAAAATTATATCCAAGCTCCACTTGCTGGACCAATTCTGGATTAAGTTTTGGATTACCTTGAGTTCTATTTACAAAATCGCTATTGTTATTGAATGGATTAATAAACTGTAAGCTCGGTCTTTGTATTCTTTGACTGTATGAAAGCTTGAGTGTTCTGAATCCAGAAAATGTACGGCTTATGGTAAAATTTGGAAGTGCATTTTCGTACTTTATTCCACTAAAATTCAGCTCCTTCGACTTGTCAAAACTACCGCCGATTTTCGTCTGCTCATACCGCAAGCCAGTGATTACTGAGTATTTTTTTGCTATCTGAAAGTTTAATGAAGCATATCCCGCATACACATCCTGATCATATTTGAATTGCTCAATAAGTGGAGAATATCCCGTTGCAATATCAAATTTCTGTGTATCGTAATCGCTTATTATATTTCTAATTACAGTTTTGGCTCCTGTTTCGAGTTTTATTGATTTTGTAAACGGATGGGTATAATCTATTTGCAAGGTTGTTTCATGGTTGGTACCATCATTAACCACTTTTGTATTTCTATCGAGCAATGTTACTTTATGCGATTCGATAATATCAAAATCTTGATCGTTGTTTTGTCTTGAATATTGGACACCGACTGAAAGCTCTTGACCTTCTCGCTTTTCAAATTTTCGCGTATAATCTGTATTCCAATCATATCCACCAAAAAAGTTGTTTCCAGTATTTGTACGACTAAATACGTCTTTAAAACCAGTGGCTGGATCATTTATAACTCCATCGGTATTGCCATTGAGATCAAAGCCAAATCCTCTGAAATTAATGGATGAGTTGATACTGTTATACCCATTAAAATCATAAAAAGCACTTACTGATCCATGACCACCGAGTCTAGATGTTTTTTGTTCACCATTTTGAGTTATCAAGCCTTGTGTTAGGCTATCATATCTGTAAAATTCTGTAGTTCCTTTTGCTGGCGTAGAGTAAAACAAAGCAGCACTAGAACTCACACCCAATCGGCCTTTACCCACATTTAGATTGGTAAACAGGCTATTCTGTCTGTTACCAACTGATGCATTGACGCTACCAGCTATTCCTTCTATATTCTGCTTTTTCGTGATGATATTGATAAGGCCGGCACTACCTTCAGCATCGTATTTAGCCGATGGAGACGTGATGACCTCTACTTTTTTTATCTGATCTGCTGGGAACATTTTGAGCGCATCAGCTACGTTGCTTGCAAACATACCTGATGGCTTACCATTGATGAGAATTTTTACATTTTGAGAGCCTCGCAGAGAGACATTTCCATTCAGATCCACTGAAAGCATCGGCACTTTGCGTAGTACATCAGTGGCATCTCCGCCAGCAATGGATGCATCGTTTTCGGCATTAAAAACCAATTTATCTGCCCTGTTTTCTACCAATACTTTTTCTTCTTTTATCTCTACTGCATCGAGAAGGACACTGGATAAGGAAAGACTTATCGCTCCTATATTGACATCGGGTTCCTTCAAAGTAGTAGTAGCAGTAACCATTTTTTCGTTATAACCTAAAAAAGAAATATTCATATCATAAGCGCCATTTACTACATTTTCGAAAACAAATGTCCCGTCTTCATTGGACAAGACACCATCGATTACAATAGAACTACCTTTTTTCTTCAAAGATATTGTTGCAAATCCTACCGCATTCTGAGTAAGAGAATCAATAATTTTGCCTTCTATCTTTCCCTTGATTGTAGGGCCTTTGGATCCGCCCATAGGAAACTGAGCTTGGGCAATCGTACCCAAACCTATCAACAACACACATAAAGTAAATCTTATACCATTCATTTTGATGAAATTTGACATAATAATGACAAAGTTGAGAATATTGTTTTATCAGCAACTCTTTTTCTAGATGAATGTAGCTATATTTATGATAAAAAACACTTTTTGACCTTTAATGTCAATATTTTATAAAAGCAAAAAAATACCTTTCTTTATATAAATGATAAAAACAATTATGCTATGATCTTGGTTTTCTAAAATTATCTTGATTTTCTGTTTATCTTCGCAAAAAATAATAAACCTGCATGGCCAAAAAATGACATATGATAGTGCTTATGCTGAACTCAATGACATACTTTCGTCGATTCAATCCGATGAGACTGGTCTAGATGAGCTTAGTGAAAAGCTGAAGAGAGCCGCAGAACTTTCGGCATTCTGTAAGTCCAAGCTGCGAAGTATAGAAGAAGAAATTGAGAAAATCAGCCCGTCAGGCCAATAATTTATCCTTCATAAATCAAAGACTCCGTTACATTAAATATGTGATTGTTTACCAATTCTAATGTCTGAAATACACTGCTATAAACCATAGCACTCTTTAAGTTATAAGCTGGTGTACCTAATTGAAGGTGATGCTGTGTTTTTATGTCGGTGATATAGCGTTTTAGTTCCTTGTAAACTTTATTTGCCTTGTATTTGTCTATATTCTTGAAATCTATTACAGAAAGATTTTCAGATAATGTAACAAGTGACTCGCTTATCAAAAACAATATTTCGTTGATTCGATCCCTTTGTTCGGGCAAGAAATAAATGTTGTTTTCTATTTTGTTTTGCATTGTTTTTGCCAATTGGGCATATAAATCTGCTACTCTTTCCATATCATTGCAAGCCCTCACTGCAGCCTTAAAAAACTGATTGGTTTCGTTCGATACTTCTTTTTTGGATAGTAATGTGATATGTTCGGTAATGGTAATCTCCAGCCTATCTGTCAATTCTTCATATTGTTTCAATTTATTAATGAGTTTCATCTGTTTTTTGTCATCAGTAGTATTAACTATTGTGTGAAAAAGTTCGGCAATTATCGTCAATACATTTCCAAAATTTTGAGTCTCCTTTTGAATTTGGATAATGGCAATTTCAGGAAACAACTCTGCATTTTTCAAAAAGTTTGTAGCAGCATATTTATCCGGGCTCTTAGTGCCTTGGTCGCCTCGAATAGTATAAGATGCCATTTGGGTTATCCATTCAGTGGCATTAATAAATATAAATGCATTGATTAGGTTAAATACGGTATGGAAAGCAGAAAGCCCCAATGTCATATCTAGTGCGTTGCTATAAATATCGTCTATCCCAAACATATACATTAGCAATGCTGACAAAAGTGGCAAAAACCACGGCAAAATCACAACCATCCAAGCAACACCTATCAGGTTAAACATAAAATGGATTCTTGCTGATATTTTGGCCTCTCTATTTGCCACTATAGATGCGATTAATGCCGTAGATGTAGTACCGATATTTTCACCCAAAATCAATGATGCGGCTATCTCAGCAGGCAACCAGCCTTGTGCACACATCGTAAGCGTGATTGCCATTGCAACGCTAGATGACTGAACCAAAACAGTAATAAAAGCACCAACCACTACAAAAAATATCCGTGACCATATTCCATTGTTTGTAAATTCTTTGAGCCAATCGAAAGCTTGCACATAATCTGTAGGTAGCGGCATTGCTTCTCGCATAAAGCCAAGACCAAAAAAAATCATCGCAAATCCGATCAAAAATTCGCCCCAATCTTTGGTTTTACCGTAAGAAATAAAAATCATGGGTACACCTATCGCCATAATAGGCAATGCATACATACCAAGATTGACTTTAAATCCAAATAATGAAACTATCCAGCCTGTTACCGTCGTACCCACATTCGCACCAAGGATGAGCCCTACAGATTCTGTTGCAGTAAAAAGGCCTGCATTCACAAGACTAACAGTCATCACAGTAGTAGCCGATGATGATTGAACTAAAGCAGTTATCAAAAAACCTGTCATAAATCCCATCCACTTATTTTTAGTAATATAGTCGATGGCTGCCCTGAAACGATCACCTGCAGCTCGTTGTACTGACTCACTCATCAACTTCATACCATAAATAAAAATCCCTACAGCTCCCGCTAATTGTAATATATTGTATAAGCCAAACTGCATATTCCGTGTGATTTACTGCAAAATTAACACTTTATCCTTCTTATGGCAGATAATCAACCTTTCAGAATGGAAAATTCGTATTTTTGCACCACCTAATCAATTTACCAAATGTCAGAAGATCATATCTACTCGCCAAACAATAATATTAGAATAGTCACAGCGGGATCACTTTTCGATGGTCACGATGCAGCAATCAACATTATGCGACGCATTATGCAAAGATCCGGTGCTGAGATCATCCACCTTGGTCACAACAGGTCAGCACAAGAGATCGTAGAGACCGCTATTCAGGAAGATGTGCAAGGAATCGCCATTACTTCATATCAAGGTGGACATAACGAGTACTTTAAATACATTTTTGATCTTTTGAAACAAAAAGGTTGCGGTCATATCAAAATTTTTGGTGGTGGCGGCGGTACCATTTTACCATCTGAGATAGAAGATTTGCATCAGTACGGTATCACTAGGATTTACTCTCCTGATGACGGAAGATCGATGGGATTGCAAGGCATGATAAATGATTTGATAGAAAAATGTGATTTCCCTGTTGGCGAGACCATAAATAAAAATATTAAAGATCTCACACCGCAGCATACCCACAACATTGCGAGAATCATTTCTTCTTTTGAAAACTTTCCTGAAAATCATACAGCGTTTTTTGAAAGTCTGAAAGCATCAGCAAAGGATGTTCCGGTCTTGGGTATTACAGGAACAGGTGGAGCTGGAAAATCCAGTATGGTAGATGAGATAGTGCGACGGTTTTTGATGGATTTTAAGGACAAAACAATCGGTATTATTTCTGTAGATCCATCCAAAAGAAAAACAGGAGGTGCACTACTCGGAGATCGTATCAGGATGAATGCAATAAACAATGATCGTGTGTATATGCGTTCGCTTGCTACCCGACAATCCAATCTAGCATTATCAAAATACGTACAAGGTGCTGTAAATGTCTTGAAATCAGCAGGCTTTGATTTGATCATCCTAGAAACTTCAGGCATAGGACAATCCGACACAGAAATTGTCGATCATTCAGATGTGTCCATGTATATCATGACTCCAGAATATGGTGCAGCTTCCCAGCTTGAAAAAATAGACATGTTGGATTTTGCAGACATCATTGCTATAAACAAGTTTGACAAAAAAGGTGCTTTGGACGCACTTAGAGATGTGAGAAAACAGTATCAAAGAAATCATAATCTTTGGGATTCCGATCCAGACGAAATGCCTGTATTCGGTACCATAGCTTCTCAATTTAATGATCCCGGTACCAATAAATTGTACAAACAATTATTATCCATTATAAATCATAAAACAAAAGCCGAGCTTGTATCTTCGATAGACTTACCAGTCGGAGAAAGTGAAAAAATATATATCATTCCGCCACAGCGTGTTAGATACCTTTCGGAAATAGCAGAAAACAATCGAAACTACGATCAAAAAGGCCGTGCTCAAAGTGTCTTAGCATCTAAGCATGCGCCTTATCTTCAGCCAAAAACATCATAGATGATGCCGACACAAAAGCTGTCATTGAAGCAAAATATCAAAACCTTTGGGACGATATATCAGGAGAAAACAAACGTATCCTTGAGTCTTCGAGTTCAAAAAAGGAAAATTATGCATCAGACGAATTTATATATAAAGTAAGAGGTAAAGAGATTAAAATCATTCCGTTTACACGCTCTCTTTCACAAACCAAAATACCGAAAGTATGTCTTCCATCTTATAAGGATTGGGGAGACATTCTCAAGTGGAATCTTCAAGAAAATGTACCTGGTGAATTTCCATACACAGCTGGTGTTTTTCCTTTCAAGCGCCAAGGTGAAGATCCTACACGTATGTTTGCTGGCGAAGGCGGACCAGAACGGACCAACCGCAGATTTCATTATGTCTCTTTAGGTATGCCTGCAAAAAGACTATCAACTGCTTTTGATTCGGTAACACTTTATGGTGAAGATCCCGATTACAGACCTGATATCTACGGAAAAATCGGTAATTCCGGAGTAAGTGTTTGCTGTCTAGATGATGCAAAAATTTTGTATTCTGGTTTTGATTTGTGTGATCCAGCCACTTCGGTTTCGATGACGATAAATGGGCCTGCAGCGACTATTTGTGCTTTCTTTATGAATGCAGCCATCGATCAGCAATGCGAAAAATACATTCTGGAACACAATCTTGGTCATCTTGTAGAACAGAAATTACATGAACGATATGAAGCTAAAGGACTAAAACGACCAAATTATAAAGGCACATTACCAGAAGGAAATAATGCACTTGGTACCTTATTATTGGGAATAACAGGGGACGAAGTTTTACCACCTGATATCTATAATACACTCAAAACACAAGCACTGAGTGCTGTAAGAGGCACTGTCCAAGCCGATATCCTAAAAGAAGACCAAGCACAAAACACATGTATCTTCAGTACTGAATTCTCTTTAAGATTAATGGGCGACGTGCAGCAATATTTCATTGGTCACAATGTTCGCAATTTTTACTCTGTATCTATCTCAGGCTACCACATAGCAGAAGCTGGCGCCAATCCTATATCGCAATTGGCATTTACACTTTCCAATGGATTTACCTTTGTGGAATATTATCTTAGCAGAGGAATGCACATTGATGATTTTGCACCAAATCTATCCTTTTTCTTTAGCAATGGTATAGATCCAGAATATGCTGTCATCGGAAGAGTGGCACGTCGCATTTGGGCAAAAGCGATGAAGTTTAAATATGGTGGCAATGCAAGATCACAAATGTTAAAATATCATATTCAAACATCTGGACGTTCACTTCACGCACAAGAGATTGCCTTTAATGATATTCGTACCACGCTTCAAGCACTTTATGCCATTTATGACAATTGTAATTCTCTCCATACCAATGCCTATGATGAAGCCATCACAACACCTACCGAAGAAAGTGTTCGTCGTGCAATGGCTATTCAACTTATTATAAACAAAGAACTTGGAATGGCTAAAAATGAAAATCCCATTCAAGGTTCATTTATTATAGAAGAACTCACTGATCTTGTAGAAGAAGCTGTACTTTCTGAATTTGATAGAATTACAGAACGTGGCGGCGTATTGGGTGCAATGGAAACCATGTATCAAAGAAGCAAAATTCAGGAAGAATCACTTTATTATGAAACACTCAAGCATACAGGAGAATTTCCAATCATTGGTGTCAATACATTTTTGTCTAAAGAAGGATCACCAACCATCATACCATCTGAAGTAATCCGAGCGACTGAGGCTGAAAAAGAATCCCAAATCCATACAGTAGAAAATATCAAAAAATCCAATCCTGAAGCGTTGGCCACTAGGTTGATTTCTTTACAAAATGCAGCCATCAAAAATCAAAATCTATTTGAAGAACTGATGGAAACATCCAAGGTCTGTTCACTAGGGCAAATCACTAATGCTTTATATGAAGTCGGTGGTAAGTACAGAAGAAATATGTGATATTAAAAATAATTTATAAGTGCCGATACACCAAAATAATTTCATCATGCATCTATTAGACAAACTCAGAACGCTGAGTGACCGTAGTTATCTTATTTTGGCTATTTTCTGGACCATCTTTACTATTTATTTATCATTGATTTCTGCCAGAGAAGCCTCGAAGTTTGATATCTGGGATATTGTAGGTATAGACAAATTGGGTCATTTTGCATTTTATACGATCTTTTCATTTTTATGGTGTATGGGATTAGCCCGAAGACAAACAGACAAAAAAAATATTTTATTTTTTTCTGTTTCATTTGGTGTATTTATGGAAATTTGTCAACTTTACCTTTTCAACGGAAGATCTTTTGAACTCTTTGATATTTTAGCCAATATTATGGGTTCATTTGTCGGTGTGATATTATTTAAAATATTTATTAATTAACAACTTATGTTCAAAGAATTAGAAGTCTCAGGCACAGGAGTAGCTCTTACTTTTTTGGGTCTCATCCTTTTGACTATTGGGTTGATCATATACTTCAGAAGGAGGTACCGATCATTTGATACCCAAGCGTTGATAGATGCAAATAAAAATGTAAAGTCTATTGAACTCAGCAGCCGAACCAAATATCCTGAAATGGATGTTTTTAAAAATTCGGGTAGTTTTTTAATTATGGTATAGCAGCAGCTGTTGGATTATCGCTTGCAGCCATGAGTTGGACCACATATGAAAAGAAAATTGTTGTGGATCTACAAGACTTAGTGTTGGAAGAAGAAGTAAAGTGGATATCCCACGTACTGCCGAGCCGCCACCGCCACCACCACCGCCGCCACCACCGGTAATTCAAGAGGTACCAGATACAGAGATTATCGAAGACAAACCAGAATTTGTTGATAACTCTGTACAAGAAGAAACTAAGGTGGATGCACCAGTTGTAGAAACAAAAAAGGCACCACCACCACCACCACCACCACCACCACCAGCTCCACATGAAGAGGAAATATTTAAGGTAGTGGAGCAGATGCCCCGTTTTCCTGGTTGCGAAGACAAAGGCACTGAAAAAGAAAAAGAAGATTGTGCAAAAACAAAAATGTTGGAGTACATCTATAAAAACCTTAAATATCCAGCTATTGCTCGTGAAAATGGCGTAGAAGGACAAGTTGTTTTGCAGTTTGTTGTAGATAAAGATGGATCTATCACCGATACAAAAATCGTGAGAGACATCGGAGCAGGTTGCGGTGAAGCAGCATCAACTGCCGTTACAGGTATGAACAACATGGGTAAAAAATGGATTCCAGGTAAGCAAAGAGGACGTCCAGTACGTGTACTTTATACATTGCCTGTTAAATTCAAACTAGAAGGCTAATCTTTTAGAACCTCAAAAGAATCAGAATAAAGTGTTTTCAGAAGGGGCAGAAATTAAGTTTTCTGCTCCTTCTTTTTTTGCCCAATATTCTTGAAAGAATTATGTTTGAACCAGAATTATACGTTAGGATTCGTAGTTAGAAGTTAAATTGCAATAAATCAGCGACTTAGATTCGAAAAGCATAAATTTAATATTTAAACAATCTATAGAATAGTTCCATACATAAGAAGGATTACAAAATGACTGACTCTATACTAATTGTATATAGAAGCTAGATCTGGATTGATTTAAAGTCTAATGCAGGATGATTTAATACATCTTGTTATAAAATCTAAACTAGAAAGAAAAATATAAAATTTGGACTTCAATTATCTCATTTCTATCCTTCAAATGAAGCCAATTGTGCGCTGATGTTAATATGACAGTATATTCAAGGATAATTATATCTGTGACATTATAATATCTATGAACGAAAGAAAAGATAATTCAACAAGCATAAAACCTCAAGTTTCTTAATATTTAATGACTTGAATAATTTTCAATACCAAAATCAGGCGCTTGAAGCAAATACCTGAATAAAAATAAACTGCTTGTCAAGGTGTGCATTTCTACTAATGTAATCAGTAGCCCTATTACATAGATATAAGGTTTCCCAAAATAAGGATCCGGATTGTGTTGGGTAACGCAAACTAAAAAAGCAGTCATAAAATGAGATTATGACTGCTAATTTATCTTTATTGTTGGAAGTTAAATTTGACTAAGCTTTACCTACAAATCTGTTTACGGCAAAACTAGCTTTGTTGATCACATCATAATTGATCTGATAGATGTGAAATTTTCCGGTAACTTCTACCGAAACTACTCCAGACATTCTGAGAATTTTCAGATGTTGGGAAGTAATACTTTGCTCCAAATCGAGATTACTATATATTTTGTTAACATTGATGGACTTATGATCATCAATAAACTCTAAAATTTTTAATCTCAATGGGTGAGCTAATGCTCTCATCAACTCCGACGAATAATGTAATTTGCCGGTGTCAAAAGTGACTTTTGTACCTCTCATTTTGTGTTCCTTATTTTTTGTTTTAAGACCTTGGCACAAATATGACAAGTTATTTTAATATGACAAAGAAAATATATAAAAAATTTCTAATTTGTAATAAAAAAATTCTCTTAATGCAAAGAATGCACTCAAAACGATGATAAAAGGTAAAAATTTACACCATAAATTGTTGATGATCATTAATTAATAACACATGACTGAAAGTAAGTCATTAACTGGTCAAATCCTCTACTAATGTAGATATTTGGCCTAATCTTTCTTTATCAAGGGAATAGTATATAAACTTCCCTTGTCTGTCAGTGGCTACTACACCAGCTCTCCTCAGGATAGCCAAATGTTGGGATGCTACTGACTGTTCCAGTCTCAGTTTGATATAAATATCAGTGACTGTCATGGTCTCACCATCTTCCAAAAGATCGATGATTCTCTGGCGAAGTTTGTGGTTAACGGCTCTGAGTACCAAAACAGCCTTTCTTAGGTCTGCGTAATCAAGCTGTACTTCCTTACTTCCCTTTTTTAACGTAACGGTTTCGTTCTTCTTATTTCTCATGTGAAATGATTTGTTAGTTCACGGAATTCATATAGGATAATTCAATAACCTTGCCAAAACATATTAAAGGAACTACAAATTTTAAAATATTTTTATATGATAGAAGTTTATATATATAACAAACAGTAAACGTTGGTTTAATGTTGTGTGTGTTAGAATAATTTTTTTTCTGATTTTGTGATTGATGGCACCTTAAAATATTCCGGTGTAAAGTATGCAACATCTGAAAATTTGCGATCTATGTAAGCCCTTTCTGCTGGTTGTGCCATATATTGAGCACTAGTGCGATTATGATGCATCTTTAGCGTATCTTGATGATATGCTTCGATAAATTTCTCTGCACCGTCACCGCAAAGATGTTTTGTACCCGAAAAACCAGCAAATGAATGTTCATCAAAAATAATGGCATGTAGCGGAACCAATACATTTAAATTGTGGTCATACACTTCTGCATAGGCTTCCATTCTTCTAGCATCTATCAGCGAAATGATTACATCTTGCGCTTGCAGTAAAGAAGGATCTACTCCACTGGCCAAAATATACAAGCTACTCAATGTAATTAATGGTATGCCCATAGCATAACATATACCTTTGGCTGTTGCAGTCCCACTCCTCAAAGATGTGTATGATCCAGGTCCACTGCTAAGTGCCACTGCATCCAATGCTTTAAAGCTATATCCAGCCCCATCAAGACATTGCTTTATCAGAATTGTCAATTTTTCAGTATGTGTATTGGCTTCAAGTGATTCCTCAATATTTATGACTATACCATTTTTTGACAATGCAACCGAACAGACATCTGTCGAAGTCTCAAGCAGAAGTATCAAGGCCATAAGTGGTCATTATTTGATTGCCAATATTTTTTTATACCTGTTACTATCCTTTAATATAGATATAGCTTCTTTCACTTCAGGGTCATTATCCAGAGTAAGTTGCACCTTGCCTTTTTGAAAATAATATCTGGAAACGATTTCTTTTTCTATTTCTTCAATGATTTGCATTTTTGAAGCTTGGAGTTCATCGGATTTAGCTGCAGAAATTTTTTGTTTCAACTTTACAATTTCATCACTCAGTGTTTTGTCAGATGCACTATCTATTGATTCCTTAGCCTTATTAAGATATTTTTCGGCTTCCGTTTCATATTGGAAACTTCTCTTTTTCAAATACTCTGTAAATCCAGTAAAATCTGTAAACTTAAAAACGCCGATGGTGTCAATTTTCTCCTTGTTCTGACAGAAATTATTGACATAATCAAATATAATATGTTGGTCTACCAAAGCTTGGGTAACTGCAGATACATTTCGCGCAGGTAGTTTCACATCAGGTGTCACGCCTCCGCCATCCATTACAATTCTACCATTTTTAGTTTTGAATTTGGTCCGTTGGCTATCAGGGATATCTTTGGGTTCACCATTTTCATATTCGACACCTTGTATACATCGTCCACTCGGTATATAATATTTTGATGTTGTGATTTTGAGTCTTGCATTATAAGGCAATTCCTTTGTGTTCTGCACAAGTCCTTTACCAAATGATCTCTGCCCGATGAGTACAGCCCGATCCAAATCCTGCATGACACCAGAAACTATTTCTGATGCAGAAGCCGATCTTTTATCTATAAGAATTGCCACAGGAATTTCCAAATCAGCAGGCTGAGATAACGTTTTGAATGTTTGGTCCCTTTCTTTCACCTTAGACTTAGTAGTGACAACAATTTCACCATTCGGAATGAAAATATTGCATATGTTTACCGCTTCGTGTAGCAATCCACCACCATTTTGCCTGAGATCCAGTATGATACCAGACATGTTTGGGTTTTTTGTTTTTAGTTCCCTAAGTGCTTTGTTTATATTGCTACCAGCATTCTGTGTAAATGTAGTCAATGATATATAACCGACACCATCTGCTACAAAACCAGAATATGGTACATTGGGAATGTTTACTTCTCCTCTTTTGACATTGATGTCTTCAGCTAAATCACTTCCATTTTTCTTTATGTTCAATTTAATATCCGTTCCAGGGATACCGCGTAGGATGGCATTCACTTCTTCTATTTTTTTGCCTTCTATATTGACGCCATTTACAGAAATGATCTCATCTCCAGATTTTATACCTGCTGTAAGCGCCGGACCACCTTGATAAGCTTCAAGGATCATTAGCTTTTTTTGTACTAGGCCCACTCGCGCTCCAATACCTTGATATTTGTCATCTTCGTTGATCCAATAACTTTCTACCTGTGATTCAGAAACAAAATTTGTATAGGGATCAAGTGAATGTGTCATTGCATCAATGGCCGTCCGCATGAGCGTGGATGGATCTAATTCATCCGCAAAATTTGTATTGAGCTCTTTATAAACACTGATGAAAATTTCAAGATTCTTGCTTATTTCAAAAAGCTTGTCGTTTTCTATGGTTATACCAGCAACACCTACCACCATAATCATTGATAGGATAGCTACTTTAATACGTTTAGTCATGTAATATATATATGAATGTATATGATTTCAAAATTGATAAACTTATTCCTTAATAAAATCAATAATTATGTCAAAAAGTTCAAGTGGTTGGTCTGCATGTACCCAATGTCCAGCTTCTGAGATCGTTCTGAGCTGTGAATTAGGTAGCACATCCAATATCTCTGGCCAATCCTCATGGAGAATATAATCTGATTTATCCCCTTTTATAAATAGTGTTGTGGTCATGACACGATGCGAAAATTGTACATTAGATAGTATATTTTGATATTTTTTGAATAATAGGGGCAAATTCATTTTCCATTCAAATCCACCTTCTTTATCTCTACTTAAATTTTTCATAAGAAATTGGATAGTACCCGTGTCGTTCAAGTGTTTGCTTAGAATTTTTTCAACTTCACTTCTAGAAGTAACTTCCTTTAAATTTACATCAAACAGTGCATCGAACACGTGCTGATGATCACCTTCATACCTTTTAATACCTATATCTACTACCACTAACTTGGAAATAATAGATTCGTAATCAGATACAAATTGTAAACAGGTCTTTCCACCCATACTATGTCCAATCAAAATCGGCCTATTCAAATGCAAATCATTAATAAGACGATAAATATCCTGAGCCAAGAGATGATAATTAAAATCTTCGGTATGTGGTGATCTACCATGATCTCTTTGATCTACAAGGATAGCCATAAATCCGGTATCAGCCAGTTTTTTTGCAATAAATTGCCAATTATCCAGCATACCAAACAATCCATGAAGGATAATCACAGGATATCCCTGACCCATTATTTTATAATTGAGCTGCGGATTCATCTTGTTTGAAGGTGGTTTGAACTTTTTAGTATTGAGGTATAAAAAAATATATGTATTATAAATGTATTATTGTTGTCGAAAGTTGTGTAATTTTGAAGATGTTTATCATTTAAATGTAAAATTTTGAAATATCCTAAAAAATATTTGTCAGTATAATTTTTCATTTTTGTACAAATCAGATACATATACTATTGATAACCTGTATATTATAATTAAAATCAACACATGAGACAAAAATCACATAGTATTATGATTTATATCATCTATTATAGTACAACTCCTTTCTACTTTGCACCCAAATTCGTATAGAATGAATATTATTCTTTATCTGATTATAATAAGTTTGGTGGTAGCTGGCGGTTTTTTGGCGGCCTTTTTCTGGGCAGTAAGAAACGGTCAATACGATGACGAATACACACCAGGCGTAAGGATTTTATTGGATGATGATATGATAGATAAAAACAATAAAACCAATTAGTAAATTTTAAAAACTGTCTTATGGCAAATTTAGAAACATTTAGTTACGACAACAAGATTGTACGCAACTTTGCCTACGCTTCTGTTATCTTTGGGGTAATAGGAATGCTGGTCGGTATCATTGCGGCCCTTCAATTAGTTTTTCCGGTAATGAATTTTGGGTTGGCAGAAACCACCTATGGTAGAATTCGACCTTTGCACACGAATGCTGTAATCTTCGCATTTGTAGGTAACGGTATTTTTACAGGTGTGTATTATTCGCTCCAGCGCTTACTTAAAACCCGGATGTTTAGTGATGTACTCTCGAATCTTCATTTTTGGGGATGGCAGCTCATCATCTTATCAGCAGCTATCACACTGCCTTTAGGGCTCACAAGTAGCCATGAATATGCAGAACTTATATGGCCGATTGATATTGCTATCGCTGTTGTATGGGTTATCTTTGGTATCAATATGTTTGGAACCATTCTGAAAAGAAGAGAACAGCATCTTTACGTAGCCATCTGGTTTTATATAGCTACATGGATTACAGTTACTGTGCTTCATATCTTCAACAACATTCAGATACCAGTGAGTATGTTTAAAGGTATCTATGCCTTTGCTGGTGTACAAGATGCATTGATCCAATGGTGGTATGGTCACAACGCAGTGGCATTTTTCCTGACTACGCCTTATTTAGGACTGATGTACTACTTCATGCCTAAAGCAGCCAATAGACCAGTGTACTCCTATAAATTATCAATAATCCACTTCTGGGCATTGATCTTTATCTATATTTGGGCTGGACCTCACCACTTGTTATACACATCACTTCCTGACTGGGCTCAATCACTAGGTACTGTGTTTTCTATCATGCTGATCGCACCTTCTTGGGGCGGTATGTTGAATGGTCTTTTGACATTAAGAGGTGTGTGGGACAAAGTTAGAACTGATCCTATTCTTAAGTTTTTCGTAGTTGCAGTCACTGCTTATGGTATGGCTACATTAGAAGGTCCGTTATTATCCATAAAATCACTTAACGCTATCACACACTATACTGACTGGACTGTAGGCCACGTGCATATCGGTGCTTTGGGTTGGAATGGTATGTTGACCTTCGGTATGTTGTATTGGTTGATCCCTAGAATATATGGAACCAAGTTGTATTCTGTAAAACTTGCAAATACACACTTTTGGATCGGTACATTAGGAATTCTATTTTATGCGATTCCATTATATTGGGCTGGTTGGACACAATCTTTAATGTGGAAGCAATTTACAGCTGATGGTTTCCTTCAATATGGAAACTTCCTCGAAACAGTAACTCAAATCCTTCCAATGTATCTCATCAGAGCCATAGGAGGAACGATCTACTTTACAGGTGTAATCGTCATGATATACAACCTTATAAAAACTGTACAAAGTGGTACTCTTATCGCAAATCAAGAAGCATCAGCACCAGCATTGGTTGCTTATGAAGCACATAATAATGAATATTGGCATAAATGGATAGAAAGAAAACCAATCCAAATGCTGATAATAAGTGCTGTTTTAGTATTGATCGGTGGATTGATAGAGATTGTGCCAATGTTAATGATCGATGACAATGTACCTAAAATTGCATCAGTCAAACCTTATACTCCACTTGAATGGGAAGGACGAGATATTTACATTAGAGAAGGATGTGTTGGTTGCCACTCTCAAATGGTGAGACCTTTCAGATCTGAAACTGAACGATATGGTGAATACTCTAAATCAGGTGAATTTATATATGACAGACCTTTCCTTTGGGGAAGTAAGCGTACTGGTCCTGATTTACATAGAGTTGGTGCTAAATATCCGGATAGCTGGCATTATAATCATATGTTAGACCCAACTCTATGGCTCCTGGATCTATCATGCCTCCTTATCCTTGGTTGCACAAAAATGATCTTAATACATCATACACTGCATCAAAAATCAAAATTTTGCAATCATTAGGAACACCATATCCTGAAGGGTTTGCAGATAAAGCAGTAGAAGATCTTAAAATTCAGGCTAAAAAAGTAGCCGCAAGCCTTGCAAAGGACAAAATCACACAGGAGAATCTTGAAAATAAAGAAATTGTAGCCTTGATCGCATATTTGCAGAGATTAGGT
Organism: Saprospiraceae bacterium; assembly: GCA_016717105.1. Classification (GTDB taxonomy): domain Bacteria; phylum Bacteroidota; class Bacteroidia; order Chitinophagales; family Saprospiraceae; genus OLB9. The sequence goes on along the minus strand of JADKGF010000001.1, from coordinate 162,969 downwards.
ACCGACATTAAGGTCAAAGACTCTTCTAAATAATAAACAACCATTAAATTTAACATTCATGGCAAAATATATATTAGAAGGCGCAGGTAACATAAACTGGATGGCCATTTTTGCACTGCTGACATTTGTAATAATTTTTACTGTCAGCGCATTATTGGCATTTAGAAAAAATAATCCTGTAATCAAAAGGATGGAAAACCTTCCACTTGATGACGATGCCTGAGATCAAATCAATTTTAAAATTCATTATTAAATAATAAATCAAAAATAAAATGATGAAAAAGCTTTTTTCAACCATCATTCTCCTTGTCACAACATTAGCAGGCATAAGTGGTCTATCTGCACAAGATGCCACTGCTCCTGCCGAAGGTGCTGCCCAAGCTGCATCACCCAATGTATATAACCTTGCTTATCACAATATTTTACTAATTCTTGCTGTTCTGGTTCTTATCGGTGTTATTTTGGCTGGGCTTAGTTTAATCTGGGCCTTGATCGAAGTTCAGAAAATGAAACTTCTTGAAAAATTTGGTCCAGAAGGCCTCGAAAAAGCCAATTTGACTCCTACAGGATCACTCTGGAGTGCAATATCTGACAAAGCATGGAACCTAGTACCTAAAGACAAAGAAGCGGATATTGACCTCGGTCACGAATATGACGGTATCAGAGAATTGGATAACTCTCTTCCTCCTTGGTGGTGTGGATGTTTTACGGTACAATCATATGGGCAGCGGCATATCTGTGGTATTACCATGTATCTGCAAAAGGACCAAATCAGGAGCAAGAATATATTGCTGCTATGGAACTAGGCGATGCAGACAAAGCTAAGTTCTTGGCTTCACAGGCTGATGTCATCGACGAAAAATCAGTAACAATGCTCATGGAAGCGGCAGCTTTGGCGGAAGGTAAAGAAATCTATACTGCTAATTGTATGGTCTGTCATGGAGCAAATGGCGAAGGTACCGTAGGTCCTAACTTTACTGATAAATATTGGCTCCATGGTGGTAGTATCAATGACGTATTCACTACAATAAAATATGGTGTACCTGAAAAAGGTATGATTTCTTGGAAAGCTCAGCTTCGTCCTGGTGCAATGCAAAAAGTCGCTAGTTACATTTTGTCTTTACAAGGTACAAATCCACCAAACGCAAAGGCACCACAAGGCGAATTGTATGAGCCAGGAGCTACAAGTGCACCTGATGCGAGCGCTACTCCAGCAGTAACAGATACGACAAAAACTGCACAACCGACTGAAGTTCAAAAGTGACAATAAACAATCGGAATTTTTATCAATAATTCAAATTATGGCAGAAAGATGTAAATGATCTTTCTGCCATTTTCTTTAATAATGATACTTATGTTACTGTTATATCTATTTTAATAGTTTAAATTTGTATTTTAAAAATATTGAAAAATGTCAACGCAACAAAATACAACACCACAGGCGAACATTTTAGAGATAAAATATCTACAGTTGACCAAAGTGGTAAACGTATTTGGATTTATCCCAAAAAACCAATTGGTAAATTTACAAATTATCGGACTTGGTTGTCATATTTGTATTTTCTGATATTATTCGGACTTCCTTTTATTAAATTGAATGGTGAGCCAATTTTCCTTTTTAATATTATAGAAAGGGATTTTATCTTATTTGGGATGCATTTTGGACCACAAGATTTTTATCTTTTTGCCATCGCCATGTTGATATTGTTGGTTTTTATCATTTTATTTACTGTGGTCTTCGGAAGATTGTTTTGTGGATGGATATGTCCTCAGACTGTTTTTATGGAATTGGTGTATCGACGTATTGAATATGCTATTGATGGAGATTACAATGCACAAAAGAAGCTTGATGCCGCACCTTGGACTACAGACAAAATCATTAAAAGAATCAGTAAGCATACCATCTTTTTCGGTATTGCAGTATTGATATCCAATATATTTCTTGCCTACATTATTGGTATTGATAAGGTTTTAGAGATCATAAATGAACCAATATCAGAGCATACAGGCGGATTTATGGCAATGATCATTTTTTCATTTGTCTTTTATATTGTTTTTGCAAGATTGCGTGAGCAAGTTTGTACTACGATTTGTCCGTATGGCCGATTACAAGGCGTAATGTTGGACAATAAATCGTTGGTGGTAGCCTATGATTTTGTACGTGGTGAGCCTAGAGGTAAAATTCAAAAAAATAGAACTGTAGCGCAACCGGCAGCAATCTCGGCGGAAGTAGCAGAAGACTATTTTGCATCTGTACAAAATAAACTTGGAGACTGTATAGATTGTAAACTATGTATCCATGTTTGCCCGACAGGAATCGATATTCGTAATGGAACTCAGTTGGAATGCGTTAATTGTACAGCATGTATGGATGCATGTGATGAAGTAATGGAAAAAGTTGACAGACCGAAAGGACTTATTCGCTTGGATAGTATCGAAGGTATAGAAAAAGGCAAACATAAAATATTTAATACTAGGACTATTGCTTATTCAGCGGTATTATTTGTATTGATCGGTGTAGAAGCCGTACTTTTTTCTTTGCGTTCTGATGTAGAGGTGCTCTTTTTGAGAACAGGTGGCTTATTAGCGCAAGAGCAGGCTGACGGGACTATTAGTAACTTGTATAATTATCAGATGATCAATAAGACGGCTGACTCTCTAAATGTTCAGTTTAAAATGTTGGATCCTGAAGTGGGTACTTTTGAAATTATTGGCGGCAAAAAGCCTGCAGTAGGTAAAAACAATAAATCCGAAGGTGCCATTTTTATTAAGATACCTAAAGACCAGCTTGAAGGTGGTAAAAATAATATCGTTATTGGTGTGTATTCTGGTGACAAATTGATTACAAAGGTAAAGACCACTTTTTTTGGTCCGATGAAATAATAAAGTAATACTTAAAAAATGAAATTCAATTGGGCGACAGGACTTACCCTGTTTTTTATTCTTTTTATTGGCACACTAGTATTTGTTGTTTACCAATCAACGCAAGTGCATGATAGTTTGGTAGTCGAAAATTATTATGAAGAAGATATCAATTATCAGAAACATTACGACAAACGACAAAATACAGCAGATCTTAGTGTCAAGGTGCTTGTGGATTATAATAAAAGTAATCAGGAAATATTATTTACTTTTCCTGTTGATTCGCTTTCATCTGCTTCCGGAAAAATATTGTTGTACAATCCATATTCTGAAAAATCTGATGTTAATTATGACATCAAAACTGATGCAAACGGAAGTTTCAAAATCCCGATAAAAGACGTGAAATCAGGCAGATGGAAGCTTAAAATCGATTGGATTACGGGTAGTAAATCGTATTATCAAGAAGAAGAAATCATCATTTAAGTTTCAATTTTGTACTGGATTGCACTGACACTCGGATTTTTCGGAAGCTTACATTGTATCGGCATGTGTGGACCATTGGCATTGGCTGTGCATTCTGGCAAACGCGTAACTGGATTTTTTGCTGTATTGGATACCTTACAATATAACTCTGGAAGAACTCTGAGTTACATTGCCTTAGGTATTATTGCAGGACTTCTGGGTAGTTTTGCCAATATTGGTGATGGACAACGAGTAGTCTCAGTGATCTTAGGTGTGAGCCTTGTATTTTTATTTTTATTTTCGATCAATCCCGATCAATTAATCAATAAAATACCATCATTTAAACGAGTCTATACTTTTATCAGTACTAAATTGTATAACCTACTTAATAAAAGTCGTTCAGTACCATCTTTCCTACTCGGCACTGTTAATGGATTTTTACCATGTGGGTTGGTGTATATCGCCTTAGCTGGTTCATTATCCTTGGGAAATCTATGGGGAAGCATGGGATTTATGCTCTTTTTTGGTCTCGGCACTTTTCCTGCTATGATCGGCATTACATTGGGACATCAAGCCCTGAGTCAGCGTCTTCGAGTTTCTTTAAAGAAATTATATCCCATTATTACATTAGTCATGGGCACTTATTTGATTTATCGTGGATTGATGTCAAAATTACCCTTAGAATTAGATTTCTTTGAGGCCTTGAGAAATCCCGTTATGTGTCATTAAGCCTTATTCTTCTTGACTTGGAATATTTTGTTCTTTCGCAGCCTCTACAACAAGCTTTGCAGCGCCTGCTTTCTGAATAATTACCGCTTTTCCAAGATCCGTAAGATTTTTACTTTCATAAATCTTCATTGCCGTAGAAACATCGATTGCTTGTCGTGTCTGGTCATCTAGATCAAAAGTCAATGTTATAAAATTGAGAGATACACCAAGTGGAGCCAAAATCTTATTGGATTCTTCTAATAATTTATTTTCTATCTCTGCCTGATCGAGTTCCACTATATCTTCATTGATAAAAATAGACTTCGATATATCTCTGATACGCTTATCTATTACCATATTCTCAGCACCTTCAAACGCAGATGATTCTAGGGCTTCATCATTGTCTGCATGGGCATTTGCTTTACCGAGAAATTTTGCTTGTTTGATAAATTCCAACGGATCTGTGATTGAATAATCGTAATCAATATGGACAAACGCTCTAACTCTATCTTTTAGATTGGTAATAAACCTGCTGTCTCCTTGCATTGGAAAGTTTGGGATTACCACTTTCATATAACACGGGTTTGCTACGCCTTTTGGTACGGCATCACCTGACTTTATCTGCTTCCAATTCATACCACAGTCGTTAGAAACCACTACTTGTTGATTGGATTTTGCATAATTACATGATGTGAATACTACAGCCATTAAACTAGCTGAAATAAAGAAATTTCTGATTTTCATTCTATTTATTTATACCTACCAACCAAGATTGACTTATTTAAATTCCCACATACCGACGAAGTCGTATATTTTATCGCCCAAAGCGATAATTGTGACGAAAAAAGTAACTTATACTTTTCTGCACTTATCCTTAAACCAGGTTTTGATTTCACCTTTTAGCAATGGCGCACAACCAGCATATACTAATTTGTGATATTGATTGATCCAAGCGATTTCTTCCTTTGACAATCTTGATTTATCTATTAATTTATGCTCCAATGGGTAAAGCGTCACTGTTTCAAATTCCAAAAAGCCTGGTTTTTCTGACTTCACTGTGATAATGAGATTTTCAATCCTCATACCGAATCCACCTTCTTTATAATATCCCGGTTCGTTGCTTGTGAGCATACCAGGTTGTTGTACAGTCCTGCTTCTTTCGGAACTTAAAGGTGTAAACCCTTGTGGTGGCTCATGCACATTTAGGAAAAAACCTACACCATGTCCTGTCCCATGGCCGTAATTCATACCTTCAGCCCATAGAAATTGTCTAGCGAGTGTATCCAATTGACCACCAGTTGTTCCTTCTGGAAATTTTGCCATACTTAAGGCTATCATTCCTTTTAGTATCAATGTATAAGCTTTGACCTGCTCTTCTGTCGGCTGACTTAAGGTAAATGTTCTGGTGATATCTGTAGTACCGTCGCTATATTGCCCACCACTATCTACAAGCAATATTCCTTCAGGTTTTATGGTTTTGCATGTTTCTGGTTCAGGATGATAGTGGATAATTGCACCATTTTCATTATATCCTATGATCGCTCCGAAACTCTCGCCTTGATAAAATTTTTGCTGGCTTCTATGTTCAGCAAGCTTTCGTGCTACATCGACCTCATTTATTTTTTGACCACTTGATAGAGATTGCTCCAGCCAATAGAATGTATTTGCCAAAGCTGCTCCATCCTTTTTCATTACATCGCGAATGTGGCCGATTTCAGTCCCATTTTTTATTGCTTTGAGAAATTTCGGAATAGAATTGCCTTGAATAATTTTACCATTGATGGCATCATAAATTGTTTGATTGCAAAGCTGTGTATCGACCAAAATCGATTCGGATTCTTTCATATTATTTAGGAATCCAATGATTTCTCCATTGGGATAAATTTTTATATTGTTTTTTGAAAACTGTTTTTTTACTTCATCAGTAAGTTTCTTCTCATTTACAAATATATGTGCATCAGATTTACCTACGATAGCGTATGCAATACTTACTGGATTGTACATGACATCATTTCCTCTGATATTAAAAGTCCACGCTATGTCGTCCAATGTTGTTATCAAGTGGTAATCAGCTCGATTATCTTTCAAAGTAGTTCTTATCTGCTCAAACTTATCTGCTATGGTGCTTCCTGAGAACTTTTCATCATGATAAAAAATCGGTGCATCTGATAATGGTGGTCTGTTCGTCCAAATTTCAGAAATCAAATCCAGATTATATACCAAATCAATTCCGCTTTCCGCAAAAGATTTTTTCATGGTGTCCACCACGGCTTTTGAAAACATCAATCCATTTACAGCAACTCGAGAGCCTTTGCTTAGATTTTCGGCAAGAAAATCTATATATGGCGTGCCAAATTGATTCAACATCTTGTGTAATTCGACACCAGTTCCCTTAAGCTCCATTTCGCCTTGCAAAAAATATCTCGAATCTGTCCATAAACCTGCACGATCTTTTGTAACTGCCACGAGACCAGCAGATCCAGTAAATCCAGAAATCCAAACTCTTTCCTGCCAGTGCTCAGCTATATATTCGCTTTGATGTGGATCTGATGACGGAATTATTATAGCATCGATATTATGTGCAACCATTGTTTTGCGTAAGGCAGCAATTCTACTTGGTACATTCATTTGATATTAAATTTTAATATAATGTATTAATAATTGAAATATAATTTATATAAATATTACACAAAATCATTATATATTGATTTAATGTATTATTTTTGTCCCGTAAACATACAAAGTATTTGTTCCAATAAGAAGAAACTCTTTAAAAAATTCTTTTGTTACATATATAATGGTTTACGTTTTGGAAATAGTGTAATCAGAAAATTTAGTGTACTTATGTTAAAACAGAGTCTAAGTCAGAAAATGTTGCAGAAGCTGTCTCCTCAGCAGATTCAGCTTATGAAACTACTGCAGATTCCAACAGCCAGTCTGGAAGAAAGGATAAAAGAGGAATTGGAATCAAATCCGGCACTTGATGAGGGAGACGACTATGATGATGTCTTTGATCTGGACAGTGAAGGCTTCGGTACTACACAAGAACCAGAAGGTAGTAATGATAACAATGAGCCAGAATTCGAATTTGATGATTATCTGAATGAATATTTGGATGATGATCCGTCAAGTTATAAAATGAAAGGCGAAGATTTTATCAATGAAGAGGAAAGAAGTATGCCTGTTCCTGTTGAAAATACCTTTCACGAAAGTCTAGAAAGACAGATGGGCCTTCTTGAATTTACTGAAAAAGAAGAAATCATAGCAAATCAAATCATCGGCTCGATAGATGAAGACGGATATCTGCGGAGAGAACCCAATTCTATCGTAGATGACCTGCTATTTGCCCATAATATCGACACTGATGTAAAAGAAGTCAATGCGATAATCAAAAAAATCCAAAAGTTCGAACCTGCGGGTATTTGTGCTCGAACACTTCAAGAATGTCTTACACTTCAGTTGGAAGACAAGATAGAAAAAGAGCCCAATCAACATACGCATGAGAGAAAGATAGCTTTGAAAATTTTGTCAGACTTTTTTGAAGAATTTACAAAGAAGCATTATATCCGTATGAAAAAGCTGTTGAATCTATCTGACAGCGAACTTAAAGAAGCAATTGACGAAATTTTAAAACTCAATCCTAAACCAGCGAGCACTGTCGAAGGCAACGGAATGGGAAGTCAATACATAATCCCTGATTTTATCATCCACAATAGAGATGGCGAACTAGAGTTAAATCTTAACAGTAAGAATGCACCGGATCTAAGGATCAATGACCAATATATGGAAATGCTCAAAGGATACAGAGAAACCGTTTCTGGTCGTAGAGCTACCAAACCTGAAAAAGAAGCAGTCCTTTTTATAAAACAAAAGATCGACTCCGCCAAGTGGTTTATTGATGCCATCAAGCAAAGACAAGATACACTTTATCGTACGATGTATGCTATAATGCAATATCAGTACGACTATTTCTCTACAGGAGACGAGAGACGGATCAAGCCTATGATTTTGAAAGATCTGGCTGAAGTAACGGGTCTGGATATCTCTACAGTAAGTCGGGTAGCCAATAGCAAGTTTGTACAAACCGAGTTTGGGACTAAAAAACTTAAAGATTTCTTCTCTGAGTCTATGCAGGCTCAAGATGGAAGTGAAGTATCCACTTTAGAAATCAAAACAATATTATCAGATGAAGTGTCGCGTGAGGATAAAACCAAACCGCTTTCTGATGAACGTCTCATGGAGATACTTTCTGACAGAGGATACAACATAGCTAGAAGGACCATTGCCAAATATAGAGAACAACTCAATATACCAGTTGCAAGGCTCAGAAAAGAGCTTAGATAGAATTTTAATATGGTCGGAATAAGAGACATTTTAAACAGAAACAAGTCCAATAGAGGATAATGACCTGAAAACGAAATCGGATGTACGACATTATACTCGCATTTATTACTTCTTTTTCTCTCACTTATCTGGCTATACCGTCTATCATCCATCTTGCGATCAAGAAAAATCTGATGGACGAGCCGGGAGAAAGAAGATCACACAAAGTGAGCACACCTTCACTTGGTGGCATCGCTATATTTGCTGGTACACTTTTTTCTATAATATTGTGGACACCGTTTGAATATTTTGGTGATTTACAATACATTCTTTGCGCATTTATAATCATATTCCTGATCGGAGCCAAGGATGATATCGACCCGATTTCACCATCTAAGAAGTTTCTTGGCGAATTATTTGCAGCCGCTATTCTAGTATTCAGATCCAATGTGCGTCTGACAAGTTTATATGGCTTTTTTGGCATCCATGAAATACCCGAAATAGCAAGTATTGTTCTCTCCATATTTACAATCATTGTCATCATCAATGCATTTAACCTCATCGATGGGATCAATGGTCTATCTGGAAGTCTCGGATTATTAATCACAGCGGTGCTGGGTACTTGGTTTTACTTGGTAGGAAGCATAGAGATTTCTATTGTAGCTTTTGCACTTGGTGGCGCTCTGGTTGCATTTTTAAAATACAATATCACACCGGCGCAGATATTTATGGGTGATACTGGCGCTTTGCTCCTAGGATTGGTTTGTTCCATTCTAGCTATTCAGTTTATTGAGCACCATAATCATCTTATTGACTCACCTTATACTTTTAATTCAGCACCATCAGTGGCAATAGCCATTCTGATTCTTCCTTTGTTTGATACCTTGAGAGTGTTTATTTTGAGAGTTTTGGAAGGTAAATCGCCTTTTAGTCCAGATCGGAAACACATTCATCATATACTAATAGATTTAGGGCTTACCCATATGCAAGCAACGGGTATTCTTTTCAGTACCAATATTCTTTTTATTATTTTGGCAATAATGCTTCAGGATATTGGAAATCTGATGTTGCTCATCATTATCCTTGTTTTAGCATTGACATTAACCACATTTGCTTCTCGACTTGTTGCTAAAAAACAAAAATTAAAATCATGATACAATGGCTTTTAGTTTTTGTCGGTGGCGGAGTCGGTAGTGCCTTAAGATTTTTATTGAGCAAAAGCTTGGCATTTAATCCTGAAAATCATTTTTTCCCATATGGCACGTTATTGGCCAATGTATTGAGTAGTTTTATCCTAGGTATTGTGATACAAAAACACATCAATGCACAGATTAATGAACAAATGAAATGGCTGTTGGCGATTGGATTTTGTGGTGGTTTCAGCACTTTTTCAACTTTTGCGTATGAGTTTTATCAATACATTACCAAAGGTCAGTTAGTCTTAGGTATTGTGTATGTTCTTATCAGTATTTTATTGACTCTTGGTGCTGTTTTTGTGGGTATAAGAACGGTCATATAGAAATTAATTCAAAAAGTAAAATGATTTGCATCAGATTGGTTGTATTATTCTTAAATATTCATACATTAGCGTTTTGATTTTTTTGAATAATATTTAGCCATATTTTGTTAAACAGATTATAACCAACCCTTAATAATGGATCCCTTAAAAGAAAAATTTTATCAGAAATCAGCTTCCCTCAAAGCTGAAATCAAGAACATCGTAAAAGATCATGGTGAAACCATAGTGGATAAAGTCACTGTGGAGCAGCTCATAGGAGGCATGCGTAGTGTAAAAAGTATGATCTGGGATACTTCATCATTGGACCCTGAAGAAGGCATCCGATTCAGAGGATATAATATCCCACAACTGCGCGAAAAATTGCCTAGAGTACCAAATGGCAAGGAACCATTGCCTGAAGGTTTATTTTGGCTGATGATGACGGGTGACTTGCCGACAGAAGAAGAAGTCAGATGGCTATCTGCAGAATGGAGTCGAAGAGCAGATGTGCCAATACACGTTTTCGATACACTCAGATCCTTGCCAAAAGATACGCATCCTATGACCCAGTTTAGTATTGCTGTTTTAGCAATGCAAAGCGATAGTATTTTTGCGCAACGTTATGAAGAGGGCATGAGCAAGAATGATTATTGGGACGTCATGTACGAGGACTCGATGAATATGATAGCTAAACTTCCAAGGATTGCAGCATTTATATACAGACGTTCATTCCACAATGATCAACACATATCACCAGATCCTACAATGGACTGGGGCGGCAATTTTGCGAAAATGCTTGGTTTCGAGGATCGTGATTTTATGGCGTTGATGCGTTTATACTTGACCATTCATACAGATCATGAAGGTGGTAATGCTTCAGCACACACCATGCATTTGGTTGGTTCTACCTTGAGTGATGTTTATTACTCATTTAGTGCCTCAATGAATGCGCTTGCAGGACCATTACATGGATTGGCAAACCAAGAAGTGATAAAATGGATCTTCGAAATGGTAGAAGAAATAGGTACCAACAATCCAACCAAAGATCAAATCAGAACGTATATAAACGAAACTTTGGCTGAAGGTAAAGTTGTCCCAGGTTATGGTCACGCAGTACTTCGCCAGCCAGATCCACGATTTATAGCACAGATGCGTTTTGCACAAGAAAACATCAAAGATGATCCTATTGTACAAATTGTGTGGGATCTATACGAGCTTGTACCAGAGATCTTGACAGCCTTAGGTAAAGTAAAAAATCCTTGGCCAAATGTAGATGCACATTCAGGAGCTTTATTGGTTCATTATGGATTGACCGAATACAATTATTATACGGTATTGTTTGGTGTTTCCAGAGCCTTGGGTGTTTGTGCTGGCCTTTGTTGGGATAGAGCTCTTGGATTGGCTTTAGAAAGACCAAAATCAATCACCACAGACTGGCTCAAAAATTTTCTTGCTATTAACTAACCAAATAATATTATTAAAAACAATGACATTTCCTGAAAATCTAAAATACACCAAAGAACATGAATGGATTCGGGTGGAAGGAGATACTGCTTACGTTGGTATAACTGATTTTGCGCAAGGTGAACTTGGTGAATTGGTGTACGTGGAAGTAGATACCGTAGGTCAAACCATTGCAAAAGACGAAATCTTTGGCACTGTAGAAGCTGTAAAGACCACATCAGATCTTTTTATGCCAGTATCTGGTGAAATCCTTGAATTTAACAATTTGCTGGACGAATCTGATGGCGACAATCCTGGACTTATCAATACTGATCCTTATGGTGACGGTTGGATTGTAAAAGTAAAATTGGTAAATGCAGATGAACTTGCAGATTTGCTAGATGCTGCTGCATATACTGCACTAGTAGGTTGATCCGCCTAATTACGAATTACAAATTTGGATTTCCAAATTAGTAGATAACTAAAATATAAATCATATATGTAAAAGCCAAATAAATACGGAAATTAGGTGTTTGTTTGGCTTTTTTAGTTTATACTTTTTTAGTTTATACTAATGCACATAGCATCTCAAAGAATAGATATAAAAAATTGGATAGATTCTATTACCGACGATCTATCATAGAAGAAATCTTGGCTAAAAAAACAAGAAAAATTTTATTTTGAAAAGGAATGGGCCAGTAGTATTTCTGTAGATGAATTACGCAAAAGAACTAAACAGCACTTAAAATGAAAAACACTGATAATCCAAAGATATAGCTTACTTTACATAAATAAGCATTTGACATAAAATTTCCTTATTAAAAATTTGGTTTTATCAAATATTTTTAGTATATTTGATTAATAATAATACCCTATTACTATGTCTAAGACACTTTATATCCATGGTCTTGATGGTTTTTTGAGCGAAGAAAAGTATGCTATACTTTCCACATACACACAAGTCGTTGCTCCGATTATAAACTATAGAGCCAATCCTACATCATACAATGATTTGAAATCCATGGCAATTAATGAAAAAGTAGATATCATCATCGGCACCAGTATGGGTGGCTGTATGGCATATCATCTATCGCTACATCTCAGTTTGCCAGCTTTATTGTTCAATCCTGCTCTACCTTTCCGGAACGTAGGTATTGACTTGCCTGTCCAAGACAAAGTCAGGCAGACATACTTGCGTGTAGTCATCGGTGGTCAAGATGACATTATCGACCCATTACAAAATCTAACATGGATAGCAGCTCGCGAAAAAGGAGCTATGGATATCAGGTGGAAAAACACCTTGGGTCATCGGATACCGCTAGATGTCTTTGAGGAAGAAGTGGGTGGATTTTTTGGGGAATGTTTAGTAACAAAAAATAAAAATTTAAAAGATGGAAAAAATAATGAAAAAGAGAGTTAAAATTTAAAAAAGGGAAAAAAGAAATCTTTGAAAGACTTCTTGCTGATTTTAATACACTGACAAACGAATATAGTGTAAATGCTAAATTTAAAAAGGTTTATTCAAATACTGAAATTATTGAAGAATTTAATACATATCTGAAAAATAAAGATATAAATCATTTAGTAGATTGGGTAAGAACAAATTTAGCATCTATTCAAAAAAGAAATTTGGGTATAGTTGGTGAAAATTTAGAAAATTTGAAAAAAACACCAGAAATTTTTAAGTTCATTGAAGAAAAAAATTTAATGAAACTAACTTACCTAAAGGTTTTGGGAGCACAGGTGTTTTAAGCCCCATCCTGCATTTTAGGAATCATAAAAAATACGCAATTATTAACGGAATAGCCTTTAATTTATTAAGTGCTTTCTTTGATGATTACAACGTTACTAATAATTGGGAGAATTATGAAGAATCATCAAATTTTATCATAGAAGTTGGCAAAGTTATTAAAGGAGATAAAAAAAATGATATTGCTGAAACTATTTATTTTGACAGATTTGCTCATTGGTTTTCAAAGAAATACGGAAGCCATGAAATAGATACTTTAAATACAGTTTTTTATGGACCTCTAGGTACAGGCAAGACATACAGTGTCAATAAGAGGTTAGAGTTTTTTGCTCTCAGGAATTCCCAAAGATGATAAATTAAAATATATGAAAAATGTAGTTTTTCACCCCAACTATGCCTACGAAGATTTTATCGATGGTGTCAAGCCTAGAGGATTCACTGAAAATAAGCAAATCAAACTGGAATTAGTCAATGGACATTTTAAAGAATTTTGTATTAAAGTGCATAGAGCTAATTTAGAATTTTTAGATAAAAAGGAAGATGCTAATAAGAGGAACTTCCAAAATACTACTTTGTCGTAGATGAAATCAATAGAGCCAATCTTTCAACAGTGTTTGGAGAGACATTAATGTTGCTTGAGGATAGTTATCGATACAAGTATTTCAATGAAGATGGAGGCGAAATTGACGAGCAAAATGAATAAGGATGCAGGTAGACTAATAACTTTAAAAAACTCCGCCCTTTGCACAATAAAAGAAAACTGGTTTGAAAAAATTGATGATGAAGTTTTATTTGGCATCCCTGAAAACATCTATTTCATAGGCATGATGAATGATGTGGATAAAAGTATAGATTCTTTTGATTTGGCATTAAGGAGAAGATTTGCTTGGAAAGAAATGGGTATGATGAAACTTTAATACTTTGAGTGATAAATTAGAATTGATAATAAAAAGAAGTGTTCATTGAATGTTATGAAAACTTAAACAAATTTATCATTAATAAGATAAATTAGGCCTTTCTGAATCATTTCCAATTTGGTCATGCCATTTATATGAATATAACAAAATGTCTAAAATCAAAACAGCCTATTAAAGAATCAAATAGTAAAGACTTTTTTCAAAAATATATTTCTGGTACTTTAAAAGAATATTTACGTACTGAATATCCCGAAAATGAGATTCAAGGAAAACTGAAAGATGCAGAAGAAGAATTTTTAAAACCGTTTACTACTATAAAATCAAAAAGTAAGAATGGTCAGGTGTAAAATTAATGATAATTCAAGGGAACCTAATTCATTTATTCCAGAATGGGAAGTACCAAAAAATGATAATAGTAATACTCCTTTCAGGCTTTTTATCGAAGACAATGTTGACCTTATCCAACTCCGCAATCACAACAAGTCCGATCAAAAGATAAAAAATGACAAGGAGCAAATTGTCCTAGAGATCACAAAAGATAACGATACGTATAAAGCCAAAACAGGTAATTTTATTGGTACTATCTATCATAATGGACATATCATAGACATCACGTGTAGATTTGGAGATTATTTTTTGCAACACATGCTGAATTATGCCAATGATATTTATGTCTTGGACCAATCATTTAGCGCAGATAAAAATGATAAAGACGAAAGTCAATTTCAATATATTTTGGCACACCTTTTTGTGCAGAAATTAGAAAAAGCTGCATCGGTTTTGGGTTTTCCTAAAGCATACCGTGAGCAAACCCATCTTGGATATAATATCAAAGGGCAGATTGACATTCAGCATTTGATCACGCATAATTTGCCATTGCGTGCACCAATCCAGTCTAGATACCGTGATCAGGTAGCAGTACAGGAAATCATTGATGTTTTGTACAAAGCTACTAAAATCCGCTCTAAAAAGTTTAATCGTTTATTGGTATCTCGTATCAGCCAATCGGTACAATTTATGAAAGAAAACAGGTCATCTGCTATGGTGACTACATCTTACATCCAAAAAGCACAAAAGCACAAATCTTTACAAAATCCATTGTACAGAGATTTCAAAGACATCATCAATATTGCAGAAATTATCATCAACAACTTTAATTTCTCTGAAAACCAAAGGGAAAGTCAGAAACCAAAGGCTTTTTTGATAGATGCTTCTGAGCTTTTGAGATCTATATTGAAAAAGTATTAAGAAAAAATCTAAGTAATAAAGGTTGGCAAGTTTAGCACAAGAAAAGTTATCAGTGTATGAAGGTGCTTTTTTTTGGAAGAAAAATAAGACCCGATATTGTTTTGGAAAAAGGAAGAGGATGTCGCAGTCTTTGACGTCAAATATAAAAAGATGAACTATTTAGGCAGGACGCAAAATTCTGCTGGCGATGTAGATCGGTCAGATTTTTTTCAGATACATACCTACATGGCTTATTATCATGGAGTTAAAGAGCACAATCTGAAATTAGGTGGATTGTTGTATCCTATTGAAGCAGAATATAAAGAAAATAAGGCCGAATCAATGATTCACGATAAAAACCAATTTATTATTGATGGCATTGGACTTTAGAATACCCCCAAAAGAGAGATGGACATGATGAGCAAAACATTGTTAAAATTGAACTTAAAGAAAATGAATTTATAAGAGATGCAGAAAAACTATTTTCAGATAGAATTTTCAATTACCTATACCTTAAAATACAATAACACCCACGATCACCACATACACCCAGCTCACTTCACACCGGTTCGATCAAGTCCCACAGATTACCGTATAAATCTTCAAATACAGCAACTTTGCCGTAGGCTTCTACAGAAGGCTGTCTGACTATTTTTACATTTCCTTTGATTAAACGTGCATAAAACTGGTCAAAATCGTCTGTGTAGAGAAATAAAAACACACGGCCACCAGTTTGATTTCCTATTCTACTTACCTGTTCTGGTGTACTTGCTTTGGCCAATAAAAGCGAACATTCTGCAGACTTACTGGGCTTCATCACTACCCACCGTTTTGTTTCTGACATTACAGTATCTTCCATTAGTTCAAATCCTAATATATCTTGATAATATGTTATAGCACGATCATAATCATCTACGACTAAAGCAATATGTCCAATGTATTGAGGCATTATTTAGAAATAATAAGTGAATCAAGGTAACAAATCATGTCTAAATTTTGTTGCCATTATATAACATATTCAAAGTGTTATATTTATTAAATTAACGGTTTGAGCGACCTTAAAAAACTCACATACATATTATGCCAGTAGTAAAAGTTATTGAAGTAATAGCGTCGTCAGAGAAAAGTATTGAAGATGCAATGCAAAATGCAGTCGCTGAAGTATCAAAATCTATCAGAAATATAGATTCTGTTTATGTTAAGGACATCAAAGCGCATGTTAAAGATGGCAAGATCACTTCGTATGGATGTATTTGTAAAATTTCATTCAGAGTAGATCAAGTAGGCTAAAAATAAAAGCACTTCAGGTTCAGAAATAGGCTTGGAGTGCCTTTTTATAATTTAATTACTTGATTATCTTTTGTTTATATAATTTTATAATATCAATTTAAAATATCTAAAACTATGCATTTATCTAACTTTAAAGTAAATATTTACATTTATTTTTTATAATATAAAAATGGTTAATATCTTGTTGGTTATTTCACTTTGAAATAGTCAGAATTTTCGTAAGTAAATCATCATATGGTTGCCACAGCACATTCAGACATAATAGAGTCTGCAAATAAATCCGATCTAAGGAAGTTCATTCATATCAAAGGTGCCAGATCGAACAATTTAAAAAATATTGAGCTATTTATTCCCAAAAATAAACTCGTAGTAGTGACTGGAGTATCAGGCTCTGGTAAATCCTCACTCATTATAGATACTCTGTATGCTGAAGGACAACGGCGATATGTGGAGAGTTTGTCATCGTATGCAAGGCAGTTTTTGGATCGTATGAAAAAACCAGAAGTGGATTATATCAAGGGAATTTGTCCAGCTATTGCTATTGAACAGAAAGTCAGCTCATCAAATGCACGATCTACCGTAGGTTCTCTTACCGAGATTTATGATTATATGCGTCTGTTGTATGCAAGAGTTGGCAAGACATTTTCTCCTATAACAGGAAATCAGGTGCGAAAACATGATGTGACGGATGTCGTTGATTATATCTTCTCATTGGTAGTTGATAGTAAAGTTCTTCTTTTAATTCCATTACAGCGACGCCATGATAGAACCATTGGTCAGGAGTTAGATCTATTGATGCAAAAAGGATATAGCAGAGTTTATTTTGATTCAGAATTGACAAATATTGAAGATCTATTACAAAATACCCAAATAGATTTTGAGAAATCTGTGTTAGAATCGGAATATAAAATAAATATTTTGATAGATAGGTTTGTGGTAAATGATGATGACGATAACCGCAAAAGAATCGCAGATTCCGTTCAAGTTGCTTTTAATGAGTCCGAAGGTGAATGTCTTGTCTCTCTCACAGATGGGTCAACTCAGTATTTTAATAACAGATTTGAACTTGATGGATTAATATTTATTGAGCCTACGCATCAGTTGTTTAACTATAACAATCCTTTTGGTGCCTGCCCTAAGTGTGAAGGCTATGGCAAAATGCTTGGAATTGATCCTGAAAAAATAATACCTGACGAAAATCTGTCCATTTATCAAGAAGCAATTGCCTGCTGGCGCGGAGAAAAAGGAAAACTTTGGTGGCAACAGTTGATACAACATGCAGATGAATTTGATTTCCCAATCCATAAACCATACAAAGATCTCTCTGATGATCACAAAGAGTTGCTTTGGTCAGGAAATACTTATTTTGAAGGCTTGGATGCATTTTTTCAGGAACTGGAAGATGGAAGTTACAAAATCCAGAATCGTGTAATGTTGTCCCGTTATCGTGGTAAAACTATCTGTAATGCTTGTAAAGGTGGTAGATTGAGGAAGGAAGCCACATATGTGCAGGTTGGAAATAAAAATATAACCCAATTGATAAATCTTCCTATTGATGAACTATTACCATTTTTTGAGACACTTACATTGAGTGAACACGATGAAAAAATAGCACAAAGGATACTGACAGAAATTAAAAACAGACTTAAGACTATGATCGAAATTGGTCTGGGATATTTAACAATAGACCGATTGGCTTCTACGCTAAGTGGAGGAGAAACACAAAGAATAAATCTCACACGTACCCTGGGAAGTAACTTAACTAATTCGCTTTATATCCTGGATGAACCAAGTGTTGGGCTACATCCTAAGGATACTGAAAAGCTTGTGTTAGTCCTTAAAAGACTTAGAGATCTTGGCAATACAGTAGTAGTCATCGAGCATGAAGAAGCTGTAATTCGCAATGCTGATTACATTGTAGATATTGGACCTCATGCTGGCGTGCATGGTGGAGATTTGGTATTTGCTGGAGATTATAATACATTTATTCAGTTAGGAATTGAAAATTTGACAGCATCTTACCTTACTGGAGATAGAAAAATTAATTATCCAGAACAAAAGAGAAAAATAATACAAAAGATATTAGTACAAGGAGCCAGACAGCACAATCTTAAAAATGTGGATGTTACCATTCCACTTCAGGCCATGACGGTAGTTACAGGCGTATCGGGCTCAGGCAAAACAAGCTTAGTAAAGCATATCCTATATCCAGCAATGAAATTGGTTATCAATGATCCATTGGCAATTGCACCTGGAAGACATGGAGGTATTTCAGGTGATATAAGGAATATTAAGATGGTTGAAATGATTAATCAAAGTCCAATAGGAAAGTCGTCTAGATCAAATCCTGTCACTTATGTGAAAGCATATGATGATATAAGAAAGCTATATTCAGACCAGCAAGCTTCAAAAATTAAAGGTTTTGAACCCAAACATTTTTCCTTTAATGTAGAAGGTGGAAGATGTGAAACTTGTAAAGGAGAAGGTCATTTGACGGTAGAGATGCAGTTTTTAGCAGACGTTACACTTGTTTGCGAAGAGTGCCAGGGCCAAAGATTTAAAAAAGAGGTATTGGAAGTTACCTATCAGGATAAGAATATTTTTGATGTACTAAATATGACGATAGAAGAATCTCTGGAATTTTTCAAGAATAAAAAAAGTGTTTTATCCAGACTTCAGCCATTAGCAGATGTGGGTTTAGGTTATATAAAACTAGGTCAGTCATCGAGTACATTGTCAGGTGGTGAAGCTCAGCGGGTGAAATTGGCGAGCTTTCTCACTAAAGAATTTGAATCCAAAAACATCTTGTTCATTTTTGATGAACCTACAACGGGATTGCACTTTCATGATATCAATAAGCTTATGGATGCTTTCACATCGCTGGTAGAAAACGGACATACAGTCCTGATTGTAGAACATAATATGGATGTCATTCGCGCCGCAGATTGGGTGATAGATCTTGGTCCTACTGGTGGTAAAGATGGAGGACATCTGTTGTTTGAAGGGCGACCACAAGATTTAAAAAATATTAAAAATTCTTTTACTGGACAGTATATTTAATAATGTTCCACGTGAAACAATTAGATACCATCACTCGATATAACACAGAATTTTAACAATATAATACTTAAATTTTTATACGAGCAAGTTTAAATAAAGTTACCAAATATACAAATTAGTTTATTATCTTTGCAATGATAAATAAATTAGCAAAAAGGTCAGGGAGCAATCGCTGGCCTTTTTTTATTTATTCAATTTCCTATACCAGCCTTCTTACCTAATATAAATGTTTCACGTGAAACATTTATAATCAATTCTAAACATTTCCAACCTAAAACTTCTTTATACATTAAACAATTAGTCATGCGTCTTATTATTCTTTTAGTGTTTATCTCATATACAGTAATTGGCCAAAACACAGATCAAAATCCATTCAGGCAGATGTACGATCTTCTACCAACGTCAAATTCCTACAGAACAGCTACAGGAGCACCAGGTCATGAATATTATCAATGTAGAGCAGACTATAATATTAAAGTAGAACTCGATGACAATAATCAAAAAATCTTTGGTGAAGAAACAATTACATTTCATAACTACTCACCTGATGACCTAACTTATCTTTGGCTTCAATTAGATCAAAACATACAAAGTAAAGAATCAGATTCCCATAATATAAATGGAGAATCAATAGGCCAACAAGAAGATATAAACTTCATGAATAAGCCTAAAAAAGAATTTGATGGCGGATTTAAACTTATTCATATCAAAGATAAAAATGGTAAAAATCTACCACACCTTGTGAATAAAACTATGATGCGTGTAGACCTACCTCAACCTTTAAAAAAAGGACAAAGTTATTCTCTATCCATAAAATACTGGTATAATATCAATGATAGACTAAAACTAGGTGGACGATCAGGCTATGAATATTTCAAAGAAGATGACAATTATTTATATACTATAGCTCAGTTTTTTCCTAGAATGTGTGCCTACAATGACATAGAAGGCTGGCAAAATAAACAGTACTTAGGAGCTGGAGAATTTACTTTAATATTCGGAAACTACGATGTTGAGATTACAGTTCCGTCAGATCATTTAGTAGCAGCAACAGGTAGTCTTACAAATATAGAACAAGTACTTACAAAAGCTCAATATGAAAGATACAAAAAAGCTCAATCAAATTATGTCCAACCCGTACTCATATCTACACAAGAAGAAGCTGTAGAAAGAGAAAAACATAAATTAGATACAAAGAAAACTTGGAAATTCAATGCACAAAATGTTAGAGATTTTGCATTCGCATCTTCTAGAAAGTTTATATGGGATGCCATGAATGTTAAAATCGGTAATAATAATGTTCTCGCAATGTCGATGTATCCAAAAGAAGGCAATCCTTTATGGGAAAAATACTCAACCAAAACTGTGGCACACACCATAAAAACTTACTCAAAATATACCATTGACTATCCATACCCAGTAGCTTGGTCTATCAACGCAGATAGAATAGGAATGGAATATCCTATGATTTGTTTTAATTTCGGTAGATGTGAAAAAGATGGTACATACGCCGAAAGAACTAAATATGGTATGATTAGCGTAATCATTCATGAGGTAGGACATAACTTTTTTCCCATGATAATTAACTCTGACGAAAGACAATGGGCTTGGATGGATGAAGGTTTAAATACTTTTGTTCAATATCTCACAGAGCAGGAATTCGAACGCAACTATCCTTCAGGCCGCGGCGAAGCCCAAAAGATTGTAGATTACATGTCAGGTGACAAAAGCAAAATGTCTCCAATCATGGTAAATCCTGAATCCGCATATCAGCTGGGAAATAATGCTTATGCAAAACCAGCAACAGCTCTCAACATACTTCGTGAGACAATCATGGGTAGAGAGCTTTTTGATATGGCATTCAAAGAATATGCTAAGCGTTGGGCATTCAAACAACCATATCCTGCAGACTTTTTTAGGACAATGGAAGATGCATCTGGTATAGATTTAGACTGGTTTTGGCGTGGTTGGTTCTATACAACAGATCACGTCGATCTATCTATTACTGATGTGAAACTCAAGAAGGTGCAACCAAAAGATCCACAAATAAAAAAAGAACTGGAACTGGAAAATCAGAAAAAAAGAAATATAAGTGCCATTAGAAATGAAAAAGATATTCAGAAAACCTACACTGAAATAGATACTACATTACTTGATTTCTATAATAAGCTAGATAAAACTAAACCTGACCAATCTGAGATAGTTGAATACAATAAAAGTATTAAGTCTCTATCTGATGCCGATATAGCATTGATAAACGACACAAAAACTTATTATGAAATAGAATTTGAAAGAGTAGGTGGATTGGTGATGCCAATTATTTATGAGCTCCAATACGAAGATGGTACTTCAGAAGTGATTAGAATACCTGCTGAGATCTGGAGAAAAGACGAGCATAAGATAACGAAAGTTCATGCACCTGATGTAAAAATTAAACGAATTATCCTTGATCCTTATCTTGAAACAGCTGATATTAATACCGAAAATAATTTCTATCCCCGTGAAGAACAATACTCAAAATTTGAGATGTTCAAAAAAACAAATCAGCAAAAGTCTTCTGAAAATCCTATGCAAAAAGAAGCAAAAAGAAATATAAGGCCTTAACTTTATTAGTCCAAAACTGTAACAGCTTTGCGGTTTTCAATAAATGTACCATCTTCAACTCTTCTGATAAAACTCTCAAGAGCAATATTAAACAGATCAGGTCTTTCCATCATAGGTGCATGACCACATCTATCTACTTTTACTAGTTCAGAATTAGGTATGAGTTCATGAAATTTTTCACCAACCCATACAGGTGTAACACTATCCTGTATTCCCCAAATCAATAATGTAGGACATTTTATTTCAGCTAGCTTGTCTTCTAGGTTATGTCTTACTGCGGATTTAGCAATAGCTACTACACACATAGCTTTCTTCAGATCATTCACAGTAGCATATACATCATCCACCAATTCTTTTGTAGCTATGGCAGGATCATAAAATACGCTCTCTGCTTTATGCTTCATATATTCATAATTGCCACGCTTAGGAAAAGTAGTACCCATAGCGCTTTCAAACAATCCACTACTTCCAGTCAGAGTCATACTTTCCACTTTCTCTGCATTTTTCAAGGTGTAGAGTTGTGCTATGTGGCCTCCAAGTGAATTGCCTAAAACGTGTACTTTGCTAAATCCTTTAAATTGTATAAATTCATCAACATATTCCACAAGTTTGGTAACTGACAAACTTCTTAATGAAATTTCAAATAATCGAAGTATAGGCACAACTAAATTGTGCGTAGGCGAAAAATGGGAAATTATGCCTTCAAAATTACTTAAAGCTCCCAACAATCCATGCAACAAAACGATAGGTGTACCACTACCGCCAGTCTCAATATACCTAAATCTTCCTTCTTCTTTTATCACATTTTATCCTCTTTCCAAGGCTTTTGCTAAAAACTGACACAATATAAAGCTATTTCTTATTATTTTTTATACTCAGAATAAAAAATATTAAAACCATATTACTAATAAGAAATAATGCACCTGCTTGATGCAATACTCCCCAAAGTACTGGAATGTTACCTGCACTATTTAAAATTGTAATGATACCCAAAATAATTTGAAATATCAAAGAACAAAAAAATGCAATTCCAACATATTTTGTTATAGAATTTCTTGCATTACGGTATAGTTGCAGTGCCATATAACTTCCACTAAAAAATAACAAATATGCAGTATTTCGATGCAAAAAATGAATCAATGCTGGCATTAATTCATTCTTATCATAATTATTAAAGTTGTCCCAATTCCATTGATTAGTATCAAATATAACCTTAGGAAAATAGGATCCGTTCATATCAGGCCATGAAGGAAAAACAACAGCAGCCTTCATACCTGATAATACACCTCCGAAAAATACTTGGACAACCAACACAATGCCTACAAAATAAATAAGTTTGATATTTAAGATTTCGCTTTCTTTAAATAATGATTCTATATTTAAATTAATAGATTTAAGAAAGGTCCATTCTAATGCTGCAAAAACAGCAAATGCAATCATAAGATGAATCGACAATTTATAAGCATTTACCCAAGGTCTCTCTATCAATCCACTTGCAACCATAATCCAACCAAAAGTTGCTGCCAAAATAGCTAGAAGTACAACTCTAAACAGATTCTTTAGAATTGCTTTGTCCAAGAATCGCTTTTTCAGAAAATACAGAAATGGAAACAAAAAAACAAAACCCATTATTCTTGCCCAAAACCTATGGATATATTCCCAAAAATAAATAAATTTGAAATCATCAAATGTCATACCTTCATTGATTTCTCTGTACTGCGGTGTCGCCTTGTAGAGATCAAAAGCTTCTTGCCAATCCTTTTGTGAAATAGGCGGCATTGTACCACTTACTACTTCCCACTTTGTAATAGAAAGTCCCGACTCGGTGAGTCTAGTTATTCCACCCAAGATGACTTGAATAAAAACCATAACCAATCCAATAACCAACCAAATAATGACCGACCTTGGATATACTCCTTGATGTTTCATACTGCAAAATTACACATAAGATGAGAGGAAATGAAATTTTCATTTGTCTTGAGTTAACTTTTGTATTAATAATATAATTCTTTATATAAAAAATACTTTTATCATTATTAGCAATGTTGATATGTAGATAACACACCTAAAATAAAATCAATCATAGTTATAAACGACTTATCAACAAGTAATATTAATATAATCTATTGTTATTCAATATTTTAACATATCAACATATAGATTATTCCACATTATTACATGGCTTTGAAGCTTTATATTTTATGTGGAAAACTATATGATAAGTTCATCTACAGAGACGTAAAATGTTTATATTTAAATTTTTATTATATGTATTTTTATATTTTGAAAGAAATAGATTATTTTTACAGTGAAAATAGGAAAATGTATGTGTATAACTTTAAAATTAAAGTATTAAAAATAAATAATATACATATTGAATTATTTTATAATGTTTATAACTAAAAAATGAAGGTTGTTTTACAAAGGGTGAATAATGCATCGGTTACAATAGAAGAAAAAGTCCACTCATCTATAGATCGAGGTTTGTTGATTCTTCTCGGTATAGAGCATGAGGATGAAAAAGCAGATGTTGATTGGCTAGTTTCTAAGATAGTTGGACTTAGAATATTTAATGATGCTGAAGGTAAAATGAATCTGTCTAATGATGAATTAAATGGTGAATATCTTGTAGTTAGCCAGTTTACCTTGCACGCAAGTACCAAAAAAGGAAATCGTCCATCTTATATTAAAGCTGCCAGACCAGAAGTTGCCATACCAATGTATGAATATTTTATAAAACACTTGGCTACAATATCACAAACAAAAGTAAAATCTGGTGTTTTTGGAGCGGATATGAAGATTAGCTTAATTAATGATGGACCAGTTACAATTATTATAGATTCAAAAAATAAAGAATAATGGAAATAAAAACGTATCAGGAAGAAGTGGATCATTGGATAAAAACTGTCGGTGTTCGATATTTTTCTGAATTGACAAATATGGCTATTCTAACAGAGGAAGTTGGAGAAGTTGCAAGATTGATATCACGGATGTATGGCGAACAATCATTCAAAAATCCTATGAGCCTGGAGGAACAAAAGGAATCACTTGCTGATGAATTGGCTGATGTTATTTGGGTTGCAGTTTGCCTTGCTAATCAAACTGGTATAGATTTGGAAGCTGCATTGATCAAAAATCTAGAAAAAAAATCAAAGAGAGATAGTTTGCGACATGTCAACAATGAAAAATTGAAATGACTAAGTTTACTCCTTTATAATACTATTGATAATGTGATCACCAATAGCGGTGCGGATATTTAATGTACTGATTTTATTATTATTTCTAGTAGGATATACACGATTGCTGAGAAAAATATAAACCAGATTGTACTTAGGATCTACCCATGTGAATGTACCAGTGTATCCTGAATGGCCATAACTTTCATTAGATGCCAATGAAGGACCATTTTGAATATTTGGATTAAAATCTTTTTTGTCAAATCCGATTCCACGCCGATTCTTTTCTTCAGGAAACTGATATGAAGTACATGTGTCTATAACATCACGAGATATATAATTTTTGCCGCCAAAATTTCCTTTCCAAAGATACATTTGCATAAGTTTCATCACATCATTCGCATTACCGAAAAGTCCCGCATGTCCTGAAATGCCGCCCATCAATGCTGCTCCTTCATCATGGACAAATCCCCTAAGTAGTTGTTGCCTGAAAGTACTGTCATATTCTGTGGGAACAATCTTATATAAGGATGTATTTGACCATGGATTGAAGGTAAGACTATTGGCACCAAGTGCTTTATAAGTCTTACCGAGATAAGTATCAAAATTCTCGCCTGTGATATATTTTACAATCTCTGGATATAAATAAAAATGTAGATCGCTGTACACGTATTTTTTTAGACTATCTACTGGTGATTCAGCGATTTGTTTCATAATCTGATTCTGGTAATCTTTGTTTAAATATAAGTTTTTGGCTACTGGCACTTTATATATTTCGTCTGAATTAGCAGAAATAATACCTGGTTTCCAAATTCTAGTTTCTGGTGTCAAGATTGTATTCCACAATGTAGTATTTGCTTTTAGAGATTCTAGATATTCAATAGTTTTCTTGGGTTTTACACCAAAAAGCCTTTTAAAAAATCCTGGTTTTGTCACCTTGACGATGCAAGATTTTTCTAGAGATGGATTCAAGATCAAAGCTTGTTTCATCGTAGCAATAGTATCTACTGCATCTTTCCAAAATGGTATCCATGCTTTCAGTCCAGCTCGATGTGTGAGTAGATCTTTAAATTTCAAGTTTGACTTATTGGAGCCACGCATAGAAACACTATATCTACCTAGCGTATCTTCCAAATTAATTTTATCATCGCTCATGAGTTGCATCACGGCAAGCAATGATGTACTTATTTTACTCAAAGATGCCAGATCAAAAACATCATCCATTTGGACTTTTCCAAACATTTTATCGGATATACGTATTGATTTGGTAATATTTGGAAGCGCATTTTCCGTATTATCCATGGCATCATCTATGTTTGTAAATGCTTTAGATAAATTTTCAGCATTCGCACCATTAAAATTTTGAGCATCTTCATACGTATGAAATCCATAAGACTTACCGAAAATTACCTTACCATCTTTGGCCACTTGCAAAACACAGCCTGGAAATGCCTTTTCGTCAAGACCTTTCTGAATTATCGAATCAAGACCGGTATATAAAAAATCTCTGTCTATAGAAACTTGCTCCGGAATTCCATAAGAAAGCCGTCCAATATTATCCCAAAAAATACCCGATCCTGTTTTGTATGCATTAGAAACATCGATAGGAAATATACCTACACACGGCAGTGCTCCAAAAATAATCTGAGGCGTGATAGTTTCTGTATAAAAATTTTGCTGATATGCTACCAATAAAGTCTTTGCATTGTCGAGTTCTGGCAATTTATTGAGAATATATGGATTGCCCAATAGGCTAATGACGACATTATTTTTTTTGGACAAATCTTTGAAAAGTCTTGTGTTGTTATCATTTAGACCATAATTTTTTGATGCACGGATATCAATCAAATGAAATGTGGCGAGGACAATATCATATTTCTCCAATTTTTTAAGCAGACTATCAATATAGACAACAGGTGAATTTTTTGTAATTCTAAAATAATCAACTTGTGTGTATTGCTTGGTTGTGGTATAAAATTGCGAAATACTATCACCATCAATGTTGAGAACAGCGATTTTCTGGCTCAGATCTCGAATAGGAAGTAGTTTATTTTCATTTTTGAGACACGTAATACTTTTCTCGGTAAGTTGATAATTTATAAAATCCGAATTTGATGTATTGAGATCTTGTTTTAAGCCGTCCAAAGAAATAGGTTTGTAATCATCTAATCCAACCCAAGACTTAGCCATAAGAATTTTCTTTACCTTTTGATTGACCAATTCTATGGGTAATTGACCATTTTTTACTGCAGCCTTTAGTGTCTCAATAGTTTCAGGTACATCTATAAATGTTTCTAAGATATCATTTCCAGCCAAAAGTGCTTTGAGCATTGCTTCACCTTTCGGAAAATTTTTTATAGCACCTTTCATTTCCATCGCATCTGTGAAAGTCAATCCTTCAAAATGCATTTCCTTCTTTAGTAAATTCGTAACTATATTATGAGAAAATGTCGATGCCAATCCTTCAATTGGTTCTAGTGCAGGAATATTAAGATGTGCCGTCATAATAGCAGGCAAACCATGCCCTATCAAGGATTTGAACGGATACAATTCTATATCTGACAATCTACTTTTTTGGTGAGTAATAATCGGCAGGTCGTGATGTGAATCTACATTGGTATCTCCATGTCCGGGAAAGTGCTTTGCTGTAGCAATAATGTGTTCACTTTCTAGGCCTTTCATATAGGCAAGACCTTTTGCGGTAACATTCAACTTGTCTGCGCCAAAAGACCTGAAGTTGATAACTGGATTTTGTGGATTGTTATTGACATCTACCACAGGAGCATAATTAATATGAACACCTATTCGCCTACATTGTCTGCCTATTTCGCGGCCCATATCTTCGATCAACTTATCACCATTTTTAATGGCTCCAATACTGACTGCATATGGAAATCGATCAGTGCTATCGAGCCGCATACCTAATCCCCATTCTAAATCCTGACCAATAAAAAGTGGCGTATGGGATAGACTTTGCAGTTCATTGGTAAGTTTAGCTTGTGTGACAGGATCAGATGCAAAAAAAACCAAGCCACCTATTTTGTATTTTTTGACCCACATTTTGAGCGTTTCTACATCATGGGCTTTGCCAGAGTAGTTGCCCCGAGGCATCAGCAATTGACCTAATTTTTCTTCAAGTGTCAAACTCAAAAAGACCGAATCTACCCAATGTCGGTTATATTCTGATAAAAATGCAGGTTTCTTTTGGGCTTGTAGGCCAAAGGAAAATAATGTAAGAAGGAAACAGGAAAGAATAAACTTCTCCCTACTTTTCCATAGGTAAAATGAAAACGTCGAAAAAATTCGGATAAAAAAAATGGACAATATTACTGGCTTACAAATGTTGAAGATGCTGTAAATGTGTTATTTTGATCTCTGACCGTAAGCACAAAAGTACCAGGTCCAAATTTTGAGACATTAATGTGTTTGGCTTGATCAGGATTCAGTTGACATGGTTCGGCATAAACCATTTTTCCACTTATGTCAGCGATGGTCACAAGATACAATCCTTCTTTCCAGCTTGGAGTCGATAAAATCAACATTTCTGATACAGGATTTGGATACAAGCTAAATGTATTTTCTAATGCTGTCACTTCTGTACTACTAATACCACCAAGATCAGCAAAAATCAATTCTTCCAAAACATCAAGTGAATCATATCTAGCAGAAACTAAAATTTCTTTGTGTGAATTGCTATAAAATTTATAATCTGTAGATTTTCTATCTCCGATAAGTGGTTTTATAAAATCTGGTACTTCAACTTGGGCAATTGAAAGCAAGAATTCCAAACCTTGCCAACCGAGTAAAGGAACTTTTAAAAATACTTTTGTTTTACTTACCACAGCCGATTTTTCTCTTAATACATCAATTGACTTTCCTTGCATTTTCAAAGTACCGAATGCATCCATCAATCCAGTAGATGTGAAGAAAATTCTATTCTAATACTATCTGGAGCAAATGCACCAAATGAAGCTAATAATGTATCAGGAAAAATATCAGATGAAAGTTGTAATCTAAAAGAACTTTCAGATTTCGTAGCACCGATAAATGTCAAAGGTGCCGATCTAAATGTTGGTTGCTTGATATATCTTACTGCAACATTCGAGCCAAGTAATTGATTCTCTCCACCCAAACCGAGTGAGGTCACGGCATTGGCAGAAGTCTTAAAATATTCTTCTTCGCCATTTGTCTGAAGCATCATGTTTGCATCGGGAAAAGTGGCAGCATCGACACCAGTTTTAGGATCTACATAAGACTCTGTATATTGTCTTCCACTATTGAGGGCGCTGAAGTCCCAAACCTGTGGACCACTAACATTTCCCATATTTAGTTGACCTGAAAAATTACTATTTTCTACCAGTTTCAGTTTGTCACCAACTGCAGGAAATGTACTGTTTGTAACCATGATTTGGGCATTCATCATCGATAAAAACCCAAAGAGGATTGTAAGAAGACTAAAACTTTTCATTTTAAAATATTTTGTAATTAATCAATATATTCAACTTTTCTAAGAAATTTAACACCCACTTTTGCTTCTATTGACAGGTTTTTTACTTGAGTTAGAGGTAAGCTTATGTAATTAGTGGGTGACCAAGGTGCCACAACTTGTTCTATCGGGAATTGTTCATATTGGAATGAAAAATCTGGTTGGATAGAAACTTCAACAAAAACATTGCTAAATTCCGACATTACACTTTCGAATCCACCACCGATGGTTACACCATAATTAAACTTTCGGATATATTGAGGACTTACAATACTAACCAATGAATTGAAAGTACTAAGATTGTTCCCGATGGTGTATTCTCCTCGTACACCCATGATAAAATATGGGTCGAAATCTTTTGCTAGATTAAACAATTTTTTTGCACCTAATTCCAGTACGATGTTATTGAATTTATACTTTACATTGGAATTAAAATTATTAAAACTATCAAAAAACCGGAGACTGCTGCCCCTGGTATGATAACCTATCTGGGCATACAGTGATCCTTTTTTAAGTTCGTCATACGACTCTACAAAAAAATCTCCATTTATACTAAACATTGCGCTTCTATTAAAGCTCAAACCAGTGCCGCCATTGCCCCAGCTTTGGTTATTCATTGCAAATCCACCTTTAGGACCAAACCAATAACTCTGTGCCAAAGAACTATTTGTGGTTATAAATGTAAGGAGCAAAATCACGCAAATTACACGTAAGTACATATATTCAAAATAAATTCAACCCAAAAGTACATAAATAATAATATTATTCGTGGTAAATTTCAATGAATTACAAATTTTCCATCTTAAATATCACAAAAGCTTAACAAATTGTTGTGATAAATTTGAAAATTGTAGGAAACATAAAGCACATAATGCCCGTTAATGATCCGTATTTATAGCGACGAAAATTCATGTTACACATTTTGTTTCTTGCATTTTTCGAAAACTATAATAAAGTATCAACAATTATCTAAAGTATTAAAATCAAAAAAATGAGAAGTATCGTAAATTTATTTTTAGTTGTATTCGTAGCTGTGGCTGTTATTTCATGTAAAGATAATGTATCTAAAGCGGCAGATGCAACTGCAGAAGCAGCAACTGCACAAGGTGTGGAATACACTTTAACACCTGAAACCGCTAAAGTTACTTGGGAAGGATCAAAACCTACAGGAAAGCATGTTGGAACAGTAAATGTGGCTAAAGGAATATTTACTGTAAAGGATGGTAGTTTGGCTGCTGGAACAGTTGTATTGGATATGAATACAATTACTGTTACAGATTTGACCGGTGATGACAAAGCTGGTTTGGAAGAACACTTAAAAGGAACAGGAGCTGAAGGAGCAGATGACTTTTTTAGTGTTACAAAATTCCCAATGGCTAGATTTGAAATTATCAGCGTAACACCTTCTACAGAAGCCGGTGTAAACTCAATGGTAAAAGGAAATCTTACTATAAAAGATATTACTAAAGAAGTGACGATCCCAGCTAACATTACTATAAATAACGAAATGGTGGTAGTGACTAGTAATCCATTTACAATCAACAGAACAGATTGGGGAATCAAATATGCTTCAAAAAATTTCTTTAAGGAAATAGGTGATAAGTTTATTGAAGACGCAATTTCATTCCAACTGATGGTAGAAGCTAAAGCAGCTCCAGCTACAACTCCAGCACAATAATTTTACAAAATATTTGTTTTTGAGAGCCTTCAGGTAACTTCCTGAGGGCTTTTTTGTTTATACCCTAATTTAAAAAAATATTCCGATGGCATTGACAGAATCCAATATGTTGGGACTTGGCACTAAGGCGCCACAATTTCAGTTGCAAGATGTAGTCACAGACACACAAGTTTCGTTTGATGATATTCGAGGTGCATCTGGTACAATGGTGATGTTTATTTGTAATCACTGTCCTTATGTCATTCATGTAAATGAGCAGCTCATAAAAATTGCAAATGAATACACAGAAAAGGAATCGGTTTTGTGGCAATAAGTAGCAATGATGTCGTAAAATATCCAGATGATGCACCAGACAAAATGCATATAGTGGCCAAGGTCCTAAGGTATCCTTTTCCGTATTTATATGATGAAAGTCAAGATGTAGCCAAGGCTTATGATGCAGCATGTACACCAGATCTTTACCTGTTTGATAGTACAGATGCGCTATATTATCGTGGAAGACTCGATGAGTCCAGACCTGGAAATGACAAACCATTAAACGGATTCGATCTGAGGAATGCTATTGATGACATGTTGAATGGTAAAACACCACCAGAAAAACAATATCCTGCTGCAGGATGCAATATAAAATGGAAGCAGATGTAACACACTGATTAAGGTATTACATCTGCTTTGTAAAATTTGTAATAAAAAAGGACAATACTCCTACTAAGGAAGCAATTTTATAAGGATCTTATTTTCAGGTTTCTAAACCACACTTTGTCACCATGATCTTGTAAAGAAATATGGCCTTTTGTCGCTAATCCAAAATCAGGCATATCTTTAAATTTGCTGGCAGCCACCATTTTTTTCCAATTATCATCATGCATGGTAAATTGAACTACTTTAATACCATTGAGCCAAAATTCGACTTTTCCTTTCTGACTTTTGATGCGTGCATGGTTCCATTCTCCAGCTGGATTTACTACAGGATATTTGCATTCTATCATATCATATAGATCTCCAGCTTTGTGTGTCACATATTTTGAATCAGGATGGCATGAGTTGTCCAAAACTTGCATTTCTGGACCAGTTTGCCAAACATAGTCGTATTTGTCACTTTCGACCACATTAAACATCACGCCGCTATTGCCACAGTTTCCGATTTTCCAATCATAAACAAATTCAAAATTTTCAAATGACTTGGTAGTAATAATATCGCCACCATCAGCCGCTTGCCAATGACCATCTTTTGCTGGTTTAGCATCCAAATGAATAGAAGCATCTTGGACAATCCAACTTTTCCCTATGGTCTTTTTTCGGAAGTTTCGCCAATTATTCAAATTTTTTCCATCAAAAAGAAGTTCCCAACCTGCTTTAACTTCGGCTTCATTGAGCGAATTTGACGCAAAGCTATATGGTGATTTTTTTACTTCTCCTTTGGTAGATGGGACTTTATTCATCGTGTACCAAGCTTCAGTACTCCATAACTCTCTACCGGCATCACTTACAAAATGTTTTTTGAGGCGGATGTAAATCATGTGATTATCTTTCTGTCCATCAAATTCCAAAAACACTCGTTTACGATCATCAGATACGGTAGCTGATTTTATTTTCAATTTTTTATCATCAAGCTTTGGACCACCATATTCAATAGTTGGTTTATAATACCATTGTTTCACTTCAAAATCATCAACATTCCATCCGTCAGACGGCGCTAAAGGCTCCGTAAATTCTATCTCCATACCATTAGATTTAGCACGCACTGCCAGCATCTCGAAAGTAGGTTTACCATTAAAGACCAAGCGCTGAAGCCCATAATGTAGTTTGCCGTTTTGTGCCCAGTTGCCAGGATTACCGATACCACCTGCGTACAAATCACCTTTTGGTCCCCAAGCAATTCTATTTATTCCAGCTTCGAGTCCTTGTATAAATCTGAAAACACAACCTTGTAATTGGCCATCGATTTCTTCTACAAATACTCTCTTTATACCGCCATGGGTCACTTCACCATGGATCATCTGACCTTTATAAATACCAAGATCCAATGCCAAAGGCGTACTCGGTGAGTTTCCGATCTCATCCTGAGGCAACCAAACCATAGGTAAATCTTCTTTTTTGTCTTTTGTACCTTCTGGATCTACCGACCTTGATCCAAACCAAGCGCCATCTCGGACATGTACAATTTTGGATGAAGGTAGCCAGTCTCCTTGATTGTCAGCCACAAAAATATCGCCTTTGTAACCGATACCGATACCGTTTGGTGTTCGAAGGCCGGATGCTACAAATGTCATTTGCCCAGTATTCTTATTCACCTTGATTACCTTACCTCGATCAGGTATCTGTGGTTGAGTACTGGCACCACCGGGATTTATAGCTGTTGCCAATGTGGCATAAAAATATCCATCTTTATATGCTAACCCGAATCCGAATTCATGAAAATTGGAAGAAACTTTCCACTCATCACAAAGAGTCTGATATTCATCAATGATATCATCTCCATTGGTATCTATGAGCCTAGTGATTTCGTGTTTTTGCATCACATAAATGGTATCATTCACCACTTTTACACCTAATGGTTCGGCTAGGCCAAAAGCTATTCTCTTGTATTTCATTTGTGTGGTGTCACCAGATTGTACATTGTCCAAAACATAGACTGAACCAGCGGCATCCCATGTACTTACGATCATCCTTCCGTCAGATTTGAAGTCCATGCCTCCAACTTTTGGTTTGAATCCATCAGGTCTTGCTTGAAAAAGGTCGAATGAAGGATGGACATCCATCAGTGGATATTGGTCACCAGGTATCTTAGAAACATTGGCCATTGGAAGTTTTGAAGAGCGGAGCAATTCCGAGGCATCATTTTTATGAATTATATTCGAAGGTGGAATGACTTCAAAATCGCTATCTCCTGGTTTTTTCCAGTTGTAAGAAAGAAACCGACCACCAGAACCTTGAAAAAATTCGATTTTGAATGGATAAAATCCTTTGGTCATTGCTATACTTACTTCTCCATATTCTGCACCATGAAGTCCATCATTGTCTATCACTTGCTGATCATTGATATATAATTTTGATCCATCATCACTCCAGATATGGAATGTGTAAGTTCCAGCAGTGTCTATTCGGACATATCCGGTACCTACAAGTGCAAAATTATCTTCCAATTCCTTAAAATCTCCACCAGACAAATTGTCAAAATTGGGTAAAATACCCGCTTGTTTTGGTTTTTTTGTGGCTGGTATAACTGGCATATTTGGAGTGTTTTTAGGGATATCATAAATCTTTACAATACTACCAGGCAAAAGATCATCTTCTTTGACTCCAGCATCTGGCGCCATAGTCAGCAATGATGTAGCTTCTTTAGAGATCGGCTCATCTGTATCAGCATCCAATGATAGGATATAGGATACCATTTTATTGATGTCCTCTTCTGCTAGGTCGGCATGTGGCGTCATCATTTGTTCGCCCCAAACGCCTGAACCACCAGCTTTAACCTTTGAAGACAACAAACTAATATTTTCAGGCGTATTTTTGTATTTTTGAGCAATGGCTACATAAGCTGGTCCAATGGTCTGTAGTGTTTTATTATGACAAGTCTTACAATCGCTTTTCGCAATAAGTTGTAAACCTTCAGGTAATGGACCTTCAGTATTCACTACCTCATCATCCTTGCCACCAGCTACATTTTTATTTTCTATTGTTGGTGCTGTGAATGTGGTATGGAATTTTGTTACTGCATTATTATTCAAAATCAAAAAGCCGTCTACATTTAGAGTAGTGACATTGTCGATTTTTACTTCATCTTTTTTTGAAATGGTCCATTTGCCATCTGTTTCAATATTATTTTCTACAACTATAGAAGATAAATTTGCCATTAATCCAATATTCACACCGTCGGCTACATTTTCAGTAGTAAAAGTCCTTAAAAACTTTGATTGGCCAGAGTCCGTTTTTTCTACATCAATCTCTTCATATATTCTAACGGGTTTCGCCCATTTTTCTGATGACAACTGGTACATGAGTTGTGCTTTGCCTTTGACAAACCTATGGCCTTTATAGTCAAACTTTACGGGTATTGTATCTTTTCCACTTAGGGCATACCATGGATTTTTGTGTATATTTTCTACATAGCTATTTCCGATCGAAATCGGCTGTGGGCCATGAGCTGTGGTATAAACGGCACCATCAAAATATACTGATCCTTTCCATGCTTTATATAGTGCACCCGTTTCTGCATGATAGGAAGCCCAAAGATCATCAGAAAGTGCCAATGTTACCATCCTTGGATTCCAGTCCAAAACAGATCTGAATACCCAGTGGTCGATAGGCCTTTTGACTTCTGCACTCGATTCCTTTTTGTTACACCCAACAAATGTTGTGAATAAAGCAATGATTATGAATAATTTATACATTCGCATATCAAAATAAAATTATTATTAATGTCAATAAAACACTAAAGTTAATATCAGATTTTGAATTTGGTAAATATTGAGTAATTAAAAATTATAAATTGGCAAAGAACGCATTGTCTGAACTAAAGTTATTATTGTCATGCATGGTGTATATCTTTGCGCCAATTTAAAGTAAATTGATTTTGAAACATATTTTTATTTTTCTTCTTTTGATTGCCAATTTGGATGTTTGTTCTCAACAGATCATACTTGATGAATCTTATGTTGATTGGCAATCGGCTACTACAAATTACAAAGACAAATCAGGTGATAGTAACTCGTCAGGTGTGGATATCACCGATGTAAAATTCAGCAATGACGACAAAAACCTATTTGTTTATCTTGACTTATCAAAAGAGATAAATATTCAGGAAAACAACAAGATCACTATTTTTATCGATGCAGACAATTCTCCTACTACTGGCATACAACGAAACGGAATAGGTGCAGATATTAGCTATACTTTCGGAGATAAAGCTGGAAAAATATACCTTCAAAACAACGCGTATGATGTTTTTCATGATGAGGCAGGATTGATAACTTCTCCGACAGTCACGAGCGAACGATTTGAATTTTGTTTGTCGAGATCTATAGGATTTAATAATCTAAAAGTCAACATGGGTGCGGCTATTCGTATATTAATTTCAGATGAGATAAGCAGTGGAGACAAAGCACCTGATACTGGAAGTTATTTTTACGAATTGGATCAATCCAAAATCTTCACACCACAAGCATTTAAACTTTCTAAGAAAAGTAATGAAGTACGCATCACTGGGTACAATGTGCTTAAAGATAATTTGTTTGCTGGTACACTTCAATCTAATTATAAACGAATTTTTAAGGCAATAAATCCAGATATCATAGGCTTTTGTGAAATCTATGATAATTCAAGTGCTCAGACAGCAGCGTTGATGGAGACATTTTTGCCTTCTAGCAATTCTCAAAAGTGGTATCATGCCGAAGCCGTTCCTGATATCAGAGTTGTAAGTCGATTCCCGATTGTAAATGCCAGAAATATAGACGGAAATGGCGCTTTTCATATCAATCTTGGCACTAAACAACTCTTGTATATTGTCGCCCATCTTCCTTGTTGTGATAACGAAACTGGAAGACAAGCTGAGGTAGATAAGATTATGTCATTTATTCGGTCTGTAAAATACGGGATTTCGACATTCCAGATACCTGTCAATTCTCCAATTGTGATCGTAGGTGACATGAATTTGGTCGGATATAAGGCGCAGCAGGAGACATTCCTTACCGGAAATATCGGTGATAATACCACATATGGCCCTGACTTCGAACCAGATTGGGATAACACCGAACTTGAAGAGGCAAAACCATTGACTACGTCTCTGCCTTATACTTTTACTTGGTACAATGATTTTGGTAAATACAGTGCTGGTCGCTTAGACTATATTATTTATACAGGATCAGTGATGTCACTTCAAAATAGTTTTGCACTTTGGACTCCAGCTATGACCAACGCAGATTTGACAGCTGCTGGATTGCAGAAAGAAGATATACCTTCGGCATCTGACCATTTACCAGTGATTGCAGACTTTAATATAGAAGGTAAAACAGGTACCAATGAAGATGCAATCACTTTGCCATTCTTTTTCACTCAAAAGAATGGTGAAATTGCCGTAACATCAGATTTGACAGGTAAAATTTTGATATCAGACACAGCAGGAAGAATCATATTTAATGCAGACAAAAGTACACCTAGCGAACAAGTGCTTCATTTACCTGAATTGTCCGGGCTGTTTATTTTTACCTTCGAAACCAACCAAGGTGTGTACAGTGTTAAGTTTTTCAGATAATAACCTACTTTTCGATTTTTATCCTTCCTGTTTCCGTTCGAGCATAGATGTTACCGTCATACATGTGTTCGCAAGTGACCGCTGGCATATAAAAATCTCCAATAAAAGCAGCCTTGGCTTTAAAAGTAAACACCTGAAGTCCACCAGCTTTTAAATCAAAAAAAGTATATACTCTGTCATCTTTGAAATCCTGATAGGTAAAATTCTCATTTGGATCCGAAACAGATGTCTCATACATTCGTGGATTGATTAGTTCCCAACCTGAAGGCATTTTAAGATTGAGTGCAAGATTACTGACTTCCAATGATGATGGATTATTTACAGAAATTCTGACAATGATATCGTCACCCAACCTTATTCCTTTGTTGGCAGATTGCTTTTGAGTTGCGTTATAAAATTCGCTTCGCAAACTCAGATTATTTGCTTGCTGGTTTTATTAATATTGTTATCGATGTATCGTTGTGTATTATAAATGTAAATCGGGCCTTTTCCTTTATTTTGGATTACCAGATTTTTTCCCATTGATGATTTGTCTATGACAATAACTTTAGGTTCGAATGCCGAATGGTTATAGGTTTTCGTTCCGCCTGACAAACCTGTAATGGTATAATCTACTTTATTTGTGACATTAAGTGATTTTCCAAAATATTTGAATGCGCCGATAAAGGCAAATCCTTTGGTTTGAGTACTAACCCAAGATTGTTTATTGAGCACATTTACCATTTGGTCATAATATTTTTCGGATTTTGACTTATCTACATTTAGGTAACTTAAGATTTCGACGATGATAGCCAGATCTCGTCCTTCATCTCCGAATGTGTCATAATCACGGCTGTTGTCATTATTTATTTGTAAAAGTTCCGCTTTAGCCATAAATTCTTTGGCTTTTGATTCGTAACCACTCAACTGAAAACTACCAGCTAGGAGCCACCAAGTCAATGGATTTTTCGATTTATTGCTAGAGACAAACCTGTTCATAGCAGATTTTGCAGGAGATCCACCTTTTGCCAAAACAAATAATCTGAATGCCTGAGCAATACTTTCGGATTCATACACGTATTCACTGGATGCTTCAGCCAAAGCCCAGTTATTAGCAGAGGTCGTATGGACGTTTAGCCACTTTTGGAGCATTTCACTATTTTTGGGAAGTTGGTTGAGTCTCTTCATTTCTACGAGAAAGTTTCCAGCATAGATATCTGACCAAAAGTGGTAATAATTCCCATCCCAATAATTGTACTTGCCTGAGGATTGTTGGAATCTGGCAATCTTGTCCAAAGTGATTCTCAAATTTTCTATACGTTCCTTGTTTTGTGCTGGATCAAGGGCAATTATTTTATCCAAATACAACTGAGAAAAACCTGCCGAAGTAGTTTGTTCTAAGCAGCCGTAAGGATATTCAATCAGATCAGCAGCATACTGAGTGAAATTTGGAATTTTTATACCAGAAATCAGAAACTTCGAGGAGAAGACTTCGGGATAACCTTTTATTTTTATATTGTATTCTGATTTTTTCCCGGGATCAACGATACTTTTATCAAATGCCGTTTCATAGGAATTAGGATAATTTATCAGAATCTCTGTTGATTCACTCATGCCTTTTGTGCCACTTTTTATGGAAGTTTCGAAGTTTACCTTTCCAGTTTTGTTGAGT
Organism: Saprospiraceae bacterium; assembly: GCA_016717105.1. Lineage (GTDB taxonomy): Bacteria > Bacteroidota > Bacteroidia > Chitinophagales > Saprospiraceae > OLB9. The sequence goes on along the minus strand of JADKGF010000001.1, from coordinate 123,581 downwards.
ACTTCCAGATTATAAGCTTGTGACAATTGGTTCTTACCATCAAAAGACAAAACAGAATTTTGCCCGATACCTTTGATCATATTGGCATCACCTTTGGTAGTTAATGTAGCAGAACTGACGGATGCATCGTCTCTAAACACAGTCACAGGTAGGATGAACTTGTCAGTAACGTTAAGTGTTCTTGGAAATTGTGTCTGTACCATCAATGGGTTTTTGACAGGAATATACTTTTCCAGATGACCAAAGTTTCGATCATTACAAGCGACGACCATCAATCGAAGTTTGCCTACAAAATTAGGTATTGTTATCGTGTGTGTATTTTTGCCGTTTTTGGCGAGTTTAAACGGACCTTGATGGTTGACAAAGGATTTAAATCTGTTTACTTCTGCCAGTGCATCTGGATTATACGCATCATCTCCTCCTATGGTAATAATACCGGCAAATTTTCCTTTGAAGAATGCAATGAGATACTTGTAAATATCCCAGGTTTTGACAAGAAGCGGATATTTTCCACTAAAATGTTTGACCGGATCTGGCGTGGCAAAACCAGTAAGATTGAGTAGGCCTTCATCCACAAACGAAAGCGTATATTCCATCGGTTTTCCGCTATTTTCCCCGATAGTGAAGGTATAAGTTTTATTAGATTCCAGACGATCAGGTATGTTAGTGACTGGTTTTAGGTCGCTTGTGCCTCCTGCCATTTTTATATGTTTTATACCATACATTCGCAGTGGAAGATCATTGTTTTCATTTTTGTAAGGCTGGACGATGGTTACATGTATATACACATTGGGTGTCCAACTTTCATCCGAAGGAATTTTGACAATGTTTGCAGAAGCACTCAATGTGTGCCAAGATTGCTTCAATACTTTGTTGCCACGTTCCAAGCTGATCAATGCCTTGGCTCCATCTATCTTAGGTAACATAACAGACACATTTTCGCCAACAGTATATTCATCCTTGTCCGTCTGAAAATCTACAATATATGGCTGTGATCCTGGAATACTTTCTTTACCATCATAAACAGTGAAGTACACTTGTGTTTTGTGCCCTGACTTATCATCAAACATAGTCAGTTTGTAGGCACCTTTTCCGAGTTTTCCCTTTGGATATGTTATTTTTCCTTTTCCTGTTATGTTGATGGTGCCATTGGCTTTTGGGATATCTTTCCAAAAATCGGCATTTACAAAATTTCCAGCTGACCGAAGACGGTATTTATCTACCCACCAAGTATCGATATTTTGCTGAAGAATGTACGTAACCGAGGTATTTTGACTATTCAGCTTGCCTTTAGGATTAAGACTAACTATCGCTACTTCTATATTATCTTGAAAAGTATAATTGGTGCTCCATCCTGAGCCATCTTTTCTTTTTGCGCCGAGATAAGTTTCAAAAGGGGAAACGACCACCGATTTTCCTTCTTTGCCCGAGCCGCCACCAGGTATGACTGTTTCGGTCTCTATCGATACATTCATTGGCGTATTAAATGATTTCAAGTTTTGATTTCCAGTAAATTGGGCAAATCCTTTTTCGTTTGTCTCCGCATTTAATATCTCTATAAGGTTGTCTGTATTATCATTATCTAATACATCGAATGTATAATCTTTGTACTCAGCAAATGGCTGGACGATTTTACGCACTTTTCCTACCGTATGTACCTTTGCGTTTGCTATTTCAAATCCAGTCAAATACTTGACTTGTACACTTCCTGAAATATTTTCGCTGTAAATTGTTTTATCCACCAAATCTTTAAATTTGTAAATAGCTTCTGTTGTATTGGGCTTGATAGTTTCTATACGAATATTTTTGCGAACTGATTTTGGGCCTATTTGAAAAATACACCGATAGTTTCCCGTCTTTGCATTAGTAGGCGTGTGGAGTTTGAAGCTATAAATCTTTTGACGTGAGAGATCGATATTCCTGACTTGTTCATCTACGATGATATTGTCCGTATTATAAAATGTCATAACAACAGGTAGCCCTTCGGGAAGGCTTGCATCTGCTTTATTTACCATCAAATCAACATAAACACTATCTCCTGGTCTCCACACATCTCGTTCGGTATAAATAAAAAATTCGGTATCCGTTTCTGTCCTTTCGCCAGCGATATCAAATTCGGTCAGTGTATTACTTTCATTTGGATCCAATGCGAGATAGGTAATCTGGTTGCCTTTTTCTACTTTCATCACAGATGCATCACTTTTCATATTTTCGAAAGAGACAAATCCATCAGATGATGTTTGTTTAGTCGCCATTTTTTCAGCTTGTAGATCATATAATGTGACGTCGGCACCACTGACTTGGGTCAAATCCATTAATTTCGTCAATGCAATATGGTAATTTCTCCCTGCTTTTTTGGTGATGACTGAATAATCTGAGCAAATAAATAATTTTTGAACAGGCTGACTATTGATATAGAAAGCAAGCTTACAAGGATTGTTATTTTCCTGCCAATTGTAGTCTTCATAATACCCATAGTAGTCTTCGTAATAAAAGTCCTTCACTGTAAAATAGTCGCCATTGGGAATTTTATTACTGATTTTATATTTTGAAAATGATTTTGCACAATTTAAGGTTGTGAATTCGGGTGCAAATTCCATGCTGATGTGATAGATACTTCCCGGATTTTTGCGCAAACGTGCCGTAAGATCAATACCATGTACTGTCCAGCCTTCATGATCGGTTATGCCTTGGTTGAGCGGGACGATCTGGTCGTAAACTGGTTTTCCATACATCCGAAGATTGTAAAAGTCGGCATAAGCAAGGGATTGCCATGCCAGATAATGTGCTACATTTTCCTGTTTTACCTCGATAACGACAAGACGGATTTTTTCGAGCCCACGGGTTTTGATTGGAATCTTGAAGTCACCTTCTGAAGGGAAATAGTTGCCATCGCTGACGAATTGTACTTCTGGTCTTTGGGTTTGAATATTGATATCAAAATATTGGTCTGTAGTCAAACTTTTACCTTCAGCCGAAGTAATGCCTTTGTCCAGATATAATTTTACCGTGTTTTTATCTGAGATATCATTAAGAAATATCGTAAGGATGTTATTCTTCACTGTGTAAGATGCATTTTGTTTATCCACCATCACCAAACCCGTCAGATCTTGCATTCTATTGAGTTTTTGTGAAAAATAGATATTATAGGTTTTATCATCATTTTTGAAATATGAATAAACAATATTTAGATCTTGATCATTAAAATCGAATAATGACAATTGCCCTTTGGTGTCACTTCCTATATTTGTCCCTTTATAGTTGATTTGTTTTGGTTTGTTTTTGATGTCACGATAGGTAAATTCCAGCAGATAATCCATGGGTTTCCTCTCCGTAATATCTACAGTAGCCGATCCACCTTCAAAACAAGATTTAAGTTTTTCCAAATCGGCTAGATCCGCAGTTTTCACACCAAACAAAAAAGTAACTGAATTGTCATCATTGATTACCATTCCTTCAGGTTCGGCTTTCATATCTTGCTCGATAGTTTTTATTTGATAAGAAATATCCTTGTCGTAAAGTGATGAATTTAATGATTTCAGCGCGATATTAACCGTATAAACAGAATTGGCGGCCAGAGATGTCTCAGGCGAAAAAGTCAACAAGGTCTTATTGTTCATGCTAACTTTTCCGGGTACATCAGGAGTTAATGTGATCAATTTTTGGAGATCTTCGTCAGAAATATCTGCTGATAATGGTTCTTTCAGCACGTAAGTCAGATCACTGGAAGTAGAAATGACACCGACAGTCGCCGCTGCAAAATACTGGTCCAAAAGTGCCTGATCTTTTGCCGCATCTAGGATGTTATTTTGAGTGTTTTTGCTACACGCAGTGACCAAGAATATTGAGACAAGTCCGCAATAAATAAGATATTTCATCATCTGAAAATATTAAAATTTTAGAAAAACTAAAAGCTTTGTAAAAATAGGCATATTGTCGCATTTAAATCAACAAGTGATCTAAAATAATTATTAACGAAAAGGAAATAGAATAGATTGTAAGGATTACAACTTACTAGAAACTTTAAGTAGAATACGTTAATCCCAATAAAAGTCAAACCTTAATTGTAGTTGTGACCCAATTATTTCATGAATTTCACTCTTCACCAAAACGGACGATGATTCTGGCATCATTACCTTAGCATTATTGCCTATATTTAGTGATTTTATTTGAAAAGTCTGATTGGCAGGAACGTCTACATTGATCACTGAGGGCTGACTTGGTATGACTACATGATGGCAAGACTCAGGCATGGTTAATAACGACCATTTTTCATGTTGATTCCAAAGTCCCGATGCGCTGGTCCAAGTATTGGTGAATGATTCAGATACAGAAACATTAAGAACGGTTTGATCGCCTTTTGAGTCCCATTTGCTATATGGTGTCAGTTTTATCTGGTGAGATGGTGCGTTGATGTCCCAAAGCACTGTGACAGATGTAGTATTTGTATTTGAAGTAATGAATGTTCCTCCAGTAATTTCCCAATGATAATATGCTGCTTGTCCAGTATTGGTCGTGTAGGTTTGTTGAGGAGTACTGTTGCAGACGTATGTTTTTCCATTGATAGGATGTACTGGTGGCTTTAGCAATTGTACATTGAACCAATCGGAAATAGCAGGAATAATATCGCTGTATAATGTACTAGATGTTTGCTCATGTAAACTATGACCTCTACTCGTGTACGAATGAAACATATCTGGTAGATTGATGACATCTGCACGCTGAGACATCGGTAGACTTCCATACACATCTGGCAAGTCAAATCCTACTATCCATCCTGAGACACTTCCGAATGGTTGCCCAGAATTATACGGTACAGTATCATCATCTTGACTATGAAACATCACAATCTTAGGATCAGAAGCCGATTCCATGTAAGATGTAAATCCTACGGCTCCAGCTAAACTAAAGACTGCTTTGGCATGGCCATTGAAGGATTTGTTGTTTCCGACACAATCCAAACACTGCTGATCAGGACAATTGCAAGTGGACAAATCTAAAAATCCACATCCTTGTGGCCATTGATGGGTTGAAGCAGGTCTCTCAGATTCTTTATCAAGATAAGCATTGTGCGTAGCAACAAATGCACCAGCACTGTGTCCGCCTATATAAATTTGTTCAGGATCTATTCTATATGTATTTGCTCCAGCAGCATCAGCCTTAAAAAACCTTACAGCTGATCTACCATCTTGTACACCACGATATACCGCGCGAACCGAAAGATCCTCATCAAAAATATTCATTCCTAATCTATAATCAATGACAGCTGTTACAAATCCTCTTTTGGCCAATTCTTGCGCAATAAGTCGGATACTCCAGTGATCTTTACTTCCAGCTATAAATCCACCACCAAAACAAACGATCGCCACGGGTCTTTTACTCAAAGTATCACCGACTGGCTGAAATATATTCATGTATAGGTTTACATTGGTTAGACTAAATTCATCGACATTTAACGGATATCCAGTTATGGTTTCATAAAATCCACCACCTGGATTAGGCCTAGGCACATTGCTACTGAATAAGACATTTGTAGTTTCTGATACTGATGTAAAAAGTGGTGCCAAATATCTATTCATCGGTGGTTGTGCAAAAACACCAAAGTATGCCATAAAACAAAACACCAAGAGGAATATTTTTTTCATTTTGTAGTAATGATTTGATTAATAAATGGCAACAACGATTGTTGAAAGGAAATATCTCCTTTGTATATTTTCAGAATTTGATTATACCGATTATATGAAATTCCTTCCTTTTGGCATAGAGCGGTTAAGATTGAAGTTTCTTGACTTTTTATGTCTTGGCTTACCTGTTGAATAGTGGAAAGTGATATTCTATCTTTGTCTGTCAAAGCTATTTTTTCGCCATTAAATCCAGATTTTAGAATTTCAGCATATCTTTCTTCTGACAGACCTGAATCAAGCAGTGCTTTAATAACCATAGAATCAGTATTAATCGCTTTGGTTTTGTTTGCAAGTAAAATTTTGGAAAAAGCTGTTTTTTCAGCTATTGAGATATCTGATACCTGACCACTTAGGAATAAGCTTCCAAGAAGTAAAAAAATTAACAAATAGTATTTCATTAAAAAAAAATTTGCCAAAAGTATGTAGTTTCTGCAGAATGTAAAATATTTTACAAATTTTTATTTTCAAATACTTTGATCGTCAATGATAGAATTCATTTAACGATGAGTCCAATATTCCAAAACTTATGATATTACTCAGCAAAATGATTCCAACCCTGTGCAGTAATGTTGTGCATATTACCACCTGTAGTATGTAGCTTAATACCATCAGTTTTGTCCGTAATCTCACCGATAATATACACTTCAGGCATAAATCTGATTTTTTCTAAGTCCTTTTCATCGATGGTAAATAACAACTCATAATCTTCGCCACCATGAAGTGCGCAAGTGATCGGGTCTAGTTTGAACTCAAGTGCCGCTAATTCGGAGTCAGGATGAATCGGCACTTTACCTTCTTCGATGAAGGCACCAACATCTGATTGATTACAAATATGAAGCAATTCACTGGCTAGGCCATCAGACACATCTATCATGGATGTAGGAACGATTTTCTCTCTTTTGAAGTATTCAATTGCACCACGTTGTGCTTCTGGTTTTAGTTGTCGCTCTATAAGATATTGGCTTTTATCCAGCTCAGGTTGCACTCCGGGATGAGCCAAATAAACCTGTTTTTCGCGTTCGAGGATTTGGAGACCGAGATATGCTGCACCAAGGTCGCCTGTGACACAGAGGATATCACCTTTTTTAGCGCCTGATCGATACACAATTTTATCTTTTTTTGCTTGTCCAATGGCAGTAATACTTATAATCATTCCTTTAGGAGAAGAAGTGGTATCACCTCCTACAAGATCAATATTGTACATTTTGCAAGCTGTATAAATACCATCATAAAATTCCTGCATTGCCTCGAGCGAATATTTGCTAGAGATAGCCACAGAAACAGTGATATGTGTAGGCACTGCATTCATCGCATAGATGTCTGAAAGATTTACCACTACCGATTTGTAACCCAAATGTTTTAGTGGTGTGTACATGAGGTCAAAGTGGATTCCTTCTACAAGCATATCAGTAGAGATGACCATGGCTTCGTCATCAGTTCCTATCACTGCTGCGTCGTCACCGATGCTTTTGACCGTATTATGATGTTTTGAAGCGTTGTTTTTAGTCAGTTCTTTTATCAACCCAAATTCTCCAAGGGTACTAATATCGGTAAAAGTCGGAAATGATTGATTGCTCATGATTTAAATTTGCCACAAATGTAGTTATAATTTTGATTAGTCAATCAGACTCATATCTACCAATGACCACAATACATCGTTGTTAGGAAAGGGCGCCTTATAACAATGTTTTTCACGAGTAAAAGGATGAATAAATTCAAGTTTATACGATAATAAGCCAATACTTCTATCCAGATTAGGACGCCTTGAACCATATTTCAAATCACCTTTTATAGGCATTTCCATAGTGGCGAGTTGGGCTCTTATTTGGTGGAATCTACCGGTTTTCAGATCTATTCTTAGCAAATGATATTTGTCAAAAGATTGCAAAAGCGTATATTCAAGAACTGCTTCCTTGAAGTATTCATCTACTTTTTCATCAGCAGTCATCGCTCTGTTATGGAGCTTTTTGATATAATGTTTTAATTCAGTTGGTTCTTTTTCTGGATTGCCAGAAACGAGTGCCAGATAAGTCTTTTTAACGGATCTTTCTTTAAGCATTTCCGTAAAATTTGACGCAAAATTCTTATTTTTACCAAAGATAACCAAACCCGTTACCGGCTGGTCAATACGGTTCAGGACGTGCACTTTTTCTTTATAACGGCTATTCAGTATAGACTCCAAATCATCGACTTCTTTGTCAGTGACTTGTACTGCCAGACCATGTTTTTTGAGTATAACAATAAAATCATCTGTTTCGTCAACTATTTCATAATCTGACTCAAAAGAAGGTGTTTTATTTACAAAATTTTTAAGTAGCGAAAGATCCACGTTGTGTATTGGTTGCAAAATTATTTACTCTATTTCTTCGTAATCAACATATTCGTCTTCATGATTGTTGTTTTTCTTATCATTTCTTTGTTGATGGTTGGTATTTTTATTTGTCTCTATCAATGGTGAAAGATAGTGGACAAATATATAATAACTAATCAAAGACAAAATCAGATATTTAATCATAAAGAGTTACAGATTCATGCAAATGTACGTGATTTTAACTAAAATTATGTTATAGAAATGTCAAAATCGGGATTTTTATAATAATTACTAGTAAAAATGAGTTCCTTTGGACTTGTCAAGGCCTACTAGAAAACAGGCAATGCACATATTAATACTTGTTTTAAAGTATTTTTATTACTTTTGTCACTGGATTTAGGCCAAATATTTAAAAACTAAAAGCAACAGTATTGTATGCAGTCTTTAAAAAAGTATTCAAACATCACCGGCTTGCTGGTATTTTTTATTAGTCTTTTTGTATATTATCACTCAGTGGAGCGCACAGGCAGTCTTTGGGATTGCGGCGAATTTATATTGGGTGCATATAAGCTACAGGTAGTCCACCCACCAGGCGCAGGACTTTTTGTGATCATCGGTAGGATGTTTGCTTGGTTAGCCACAGTTTTTTCTGACGATCCAGCAGATATAGCTTTTGCCGTAAATCTTATGTCAGCTATATGTACATCCATAGCCGCAATGATGATAGCATGGACGACCATTATGTTTGGAAAACTGGCGTTATTGGGTAGAAATACCGATACCAGCAATGCTGAAAATATTGCCTTATCATTTGCAGGTTTAGTAGCAGGATTGGCTACTGCATTTTCTACATCGATTTGGTTTTCGGCTGTTGAAGGAGAAGTTTACGCTATGTCCACGATGTTTACCGTGATGACTTTATGGGCAGCTACGAAATATTATTATATCGAAGATGAGTCAGAAGCTTTGAGATGGCTCGTGTTGAGTTTATTTGTCAGTGGTATGTCTGTTGGTGTTCACTTATTGAGTATATTGTCATTGCCTGCAATAGCACTTCTTGTATATTATAAAAAATATAAGGAGCATACAATCAAAGGTGCTTTGATAGCCATGGCTGCCGGTGTTGCTGCTATAGTATTTATCATGAAAGTGGTCATTGTAGGTATTCCTACCCTTTGGAAAAACATGGAATTGTTGTTTGTAAATAGTTTTGGTTTACCAGTACATTCGGGTATAATACCTACGTTATTGATTGTAGCAGCTGTTGGATATTTTGGTGTCAAATATGCACAAAAAAAAGGAAGCCAGTTACTTCAGGTAGCAGCTATTTCAGCAATATTGATCACAGTTGCATTTTCTACTATTGGTGTAGTTGTCATTAGAGCGAATACAGATACGCCGATCAATATGAATGTACCAGGAGACGCAATGAGACTTTTGCCATATCTCAATCGTGAGCAATATGGAGAAAGACCATTGTTATCGGGGCCTCACTATGATGCAGAGCCGTCCGATGTAAAACGCACACCAAGATATGCACGAGTTGGTGACAAATACGAGATCGTGGATGAAAAGTACGATTATGTGTACGACAAAAAAGATAAAATTCTATTTCCTCGTATCGGACACACCGACCAGGGAAGACCAGATTTGCATCGTATGTGGAGAGAAGCTTTAAATGGCGATAGTAAAGGTAAACCGACTATGGGTTACAACCTGCAGTTTATGTTTCATTACCAGATTAATTGGATGTATTTCAGATATTTTATGTGGAATTTTGTAGGCCGACAGACAGCTGAGCAAGGTTACTATCCGTGGGATATCTCCAAAGGTCATTGGATGTCGGGCATAACACCAATAGACGAAGCAAAATTGTATAAAATGGATAAGCTTCCTGATGCAATGAAAAATGACGAATCAGCCAATAGATATTATTTCTTGCCTTTGATTTTTGGTTTACTAGGGATGTTTTATCATTTCAAACAGAGAAGAAAAGATTTTATTACCTTATTTGTGTTGTTTATTATCACGGGTATCGGCATTATTATCTATTCTAATCAACCACCGAACGAACCAAGAGAGCGTGATTATGTACTGGTAGGCTCATTTATGACTTTTTGTATTTGGATTGGAATGGGAGTTTTAGCGCTTTACCGTGTTTTTGCGTCAAAAATGCAAGGTGTTGCACCTGCAGCATTGGCAGGCTTGCTTGTATTGTCTGCACCGATAATTATGGGCTTTCAAAATTTTGATGACCATAGTCGAAAACACCACAAAGCATCTAGAGATTATGCAGCCAACTTCCTCAATAGTGTCGCACCGAATAGTATTATATTTACTTATGGTGATAATGATACATATCCGCTTTGGTATGCTCAAGAGGTTGAAAATATAAGACGCGACGTACGAGTTGTAAACTTGAGTCTTATCGCTGTGGATTGGTATATCAATAAGTTGAGAAATAAGGTGAATGACTCTCCACCGTTAAAGTTGACATTGACAGAAGAACAATATCGTGGCAAAAATCGAAATCAAATATTCTTCTTCAATCCTAGAAACGAAGATATGAATGTTCCTATGAATGTATTTGAAGGTCTCAGATCAATTGGTGACCCAAGAAATACAATCCAAGGACAGACCATAGTATCTAGCAAGTCATTTTATCTACCTGTAGATTATCAGAAATATAGCAAATTAGGGTTACAACCCAATATTGATACTTCAGAAGTAATAGATAGAATCATCATCCAGCCAGGTAAAGGTAGCAATTCATTTACGAAAGATGATTTGGCTATCATGGACGTCATTGCTTCCAATTTTTATGACCGACCTATTTATTTTGCCATTACTTGTCAATCATCCAAACTTTTAGGCCTTGACAATTATGTCGAAATGGAAGGTTTGGGTCTCAGGATTTCACCGACAAAAGTGCGAATCAAATCTCAATTACCAAGTATTTATGGTTTTGGTGATGTGGACGAGAATAAGGTCTATGACAATGTGATGACCAAGTGGAAATGGGGAAATTTCGATAGCTTGAAACTATATGTAGATAAGAGTTATATGGCTGAAGTTCAGGCGATGAAGTTAGTGATGCTCAGGGCAGCTATCGAATTTGATAGAAAGGGAGATCCAAAACGGGCTTCTGAGATGGCTAATAAATATTTTAAATCTTTCCCAGATATGAATTTCCCTTATGATTCTGGTATAATGCCATTCATAAATGTACTGGTAAATTCAAAGGACTTTGTTTCAGTGAAGAAACAGCTTAGCATCCTTGCCAAAGAAACGAAACAGTATTTGGACTTTTACGAATCACAAACTGATAAGGACGTATTCGATAGTTTCCAACAAGACTATCAATATAGGCTCAGTGCGGCTCAGGATATAATAGAAACGGCAAAAAAAGTAGAAGACCCTGCGTTTGAGAAGGAAATGCAAGATTTATTATCTCCTTTTTTAAAGGCTTCTGAACCTGCAAATTGATTTATAAATGAAGATAGCAATAGGCTCAGATCATGCGGGATTTGAATATAAAACATACGCAATAAAGTTGCTAAAAATAAAAGGATATCAGGTGCAGGACTTTGGGACTGCATCTGTAGCATCCGTAGATTATCCTGACTTTGCCCATCCAGTTGCCACTGCTGTGGAAAATAAAAGTGTTGATGTCGGAATTCTTATTTGCGGAAGCGGTAACGGAGTCTGCATGTCTGCAAATAAACATCAAGGCATCCGTGCGGCTCTATGCTGGACACCAGAACTAGGTTCTTTGGCTAGACAACACAACGATAGCAACATTCTGTGTTTGCCGGCGCGATTTGTCAGCAAGGTGATGGCAGGAAAGATCATCAAGGCTTATTTAGAAAGTAGTTTTGAAGGCGGAAGACATCAAAATAGGGTAAATAAAATTTCTTGTTAGATAATTACGTTTTATTTGAACTGATTTCTTCAATCACCGTTTTACATAATTAAAATTTTAAACCGAATGAAACATAAATTTTCATTAATATTATTTATTCTAATACTCCAGATTGGAGCAGGTTACAGTCAATATACATCAGGAATAAGTACACCAGACCGAAGTCAACCCAAAGCAAATAATGAATCTGATGTTGCTTATCGTCTCGCATCGGGTATTTCTCCTGCCAGACTGAGGGACCACATGAAAGTATTGGCATCAGACTCACTCGAAGGAAGAGAAACTGGACAAAAAGGCATTCAACTTGCTGCGGATTATATATCTAAAAATATTAGAAATCTTGGTCTTTATGCCCCAAATGCGCAGCAAGGATATTTGCATCCAGTAGCTTTTACATACTCAAAGTGGTTAGATACGGATATGTATATTTCAGGCAAACGATACCGACTCATGTGGGATTATCTGGCAATGCCCGAAAACAATGAAAACAAAGAAATTATTAAGGACAGCGAAGTTTTGTTTTTAGGTTATGGAATAGATTCTCCCGAATACAGCGATTATAAGAAGGCTGATGTCAAAGATAAAATTATCATGATTAATAAAGGTGAACCATGGAATAAAGATGGCAATTCTTGTATCAGTGGTACAAAAGACACTTCAGCTTGGTCTAGGGATTTGAAGATGAAACTCAAAGTAGCTAAAGAAAAAGGTGTCAAGTTGGTTTTAATAATAGAAGATGATATTAAAAAATTGGTAGAGGATAACCGATCGAAGTTATTGTCTGCAAATCTCCAACTCGGTAATCTAAAGGACAAACCCTTAACGACAGCCAATCATGTTTTTATTTCTTCTACTATTGCCAAAGATATCATTGGGAAAAATGAAAAGAAAATCATAAAAGCCCGTAAAAAATTAGCTAAAGGTAAGCCATCGAATGTAAATTTAGAAACCGATTTTATAATCAATATGGCAAAGGAAGTAAAAGTGCTTGAAGGAAATAATATCATTGGCTATATAGAATGAAAGACCAAAAAGGATGAATATATCATAGTATCAGCACATTATGACCACTTAGGAAAAAGAGGAGATGAAATATTTAATGGTGCTGATGACAATGCCTCTGGTACAAGTACACTTTTAGAGCTTGCTCGCGCATGTCAAGGTGCCGTTTTGGAAGGTAACAGACCAGAGCGAAGTATTGTATTTGTTTGGTTTTGTGGTGAAGAAAAAGGATTGTTAGGTTCTGAATATTATTCTGAAAATCCAGTATTCCCATTGACATCTACCGTTGCTGATATAAATGTAGATATGATAGGACGTGTAGATGAAAAGTACAAGGATAATCCAGACTATATATACGTTATAGGTTCAGATAGATTGAGTACCGATTTACATAAAATCAATGAAGCCGCAAATCAAAAATATACCCAACTCATACTGGATTATACGTACAATGACGAAAAAGATCCTAATAAATTTTATTACAGATCAGACCATTACAACTTTGCAAAAAAAGGTATTCCTTCGATCTTTTATTTTAGTGGGACACACGAAGATTATCACAGGACCACAGATGATATAGAAAAGATAAATTTTGACAAGATGGCTGGAATCGGAAGACTCATTTTCCATACATTATGGGAGCTTGCCAACAGACCTGAACGAATAGTAGTCGATGGTGTAGTAAAATAATTGATTAAGTACAAAAATCAAACGGGTTATAGTCCATCATGTGACTATAACCCGTTTTTGTTTATATCAAAATCAATACTTATTGGTTATCCTCAAGGGCAGCCTGAGCCGCTGCAAGTCTAGCTATCGGCACTCTAAAAGGAGAGCAACTCACATAATTCATTCCTATACGGTGGCAAAACTTAACACTCTCAGGATCTCCTCCGTGTTCTCCACAAATTCCGATTTTCATACCTGGTCTTGTTTTTCTACCTCTTTCAATACCTAATTTTAATAATTCGCCTACACCTTGCTGGTCGATAGTGACAAATGGATCATCACGTAAGATCTTTTTGTCCAAATAAGCAGGAAGGAAGCCACCGATATCATCTCTACTGAATCCAAAACTCATTTGTGTGAGGTCATTAGTACCAAAGCTGAAAAACTCTGCTTCTAATGCCATATGATCCGCTTTCAAGGCAGCTCTTGGCGTCTCAATCATTGTGCCATAAGCGTAATCAATCTTTTCTTTGCCAGTTTTTACCAATACTTCTCCATATACTCGCTCCACAATATCTCGTTGATGTTTCAACTCATTGACGGTACAAGTGACCGGAACCATGATTTCTGGAAAAACTTTTTTGCCCTTATCTGTTAGTTCTGCAGCTGCCTCAAAAATGGCTCTGATTTGCATTTCGGTGATTTCAGGATAGCTGATACCCAATCTCACACCTCTGTGACCTAACATTGGATTGTTTTCGTGCAAGCCTAAAACCCGTTTTTTTAATGTACTGACTTTGATACCTAACTCATGACTCAATTCTGTCATTTTCACTTTGTCATGAGGTACAAATTCATGAAGTGGTGGATCCAACAATCTGATAGTCACAGGATATCCGTCCATCACATCCATCGTTTTTTTAATATCAGATTTAACGTAAGTAAATAACTCATTTAGTGCTTTTCTTCGCTCTTCTTCACTATCACTGACGATCATTTTTCGCAATAGGAATAATGGTTCTTCACTATTTTCACCATAAAACATGTGCTCAGTGCGGAAAAGACCAATTCCTTTAGCACCAAAATGTATGGCGTGTATGGCATCATCAGGAGTCTCGGCATTTGCTCTTACCTCCATTACCTTCACTTCATCCACGATTTTCATCAGGTCACTATAAGACTGATTTTCGTCAATATTCACAGAAACCAAAGGCATAGCACCTTCATAAACCAAGCCAGTAGTCCCATTAAGACTTATCCAGTCGCCTTCGTGAAGGACTTTTCCTGATTTAGTTTTCAATGTGCCATTTTCAGCGTTGATCTCGATGTCGTTGCATCCTACGATACAGCATTTTCCCCATCCACGGGCTACGAGTGCAGCATGAGATGTCATACCTCCTTTGCTTGTAAGTATCGCTTTTGAAGCGTGCATACCATCCACATCTTCTGGTGAAGTTTCATCTCTTACAAGAATAACAGCGATCTTTTTCTCAGCCCAAGCGACTGCTTTTTCAGAATCGAAGACAATCCTACCTTTAGCGCCACCTGGTCCAGCCGGCAATCCTTTTGCTATAGGTGTGGTAGATTTTTCTGATTCAGGATCCAGCCTCGGTAACAAGAGCTCTATTAATTGATTTGGCCCAATTCGACCGATCGCTGTCTCTTTAGAGATCAATCCTTCCTTGTACATATCCATCGCCATCTTTACGGCTGCTACACCATTTCTCTTTCCGACACGGCACTGCAACATGTATAATTTATCGCGTTCTATTGTAAACTCGATATCTTGCATGTCTTTGTAATGCAACTCAAGTTTTTTCTGATAGGAATTCAACTCTTCATACAATTTAGGCATGATATGACTCAAAGTAGCTAAATGTTCACTTTGACTGTTTTTTGAGAAATCATTGATAGGTCCAGGTGTGCGAATTCCTGCGACAACATCTTCTCCTTGTGCATTGACGAGATATTCTCCATAAAAATGTGGATCACCATTACCTGGATTTCGCGTAAATGCAACACCAGTAGCACAATCATCTCCCATATTACCGAATACCATAGACTGAACATTCACAGCAGTGCCCCATTCATTAGGTATTTTTTCTATACGACGATATTCCACCGCACGTTTTCCATTCCAACTTCCAAATACAGCTCCAATGCCGCCCCACAGCTGGTCAAACGGATCTTCCGGAAACGGTTTACCTAGATATTTATTAACAGTAATTTTAAAAATATTGACGATATCTTTTAAATCTTCTGCGGTCATATCCGTGTCCTGAACATAACCCATCTTTTCTTTGGCTTCGTCCATCTTTTCTTCCAAAATACGTCTTATACCTTTGCCGTGTTTTGGTTCTATACCTGCTGCTTTTTCCATCACCACATCAGCGTACATCATGATGAGTCGTCGGTATGCATCATAAGCAAACCTTTCATTTCCGGTTTGTGCTATCAATCCTTTAATCGTCTCGTCATTAAGTCCGATATTTAGTACTGTATCCATCATACCAGGCATCGACCTTCTGGCACCAGATCTGACAGATAGAAGTAGTGGATTATCTTTATCACCGTACGTACGACCTATAAGATGCTCTACTTTTTTGATCGCCTCGTTTGTTTCAGCTATTAATGATTCTGGATATGATTTGCCATGATCATAATAGTATGTACACACTTCAGTGGTGATCGTAAATCCCGGAGGTACCGGTAGTAATAAATCAGGATGACCAGCCATTTCGGCAAGATTGGCGCCTTTACCACCCAAGAGATTTTTCATTGATTCATTACCATCGGCTACGCCACCTCCGAAACTATATACGTATTTTACTTTTGTCATGATTTTTTACTTTAAATACTTATCAAAGTGTAATAACGACACAAAGTAAATGAGTAAATTTTATAGAAATCCTGACCTTAATTATCAAAAGATATGATAAAGATTATTATTTCTAGTACCTATCATGCAATCTATCATTTAAAGCCCTTTAAATCATAGATTTATGGAAGAGATACACGGTTTATCTCGTTTATTACCGACTTCTGAAAAGCTATAGCTAGATTTTTTGAAACATCGCGATCTGATGGAAATAGCTCCAAAAATGTATCACGATTTCGTTTTTTATCATCAGGTATAGCTTCTAAGTCTCCAATAACCTGACAGGCATAACCTTTGAAATTATCATAAATGTTTATTGGTATATTATCTATCAGTTTGTTATTGAGGTTATTGTACACTGAGATGTTTCCATGCAACTCAGAATTTTTTTCACGAAAGATTTCTGTCATATCAGCCTTTAGGTTTTCGTACACTTCTTTTTCAACCCAAACTTCTACACTATCTTTGATTTCTTTGACCTTTTCTTTTCTTACCAACACTTCTCTTGAATGGGAAGAGGTATGCGCTCTTTCTGCTTCAGTACCTAAGTTCATATTATCCAAGCTAATAACTATGCTGTAATCAAATCGCTTGTCTGATTTTTCTAAGCTGAAATCATTCCAGAGATCGTCCATGGAAGAAAGTGGCATTTCCCACAATTCATCTTCGATTATATCTCCCTGAAAATTAACAAGCCTATTATCAACTTCTATATTTATATATGTGATGCCCAGCTTCAAGGCCTTCTCAATCAGTACATCAGTATCAAGATACGATTTTTTAAATCTTGCTATTTTTGCCAATTCGTCATAAGCACTTCTTGCGTCCATTTTATTACCTGTACTTTCAGCACGTTCTATCAAAGTTTTTGCATTAGAATAATAAT
Organism: Saprospiraceae bacterium; assembly: GCA_016717105.1. Taxonomy (GTDB): domain Bacteria; phylum Bacteroidota; class Bacteroidia; order Chitinophagales; family Saprospiraceae; genus OLB9. The sequence goes on along the minus strand of JADKGF010000001.1, from coordinate 106,229 downwards.
ATGAACAAGTATTGTCTTCGGCATGGATCAATTCACTGTTATAATTTTTGATATCAAAAGAAGCCTTATATCCACTTTCGCTTACAAGTGGTAGTAAAAATTCAAGACGATCTTGCCTGGTTATCAATTTTTTATACTCTGCGTGTACTTTGCTCCAATTCTCAGGTTTAGATGTCGCATTCAGTCGGTCTATTTCTTTGAGAGAAGCACTATTGAGCTTGCTATAAGCTTTTTCTAGCGCTTTGACATGTTCAGTTTTTTTGACTTTACTATCTGAAAGTTTGTCAATGGCATAATCAAAAGCCTTTTCATACTCTCCTTTAGCCATCATTTTTTCTACAGATTTACAGGAAGCCAAACTTAATGTAAATACAGCGATGTAAAAAAATGTTTTCATGATATTGGTTTTTGATTTTTTAAAATATAATACACTCTTATTAGAAACCCAAATAAAATTGTAAAAGTAAGCACGGTAATCAAATTTTATATATTTTTTAACTTGAGCGAGCGAAAGACATGATCAGTGTCTTCAAAACGTCATCCTTGACAAACAATTTATTTCTTTGATGATTTAATATTTGTTAATATTTGCATTTAGCTAATTAAACTTTAATTTTGCGGCAAAGACATTTTTTATGAACTTACATGAATATCAAGGTAAAGAAATGCTGGCTTCATTTGGTGTAGCGATACAACGTGGTAAGGTGGCAAATACAGTAGAAGAAGCCGTGTCAGCATATGAGCAGCTCAAAACTGAAACAGGTACAGAATATTGTGTGGTTAAAGCCCAGATTCATGCCGGAGGTAGAGGTAAAGGCGGCGGCGTAAAGCTGGCCAAAAATTTGGATGACCTCAAACAACATGCAAGCAATATCCTAGGCATGATGCTGAAAACGCCACAAACACCTGGAGGTATGGATGGAGAAGGCAAGCTTGTAAGAAAGGTTTTGATTGCAGAAGACTGTTATGCCGATTTTGATAAGTGTAAGGAATATTACGTCTCTATCTTGATGGATCGCGAAAAAAAGCGAAATGTTATCATCTACTCTACCGAAGGTGGTATGAATATAGAAGAAGTAGCTGAAAATACACCACATTTGGTACATAAGGAGTATATCGATCCACATGTTGGATTGAGAGATTTTCAGAAAAGAAATATCGCCTTCAATTTGGGCCTTACGGGCAATAGTTACAAAGAGTTTATTAAATTTATTGGCAATTTGTACAAAGCATTTATTGGATCTGATGCTTCACTTTTCGAAATTAATCCATGTCTCAAGACAGCAGATGACCGGATAATTGCCGTAGATAGCAAAGTTTCTATTGACGACAACGCACTTTTCAGACATCCAGATTTGGAAGCGATGCGAGATCTGGATGAAGAAGATGCCACAGAAGTTGAAGCTAGAAGTTACGGATTGAATTATGTAAATCTTGATGGAAATGTCGGTTGTATGGTGAATGGTGCTGGACTTGCTATGGCGACAATGGATATTATCAAGTTATCAGGAGGCTCACCTGCCAACTTCCTGGATGTAGGAGGTACGGCAGATGCAGCCAGAGTTGAACAAGCTTTTAGGTTGATACTAAGAGATAATAATGTAAAAGCAATCTTGATCAATATCTTCGGAGGTATAGTTCGATGCGATAGAGTAGCACAAGGCGTAGTGGATGCTTATAAAAATATGGGAAATATCAATGTTCCTATCATCGTACGTCTGCAAGGAACTAATGCGGATATCGCAAAAGAACTGATAGATAATAGCGGACTCGAGGTATTGTCGGCAATCCAGTTGCAGGAAGCAGCGGATCTTGTTAAAAAAATGATTCAGAAATAAGTAAAAAATAAAAGATGGCTCTTTTTGGGAGCCATCTTTCTATTAACTAACAAATCACCTTTCGATTTAAATTAGAACGAGCGCGTTCTTGCAGTTTTTGGATTAAACTTGTTTGAAACTTTTAAACTTGCTTCTTTTGCTCTCAATTGTCTGTTTTCTACCCATTGTCCACCTTGATTTGCCGAAATAGTTTTTGCCATTTCTATAACTGGTGTTGGTACAAACTTGCTGATAATGTGCATCATAAAACTATAAATTATTATTATTAATTTAAATGATGACGCAAAGATAAGGCAAAAAGTTTCACTCTCAAAGCTGTTAACTGTAATTTAACAAAATAATATTTTACAATACAAGCAATTTAAAATTATTAACAAAATAATATTTTAATAAATATGTATAATATAAAATAATTAAAAATTACAATATATTGTGTGGCTCTATAGATTACCACTCATTGACCTTTATTTCGCAGCAAGTGTGTACAAATAATAATTTTCCTTTTTATAATTGGTCTCATCAAAAGTCTGCCATAGCTGGGCTGAAGGAAACCTGAGTGTATCTATTGGCTTGGGTGATAAAAGTATAATTCCTCCTACTTGTTTGAACTTTGCAAATAATTTCAATTCGCCTTCTGTAGGCAAATAAATTTTGTCCACCCATTTAAAGTACGAAAATTCAGTGCCATCAGGCAATTCAAAAAATTTCCTCCCTGCATATCCTGATACTGGCGTAGCTTCAAATTTGTTGAGTGCAACCACAGGAACTTTGACTGGAACTTTATCACGTATAAATAATCCAGCCTTTTCGGCGTTGGTAAACGGGATTTTTATCTCTTCTAACACTGCTTTACTGCAATGGACGATATTGAATAAGCAAAAGACTAAAAGTATTACAGTTTCCACTTTTTCTTTGATCAAATCTATTCCGCGCAACTCTAGTAAAGCTAAAAGAAAGACAAATCCCATGCCCCACTGACGGATTCCACCCAAATATAGCACTATACTGAAGGCGAGCATGCTTACTAAAAACATACCGCCACTCAAAAGAAGTGTCTTGAAATTCCTGAATAAAAACCATAATCCGCCTAGACAAATAAAAGACAAAATCAAGCCCAAGGCAGTCCACCCATAAGTGAAAGTATCGTTGGTCGAACCGATGAGATAGGTATTGCTAAGATTGCCTTGAACTGCTGACAAAACTTGATCTGTGAAAGTAAGTGCCTTATTGCTTGTGCGTGCGACGTGACCTGATGTACGCGGGAAAACTGATATGACAAAAATCAAAACACCTAAGAAGAATCCAAGTAATTCGCGAGTCTTTAGTGTATTAATTTCAAACTTTTCTTTTGAAATTAGAAACAAACCCAAAGATATCGCCATCAAGACACCATATACCTCAGTTTGACAAAGCAAAAACAATAATAATCCAACTTGTGATTTTGAGTAATTTTCGGTTTTGAGTAAATTGACGATCCAAAACACCATTAAAATGACCAGAAAATAGCCTCTGTTGACAATACCATATTCAAAAAATACAAAATACGACAGTGCAAAAAGTATCTTTAATAATATGGGCAATCTAAAACGAACAAACAAAAAATATAATCCACCAGCGACCGTCAATAAATGAGCTGCAGTTATCAAAGCTACATCATTGGTCGAAGTAGAAAAAATCGTAAATATTTTTAAATACAAGTACCATAAAGATGGATGTCCTTCATAATATAAAAATGAAAGTAATTCTTTGATGCCCAAATCTTTAGCAACAAACCAAGCCTGCCATTCATCTTTCCACAATTCGTGATGTGCTATCTTGAAGTAGCCAATTATGAATACAAACAAAAGCCACAAGATGTACGGTAATATATGGTTAAAGCGGTCTTTTTTCATTTATTTTTGGCTTTGGTGCTCAATTATTTTTAACTCAATTGCTTTGATGCCCTCAAGGATTTCAGACCTAGAAAATTGTTCAATAATCAGGCTATATTTACCGATGGACTTATAAAATGCACCCGAAAGAATGTCTATTGACAAAGTACATTGATCACCTGAGCAGTTTCCGATCCATTCACTTTCCGGGTTTGTCATCTGAAGAGAAACGGGATTCGTGATTTTTTTACCATCAGGAAATACCGTTGAAGCATTGATATATAAATTTTCGTATTTGAAGTCTTTATTGTGATCAACAATTAACTGTAAGTCGTAGGATTTTAATGTATCTTCTATTTCATAAGTAAATGTAATGGGTGACGCATACGTCCACTTGTCGGCAATTTCCTGTTTATCCGAGAAGATCACTTTAGGTCCGCAAGACATCATAAATAGTAAAGTGACAAAAATTAAGGTCAGGTATTTCAAAACATCATTATTTTAGGCAAAATTAAGCGTAATTTTCAAACCTGTATAATAATTCCCTTTTTGTCCCGGGATAACCATAGAATTTTGTTGAAAACTGTCCAGTGGTCCATATATTATCAGAAGAGATGATTGAAAATCAAAAGCACCCAAATTTTTCCATTAGTCGTAAAAAAAGCGGTCTATTTCTAATAATTGATATCAAACTATTCAAAACAATGTAACTTTATGCTTTACTTTTGAATGCTGTGAATTGTCAAAATGAATCAGATTGAAAATTTTAGATTAGCCATCATCTCAATAAGAGCAAATCTGCTCAGGTCTTTGTTGACCTTAATGATTATTGCTGTCGGTATCACATGTTTGGTGGGTATCCTGACAGCTATTGACAGTATTTTATTTTCGATGAGCGATAATTTCAATAAGTTAGGTGCCAATTCATTTAGTGTAAGACCACTTTCAGAAACACTTAAAAGTAATGACAATGGGAGAAACCGCAAAGAAGCGGAACCAATCGTTTTTGACCAGGCCATGTCTTTCAAAGAAAATTATCAATATGGTGCATCGAGAGTTTCCATAGAGTCGTTTTGTAGTGGTGATGCTACTATAAAGCATGGTGATAAAAAAACAAACCCAACGGTCAGAGTCGTGGGTATCGACGAAAATTATATGAATACTTCAGCTTATGAAATCATTGCTGGAAGAAATTTTACTAATAATGAAATAATGGCTACTGCCAATAAGGTAATAATAGGAAGCGAGATTGTACAGTCACTCTTCCAAGACAAACCAGAAAAAGCTATAGGAAAAGATCTGTACATCAATAGCGACAAATATATGATTGTAGGTGCGCTAAAAAGCAAAGGTTCAAATTCTGGCGGATCTAATGACCGACGCGTTTTCATACCATTATACAACTCAAAAGTACAATACGGATATGCGGACAAATCGTACAATGTTACAGTAGCTGTGGCTCAACCCAATAAAATGGAAGATGCCATCAACCATGCGATTAGTATAATGAGAAATGTACGCAAACTAAAAGTATCTGAAGAAAATGATTTTGAATTGAGAAAATCCGACGGAATACTCAACCAACTCAAAGAAATGACCTCTACGCTTAGATGGAGTACGGTAGTTATTGCGATGTTGACTCTTCTCGGTGCTTCCATTGGACTGATGAATATTATGCTCGTATCTGTGACCGAACGAACCAAAGAAATTGGTGTGAGGAAAGCCCTAGGTGCTACCAGAAAAAATGTGTTACTCCAGTTTCTGATAGAGGCGATTGTGATTTGTCTTTTAGGAGGAATTGTAGGCATTATTCTGGGTATTTTGATGGGTTTTGGTGTGTCAGTGATGGTCGATGGTCGTTTTTTTATACCATGGAATTGGATGTTGCTTGGATTTTCGGTTTGTATCATTGTAGGGCTGGTATCTGGTCTTTATCCGGCATTAAAAGCGTCAAAACTCGATCCGATAGAGGCATTGCGCTACGAATAACACAATGTTTCTAAAGACAACCTTCTACTTTTATCATCAAAATATCAGTTCTTCATATTTTAAATAAATCAAAATTATTTTTTGATTTAACATACTTACTATGATTAATTCGAATGATAATTCTGCAATAGTTTCAGTTTCGATATAAAATACGCATTGCCTGTTCTACCAAGGAATTCAGGTCTTAATGGTATTACAATAAAATTAACACAAACTCCGATGGAATGAAAAAAAAATAATACTTTTAGCTCCAAAATAAATAAAACGATATGAGTTCAGCAACAGCAAAAACGTCTCACCCTAAAGGTTTGTGGGTTCTTTTCGGGACAGAAATGTGGGAGAGATTTAACTTTTATGGTATGCGCACCTTGCTTACCTTATTTATAGTACATGCCTTGATGATGAGTGAGGAAGATTCATCTATTATTTATGGTGGATTTTTGGGATTATGCTACTTGACTCCTATGTTGGGAGGATTTATTTCTGATAGATTTTTAGGTAATAGAAATTGTATCATGATCGGAGGTCTCTTAATGGCCATGGGTCAATTTTTATTATTCACCAGTGCCAGTACATTCGGCACAAATTTGGACTTAGCAAAAACACTGCTTTATATAGCTTTAGGTGTATTGATTTTCGGAAATGGTTTCTTCAAGCCAAATATTTCCAGTATGGTTACGAATTTGTATCCAAAAGAAGAAAAAAATAAACTCGATACTGCATTCACCATCTTTTACATGGGTATAAATGTTGGAGCATTCTTGGGCCAATTTATTTGTCCTGCATTAGGTGATGTAGTAGGTGATGATGGCACTAGAAATGTATTTGCATTCAAATGGGGATTTTTGGCTGCAGGTATTGCCATGTTGATAGGTACATTTACCTTTTATTTGTTGAAAGATAAGTATGTCGTTACACCAGAGGGAAGACCATTGGGTGGATTACCAAAAAACAATATAGCTTCTGACTATGAGGAAGGAGAATCTCAAAAAGCAGTTTTCTCCAATCAATCACTTATGTTGGCTGTGATAGGCTTCATTGGTTTAGCATTTTTATTCTACTATGTTATAGGTCAAAACGTAGTTTATTCGGCTATTTACGCAAGTGGTTTGACTTTGGCTGGATTGATTCTTACTGACTCTTCATTATCCAAAATAGAAATGGATAGGATCTTGGTGATTTATGTGGTGTCATTTTTTGTCATCTTCTTTTGGGCTGCATTTGAACAAGCAGGATCTTCATTAACATTTATTGCCAATAATCAGACAGACAGAAACTTCTTAGGATGGAATATGCCGCCGTCTATGGTACAGATATTTAATGGAATTTTTGTGGTAATGCTCGCTATACCATTTAGTATGTTGTGGGATAAATTGCGTGCTGAAGGTAAAGAACCTATTTCTCCGGTAAAACAAGCTATTGGTTTAGCTACGATAGCATTGGCATATTTTATTATTGCCAATAATGTGAAAGATCTAGGAACAACTGGTTTATTAGGTATCAAATGGTTGATCTTGTTGTATCTTTTACAAACCATTGGCGAGTTGTGTTTATCACCAATAGGATTGTCATTGGTTGGAAAATTAGCACCTAAGCGGTTTACATCATTGCTTTATGGTGTATTTTTCTTATCCAATGCCTCAGGATATGCACTTGCGGGAACATTAGGATCTATCCTTCCAGCTACAGGTGACAAGTTCAAGACAGCTAGCGAAATGGGCATCGACTTACAGGCAGTATTGGATAAAAAGGTAACACCTACTGCTGAACAATTGCAGATGTTGGCAGATAAAAACATTATGGATCATTATCCGGTATTTGCAGGCTTTCAGATTACAAATTTGTATGAATTTTTTATGGTTTTCGTGATTTTGTGCGGAGTGGCAGCAGTATTGCTTTTTTCACTTACACCAAAACTTAAAAAAATGATGCATGGCGTTAATTAAAAATTAATAACATAGAAAATATAGGAAGGACAGGTATCGCCATCGATCTTGTCCTTTTTTGATTTAAATACAAAATTTCAATTCAGATAAACATGATGACTTTGGACCAAATACAAAATTTTGAAGGAAAGTATCCAAAACAGATTTGGCCACTATTTTTCTCCGAGATGTGGGAAAGATTTTGTTTTTATGGAATGCGCGGTATGCTGGTGTACTTTATGGTGACCGAGCTCATGCTCAATGAATCAAAAGCTAATTTGCAATACGGCGCTACGCAGGCATTTGTTTATGCTTTTACCTTTATAGGCGGCCTATTTGCAGATAAAATCCTTGGATATAGGAAGTCATTATTTTGGGGCGGCATTCTGATGATCATTGGAAGTATGATATTGGCATACGACCCAAAAGCATTTTTCTTTTTTGGTATTAGTTTTACCATAATAGGTACGGGATTTTTCAAGCCCAATATATCTACGATGGTAGGACAATTGTACAAGGAAGGCGATGTACGGCGCGATGCAGGATTTTCTTTATTCTATGCAGGTATCAATATAGGTGCGTTACTCGGCGGATATCTTTGTATCGCAGTAGGCAAAGGCGAGATGTTTAGCAGCCTTATTCCCGAAAATTTAAGGTGGAACGTGGCATTTGGTTTTGCGGCAGTAGTGATGGTAATCAGCTTGCTTACCTTCATTAGGACTCAAAAGCAAATCGGAAATATCGGATTATCACCACTTGCATCAATGGACGCCAATAAAAGGAAAATGTGGGAATGGGGCACGTATCTCATATCCCTCATACTGTTGCCTGTAATCATGACGATGGTATCCAAAACTGAATATACTAACTATTTTATGTACACTATTGGTCCAGCCACATTGATATATTTAGGGTATGAAATGATGAAAATGAACGATTCTGATCGCAAAAAGATGATCGCAGGATTAGTTTTTATTTTCTTTAGTATCATTTTTTGGGCATTTTTTGAGCAAAGTGGTGGCTCACTAAGTTTGTTTGCAGCCTATAATCTTGACAATACAGTGCTTGGATTGACCTTAGATCCGAATGGTGTAAATAACTCTGCCAATTCACTTTTTGTAATTATGTTTGCGGCTCTCGTGGGCATTGTTTGGATATGGCTTGCCAAGAGAAATCTGGAACCAAACACGTTGATAAAATTCGGTCTGGCATTTCTGTTTTTGGCTGGTGGATTTTATATATTTTATACGACAAGGTTTTTTGCAGATGCCAATGGCGTTACTTCGCTCGATTTGTTTACCTTTGGGTGGCTGGTGATTACCTTTGGAGAATTATGTCTTTCGCCGATAGGTATGTCGATCATGACAAAACTGGCACCTCAGAGATTGCAAGCTATAATGATGGGAATGTGGTTTTTGGCGAGTGCATATGGTCAGTATTTTGCAGGAATCCTCGGGGCAAATATCTCCGATGCTGCTGAAAATGCCGACAATCTTACCAAATTGAACACCTATGCGGATGGATATTATCAACTTGCGGTGTATGCCTTGATCGCAGGCGTCGTACTAATTGTCATCTCGCCATTCGTAAAAAAATTGATGCAAGAAGTCAAATAACAGTAATATAATTATAAAGAAATATAAACAATTTTTAAAAAAAAATATAGAAACATGTCAGATCAATCATCAAATCAGGAATTTTTCAAATCTAATGTTATAGGTCATCCGGCAGGTTTGTTTGTCCTGTTTTTCACTGAAATGTGGGAGCGATTTTCTTTTTATGGAATGCGTTCGCTGTTGGTCCTATTTTTTATGGCTCCATTAGTAAAAGGCGGCTGGGAATGGGAGCAATCTACTGCTTCTTCATTGTTCGGTACTTATGTGGGATTAGTGTATCTTTCTACCATGCTCGGCGGATACTTTGCGGACAAGGTCATAGGTTTTCGATGGGCCGTAGTCTTGGGTGCGTCTTTGATGACATTAGGCCATTTTTCAATGTCTTTTGAAACCCAATTTTCCATTTATTTAGGTCTGATTTTATTAGTATTTGGAAATGGATTTTTCAAACCCAATATGACATCCATGATCTCTGAATTATACAAATACAAACCCGAGAAAAAAGATGGTGCATATACCATTTTTTATATGGGTGTCAATGCAGGTGCCTTTTTTGGAATTTTGTTATGCGGATACTTAGGCGAAAAAGTTGGTTGGGGATATGGATTTGGATTGGCTGGTATTTTTATGTTTTTTGGTACACTTCAGTTTTGGCTTGCACAAAATATCTTTGGAGAAACCGGACTTAAACCGGTACAGAAGAAAATAGATGAAGCTGCCCTCAATGATGGTGACAAAAGAAACCCGTTTCAGACATGGCAATTGTTCATCATCGGAATATGTGTTACTTTGGCGATGGCTTGGCTTATCAACTCACCTATGACTAAGATATCTAAAGGCGCACTTAATATTTTTAATTTTGAGTTTATGGGCTATTCTGGTAATACTGTTGCCATTCTCACTGGTTTAGTGCTGTTTTTATTCCTACTAGGGTACAGGCTGATGCAATATTCCAAAATAACCAGAGATAAACTGATGGCAGTTACATTCTTTGCATTCATCACCATCTTTTTCTGGGCTATATTTGAGCAATCACCCAATAGTTTGACTGTTTTTGCCGAAAAATATACTGACAGAGTGTTGACTGGTAATGCTAGTTTGATTTTTTTAATTATTAACTCATTGATGACATTGGTTCCATTACTTATAATCAACTGGGTTATGTTTAAGTTATTTAAAGAGACATTTAAGAAATATGCGGTTGCCAATATTATCCTGAGTTTTAGTTTTGTCATCATTTGGATTATAGCACTATGGATGCTGGCGAAAGATTATTATACAGCAGGCTACCTTACTTTATCAGATGGTGTATTGGATGCTTTAAAAATTGATAAAGTCACGACGCCATTGACAGAAGTACCTGCCACGTGGTTTTCTACGTTAAATTCCCTGTTTATAATTTCACTTGCACCGTTATTTTCTAAGGTTTGGGAAAGTAAATACAACCCGAATGCAAACTTCAAATATGCATTAGGAATGATTTTTTAAGTTTGGGTATGGTTGCCGTTGCTTTTGGGTCTAATGGTATAGCACCTGGGGCCACGACAGCTTCTGTTAGTATGATATGGCTGATTCTGGTTTATCTTTTCCACACCATGGGAGAACTATGCATTTCGCCAGTAGGACTATCATATGTGAGCAAGCTTGTGCCTAGCCGTATGATTGCGTTTATGTTTGGAGTTTGGTACCTTGCAGTGGCTATCGGTATGAAAGGTGCAGGTATTTTTGGTGAAAATGTCCAAGCAATCGCCGAGGAGAAAGGAATAAGTTGTTTCTTTTGGATGATTGCTGGCGTGTCATTTGCATTGGCCATCTTTGCGTTTGTTTTCAGACCAATTGTAAAAAAATTGATGCACGACGTCAAGTAAGTAGTTAGCATTTTTGCTATTAATTAATAAAAAAGGAAATGGATCTATTTAAAAAATATAAGGGTTTTACTATATTTTATCTATTGGTAATCATTGCGAACCTGTTGTTTTTTACTATACTAACAGAATACAGAATGGTAAGCAAACCGCTGATAATGGGTAGTTTGATAGGATTTTATATAGGTACCGTTACCAAACAATCTCCTAGTTTTATTTTGGCAATGATTTTTGCTTTACTGGGCGATATTTTTTTGATGATCGATGGCGATGACTTTTTTCTGTTAGGACTTGGAAGCTTTTTAATCATGCAAATAGGTTACGCATTTAATTTTTATCAAGATCGTCAACACAATTCACAGAAAGTGACAACTATTACTACTGTGATCCTTCTCGTCGCCACTGGTATAATTGGCTGGTTATGGCAGGATCTTGGCAGTTTGAGAATTCCAGTCATCATATATACATTGGCTATTTGCACCATGGTGATTACAGCGATCAATAGAAAACCCGATATTTCATGGCACAAACAAGTGATCATCGGAGTTATACTTTTTTTACTTTCGGATAGTCTTATCGCATTGACAAAATTTGGAAATTTCAATGAAAATATATTTAAATACCTAATCATGGCAACTTATATGATAGGTCAGTACCTAATTGTAAGAGGCGTCATAGAACAAAAATCTACACAATAGTGAAAATTGAATCTTTAAATGATATCCAAGCGGATGTCATCAAACTTATAAATCAAACTAATCAATCCGTTTTTCTTACGGGAAAAGCAGGAACTGGAAAAACGACGCTTTTAAAAAAAATCATAAATACAACCCATAAAAATACCATCGTCGTTGCACCCACAGGTATCGCAGCCTTGAATGCTGGTGGCGTTACCATTCATTCGATGTTTCAGTTGGCGCCATCTGGATATGTACCCGATCCTGCGTTTTCTCCTGATCCTTCATCTTCGATTAGATTAGAATCTATTTCATCATTGGGTCGTACATTCAAGATCAGTGGAGCTCGACAAGCTGTCCTGAAGGCGATGGATTTATTGGTCATAGACGAAGTAAGTATGTTGAGGGCTGACTTGTTGGATGCTATGGATTTTGTGATGCGTCGCGTACGCCGTAGAGAGCAGCCTTTTGGAGGTGTACAAGTATTATTTATAGGCGATCTCTTGCAACTTCCACCGGTGGTAAAACCCGAAGAATGGCAAGTCTTGCAAAATTATTATAAAGGAATTTTCTTTTTTCATGCCAATGTAATTCAAAAGTTAGTACCTCTATGTGGAGCTAAAAAAGATATACCGGCAAGTGGATGACCGTTTCATAAGTGTACTTAACAATCTGCGAAACAATATCGCTGTAGAGGAAGATATTTCTATTCTCAGCAAATATGTAAAACCAGATTTTGACCTTAGAAAACACCAAGGATACATATATCTTACTACGCACAATCGCAAAGCAGACGAAATCAATCTCAGGTCTCTCAATAATCTTACTGAAAAACCATATAGTTATAAAGCCGAGATTGAAGGTGAGTTTCCGGATAAAATATTTCCTATTGATGAAGTTTTGACACTCAAAGTCGGAGCGCAGATCATGTTTACCAAAAACGACATTACTCCACAAAACTATTTTATAATGGGAAAATGGGCGTAATCAAATCACTTTCTAAGGAAGAAATTATCGTTCTTTTTCCGGATGAAAACACCGAAATTCAAGTAGAAAAATACGAGTGGTCAAATGTCAAATATAAAATAGACGACAATACCAAAGATATAGAAGAAGAAGTGATTGGCACTTTTGTTCAGTATCCGATCAAATTGGCTTGGGCTATCACCATTCACAAAAGTCAAGGCCTCACATTCGAAAAAGCAGTGCTTGATGTGACCGATGTATTCCAACCAGGGCAGGCATATGTAGCGCTGTCGAGACTTAAGAGCTTGGATGGACTTGTCCTTGTCGAGCCTATCAAGATGAAAGGAATACAAAATGCGCGTGACGTCATCTCATTTGCCGAAAATGAAGCGGATGAAGAAAAACTAAAACAAACACTGACTGAAGAAACCAAAAAATTTATTGCATCGTATCTGAAACAAGCTTTTGATTTCTCTCCTCTTATATATCAATGGCGAAAACATGGGTCTTCATACGATATCAATGCTGCGCTATCTGAAAAAACAAAACATGCCAATTGGGCAAAAGAGCAAGTACAAAACATCGAACAAATAGCAGCTGTTGCAAAAAAATTTTTAATGTGGCTCGATGCGTCATTTGCAGAAAATCCCATTGACTACGATCGGATTTATGCGAAAATTATCGGTGCTCGCGATCACTTCTTTCCTGTTCTTGATACAGTCCTTGATCAGGTATTGACCAAAATGGAAGCGCTAAAACGTGTGAAACGCGTGAAAGAGTACTATATTGAACTGATGGAACTGGAAGAAATCACATCAAAATCTATCATAGATATTACCAGATCTAATTTATTATTAAAAACATATATCGAAGGAGGAGAAATAAATAAGGCAAGTCTTACAAATGATTTTATCAAAAACTATCGTTCAAATAAGATTGCTTCGATTAGGGACAACTATATTAATCAAAAGCGGGAATTGATAGAAGAAGAAATGGTCGATTATGATAAAATATCAACTAGATATAAAAAGCAAAAAACTGTTCAAAAAGATAAAAAATCTACCTACGAAATCACATTTGAATTATGGAATGAAAAAAAATCTTTATCAGACATCGCTCGAGAAAGAAAACTCTCTGCAACAACGATCGAATCACACATGGCTAGGCTCATCGAAGAAGATAGACTGTCTGTTCACGACATCTTAGAAGATGAAAAGATCAGGATGCTTGACTTGCTGTTTGAAGGTTATCAAGGTGGATCACTTACAGAAATGAAAGAAAAATCAGGTGATGCTTTTACTTTTGGTGAATTGAAGATATATCGCGCAAGTTTAAAAAATAATGAAACATCATAGCTTAAACGATATAAAATATGTAATGAATATTATTCGATACGTCAATTAATTTCACCATATTTGCAGTCCTAATCAATAAAAAATATGGCCACATTTCCTAGCGATATTGAGATCGCACAGCAAGCAAAAATTCAACACATCAAACATATAGCTGCAAAACTAGATATTGATGAAGACGAGTTGGAATATTATGGAAAATATAAAGCAAAATTGCCCTTAAACCTACAAAAAAAGGATCCCAAAGGCAAACTAATATTGGTAACTGCGCTGTCTCCAACCAAATACGGCGAAGGAAAAACTACCATGACTATTGGACTTTCTGATGGTCTAAATTACAATGGTCATAAATCCATTGCAGTGTTACGAGAGCCATCATTAGGTCCTGTTTTTGGAGTCAAAGGTGGCGCTGCAGGTGGCGGATATTCCCAGGTCATTCCTATGGAAGATATCAATCTGCATTTTACAGGAGACTTTTCGGCGATAGAGAAGGCAAATAATCTATTGTCTGCACTAATAGACAACAACATTCAAAATAAACAATATAGTCTGAATATAGACCCACGTACGGTAGCTTGGAAACGGGTCATGGATATGAATGATCGATCATTAAGACAAATCATCATAGGCATCGGTGGTAAGGCAAATGGTATAATGCGTGAAGATGGATTTAACATCACTCCTGCTTCTGAAGTCATGGCTATCTTATGCCTTTCTAATGACCTCGAAGACCTGAAACATCGACTTGGCAATATTTACATAGGACAAACTTATGTCGGGAAACCGGTATTTGCCCGTGATCTGAAAGCAGTCGGTGCGATGACTGTTTTATTAAAAGATGCCATAAAACCTAACTTGGTACAATCGCTAGAGGGCAATCCTGCGATCTTACATGGTGGCCCATTTGCGAGTATCGCGCAAGGAACCAATACGGTAATTGCCACTCGTACAGGACTGAGTTTGGGCGATTATGTGGTTACAGAAGCTGGTTTTGGTGCCGATCTTGGTGCTGAAAAATTTCTTCATATCAAATGTGTATCATCGGGCTTGAGACCTGATGCAGCTGTAGTTGTTGCCACGGTGAGAGCGCTCAAACATCATGGCGGAGTAGATAAGGATAATCTTACAGCAGCAAATCCAGATGCAGTACGTAAGGGATTTTGCAATCTTGAAAAACATATAGAAAACGTCCAAAAACTCGGTATTAATCCCGTTGTAGCCATAAATGCTTTCCCAACCGATACGGAAGAAGAGTATGAAATAGTCAAAAAACTTTGTGCTGAAAAAGGCGTCAAAGCAGTAGTAAGTACGGCATTTGCCCATGGTGGAAAAGGATCTTCTGAACTTGCCAAAGCCGTCGTCGAAAGTATAGAAAGTGGTAAAAACAACTTCCAACCATTATACAAACTGACTGATAGTATCGAGCACAAAATCAAAACCATCGCTACAGAAATTTATGGAGCTGATGGTGTGGAATTTTCATCGAAAGCAAAGTCTCAATTGTCTCAAATTACCAAATTGGGATTTAATGAATTTCCTGTATGTATGGTAAAAACACCAGCTAGTTTTTCTGATGATGAGAAAAAAATAGGTCGCCCTACAGGATTTAAAATTACAGTACGGGAATTTGAATACTCAGCAGGAGCTGGATTTGTGATACCTTTACTTGGTGATGTCATGCGCATGCCTGGTCTGCCAGCCATTCCTAGCGCAGAACACATAGACATCGACGAAAATGGTAAAGTGACTGGTTTGTTTTGATGCCTCTTCATTAAATAAAAACGTCGATTTTTAACCAAAAAATTACTATAATGCATTACAAGGCGATAGCATATCATGAAGGTTGGGAAGACGGAAGGATTTCCGGTACAATCAGCCTTACGGGCACGACTCTGACATTTACATCGTCTGAGCAGACTATTTCATTGTACAAAAATGAATTGGAACTGGATTTTGGAGGTACTGCGAATAGACAGATTTTTATCAAATCTAAGGATAATAAGTATGCATTTTCTACTGCAGATAAGTCTATTTTGGCACATCCATTTTTTGAAAATAATCAAGGTCTCCAAGCTCAAAAGAGAAAAAGCAGTATCAAGTTTCAGAAAGACAAAAATATTTCTTGCAGCAGGATTCCTTTTATTTGGTATTTTCATTGGTGTGATAATTTATAATCGGAGCACAATAGTGAGACAAATGGCTGAAAAAGTACCTTATAGTCTCGAAAAAACCATTGGGAAATCATATCTCACACAACTTACACTCACAGGAGATATCGATTCTTCTTCTCAAGCCTTGACCATCCTACGCGAAAAAGTAGCGTTGATCACCAATAATATAGATTCTTCTTATGGATTTCGGGTGTACATAAGTAATGATACCACTATAAACGCTTTTGCTTTACCTGGTGGTATTATGGTGTTCAATGTCGGACTATTGCAAAAAGCAGAATCATGGGAAGAAGTACTTGGTGTTGCAGCGCATGAAGTAGCTCACGTCACCGAAAAACATCATGCCAGAGGTATTTTTTTCCAGATATGGCATATGGACATTGATAAGTATTGCAATTGGTGATGGCAGTGTTTTGACGGACGTTATTACGGGCTTTGGTGCCAATATGGAAGGACTTAAGTATTCCAGATTATATGAGACTGAGTCAGATACGAAAGGATTTGAATATTTGCAAATGGCAAAAATTGATCCTTCTGGTTTGCGAATATTTTTTGCAAAATTGTCAGAAGAACACAAAGATGATGCAACTTCTGTCATTCCACAGTTTTTGAGCACGCATCCTAGCAATGAAAACAGGATCGAAAACATCAAAACGATGGAAGACAAAGCGCCAAAAACAGAATATATAATTTTGTCGGATTACATTTTATTCAGAAATTTATTAATAGATAAAAATTCTGAATGTTAAATCTTACTTATAGATAATTATTCCTACATTTGTATTAATAAAGAAAACAAACATATAAAATAACTTTCACATGAATATAGAAATCAAGGGTAATCCGGCTTTCGCTTATGCAGTGATAGATCTGGAGCCAAATGAATATCTCGTCACTGAGTCTGGTGCGATGGCTACGATGTCATCAGCTATAGATCTAGTTGCTAAATTGAATGGTGGATTTATCAAGGGATTAACACGCAAATTTTTTGGTGGTGAATCGCTTTTCATCAATCATTTTATCAATAAAACATCCAATCAGCAACGCATGACATTGACTCAGCCTACACCAGGATCTTTGGTGTGTTATGAGCTGAATGGAGAGACTATCAATCTCCAGCCCACAGCTTTGTAGCTTGTGAGCCTGGTGTAAATATCTCTACAAAATTTGCTTGATTTGTTTCATTTATTTCAGGTGAAGGACTTTTTAAGATATCGGTAACAGGAAAAGGCAAAGTGCTTTTTGGTGCATTTGGTGGCATTATGGAAAGACAAGTGAAAGGTGAAATGATCGTGGATACCGGACATTTGGTGGCTTATGATCCGCAATTGAACCTGAAAATTCAGATGTCAGGTGGATTTATTTCATCAATAACAAGTGGTGAAGGACTTGTCACTCGTGTGGAAGGAGACGGCCGTGTATGGCTTCAAACCAGAAATCTGCAAGGATTTGCCTCTTGGATAAATCGATTTTTTTAATTTTTTTACTACAAAACACTAAACCAAAATGGACATTTCTTTAGAATATAATCCCGGATCTACAGCCGCAAAGATACGCCTTGATGAAAATGAAACCATCACAGCAGAAGGCGGAGCAATGATCGCTATGAGCTCAAACGTAGACATATATACAACTACAAAAAGCAAAAAAGGTGGAGGTGGACTGATGTCTGGGGTAAAAAGAATCTTTGCACAAGAAAGTATATTTTTCAATCATTTTACAGCAAAACAAGGCTCAGGAACTATTTATCTTGGTACTAGCCTTCCGGGCGATATGGAAATCCTCGACCTTACTGGAAATAAGATATATGTTCAAGGCGGTAGTTATGTGGCATCATCTGAAGATGTTCACCTGGAGACCGTGTGGCAAGGAGCTAAAAATCTGCTTTCAGGTGAGAGTTTGTTTTGGGTAGAACTTAGTGGTCAAGGCAAAGCAATCATCAATGCATTCGGTGTGATATATAGTATTGATGTAGATGGTGAATACATTATAGACACTGGACATATTGTAGCGTATGAGGAAGGCTTAAATTTCACTTTGAGCAAAGCTGGAGAAAGTTGGTTATCATCCATACTCGGTGGTGAAGGTATTGTTTGTAAATTCAAAGGTAAAGGACGCATTTGGTGTCAATCTCATTCATCCACAAGTTTCGGCCAGCAAATCACACCACATCTAAAGGCCATAAAAAGTTAAATATACTATTCAAAATCACTTAAGTAAAATTTAAATGGAACATACCTCATTACAATATACCATAGAAGGCGCGCCAGATTATGCATTCATTGATGTCAAATTGCCTCAGGATACCATTATCAAGGTAGAAGCCTCGTCCATGGCGACAATGGATACAAACATAGAGATGAAAACGAAGTTTAAAGGCGGATTATCGCGGTTTTTAACGGGAGAATCTATCTTTATAAATGAATTCAAAACAAAAAATGGATCTGGAAGAATTGGTATCGCACCATCGATGCCAGGCGACATAAAGCATGTTTATTTAGACGGAAACCAAGCAATATTTTTGCAAAATTCTGGCTTTTTGGCATCGTCAACCGATGTCGTGGTTGAGTCAAAATTTCAAGGCCTTATGAAAGGTTTCTTCTCTGGTGAAGGACTATTTTTGATAAAATGTAGTGGACGTGGTGACTTGTTTTTCAATAGTTATGGTGCTATTATAGAACTTGATGTTAATGATGGATACGTGGTAGATACTGGCAATATTGTCGGATTTACAGAAGGCTTGGAATATGAAATAACGACCATCGGCGGATACCGATCATTATTTCTCTCAGGAGAAGGACTTGTAGCTAAATTCAGAGGCTCAGGCAAAATTTGGATTCAAACAAAAAAAGTCAGACCATTAGTTTATTGGGCTAACCCATTCAGACCACAAAAAGGATAAGAGCAGCAGCAACAAGCATTAACATTTTTCATAGCAATAAAAATTTAGAAAGGTCGTTTTCATACTAATCTAAAAACAATTGCAATGAAATACATAATGTCTCTTATTTTTTGTTTCTATATGGTTACAAATGCGCACTCGCAATTTCAATTACATGGAGGAGCAGGCTTGAATCTATCAAATATCAATGTAGACGATATTCCTGAAGGATTTACTTGGATAAAAACAGAAGCAGCTACCAATTATTTTTTATCGGTAAGACCTGAATTCAAACTCTCAGATAGATGGTCCGTAGGTATTGATGTCCAATTTTCACGAAAAGGGTATTTCCAAAACGACCCTAATAATAATGAATTAAGCAAATTAAGAATACAATATTTCGACCTTTTGCCACAAGTTCAGTATAAAATCGCAAATCCTATATCTGTATATGCTGGATTGGGACTTGGGTTTCGATTGTCAGAGTCATTCAAGGTAGAGGATGCTTGGCAGAAGGCAGAAATTGAAATATCCACTCCGACGGATGCTTCATATCTTGTGGGTTTGCGCGTTTTTCCAATGAATAAATTGTCTGTACACCTACAGTTTGCTGGTAGTTTGGTCGATTTTTATGATTTGGACTTTACAGACATATTTGGAGAATCATTTGATTTACGAACTAGACTCCAAAATTTCCAGTTTGGTGTTGCCTATAGAATATTGTGATTTCACAATTCTTTATTTCGCTTATTTTACAAAGATGATATCATTGATTTTATCACCTTGCTGTATTTTATGTACCACATCCATACCTTCTACTACTTTTCCAAATATGGTATAGTTGCCATCTAAATGTGGCGTGGCTGAATGTGTTATAAACCATTGGGTACTTTCTGTATGATTGCCGGCTGAAGCCATACCGATGTATCCTTCACCATCATAATATATTTGGGGCAATTCGGATCGGATAGAGTAATCGGCTGAGCCATACCCATCACCACGAGGACAACCAGTTTGAATCACAAAATTTGGAACTACACGGTGAAATATTTTGCCATTATAATATTTCTTATTGATCAAATCCACAAAATTTGCCACTGTACCAGGAGCCATATTTTTATACAACTTTACTCTGATCAAGCCTTGAGACGTTTTGATGGCAGCTATACTCGAATCTCCGACGGTGGATAAGATGGTCCAGTCAATAGGATGATTTAATTCTGGAGTCTTCGGTTTGTATTCTGTACCTTCCAGATAAGCTATGCAAGAATTGAGTTCGTTATATGTCTCTATTTCTTGAGGAAGTTTAAGTTTGGCCGCCGCATCTTTCATAAAAGTCAGGTCTTTCAGCCACTCTTTCCATGCCAATTCAGGATCTTTTAATATAATAGATGCTGTGGCGATTTGTCCAGCATCTCCTGATGAAATAGCGGCTGCAAGTATATTGAGCATTTCAGCCTTTACCTTTCCAAATCCATTGCCAAAAGCCTTGAAAAATAATGGGTTTTTCAAAATATTACCTATTCCTTCCAAAGCGGTAATTTTTATAATTGCATCTTTTTCACTGGTGTAAATTTGACCTAACAAGGCATAATTGTATGGATCTTTGCTAATAGCGTTGACATATGCTGCTTTTTCATATGGTGAGTCAGCATCCTTCATATTCTTTCGAATTCTTTCCGTAAAGGCTACTTTACTCTTCGTAAAATACAATGCAGTATGGGTAAGGACGGCGCCATTCATCAAAGCACGTACTTGCCAAGGTGTAGTAACGGTATCAAAACTAGCATATAATGGAACGTCTTCTATGAAGCCATTGGTTTGCAATACGGTAGCAGCACTTATGGCAACGTGCAAATTATCACTTTTTAAATTGTTGATTACTGATTCCTTAATTTCTGCATATGGAAAATTGGTCAAAGCTCTTAGGATATTGCATTTTACCCGATAATCTGTCTCTGCAACCAATGCCGTCTTTAGTGCTGGTAAAACTCTAGATCTTTGCTCTTGCCGAATCCCGTAGCTAAGGCCATACGTATATCAGGGTTTCGTTCTTTGTTGAAAATTTCTGTGAGCCTTACCTTCGAGAGATTTAGGTTGATATCTTTTGCTCTTGCAAAATATTGGGCTGCAATGATTTTTACTTGCAAAGGTATAGCTGATGTATATAATAAGTCCACCATTCTGGAGGTACCTTCATCAGATGTAATATTGCGTAAAGCCATTCTAAATATTGCTCTTGCTTGTCCCAATAGCAACAAAGTATCTGTGCTTCGATAGGTTTTGACGGTAGCCAAGGCTTTGAGATCTGCGAGATTTCCTGTCTTTCCTACTGCTTCAAGGATATTCGCATTACAAAGATTGTTTACTTCTAAAGTATCTTTGCCTCTGAAGGCGCTAATCAATCTGTCAGTCACTTTTGTGTCACCTGTTTGCCCCAATGCATAAGCTGCTGCTGCACGTACCTGCATCACAGGATCTTGCAACATGAGGATTAAAGAATCCTTCGAATCTATGTTTTTTATAGAAGCAAACGCCAAAACAGCCATGTACCGTTCTGTAGGATTTTCACTTCTAAAATATGGATACAGCGCCTTTGTATCTTGATTGTCTTGTAAGGTGAGAATTTTCTGAATTTCTTTATCGTTGACCGAAAGATGAATTTCTGTCACCTTCGTTTTTGTATCAGGAACACATGACTCCATCAAAAAACCATAAATACATAGGAAAATTACTAATAATCTGGGTGATTTCATCGTATTGTGTATATAT
This sequence comes from Saprospiraceae bacterium, assembly GCA_016717105.1. Taxonomy (GTDB): domain Bacteria; phylum Bacteroidota; class Bacteroidia; order Chitinophagales; family Saprospiraceae; genus OLB9. The sequence goes on along the minus strand of JADKGF010000001.1, from coordinate 84,306 downwards.
TAAAGGTTCAAAATTAGATATTTTTCGGCAATCCAACTCAAAATTTCTTATCTTTGCACACTTTATCAGTTCGCAAGGTATGGGAACAAAGATTGTCACCAAGGAAATAGTAAACCGAAAGGCCAAATTTGAATATAGTTTCATTCAAATGTTTGAAGCAGGCTTGGTATTGACCGGAACTGAAGTGAAGGCATTGAGACAAGGATTGGCCAACCTAAATGATGCTTATTGTCTTTTCGATAATGGCAATCTGACAGTAAAAAGTTTGTTTATCGCAGAGTATGATCATGGTACTATTTACAATCACGATGCCCGTAGAGATAGGCGACTTTTACTACACAAATCTGAGTTGCACAAATTGGAAAGAAGAGTTACCGAAAAAGGACTGACGATTGTTCCATACAGACTGTTCTTTACCGAACGAGGTTTTGCGAAACTTGAAGTGGCGCTTGCACAAGGTAAAAAAGCTTTTGATAAACGTGAAAGTATCAAAGAGCGAGACAGTAAAAGAGACATGGATCGACTAAAGAAGATAAAACTATAGGCTCGACTTCGCACCTGTTATTTTTTTAGAATATAATTTTTATAGGTAAAATCCAAACCTAAATACTGCCTAAACCACTTTTTGACAGTCTCTTTGACTGTTTTACGATTTTGAGAGATATCTCTGTCAAATTTCCAGTTTTTTGAAGCAATTCTTTCCTGCATAACCAACGGATGTGTACCATTGAATGGCTCCAAAACATCAATTCCACTATAATCAAATTCTTCTGAATCGGCGACATGGGTTGAAACCCATTGGTCATCATGCCACAGTTTCTGAAAGGATTTTTGTTTGGCTTGCATTTTAGATGGTGGCTTTACCCAACCGTAATGATACACAGTTGCACCTGTTTTTGCGACACACAGCTTTTTATTGTTATCCTTACGGAATCCTTGGGCATCTCTGAACGAATAAATGCGCTTAATGTTTTTGACAATCCGGATTTCATTTTTGTACCAACCTGATGAAGTAGCCATATAATCGTACGAACCGTATAGATGACAATATTCGAATAATAATCCATCTATTTTAGGATCATCCTTGTATTTTGCCATTGCATTCCTAATATTATCATAATCATTTTCATGAATGACTTCATCACCTTGAATATAAAAACACCAATCTGCTTGATCGCTTATGGCCTGAAATGCTTTATCGGTCTCTAGGGCCAAAACTCGGCCTCCTTCTCTCTGGCTTTCGTCCCAGATGGTCTCAATAATTTGAATTTTTGGCGAATTTATTGATTTTATCAAGTCAAGTGTGGCATCATCACTTTTGCCGACAGCTACCACCAATTCGTCGCAGAGTGGTAGAATAGAAGAAATGGATTCATAAATCGGATAATCATACAAGATTGCATTTTTTATAAACGTAAATCCAGCTACACGCATACTAATTGGTTTTTTGATTTAAAATTCTTGTAACTGGATAGAGCATGTACGTTGGTTCATAATATGCTGAGTTTTTGTACACAAAATCCAATTGGGCTCTTGCATCATTGGCAAATTTGGTATCCATCTGGCGATTTTGATCCAAGCGATGCCTTAAATCTGGGTCATTTTCCAAAATTTCACCAGCTGAATCTTCAAAAACATAATCCGAATAATATTCTTTTTGAGATAATATTCCATCAAAAAAATTCCAATTGAAATAACTGTCTGGAGCTTGAGGTTCCAAGGTTTCTACAATATATCTATTGGATTCTTGATTTGTCGTGATCATAAAATCACCTTTATAACATTTTTTTGTTGTTTGAAATGCTGAAACTTTGGTCTGAGAATGTGGATAATGTCCTTCGTAGGGCGACTTGCTTGTCTCATATTTTTCTATTCTATACATCTCTACATCCATCAGTGTATCGGCTTCTATTGTTTCAATTTTTACACCATTCCACTTCATGAGTTGGATGATTCGATCATAGGCTTGGGGTATCACATAAGCTACTGGCTTTTTTATTGTCAATTCTGGAATATAATGATTGTAATAATTAATGTTTTTTTCCCAAGGTTTATTACGGTCATAGTACAACCGATCTTGTCCGCTCACCAGACTTTTTTTATAACCTGCTGTATAACCTTTAAATAGAATGCTGTCTTTTTTCTTTTTGTCAAGGGCATATTGAAGTGCAAAATCTTCCTGCATTTTTATCAATTCTTTTACCTTGTTTCTGGTTTGCAATAGGTCTTTATGATTTTCTGATATAAACTTTATACATATTTCAATAAAGGCTTTTGTGCTCAATACCCGATCTTTGTAAGGCTTGAGCATGTGCGTTTCTGGCATAAAACTAATGGTGTGATGTAGTGCTGCATAACCTGATGAATATCTGGGACTATCTAAAAAACCGTAAATCCCTGTTTCAGGCAGTCCATTAGTATTGACATAAGGTATCATTTCCCAACCATCAGCCTTCATATCATCATATAAAACCGGCAACATTTTTTGGCTAAGAAAGTCACCAAGCAATGGATGAAGTTTGTCTTTTTGGGTGGCAATAAGCGTCATTGTATATTGATAATCAGCACCATTAGAAGTATGGGTATCAATCATGATATCCGGGCTCCATTCATTAAACAAACGATTGAAAGTTTCTGCATTTTTGCTATCACATTTGATAAAATCTCGATTGAGATCCAGATTCTTGGCATTGGCTCTAAAGCCATAAGTTTCAGGTCCATTTTGATTGGCTCTACTATGGCTGGCCCTATTTATACATCCATCAATATTGTACACAGGTATGATTACAAGACTTACATTGTCAAGCCAATTTGGATTTTTTGTCATCAACTCTCTTACAAATAACATTGTAGCATCGATGCCATCAGGTTCTCCAGGATGGATTCCATTATTGATCCAAACGATAGCTTTTCCAGCTTTTCTTATCTGCTCAGGAGAGAAATTAGCATCTTTATCTATGACTACTACTTGTAATGGATGCCCGCTGTCTGTCATCCCAAAATCTGACACTTGGACCATTTCATTCATCTTATTGAGATGATTATAAAATGTCCGAATCTCTTCATAAGTAGCCGTCTGATTTGTGTTTTTATCAAAAGGAATTTCCAGATTTTGTATCATATTATGAATGTTTATATCCTGAGCGGATGTTTGTATTAGTGATATAAAAAAACCAATCAATAGGCTGAATTTTATCTGCACGTTTTAATAATTTATAACAAAATTACGCATTTTAGTCGCCTTAGGTACAGATTTGATATTAAATCCTAATAATTTAATGATTAATAGAATGTTATCATTAAATTTGGACTGAATATAAAACAAATTAAAAAAGAATACGATGAAAAATTTAAAATCAATCATCATTATAGGCTGGTTTTTTTGCCTTTCTCTAGGAGTTAATGCTACATCTCCACAAAAAACAGATTTATTGTTGGCATCTTGTGTCAGACCTGTTGCTACATACGAGATGCAAGTGAACAATGTTAGGGCTAGATTATATTCCGGTGGTCTTTTGTTTAATAAGGATCAAAGTAGTGGAAACTATTTTACACCGGCATCTGCGTCTCCAACTGTTTCGGCCATTTATAGTGGCGGAGTGTGGATGGGTGGCGTTGATCGAGCAGGCTCCATCAAGCTATCTGCTATCACGTATAAAAGTGAAGGTTTTGATTTCTTTGCAGGGCCATTAGATATACTAGGGACAACCGAAGCAACAAATTGTAGCCAATGGGACAAAATCTTTACAGTCAAAGGAAGTAATATCCTTCAGCATATACAGAACTATAAAGAAGCTTTGGAAAACCAAACATTTTTAAGTTGTAATGATATTTCAGACGACATTTTATATTGGCCAGCTCAAGGAAATCCATTTTTTGAAGAAAAATATGGATGGAAACTACCAGATCAACCATTGGCTAATTATTTTGATCAGAATAATGACGGACACTATAATCCTTGTTTAGGTGATTATCCCATTTTAGATATTGCATCATGTTCAGAAGAAAAGTACAAAATTCCGACTGAGATTAATTTTTTTATTTTTAATGATGCTGGCGGAACACAAACGCTTTCTGGGCCTAAAAGTATGCAAATGGAATTTCAAGTAAATGCTTTTGCTTATAATACCACAAACGAACTCAATGATATGACATTCTACCAATATAAAATGATAAACAAGTCACCAGATGAACTTATAGACTGTTACTTTAGTTGGTGGCTTGATCCAGATTTAGGATGTTATTCCGATGATTACATAGGTTGTGACCCAGAATTAGGAATGGCATATATTTACAATGAAGATGCCATTGATGGAGAAGATAGTGGTTGTGGAGGCATAAATACTTATGGCGATGAAATACCCATTCTTGGAATAGACTTTGTTCAAGGACCGAAAGTTGTAAAAGTTTTCAAAAGAGATGCTAATGGTAACTTTATTTACGATGCGGCTGGGAAAAAAATATTGATGGATCCCGAACCATTTTCTGGAAGGGCGGATACCTTGGTCATAGGTCAGATGTCATCTTTTATTTATCAAAGTCCAAGAGATCAGTTTGTTTCTGATCCACAACGAGGTAAAGAGGATGGGTTTTATAGTTATATGAAGGGCTATTGGTTAGATAAGACACCAATGACATTCGGAGGTAATGGGTATAATCCTGGAAGTGTAGACACTACGAAATTTGCATTTCCCGATGACCCAAATGATCCTAATGGTTGGTCTATGTGCACAGCTAATTTGCCAAAAGAAGATAGAAGAATGTTAATGTCCGTTGGTTCTATGTTGATGTCACCAGGAACAACCAATACACTCACTTTGTCTGTTTTTTCAGTTTTAGATGTGCCATATCCTTGTCCTGACCTTACTAAGTTGAGATATGCCGATAGAATTGCACAAGATTTATTTGATAATTGTTTATTGAATGAATATTTCACAGGGCCTGATGCGCCAGATATTACTTTCGAACAGAAAAATTTAGCATTAACACTGAAACTGGAAAACGGTAAAAAGTCAAATAATTTTAATGAAGGTTTTTCCTATACCATTCCTAATCTTGGACCCAATTTGGATTCAAAATTCAGATTTGAAGGATACAAAGTATATCAATTAGCAAATGCAAAGGTTAGAGTTGATCAGCTTAATGATCCGCAATATGCAAGATTGGTAGGGCAGACCGATATCAAAAATAATGTACAAGATATTTATAATTGGAATTTGTCCCTAAATCCTGATACATCAGCAAGTGCGGAAAAGTACATTTGGCAAAAAGTATTAAAAGTTAAAGGTGAAAATGAAGGGCTTCAACATACATATAATATTACTGAAGATTTATTTGCGACTGGAGAAAAGACGTTGATCAATAGTAAAAATTATCATTTTTGTGCTGTGGCTTATGCACATAATAATTGGAAGGATTTCGACAGTATCGAAAATTTGGGACAAAAAACACCATATATCGAAGGAACTAACAACTTCAAGGTGTACACTATAGCTCCAAAATTTACGCTCGATGAAAATGTACCACAACTCAAAGTAACAAGAATTTCTGGTGAAGGCAATCCACATGTATTTCTTAAGATGGAAGACGACATGTATGACAAAATCTTGAGTCCGAACTTCGACGGCAAGGTAAATTATAAAACAGGATACGGACCATTGCAAGCTGTGGTAACGGATGTAACAAAAATAAATAAGAACAAATACCGTTTGGAAATCACAGGCACAATGGATAATTATTTCGATTTCTGTAAATATAAGGAAGATGCAGTGTGGAAACTTACGGATATTACAAACAATATTGTACTACTTGAAGACAAACCACTGTGGTCCGTCAAAGAATACATGCTTAATGAATTAGGATTTTCAATCACAATTCAAAATTATGAAAATCCAGGCGAGAATGCCTACGAAAACAATGGTGGCGTTGATGTAAGGCTTGAATACAAAGACAAAACAGGACCATTTTGGTACAATGCGATCAAAGATGGTGGTATTTATGATGGGCAAATCTATAAATCATTTGATTTTGTCAAAGATAATAATGTCAAAGATCCAGATGCTAAACTTTCACGAATGGGAGATGGATTTTTTACGCCTTTTATAACATCCAAATTTGAAACCCAATTTGACTTTCCTTATTACTTGAGCCCTGCAAACAGAGATGTTATGGCTTATGTTACGTCTGCAAATGCGCCAAGCTTAAGATATAGGGATTTAAATAATGTGGACATAATTTTTACAAGCGATAAATCTAAGTGGAGTAAATGTATTGTGGTAGAAACGGGATTCGTTGACCAAACAACTACAGGTCTTGAAACAATTGGCAATACAAAAAATTTTGAAATGCGTATATCACCATCAATAGATGAAAATGGCGTTGAAATTCCAGTCTCTACAGGTTTTTCTTACTTCCCAGGATATGCAGTTGATGTCGAAACAGGAAAGCGATTGAATATATTTTTTGGTGAAAACAGTATCTATTCTGGTGAAAATGCCACGCATATGCAAGGCCAAAAACCAATTGGAGGCGATATGATCTTTAATCCATCATCTGAATTGATAATAGAAGAATTGTTAAATTCAAATCTACCATCAGAGCAAATATTAGCATTAATTGCTGGAGCACAACATTATATTTATGTAACCAGAATGGAGTATGATGGATGTGCGGCATTTGGTGAAAGACTAAAACGTTCAGCATCAGGTGCCGGTCCTAGTATAATTAATAAAGCTAAGGTAATATCAGCTATTACATGGACATCTTTTCCAGTATTATCACTTGCATCATTGACCAACGGGCTCATCCCCAATGACCTTACAGTAAGCATAAGAGTGGACAATACGTATTCTAGCAGTCGAATATATCAGGTTGAAAAAGAAAGAGCTTGCCTGACAACTGGCGATAACCCAGTTTATGAATTTGGATTTGAAAAATTGGATCCTAATGCTCAAAATAATATAACATTAGACAATATCTATGTTAATCCCAATCCTGTAAGACTAAGCAATAATTCGACTGTATTTCGACTCCTAAATCTACCAGATGATACAGAAATTCAAATCATGGATATGCAAGGACAAGTTAGGTGGAAAGCAGACGCATCATCTGGTGACAAACAGACTTACCTCGGACCGGGCAGTACATCTACAGAATTTACCTTGGAAGGAAGTCGCTTTTTACCTGGTTTGTATCTCATAAGTATCAAAGACAAGAAATCAGGTAAAATGTCCACCTTAAAATGGGTCGGCTTGTGACAATTTTTGAATATGAACCAAATCAAAAAAGAATACGATGAAAAATTTAAAATCAATCATCATTATAGGCTGGTTTTTTTGTCTTTCTCTAGGATTACATGCCACATCTCCACAAAAACAGATTTATTTTTGGCAGCTTGTACCAGTCCTGTTGCTGCGTATGAGATGCACGTAAATAACGTCAGAGCTAAAATATTTTCAGGTGGTAATTTGTTTAATGATAAATATTATGAGGAAATTATTTAACGCCAGCATCTGTGTCTATACCTGTATCTGCTATTTATGGCGCTGGAGTTTGGATGGGTGGCGTGGATCGTTCAGGCTCCATCAAGGTTTCTGCCAAATTTCATAGTTATGATGGTAGTGATTTCTATTCAGGACCATTAGATATTTTAGGTACAACCGAAGCAACAGCCTGTGACCAATGGGATAAAATCTTTACTGTCAAAGGAAATAATATCATGCAGCATATACAGAACTATAAAGAAGCTTTGGAAAACCAAACAGGATTGAGTTGCAATGATATTACAGACGACATTTTATACTGGCCAGCTCAAGGAAATCCGTATTTTGAAGAAAAATATGGGTGGAAACTACCTGACCAACCATTGGCCAATTATTTTGATGAGAATGATGATGGCTATTATGATCCTTGTTTGGGTGATTATCCCATCATAGATAATGCTTCATGTGCAAATGGAATATACAAAATACCGGCGGAGATTAATTTTTTTATTTTTAATGATGCAGGTGGTCCACAGACGTTTACAAAACAAGCAAAGTTGCAAATGGAATTTCAAGTGAGTGCATTTGCTTATAATACTACAAACGAACTCAATGATATGACATTCTATCAATATAAACTTATAAGCAAGGCCCCTGAAGACCTTATAGATTGTTACTTTAGTTGGTGGATTGATCCAGAATTAGGATGTTATAATGATGACTATGTAGGTTGCAATCCCGAATTAGGTATGGCATATATCTACAATGAAGACGCAATAGATGGAGAAAAAAGTACATGTGGTGGAATTAATGCTTATAAAGATGAAATACCTATGATTGGACTAAACTTTGTCCAAGGTCCGAAAGTTGTAAAAATTTTTAAAAGAGATGCAAATGGAAATATCATGTACGATGCTGATAGAAAAAAAATATTGATTGATCCCGAACCTCTTACCGGTGATGTAGATACTTTGGTCATCGGACAGATGTCGTCTTTTATAAATTATGAAAATAAAACTAATATTATTGACTATATAGTAAAAGAAATTGATTTTTATTGGCCAATGAAAGGATTTTGGGCAGATGGAACACCACTAACTTTTGGACAGAATGGCTATAATCCTGGAAGTGTGGATACTACAAAGTTTGCTTTTCCAGATGACCCAAATGACCCAAATGGATGGTCTATGTGCACTGCTAATTTATCAAATTATAAAAATAGTATGGTAATGTCCGTTGGTCCTATGTTGATGTTACCTGGGTCAACCAACACACTCACTATGTCTGTTTTTTCAGTTTTAGGTGTGCCATATCCATGTCCTGATCTATCTAAGTTGAGATATGCCAATGAAATTGCAAAAGATTTATTTGAAAACTGTCTAAAGGATTATTATTTTATAGGACCAGATGCGCCAGATATTACTTTCGAACAGAAAAATTTAGCTTTAACACTGAAACTAGAAAATGCCAAATCGTCAAATAATTTTAATGAAAGTTTTTCCTATACTATTCCTAATCTTGGGTCCAACGTAGATTCAGAATTTAAATTTGAAGGATACAAAGTATATCAAGTTGCCAATAATAAAGTTAGAATAGATCAACTGAGTAATCCGAAGTATGCTAGATTGATTGCCCAATGCGATATTAAAAATAATATTCAAGATATTTACAATTGGCAATCGGTATTAAATCCTGATACATCCGCAATCGCAGAAAAGTATATTTGGCAAAAAGTATTAAAGGTTAAAGCTGAAAATGTAGGACTTCAACATTCCTTTGATATCACAGAAGACTTATTTGCCACTGGTGATAAGGCGCTTTACAATAACAAATATTATCATTTTTGCGCTGTGGCCTATGCCTATAATAATTGGAAGGATTTCGACAGTATCGAAAATTTGGGACAAAAAACGCCATATATCGAAGGAACAAACAACTTTAAAGTGTACACCATAACTCCAAAACTTAATATCGATGAAGACTTGCCTCAATTGAAAGTAACTAGAATTTCTGGTGAAGGCAATCCACATGTATTTCTTAAGATGGAAGACGACATGTATGACAAAATCTTAAGTCTGAACTTCGACGGTAAGGTAAATTACAAAACAGGATACGGACCATTGCAAGCTGTGGTAACGGATGTAACAAAAATAAATAAGAACAAATACCGTTTGGAAATCACAGGCACAATGGATAATTATTTTGATTTCTGTAAATATAAGGAAGATGCAGTGTGGAAACTTACGGATATTACAAACAATATTGTACTACTGGAAGACAAACCGCTGTGGTACGTCAAAGAATATATGATCAACGAATTAGGATTTTCAATCACAATTCAAAATTATGAAAATCCAGGCGAGAATGCCTACGAAAACAATGGTGGCGTAGATGTAAGGCTTGAATACAAAGATAAATCAGGACCATTTTGGTACAATGCTATCAAAGATGGTGGTATTTATGATGGGCAAATCTATAAATCATTTGATTTTGTCAAAGATAATAATGTCAGAGATCCAGAAGCTAAACTTTCTCAAATGGGAGATGGATTTTTTACGCCTTTTATATCGTCAAAATTTAGAACGGATGTAGATTTACCTTATTACCTGAGCCCTGCAAGCAGAGATGTCATGGCACTTGTTACAACTGAAAATGCGCCAAGCTTAAGATATCGAGATTTAAATAATGTAGACATAATTTTTATAAACGATAAATCAAAATGGAGTAAATGTATTGTGGTAGAAACAGCTTTCAATGATCAATTTGATATTGGCTTAGCTTCAATAGGAAATGCTAAAAATTTTGAAATGCGTATATCACCATCAAAAGATGAAAATGGCGTTGAGATTCCAAATTCTACAGGTTTTTCTTACTTCCCGGGATACGCAGTTGATGTCGAAACAGGAAGGCGATTGAATATATTTTTTGGCGAAAACAGTATCTATTCTGGTGAAAATGCCACGCATATGCAAGGCCAAAAACCAATTGGAGGCGATATGATCTTTAATCCATCATCTGAATTGATAATAGAAGAATTGTTAAATTCAAATCTACCATCAGAGCAAAAATTAGCATTAATTGCTGGAGCACAACACTATATTTATGTAACCAGAATGGAGTATGATGGATGTGCGGCATTTGGTGAAAGACTAAAACGAAACCCAACAACCAATGCCGGTCCTAGTATAATTAATAAAGCTAAGGTAATATCAGCTATTACATGGACATCTTTTCCAGTATTGTCACTTGCATCATTGACCAACGGGCTCATTCCAAATGACCTTAAGATCAGTATAAGAGTGGACAATATGTATTCTAGCAGTCGAATATATCAGGTTGAAAAAGAAAGAGCTTGCCTGACAACTGGCGATAACCCAGTTTATGAATTTGGATTTGAAAAATTGGATCCTAATGCTCAAAATAATACAACATTAGACAATATCTATGTCAATCCCAATCCTGTAAGACTAAGCAATGGAGCAACGGTATTTCGACTCCTAAATCTACCAGATGATACAGAAATTCAAATCATGGATATGCAAGGACAAGTTAGGTGGAAAGCAGATGCATCGTCAGGAGACAAACAGACTTACCTCGGACCGGGCAGTACATCTACAGAATTTACCTTGGATGGAAGTCGCTTTTTACCTGGTTTGTATCTCATAAGTATTAAAGACAAGAAATCAGGTAAAATGTCAACTTTAAAATGGGTCGGCTTGTGACAATTGCGCAAACTTAGAGGTGCAAAAGAAGTAAATAAAATCTTTTTGAACAGATCGTTGTTGTAAATCGTATCAAAAAAATTTATGGCAACACAGTGGTATCAGGGCAAGGTCTTACAAATTCGACAATTAACAACTTCGGTAAGACAATTTTTTATTGAGGTACATCCGAATGAAACAATTTTTGACTTTTTGCCTGGGCAATTTATTACTTTAGACTTACCTGTTAGCGATAAAAGACTCAACAGGTGGCGCAGTTATTCGATAGCAAACCATCCAGATGGGACCAATATCTTGGAATTATGTATCGTACAATCTGACGAAGGTCTAGGAACAAAATACCTTTTCCATGAGGTAGTCGAAGGCACTGAATTGAAATTTAAAGGCCCAGATGGCGGATTTGTTTTGCCAGGAAATTTACAAACAGAACTAGTATTTATCTGCACCGGCACAGGAATAGCACCATTTAGAAGCATGATCAATAAAGTGATCAAAAATGACATGAGTTTTAAGAAGATTCACCTTATTTTTGGCTGTCGCACTGCTTCAGATATACTTTATAAAGATGAATTTCAAAAGATTGTAGAAGAAAAAACCAACTTCAAATACGATGTAGCACTTTCGCGGGACGATCATCCTGACTTTCATCATGGGTACATTCATGATATTTACTTGAAACAATACGCTGAAGTATCGCCAGATAGACAGTTTTACTTGTGTGGTTGGTCGAGTATGATCGACGAAGCGGTAGTGAATCTCATCATAAAAATGGGATATGACAAGTCTCAGATTCATTATGAGTTGTATGGTTGATCAGATACTAGATATCATATGACGCTGTATTACAAAGACATATTACGGTTCATCAGCAAGATGACCTTCAGGCGTATTTTGAATATAGTCAAGATATTTTTATCATTTCACATCACAAAGCTGACAAAAAAACCGATCCAATGGGGCTTACCCATGACGATTTCTTTTGAGCCGACAACTGCTTGTAACTTGCGATGTCCCGAATGTCCATCTGGTCTGCGTATCTTCACTCGTGAAACAGGAAATCTAAAAGAAGATTTCTTTAGAGCAACCATTGATGATTTGTACAAAGACTTGATGTACTTGATCTTTTATTTTCAAGGTGAGCCATACATCAATCCTAAGTTTCTCGACATGGTCAAATATGCTTCTGAGAAGGGCATTTACACCATTACATCCACCAATGGCCATTTTCTGAATGATGACAATGCGAGAAAAACCATCGAATCGGGATTGGACAGACTGATCATTTCTGTAGATGGCACGACGCAAGAAGTATACGAAAATTACCGTAAAGAAGGCAATCTAGAAGCCGTATTGCAAGGTGCCCGAAATGTCGTAAAATGGAAAAAACAACTCAATTCTTCGACGCCACATTTGATATTTCAGTTTTTGGTAGTAAAGCCCAACGAACATCAAATCCCCGAAATCTACAAGCTGGCAAAAGAGATAGGCATCGACGAAGTAAAACTCAAAACGGCGCAAGTGTATGATTACGAACACGGAAATGAGCTTATACCAGAACAACAAAAATACTCAAGATATAGCAAGCAGAGTGACGGCACTTACCGTGTAAAAAACAAATTATTGAACCATTGTTGGAAGCTATGGCACGCTTGTGTCATTACTTGGGATGGATTGGTAGTACCATGTTGTTTTGACAAAGATGCAACCCACAGACTTGGCAATCTGAAAGAGTTGAAATTCAGAGACATCTGGCAAGGTCCATTATACCAGCAATTCAGATCATCATTGCTACAAGGTAGAGATAAGATCGATATTTGTACCAATTGCACTGAAGGCTGTAAAGTCTGGGCGGAGGAATAATCTACTTTATCCCGTGCTTGCCTTTATACCACGCAATCGTATTGGAGATAGCGCTATCCAGATCGGTTTCTGGCACAAAACCCAAGATTCGTTTAGCTTTATCGATGGAGAAGTAGTAATCTTTTCCGCCATTATTCATCCGGTATTTCGTAAGAAGCGGTGCGTTTTTGATATTAAAAAACAAATAAACGGACTCCATCATCCCAGCAATGATATTTCCAATACTAAACGGAATAGACATTGAAGGATTTTTGATGCCTAAGGCTGCAGCCAATTTTTCGGTAAATTTTTTCCAAGTAATATCCAAGCCATCGGTGATGATAAATGCCTCTCCAACAGCCTGATCATGGGTAGCTGCCAGAGCAATAGCTTTGGTTAAATTTCTTACATATACGGGACAAGTTTTGGACATACCACCATTGACATATCCACCTTTGCCTTGGACCATGATGTCAAGATATTTTTCTATAAATGTATGGTCTTTCGGACCAAAAACATTACCAGGTCTGATGGCAGTCACTTCCATAGCTGACGATTTGAAATGACTCATCAACCACTTTTCAGCCTCCCATTTTGAGATACTATAGTGAAAACCTTGGGTATTAATGGGTGCATTTTCGTCAATCATACCTGGTGCACCAAATCCATGTATTGCAACTGAACTCAAGAGTACAAATCGTTTTACGCCCGCTTTTTCAGCCGCTAGGGCAAGATTTTTGGTGCCTTCAAAATTGATTTTCATAAATAGTTCCAATGGTCCCCAATCGGATGCAAGTCCTGCATTATGAATGACAATCGATACTCCAGCTACAGCTGAAGCCAATGAAACAGCATCTGTGACATCACCATAAACAAGATTAACGTTTATTCCTTCCAATAAGCTTAAGTCAGAATTTTTGCGTACTAGGCCTCTCACAGAATAGCCTTCATTTGCCATTCTTTCCACAATGTGAGAACCAATAAATCCATTAGCTCCAGTCACCAAAACGATTGGTTTCGCCATCATCGGTTATGTAAATATATGATGAAAATATCTGTCAATACACCCAAAGATGCATGTACCAAAAATACATACCAAAATGATCTACAACGCAATGCAACAAAACCTAAGAAAATACCTACCGGAATAGATAGGATGATCTCTGCAAATGGTTTGTCTATATGGATCAGACACGAAGATATCGTTTGGATTAAGATGGCTTCCATTACTCCATAACGTTCTTTCAGGCCAAAAAGAAGATATCCTCTAAAATAAAACTCCCAAGCGATATAATAGAAAACGGTATAAAATAAGTGATAGACTGGTAATTGGTTTTTATGTTGAATCAATGCCTTCGCCAATGGATATTCAGATGTTACGTTTGGATCAAATGACCCACAAAAAGCAAATGGAACTACCAAAAACAAAAGACTTAACACTAAAAATTTAACACCATAACGGGTATCTCCCAATCCAAAACCAAACTCAGACAAAGGCTTTTCCCACAATAACAAGATATGGAGCATCGGGAGAACAAACATCAAAATGAAGAATCCGACAAATTGGAGTTCATAAGAAATAATATTGCCAAGCTCATTCTGTGATAAAGACGGAAACAGTTTTAAAAAATGACTTGATTGGCTGAAATATCGGTATAATGTGATCAATATTGGAGCGGAGATCAGTAGGAAATAAAAATGAAGGTCTCCTACCTTGAATTGCAATATGTCTTGTATTTTTTGCTTCATAATGCTTCATCAACTAAATGGCTATTGAACCGGGAAGAATATTTTTCATATAAATAAGTACCCAGATAGACTGATATTAATGCCCAAATTGCCCCAGAAAGGATGTCCAAGATATAATGATACCGTAGATATACCAAAGAGAAAATAATAATAATACTCAATACGACATAAGACTTGAATATCTTCCGATAATAGCGAGATGCAAGAAAGGTAATTACGATCAATATCGACGTGTGCAGGCTCGGAAAACAATCAAGTGTGCTAGGTTCGCACTTATTGATAAAATCCCTGAGCGGCTCAGCCAAAAACAAGCCATCTAAAGATACTGTATGTTCATTTGCCAAATAATATCTTGGGCCTTCGACAGGAACAAAAAAATAAGCAATGTACGCACCATAATAATTGATAAATAAGGTAAAAAGCGATACTTCTACTTCACGGTATTCCTTATTCCTATAAAGCAAAATGATCAAAATTACCGGCATCAAAAAATAAATAAAATAAAGCAAGTAAAGCACTTCTGTCAACAATGGAAAAATGAGTCGCTGCATCCAGACTGTAGGCGATATGCCAAAAACTTGTTTGTCC
Source organism: Saprospiraceae bacterium (assembly GCA_016717105.1). Classification (GTDB taxonomy): domain Bacteria; phylum Bacteroidota; class Bacteroidia; order Chitinophagales; family Saprospiraceae; genus OLB9. Next base: position 68,927 of record JADKGF010000001.1, on the reverse strand, counting down.
AAACTATCTATCCAAGCGTCATATCGGATGTCTCCAACAAATATCGGCAAAAGTCCGGAAATAGATTCGTACAGTACGATAAATATGACTACAGCAGACAGAAGATAAAACAAATTATATTTTATATGCTTGTTTATATTTCTGAAGTAAGCTAAGGCAACAATAAAAATTAATACAATTCCATACAGTGCATAGAGCTTATCGGTATATGGGTTGTAATCGTGGGTAGTAATCAAAAATCCAATCAATACGGCAAGAAAACCCATATTCAAAAGGTCTATCAAACTAAACATGCTTGCCTTTACTCTAGGATGCATTGCAAATAATAATTATTTTTAAAGAGGGCGCAAAATTAACTAAATTTTGTAACATCCTATGTCCTAGCAGATATTATTAAGCGGCATTTAGAATATTTGAAATCGTAGATAATATTAAAAATTAAAAAATTTACCTTATCAACCCGTTTCCCATCAACTGATTTTTAACTTCCCTTTCGTTTAATATCCCATTTTAATTTACCTTTGTACCATTTAGGATCTAATAAAATAATCGTGATACAGACAGATATTTTAGTCATAGGTGCAGGTGTCGCAGGATATTCATTTGCTATCTGCATGGCGCAAAAAAGACCGGATCTCAAGATCATGGTCCTAACCAAAACCCATCAAAAGGAGTCCAATACCAGTTATGCACAAGGTGGCGTAGCAGCTGTTTGGGACAATAATATTGACCATTATAACAAACATATAGCGGATACGCTTGATGCCGGAGACGGTATTTGTGATCCCAAAATTGTGGAAATCGTAGTAAAAGAAGGCCCAGAACGTGTCAAGGAGATCATAGAATGGGGCGCACGATTTGACAAAAATAAAAAAGGTGATTATGATCTAGGTCGTGAAGGTGGACATTCTGAAAATCGGATTTTACACTATAAGGATATAACTGGATGGGAAATACAACGGACATTAAATGAAAAAGCGCGCGAATATCCCAATATCGAGTTTCATGAACATTATTTTGCGATCGATATTATCACGCAGCACCATTTGGGTCGAAATGTGACTAGACTTACGCCAGATATAGCGTGTTATGGTGCATATGTTTTCAATAAAAATAGCAAAGAAATAGAGACAATACTTGCGCGAAATACGGTTTTGGCTACTGGTGGCGCTGGTCAGGTATATAAAAGTACCACCAATCCTGTGATAGCTACAGGTGATGGTATTGCCATGGTATATCGTGCAAAAGGAAGAGTCGCCAATATGGAATTTATGCAGTTTCATCCTACATCACTCTTCAATCCAGCAGGTGAGAATCCAGCTTTTCTAGTATCAGAAGCGGTAAGAGGATTCGGTGGTGTACTTCGTACTACTGATGGTAAAGAATTTATGGACAAGTATGACGAAAGATTATCACTTGCGCCTAGAGATATTGTAGCGAGAGCGATAGATAATGAAATGAAAATCCGAGGTGACGAATACGAATATCTGGACTGTACGCATCTGGACCAAGAAGCTTTTTACAATCATTTTCCCAATATTACGGATAAATGTAAGAGCTTGGGTATAGATCCAGCAAAAGATTTTATTCCCGTGGTGCCAGCTTGTCACTATACTTGTGGTGGTATCCTTACGGACGAGATGGGCAGGACAAGTATTTCGAGATTATATGCAGCTGGTGAATGTACGTGTTCTGGACTACATGGTGCCAATCGACTTGCTTCCAACTCACTGCTAGAAGGATTAGTCTTTGCAGATAGAATTCATCTGGATATTATAGAAAATATAGACAAAACGAGTCTTGAGACCAATATCCCCGAATGGGATGCCGAAGGAACGACCGAACCGAAAGAAATGGTGTTATTGACCCAGAGTTTGAAAGAATTGAAGGAGATCATGAGTAGTTATGTAGGTATTGTACGGACCGATGTGCGTCTTAAAAGGGCTTTGGATCGCCTACATTTGCTATACACAGAGACAGAGTCGCTTTATTTGAATACCATCATATCACCACAACTTTGTGAATTGCGAAATCTTATCACCATCGCATACCTGATCACTAAAGCTGCCCAAATGCGCAAAGAAAGCAGAGGATTGCATTATAACACAGATCATCCAAACCAATTCAATTATACCGAAACCACTTACTTGTAAATTAATATCTAGGTTACCATGGAAAATAAAGGAAATGGAAAGGAAAATCAAACTTTTTTTACAGAATGGTTAGAAAAATTGCAGCAAGAATCATGGCAACTTGAGTTGTTGATTTCTGGATTTGCGATAGTAGGTATCTATTCTACTAGGACAATTATTGCAGATTTTCAATTTTATAGGTACAATGAGTTTTATTCTGAGTTAGGCCTCCTTGTAGGCATGTTGACTTATGTATTTAAGACTGGATGGCTCATATTCTTTATAAATCTTATTGTTCATGTTATTTTGCGTGGACTTTGGATTGGGACGATTGGGCTGAGGTATGTATCTAGCGAGATCGATTATGATAATATGAAATATGCTGATAGATTTACCAATTTTCTAAAATATAAAGTAGGTAGTTATGATAATTTCATCGAGAGATTAGAGAAGCTTTGTAGCGTACTTTTTGCATATACATTCCTTCTTTTCCTATTTTGTTTGTCGCTCTTCATTTTTATGTTTGAGTTGATTTTTCTTGTTGTCTTATTTGAAAAACTATTTCCCAATTCGCAAGATGCCATAGCTGTTGGCGGGCTTTTAGCATTATTTTTCCTTCTTTTGGGAGTAATTGTTTTTATAGATTTGATCTCATTAGGTGCATTAAAAAAGATTAAAGATAAGCGTGTATCAACAGTTTATTTTTACATCTACCGATTTATCAGTTTTATTACTTTGTCATTTTTATATAGGCCGCTGCTTTACAATTTTATAGACAATTCATACACACGCAAGCTATTTTACTTCTCAGTACCTTACATTTTTATTGTCATGGGCGGCTACAATTTGCTCGAAAACAACCCAAATCCTTATTTGCCAGATCAAAAAATGCTGCAATCAAAGGGCCTTACTATCAATGACTATTATTATGATGATTTAAGAAATATAAAATTGCAAGAATTTCCTAATGAAGAAAGAAAGATAAATAAACAGCTATTAAAAATAGTTTCACTTCAGGAATTTAATATTATTGGGAATAATAGCGCAATCTTCATCCGATTGGATAAAAATATGGTCAAATTGGTGGAAATGGATACAACGATTTCGCCATTCAAAAATTCAGGGTTGTCAATGCGCTGGTGGTTTAATCGAGAAAAAATAGAAGACAAAACTGTACTTGCGACAAAATCTGCCAAAGAAAAAGAACTGAGTACTTTGATCAATGAACGAAAGCAACTCAAAAAGGAAAAAGACGTAAATAATGAAGCTAAAATTGATAGCTTAAATAAACTTATTGCTCAAAGGACTAGATTTTGGGAAGAAAAGATAAATACGGCCACAGATATTCATTTGCAAAACATTCAGAAAAAGTATCTTGAAAATATAAGCTTGTACATTGACGACGCTAGAGTGGAATTGAATCAATGTTTTTATTATACACATCCGCATTTTAAGGAGCAAGGTCTGAAATGTTTTTTTGATACTGATACGTTATCCACAGGTATACATTTTGTCAAATTTATAAGAAATGTAGTAGAGAAAGATGATGAAATCGAAAAAGATTCATTAATTTTACCGATCAACAAACATTAAATCAAACAATATGAACATCAACCCACTTTGGCTTAGGTATGGAATTATTTATGGATTAGTATCTATTGTATTTTCTTTAGTCAATTATTATGTAGTATCAATGGGCTTGGGTACAATGTCTATAATTAGCTTTATAATTATGATAGTGATTTTAGTAATAGTGGGTCGAGCCCAACGGCAAGAAAATAATGATATTCTTCCTTATGGCGAAGCGCTCAAAACTACTTTCTTGACTGGTTTAGTTGGTGTTGTAATTTCTACGTTATTTACTATTATTTTGGTGAACTTGATTGACCCATCCTTGGTTGAGAAATTGACAGAAATGGGTATGGATGCAGCAAGATCTATGATGGAGGCTGTAGGTATGCCTGAGGATAAATTAGCTGAAGCGATGGAAAAAGCCGAAGAAGAATCAGTAAACGGCTTTACTCCAACTAGACAATTATTAGGCATTTTCCAGTCATCAATTTTTGTTTTGATTGTCGCTGCTATCGTCTCTATTTTTATAAAAAAGGATGAAAAATTTGCTTAATGTTGCATTGTTTTACGCAATATGATGTTTTAATTATTGTGTTAATTTATCAAAATGTGATACCGCATGTTCCAGCCTATTTCCAGCTTCATTTGCGGTGATCAGATGAATAGTTTTCATTAAATCCGGTCCTTGCATCGTACCGCAAACACCAATTCTGATCAATGGCATATATTCACCCAATTTCAGACCTTGTCCTTGTATATAGTCTTTGATGCCGGTTTCTATCCCATCTTCATTGACATTTTTCAAAATATTAGCAATAGCCAACAAATGATGTTTTTGGTCCTGACGGTATTTCTTCTTTATGGATTCATCATCATATACATGTGGCGCCTCAAAAAAGAATCGCGCATTGGTGATAATTTCATGTGTCTTGTGGACGCGCTCCTTCATTAGACCACAGACTTCAGCCAGATATTCTGTAGATACATGATATCCCGCTTCGATAGCTCGATCCTGAATCAAATAAGCCAATCTGAGATCATCGGCGTGGATGATATATTGTTGATTGAACCATAGGGCTTTATCAATATCAAATCTCGCACCTGATTTTACGATTTTATCCAAGCTGAATACCTTACACATATCTTCTAGGCTGATGATTTCCTGATCATTTCCTGGGCTCCAGCCCAATAATGCTAAGAAATTTAATAAACCATCTGCCAAATACCCATCTTCACGAAACCCAGTAAAATTATCTTCTTCATGATCGCTATCCCAAGATAATGGGAAAACTGGAAAACCAAATTTAGCGCCATCGCGCTTGCTGAGTTTGCCCTGTCCAGTTGGCTTGAGGATCAATGGAAGATGGGCAAATATCGGTGCTTCCCAACCTAAAAATCTATACATAAGTACGTGATGCGGCGTACTACTGAGCCATTCTTCTCCTCTGATGACGTGTGTGATCTTCATGAGATGGTCATCGACAATATTGGCTAGGTGATATGTAGGCATACCGTCACCTTTCAGTATGACCTTATCATCTAGTTCATTGCTGTCAAAAGTCACATGACCTCTGATCTGATCATCAAAAGAGATAGATTCATTTACTGGAATTTTCAGTCTTACTGCAACATGATCTCCTTTTTCGAGCAATTTTTGTGTTTCATCATTGCTTAAGGTAAGACTATTTTTCAGGGACATTCTGGATTTGCCATCATACTTAAATTCTGGGTCATTTTTGCGCAGTACATCGAGTTCTTCGGCTGTATCGAATGCATAATACGCATTGCCATCTTCGAGTAGTCTGTCCACATATTTTTTGTATAAATCTTTTCTTTCAGACTGTCGGTATGGTCCGTATTCACCTCCAAACTCTGGTCCTTCAGTCGGTAAGATTCCAAACCATCTGAGCGATTCGATAATATAGGTTTCAGCACCTGGGACGTATCTTGCTTGATCTGTATCTTCTATTCTAAGTATGAAGGTACCGTTATTTTTTTTTGCAAAAAGATAATTATACAATGCTGTCCTAACACCACCAATATGCAATGCGCCTGTTGGGCTTGGTGCAAATCTTACTCTCACTGAATCCATTTTATTTTGTTTTTGTTAATGATATTCAAAATCTGAAAATTAAAAGACGCTTTTTGGCATTTATCATCGTTGTATATCACAACGCAGCCTTGTTTTACATCTTTTTGCTATTTCTGCTTTGAAGGTCAGACTGCAAAATTAACTTTAAATGCTGAAAACAGCAAAATTATATTATGTACTTAGTAAAAACACCGCCAATAATAAAAACAATATTTTCTGATTTTGTTTGGAGCTTGGACACAGATTCAAAAGAAGTATTTATTACTTTTGATGATGGCCCTATTCCAGAATTGACTCCTTGGGTATTGGATGAGTTAAAAAAATATGATTTCAAAGCTACTTTTTTTTGTGTCGGTGATAATGTGAGAAAATATCCAGAAATCTATCAAAGAATCATAGCAGAAGGTCACAGTGTAGGAAATCATACGTATAATCATCTGAATGGTTGGAATAATGACCTAGATACTTACCTTGAAAATATAAAGAAGTGCGACAATATTGTTTCTTCAGATTTATTTAGGCCACCATATGGCAAAATGAAACCCAATCAGTCTGCTGTTATCAAAACTGAAAAGTCAATTATCATGTGGGATGTATTAAGCGGCGATTTTGATCAAACCATTTCACAAGAAAAATGCTTGAGCAATGTGATGGACAATTTTGTACCTGGTTCTATCATCGTATTTCATGATAATCTCAAAGCTGAAAAAAATCTTAAATATGTATTACCAAGATTTTTGAACCATCTGGCAAAAGAAGGTTATAAATCTCAGAATCTTGATGTTTTGGAGTACGCAATGGCGTAAGCTTTTAATTAAAGTCAAAATACCAACGGTACAAAATACCACACAAACAGTGTAATCAAGATAATCGAGATGACATTCATCACAAATCCAACCTTTATCATATCCTTCATTTTGATGTGATTACTTGCAAAAACTATCGCATTTGGTGGTGTACCCATCGGCAACATACCGGCACAACTTGCTGCCAATGTCATAGGAATTCCCAATAGGAGTGGATTGATATGTAAACTATCGGCCATCGATGATACAACCGGAGCAAAAACAATGACTTGCGCTACATTACTCATGACCTCGCTTATAAAAATAGACAAAACGGTAATCAGACAGATCAACAGAAATATATTAGTGGTACTTCCCGACAACCAATCACCTAGAATGCTGATTAATCCTACTTTTTCTAACGCTTCCGCAAGGCAAATACCACCACCGAAAAGCAGTAATATACCCCAAGCCATTTTGCCAGTATCTTCCCATCGTAGCAATGGGCTTTGTACACCTTCATGATTGCGGATACCTGAAGGAATTATAAATAACAGGATAGCTGCTATCATAGCAATTACAGTGTCATCCAGTTTGACAGCACTTTGTACACCATTGATCAATGACCTGAAAATCCATAAACATGCAGTAAGAATAAATACAAACAGGACTCTTTTTTCGGCGATTGACATTGGCCCAAGTTCTTTAATTTCTTGGTTCATCAAATTTTCTGATTCTCGAATAGCAATAATATTACTTGGATAAAGCCACTTTACCATCACAAAATACAATGCAAATAAAAGGATCAATGACAAAGGTGTTGCGATAGACATCCAGCTCATAAAATCTACTTCGGACCCATATTTTGTCTGAAAATATCCAATATAAGCTACATTTGGTGGTGTACCTATGATAGTGGCAATACCACCGATATTAGATGCGTAGGCTATGGCCAACATTATAGTCATATTAAAGAAAGGATAATTAGCACCTTCTTGTTTGTTTTTTGCAATGACGGCTATAACTGATAGGGCGATAGGATACATCATCATAGTAGTAGCTGTATTGCTCAGCCACATGGACAAAAGTCCCGTTGCCAAAATAAATCCTAGGACAATGCGATCACCTTTAGTGCCGGTAAGCCGAATGATATTTAAAGCAATGCGACGATGCAAGTGCCACTTTTCTATCGCTAACCCTAGCATAAATCCACCGAAAAACAAAAATATAACCGGATTGGCAAATGATTTTGCAGTGGCATCCAATGGTGATATCTTAAATAATGGAAATAAGACCAATGGAAATACAGCAACTACCGGCATAGGCAAGGCATCACTTACCCACAAAAAGATCATCAATATGGCAATAGATAACACCTTTGATGATGCACTTTCGAAAGCAAAAGGATTTAGGTACCAGAACCCAAATGAAATCAAAACTCCTATAAAAATCAGAATCTGACTCTTGTATTGACTAAAAAGAGGCTTAAACATCTTAGATTTTCACTATTTTATAGTATGATGAGGATTCAGGATAACTCATCCGCAGAATAAATAATCCAGTTGGCAAGTTGGATAAGTCTAAATTAATTTGATTTTCATCCAAATCAATTATCGGGACCACAAACGATGATCCATTGGTGTCATAAAGCGATATTGTCAAGTCTTTAGGAACTTTTTTTGCGAATGAAATGGTTAGTAAATCAGCAGTAGGATTTGGTAAGAGTTGTGTATAATTCGTGGAATCTTCTACTTCAGTTTTAATTTCCCAAACCTTATCCAAATAAGCAAATCGCGAATCTATCCATGATTTAAGATGGTTTACTTCTTCTGAATAAGTATTTCCAATATAATAATTTGGCCAAACGTATTGACCCAAAACAGGCCATTTTTGAAAATTGCGTACATGTGCTTTATTTAATAATACCGAAATTGAGTCTATTAAATGATTTACACGATTTTCAGAAAATTCTTTTGTCTTAATGTCTTCCATCTCATTTTTAATTGTGAATAGAAAGCCTCATCTTCCAAAAATTTTTTCCACCAAAAATGAATAACCCAATAATCATCACTACAAACATCATTAAAATTTAGAATTACTAAGCCTTCAGGATTGCCTTGTGTGCAATAATCTACATTACCAAATCCAAGGTTAAAATCCCAAACAGGTCCGAATTTTAATTTGCCACCTTCGCTATCACGATTCTTGTGCATAAAAGTACTAAGTCTGTATGCATCAGGGTTTTTGGTAAGTTCATTGATTATAATGAAATCTATAAGGGATTCTACATCCATATATTTTCTATAACCATTTATTGGATCTTTGTAATTAGATGATTTTAAACTGGTTTCAGCTTTATTCATAAAATTGATAATATAGTCTTTTTGTGCTTGTGTGATCAATGAAGCTTTAGGATAATCGAATTGGAAAAAAGTATTTTGCCACGCATTCGTATATGGCTTGAAAGGTGATATCCATCCTTGGCCACTATTAGATCCTGTCTCTTTGTCTAGTTTAATAATATAGCCACCGGTCAAAGCATCACCGTCATTGTCAGTTGGTTCCAATTTAGCAATATCAACCCGATTTTTATCCCGTTTTATCTTTTCTACTAGTAAATAAATTCCTTGATATTCATCGTTGATCATAACTTCGCTATACCGCACTCGTGGCGCATAATCCATAATGTCTCCAGCTAGTATATATGCTAAGCCATCTCTCATCAAAGATTTATCATTATAACTTGCATTTAATGTCCAATCACTTTCTTTGGGTATACCTAATAGACTTACACTATTGTCTTCTCCTGTTTCGTCACGTGTTTCGAAGCCATAAGGAAATTTAGGAAAACCTAGAGAAGACGATCCGCGGTATTCTATCCCGATTTTGCCATTGTATTCTGTTGGTACATCAGTTATATCATTTTCTATTCCTAGGCCATTATAGATAATCTTCAAATCTGCTGAAGTCTTTACATCATCATATATTTCATTGCCATTTGTATTTATTATAATGATTGGAAGATTTGATTTTTTGAAGTCAACCTGTCCACTTGTTTGGTTGTAAACAAAAACAAGAAATATAAAACTTGCTAAAACACGCATGATCAATTTTTTCGTAAAGATAAAGCAGAAATTAGTCCGCACAGATTTTTTTAATAATCATGGTCATATATTTTTTATTAACGCAAGTTAAAATTATAAAAATTTTACTTAAAGTATAATAAAAAATTAACTTTAAACCTTAATAATGACCAATTTAAAAAATATTATATAAAAATAATTGATTTAATAAAAAAAATAATTTAACTTTGAGTTTAATTTATTAAAGCCAGTTCAATATGTCTGTTATTACCAAGGAAAATCAGTTATTAAAAGGTGGAGAATTTCTGATCAAAGAAAGCCAGTTTGTTGATATGTTCATTCCTGAAGATTTTAATGAAGAACAACAAATGATCAAAGAAACAGTACGAACATTTGTAGAGCAAGACATCAGACCTTTTGTAGATAGAATTGAAAAATTAGAAGACGGTCTCATTCCTTCTAAATTAGACATTTTTGCAGAACTTGGTTTATTAGGCACGCACATGCCTGAAAGTTTAGGTGGAAGTGACCTTGATTATATTACTAATACATTAATCGGTGAAGAAGTAGGACCTTCAGGATCTTTCAGTGTGAGTTACAATGCACACACAGGAATCGGAATGCTGCCTATATTGTATTATGGTTCAGAAGAACAAAAGTTGAAATATTTACCAAATCTGATTTCAGGTAAAATGAAGGCAAGCTACTGTCTTACCGAACCATCAAGCGGATCTGACGCATTATCTGCAAAGTCTACAGCTGTTTTGAATGAAGCGGGTACACATTATATACTCAATGGTCAAAAGATGTGGATTACCAATGCAGGATTTGCTGATATTTTCACAGTATTTGCTCAAGTGGATGGTGACAAGTTTACCGGTTTTATTTTAGAAAAAGGTATGGAAGGATTCACTTTAGGCGCTGAAGAGAAAAAGCTTGGTATCAAAGGATCTTCTACTCGACAGATATTTATGGAAAATGTGATGGTGCCTGTTGAAAACCTTTTGGGTGAAATAGGCAAAGGACATCTCATTGCTTTCAATGTACTAAATACTGGTAGATTTAAACTTGGTGCATCTTGCCTTGGTGGTTGCAAAGAAGTGGTAACCGCCAGCATAAGATATGCCAATGAACGTGAGCAATTCAAAAAGTCAATATCAACATTTGGAGCCATCCAATATAAGCTTGCCGAACAGACAATTAGAACATTTGTTACTGATTCCGCAGTGTACAGGACAGCTCATTTGATTCAGATGGCCGAAAATGCCAATAAAGAATCAGGACTTGACTTTGCAAAATCAAAACTCGATGCTGCTGAAGAATATGCCCTAGAGTGCTCGATCATAAAGATGATTGGTTCGGAGACGCTGGATTATGTGACTGATGAAGCCGTACAAATTTATGGTGGTATGGGCTACTCAGAAGAAGGTGATATTGCTAGAGCTTATAGAGACTCGAGGATCAACAGAATTTTTGAAGGTACAAACGAGATCAACAGATTAGTAATACTCAGCTCCATATTGAAATCTGCTATGAAAGGTGAGCTCGATCTGATGACACCAGGCATGGCCATCCAAAATGAGCTGATGAATGGCGTGCCAAACGGCAATATATACGAAGGTGCTTATGCTGCAGAACAACAAGCAGTAGCCCACTTCAAAAAAGTCCTTATTATGTTATTGGGTAGTGCAGCACAGCAAGCAATGGGCGGACAGCTCAATCTTAAAACGGAGCAGGAAATCTTGATGAATTTGTCAGATATAATTATCGAGATTTTTAATGCCGAAAGTACTCTGATGCGTGTATTAAAGATAGCGGAAAGTTATCCAGACAAAGACCTAGACTTGTACAATGCCATATTAAAGACGCATTTACATGATGCTACAGGTAGAGTTACTAAATATGCAACTGATGCAATTGCCTCATTTATACCAACAGAAATGCAAGGCGCTTTCGTCTCTGGAGTACGAAAATATACGAAATATCCGCTTCAAAATATCAAGGAAAACAGGCGTAAGATCGCGACTGCCATGAGCACAGCTGCAAAATATGCGTTGTAAGATTTTCGCTAATGATTTAGTGATTATTTAACCAGTTTCGAGCATTTACGAATGCTTCTAGCCAAGGCGATACTTCATCTTGACGACCATCTGGATAATAAGCCCAGTTCCATTGGAATATTGATCTTTCGATATGAGGCATCATCACAAGGTGTCTTCCGTCGGAGTTGCAAAGCATGGCAGCGTTATATGCAGAACCATTTGGATTGGCAGGATAATTTTCATATCCATATTTTGCTACAATGTGATAATCTGATTCTGGATTAGGAAGCATAAATTTGCCTTCACCATGTGATATCCAAACGCCCAATTTTGCACTTGCTAATGAGGCCAACATGACCGAATTGTTTTCCTGAACAATGACAGACGTAAAGCCGCTTTCGTGTTTTTGAGAGTCATTATGATGCATGACTGGTTTATGTTCATGCTCTAGGTGGAGCAATCCCAATTCAATAAACAACTGACAACCATTACAGATACCGACAGAAAGCGTGTCCTTTCGTTCAAAAAAATTGCTTAAAGCTCGATTGGCTTTTTCATTGTATTTGAATGCGCCAGCCCAACCTTTGGCTGATCCTAGGACATCAGAATTAGAAAATCCACCAACTGCGCCGATAAATCTGATATCTTCTAGCGTTTCACGGCCTGAGATCAAATCGGTCATATGTACATCTTTAACATCGAAACCAGCGAGATACAACGCATGAGCCAATTCTCTTTCAGAATTGCTTCCTTTTTCTCGAATTATTGCCGCTTTAATCCTGCCTTTTGATGGAATTTCAGGAAGTTTTCCAGTAAAATGTTTTGGGAATTCAAAATGTAAAGCTTGGTTTTTATAATTTGAAAAACGCGCTTGAGCATGGTTTTGACCCGATTGTCTGATGTCTAATAGGTACGATGTTTTGTACCAGATATCTCTCAATTTAGGTACATCAAGTGTAAAGGAGTCTTTTCCATTTACGATACTAACAGTGCCACCAGATTTAAATTTTCCGATTTGTACACACGGTACGGCAACTTCATTAAATGCAGATATGATGGATTCTTCTTGACCAAATTTGGCTTGGAAAACTATTCCCACATTCTCAGCAAAAAGCAATTTTATACTATCTGTTTCTGTTAGATGATCTAATCTATATTCAGCGCCACTATTTATGCCTGCAAAGGTCATTTCCAGCAAAGTAGTGATCAAACCACCACTTCCTACATCATGCCCTGCAACAATTTGATTGTCTTGAATCAAAGATTGTAATACATTAAATGCCGCTTTAAATTTATTAGCATCCGATACATCAGGAGCATTTTGCCCTATTTTGCTAATGACCTGAGCCAAAGATGATCCACCCAATTGATAATCCGAAAACGACATATTAATATAAAAAATGTCTCCACCATCGGCTTTTAATGTTGGTTCGATTACTTTTCGAATGTCAGTACAATGTCCGGCAGCACTAATAATCACAGTACCAGGTGCAATTACTTCCTGATCTGGATATTTTTGTTTCATCGATAGCGAGTCCTTACCTGTGGGAATATTTATACCCAGTTCGATAGCGAAATCAGCACAAGCTTGTACTGCTTGATACAATCTCGCATCTTCACCTTGGTTTTTGCAAGCCCACATCCAATTGGCCGACAGGGAAATGCCTTCCATTCCGTTTTTTATTGGAGCCCAAATGATGTTTGTCAATGCTTCGGCTATACTGATGCGACTTGCAGCTTCGGGATCTATCAATCCTGATATTGGCGAATGTCCTATAGAAGTAGCAATACCTTGGTGTGTATCATAATCAAGCGCCATCACACCACAATTGTTTAATGGCAATTGCAATGGTCCTGTACATTGTTGTTTCGCTACTCGACCACCAACACATCTATCTACTTTATTGGTCAACCAGTCTTTGCAAGCTACTGCTTCTAATTGCAAAACCTGTGATAAATAATGTTCAAATTTTTCTGAAGTATAATCCAGGTCTTCATATTGTTTCTGAATGGTAGTATCAGAAATGATCATTTTCGGACTTGAACCAAACATATCGCTAATGGCCAAATCTATGGGTTTTTGTCCCGTTTTTTGCGATTGAAATACAAATCGATGATCATTTGTAATATTACCTACTTCATAAAATGGTGCCCTTTCTCGCAATGCTATCCGCTCCAAAAGGTCGGTGTCCTTTGCTGATAAAACAAGGCCCATTCTCTCTTGGGATTCGTTGCCAATGATTTCTTTTGCAGAAAGACTTGGATCACCAATAGGCAATGCATCTAGTTCAATGCATCCACCTGTGGCTTCTACCAATTCTGACAAACAATTGAGATGTCCACCAGCACCGTGGTCGTGGATTGATATTATTGGATTGTGATCACTTTCTATTAATGCTCGAATAGCATTTGCCACTCTTTTTGCATTTCGGGATTGGATCTTTGGATCGCATTCAGTTCGATACCTGAGCCCAAGGCGCCAGTATCTGCTGATGAGACTGCTGCGCCGCCCATGCCTATACGATAATTGTCTCCACCCAACACTATTATCTTGTCACCAGCCGAGGGAGAAAGTTTTTGTGCTTGTTCGGCTTTGCCATAACCGATACCACCAGCTAGCATGATGACCTTGTCAAAACCTTGGATAGCGTTTTTTTCTTGATGTTCGAATGTAAGCACAGAACCAGCTATTAGTGGCTGACCAAATTTATTACCAAAGTCCGAAGCACCATTTGATGCTTTGATGAGAATATCCATTGGCGTTTGGTAAAGCCAAGGTCTTTCAGGTACATTTTGTTCCCATGGTCTTGATGTTTCCAATCTTGAATATGCCGTCATGTACACGGCTGTGCCCGCAAGCGGAAGTGAACCTTGACCACCAGCTAGCCTATCCCTGATTTCACCACCTGATCCAGTAGCCGCACCATTAAATGGCTCGACTGTAGTAGGAAAATTATGGGTCTCTGCTTTGAGTGAGAGAACAGATTTGAAAGATTTTTTTTGATAATATGATGGTTTGTCTGCAGCTTCTGGTGCAAACTGAATTACTTCAGGACCTTTTATAAAAGCGACATTATCTTTATAAGCAGAAACTATTTCATTTGGATTTTTAGCAGCAGTTTTTTTGATCATTCCGAATAAGCTTTCATCCTTATCGAGGCCATCAATATTAAAAATTCCATTAAATATCTTGTGGCGACAATGTTCGGAGTTGACTTGCGAAAATCCAAATACTTCGGAATCTGTCAATCGTCGCCCCATTTTCAAACTTAGATTTTCAAGATATTCAACTTCTTCATCGCTAAGAGACAATCCTTCTAAGTGATTGTAGGTAGCGATATCTTTGATTTCTTTTATACTTTCTGGAACGATTTCTGTAGAAAATATATCATGTCCGAGATCGGTATATTTCTGAAACAACATCGGGTCGAAAACTTGATCAGGAGCGGAAATGTGAAAACTTTCTATCCTCTCGATACCAGAAATACTCATATTTTGTGTTATTTCCACTGCATTGGTACTCCAAGGTGTCACCATCGATGCTCTTGGCCCTATGTAATGGCCAGATACGGTTTTTTCGGTAAAAATGGTCGCATCACCAAATAGCCAACAAAGTTTTTTAATATCTGTTTCTGAAAGTAATTCTTTTGATTTTACTACAAATACAGTGGAATGGGCTTTAAAAAAACTGATCATACGCTTGTGATGTTTGAAAGTTTACCAGCAGCCACAAAGGTCAGTAAATAGTATGAGAAATTGCAGGATTACAACAACTTTAAGCAAAAAGGGTATAACAAAAAATTACCATTGATGCATTGTGGTATAAAAACATGTAATACGTATCTTAAAATTATAAAAGATAGCAATGTGTGATTTGAAATTTCTATTATCCATTAATTATCTTATTATTATACATCCAAATGAATTGTAATGAGTTTGTAATATTCTAATTTACAATAAATTACGTAAAATAATATGTCAATTTGGAGTAAAATTAACTAACACATTATCACCAAGTTCACATCAAAAAGGCTTAAGTTTGTAGTCAGATAGAAAAATCCCAAGCTTCTGTCAGCACCTTAATTACCAAAACCGATTAAAAATGAAGTACTTTTTGTTATGTTCATTTATTTTGTATTGTACGTTATTACAAGCCAAAAATTTTGAATCAAGATCACACACTGTTTCAGGATCAGTCAGTGGAATAGTTTGGCATGATGAAAATATAAATGGTATGATCGATCAGGGAGAAGATGTATTCCCTCAGATACCAGTATTTTTGTTTACGTGTACAGGTCAATTTACCGATGCTGTACTTACACAAAATGATGGTTCGTTTACTTTTTCTGGTATTCCAAATGAAAATTATAAAATCTTTGTGAGTACGTCGGGTATTAATAGTTTCTATTCATTTACTATTTTAGATCCTTCTACAGACAATCAAGTCGCATCGACAGGATATTCTGATTGTTTTTCTCTTGTGGACGAAAGCCTTGAAATCCATGCTGGCTTGGCTATTCTAGGTTCAGTAGGCGATAAGGTATGGGATGACCTGAATGGAAATGGACTACAGGAAATCAACGAACCCGGAATACCAAACGTAGAAGTAGAGTTGGTAAATGTATATTCATCAAGTATTATTCAAACTACCACAACTACATCAAATGGCATTTATTTATTTAATAATTTGATTCCAGGTGATTATTTCATACGATTTATCCCACCTTCTGGATATCAAAAAACCATAATTAATTCGAGCGATACTCACATAAACAGTAATATTACAGATGCAAATGGTGATTTCACCACAGATGCGTTTAATTTATCCCCAACAGCAAATGTTTTTGATTTAGATGCAGGATTTTATATATGCGCCAAGATATGTGGTATCATTTACTATGATGGCAATGTGAGTGACTCTATAGACTCCGAGGAAAATGGTGTAAATGGGTTGGAGGTTAGATTATGGAAAATAGATGGACAAGATTCTATAATTTTTGACACTAAGATAACAGCACATCAACCTGATAGCCCGAGCAATGACGGATATTATGAATTTTGTGTTCCGCCGGGTATTTATTATTCTGAAGTAGTTATAAATTCCATCACGCATTTGATGCCGGGTTTGCCATTTGCTACATCCAATCCAGATACATATAACCATTATTTTCTTTCTGGGTCTCGATTAATTACAAACCATCGAGTGCTAAAAAGTGGTGACAATTTTTGCCATATAAACACAGGTCTTTTTTGTCCAGCTTATATTTCAGGTGTGGTTTGGCTAGATTCGTCACAAGATGGATTGAGAGAAAATACTGAAGTGGTGATGTCTGGTATAACGGCACATTTATGTTATCCCGATGGTTCTGTAGTGGCACATACGCTCACTGACGAATCAGGATTTTGTTTTTTTGATCAGGTGCGTCCGGGCGAGTATTTTATTAAGTATTTTTCTGTTCCTGCACTTACATTTACAACACCTTTTGCTGGGATACAAACTGTTGATTCTGATGTCACAGGGGCATTCGGTGACGGAACAACCAATTTTTTCATTGTGGGCCCTTGTGATACGATGCGAAATATAGATGCCGGAACTACTTATGCGGTTTTACCTGTTTTTTGGAAGGATATCAGTGTGAAATCAACAGCAACATCCAATCTTGTGTCTTGGACGGTAGCATCTGAGATCAATGTAAGTCATTATCTTATAGCAAAATATGAACATGAAAATAATCAATGGCGCGAATGTGGAGAAGTAGCTGCTTTCGGGTTCTCAAAAGAAAGGTCATATAGTTATGAAGATTTAGCTACTGAAAGTGGTCAGAATATTTACAAAATAATAGCTGTGGATTATGATGGAAAGAGGCAAGTTAGCCCTTTAGCATCAGTATTCAGAACCGAAAGACAAGCTGAATTAAAAATATCACCAAATCCAGCATCAGAGTCTGTGGTAATATCAATTCCCGATACCGGAATGATAAGAATATATAATTCAATTGGGAAGATCGTAGGCGAATATTCATTTAATAAAGGTCAATCAGAAATAAATGTTCAAAATTTTCCTCAGGGCAGCTATAGAGCAATATTATTTGTAGATGGGAAAGTGGTTTCTTCACAGGCATTCAATGTTGTAAAATAATCGTGAGTATTAAGTTTTGTGTTATTATCTGGATATTGGTTTTAGGTTTGTTCGATAGAAATCTGAACGCTCAATCCCAATGGAAGTTGCATAAGCAAAATACAGCATACACACTTTGGATGAAAGATGTGGAGAATTTGGAATGTAAACAATTTAAAATTCAGACAGAACTCAATGAAGATTTGCAATCTGTGTATAATATCTTGAAGGATGTAGAGCACATGCACCAATGGTATGACAAGGTGAAACGTGTGAGTTTACTAAAAAAAATCAATTCAAATGAAGCAATCTATCTCTTGGAGTATGATTTGCCATTTCCTTTTGAAGATAGGATTACTACTATAAAAGGCACAATAAACTACAATGAATATATGGGAAAAATAACAGTTACTACTGAATATTTCTCTTATCCTATACCTGATTTGCATCAGAATGCATCACTTATTAAGAATATATCAGGTGGTTGGGAAATTGTAAAAACGAATAACGGTAAATTGTTGGTCACGCATCACGGATATATGGATCCGGGAGGCAACGTACCAATATGGTTGGTAAATGAAAGTCTTACATCGGGTCCTCCGAAAACAATAGAAGGTCTCAAAAACTTAGTAAAAAAGTATTGACCATAATATAATTTTGAATAATTTCGTCCTCATTAAATCATACTAATGGACATAGTAATAAGAAAAGTCACAGTAGATGACATGCAAGACGTGTATAATTTAGTGCACGAACTGGCTGTTTTCGAAAAAGAACCAGAAGCATTAATTATATCTGTAAATGAATATATAGAAGCATATACCGAATCACTAATCGATGGTTTTGTAGCCACCCAAAATGATAATGTGGTTGGGATCGCTATATTTTATATGACATTTTCCACTTGGAAAGGTAAGTGTCTATATTTGGAAGATTTTTATGTCCAGCCAGGCTTCAGAAAATTTGGAATCGGTCAGAAGCTGTTTGACGCTTATATTATGGAAGCTAAAAACTTGGGTGCCAATATGACGAAGTGGCAAGTATTGGATTGGAATAATATTGGCCTTGAATTTTATAAAAAGAATAATGCCACGATTGAAAAAGACTGGTGGAATGGAAAAATATTTTTAACCTGAAAATAGGACTTAACAAGTAACAGACAAAAAAACGTCTGCTCTTTTTGGACAGAGCAGACGAATCAAAACAAAACGAAAAACCAACTTTTATTTAACCAACAAAAAATTTAAAACTTCAAAACTCAAAAACTCTTTCTTAATTGTAAAGGAATAGTTATCTCTTTACCACTTCTGTTTACTCTTATATTTACCTTATCTCCAACTTTATTGTATTTCATGTGCTTTTCGATATCATCATAATTTTCTACAGGCATATTATTTATCCCAATGATGATGTCACCTGGCAATAATCCACCCATTTGAGCGGCGCTTCTCTTTTCTACTTCTTCGATATAAAACCCTTTTTTATTTTTAATATCGAGTTTAAATTCCTTTACCAGATCTTCATTGACATCATAACCACCAACGCCCAGATTGGTCCTTTCTATATTTCCACCTTTTTCTATGATATCAGAAGCTACTTTTTTGACTATTTTCGATGGAATGGCAAATGAATAACCAGCAAATACACCTGTAGGTGTTGCAATTGCAGTGTTGATACCTATAAGTTCACCTTGGAGATTAACCAATGCACCGCCACTATTACCAGGATTAATAGCTGCATCTGTTTGGATGAACTCTTCTATTTTTTTATCATTTTGAATAATATCTAAAGATCGCCCTTTAGCACTCACGATTCCTGCCGTCACAGTAGATGTAAGATAACCGAACGGATTACCCACGGCAAGTACCCATTCTCCCACATTCACTTTCTCTGAATCACCCAAATGCATCGGTACAAAAGCTTTCACACCTTCTACTTTTATCACAGCAAGATCTGTCGATTCATCGGTACCTACTTTTCGTGCATTATATTTTTTGCCTTCATGGTCGGTGACCGTAATTTTATCCGCAAAACCGACTACGTGATTATTCGTAATGATATACCCGTCTGCGGAGTAGATTACGCCCGATCCACTACCGTTTTTTGGTGCATAAAAATTGCCACCACCAAAAAAATCTTCAAAACCAAAAAAGTCAGAAAAAGGATCAGACCTTCTGCTTTTTCTGCGGTTAATTACCTGATCTTCACTTTCTTCTGCATAAATATGGACTACAGAACCAGTCGATTTTTTTGCACTTTCTACGAAATCATTTGGCATGCTATAAACACTTGCTGATTGATTAGATGCAAAAGTAGGTTGGGCATCATATCGTATAGAAGCTTCCTTTTGGTTATGTGGAAATAATATATTTGAGCCACCCAACACAATCAGTCCTCCTGTGACACCAGCTGCAAGTAATTGAATGAATAATCTCATCGGTTTCAAATTTATTTAGTTAAAACGTTTCAGATTTCCTTTGGATTATAGTGGTTATTACTTTTAACACAATCTTAACAGCGGTATTTTATTTAGCATAAAAGTTTACAGACAAGCCTGATTATTAGGACTTGACGAAAATTTTGTCATTATTTCACTTTTTCACGTACATTTGCGAAACTTTTTTAATTAAATACGTCAATACGTAATAAGTATCCCTTTAAAACTAAATGAGGTTTTATATTGATAATTAATCTTCTTAATCCCATAATAACCCACTCTTCGTACAAAACGATGAGTGACGAAGAAGCATTAGAGCAATACCTTCTAACACAGAATGTAAATTATTTTAATTTGCTTTATGACAGATATACAAATAAAGTATATTCGAAGTGTATATCTATGCTCAAAGAAAGCGAACTAGCAGAAGATGCCACACAAGAAATTTTTGTAAAAGTGTTATTAAGTATTTCAAAATTCAGTGGTAAATCTAAGTTTTCGACTTGGCTGTATTCGGTAACGTATAATTATTGTATTGATATCATCAGAAAAGGAAAAAAGGAGATCATTGTATCCCTAGAAGACAATACAAAATTGGACTTGGAAGATGATGGCATGCTAGATGCGGAAATTATGGAAACCAATGTTTTTAGGCTCAAGCAAGTTTTGGGACTTATGAACGTCGAAGATAAGAGTATCTTAATGATGAAATATCAGGATGATCTGTCTATAAAAGAAATATGTGATGTGATGGAAAAAACAGAAAGTGCCGTAAAAATGAAGATACTTCGAGCGAAGGAACGCTTCTTAAAGATCTATCAAGAAAATTACAGTCGGTCAGGTTAATTTTAGGGTTATTAAAAATGTAGAAAGTGACAAAAAATAGTTTTAAAGAATTAGAGGAAATTTATATAAAAGAACGGGGCAATGCCAGCGAAAAGACCAAAAAGAAGATATCAGCTAATATCGGATTGTTTGGTTTTATAGGGCATCTTATCGAACTTTATTTGCCGAGTGCTGGTCAGGTATTAAAGTCATTTGATCTGACATCACCAGGTGCAAAAGATAAAAAACAAAAAAAATACCCAAATAAATATATTTATAAAACATGCAATTATTCACTTTAATCTTCAGTCAGGATATCCAAAAAGCATTATCAGATATGCTCTTAGGTATGGTGACGGCTATACCCAAATTTATAACTGCAGCATTTATTTTGCTTGCGGGAATGATAGTTTCGAAGATTGTAAAAAAAGTGATTGTCGGAACACTGCAGAAGGCTAAAGTGGACAAATTGGGTGATAAATTAAATGAAATAGACATTCTTGCAAACAATAACATAGAAATAAAGCTCAGTAATATAGCTGGTAAGATGGTCTATTATATGATGATGCTAATTTTTATCATGACAGCTGTCGGTGTTTTAGACATGCCGGTTCTTGCTGAGCTTATACAGGATGTCATCAAATTTGTACCGAACCTGATTGCTGCTTTTGTAATATTGATAGCTGGTATCTTGCTTGCTGACACACTCAAAAATGTGGTGACTACAACTTGTAAGTCGATAGGTATGCCATCGGCCAATATTATAGGCTATTTTGTTTTTTATTTTATTTTTATCAATGTCATCATTGTGGCATTATCACAAGCACAGATCAACACCGACTTTTTTGCACAGAATATCTCGATCATCATTGGTGGTGCTGTATTGGCATTTTCTATCGGATATGGCCTAGCTTCAAAAGATCTTGTGGCTTCTTTTCTTGCATCTTATTATACCAAAGATAAACTGAATATCGGTGACAAGGTCACACTTAATGGCGTCACAGGCACTATTTCTAACGTAGATAAGTCATCCGTCACACTTGATACTGGACAGAAAGATGTAATAATTCCACTCAATAAAATCCTTTTGGATAATATTGAGATTCATCACAAATAATTAGTTAACCAATTTAAATTCATTTTATTTCATGAGAAACATTTTAACATTTTTATTTTTTGCACTATCATTTTCGATAGTAAGCGCGCAGACCTTAGATGATTTGAAAAAACAAAAAGCAGATCTTGAAGCCAAAGCAGCTCCTGTAGTAGCACAAGCCGATGCCATCAAAGCAGAGATCGATGCTGTAAATGCTAAAATTGCAACTTTTCCTGGCTGGACAAAAGGTTTTGCTGGTTTGATCGGTGCAAATTTGACAGGTAGATCCAATTGGTTTTCAGCTGCAAACTTTACAGAACCAGTTAAGGACCTTAGAAATTCTACCACTACAGTTTTAGCTGGTGATTTTAGAGCATTTGCAAACAAAATGCATGATAAGTATTTTTGGAATAACACTTTAAAGATACAAGTTGGGTTACAAAAATTGAAGTTAGGTAATGAAAAGGAATTAAACCTTGCAGATCCTAAATTTCAACCAGTTACAGATGTGTTGAATATCAACTCACTTTTTGGCTATAAATTGTCTTCTAAGTTAGCTGCATCAGCATTGGGTGAATATAGATCTTCAATTATTGAAAATTTCAATAATCCAGGATATTTGGACTTGGGAGTTGGAGTCACTTATACTCCAATGAACAACCTTTTATTTGTATTCCATCCATTGAACTATAACATTGTATTTTCTGATGCAGATGATAAATTTACACCATCACTTGGATGTAAAATCCTTGGAAAATATACCACAAAGATTGCTAATGGTATCACTTGGGATTCACAACTTTCAGGATTTTTCAGTTATAAAAGTGCTGATCCAGCATTACATAATGGAACTTGGACAAATAGCTTTAATTTCAAAGTATTCAATGGTATTGGTGTAGGATTTACTCACAACATGAGATTTAGTCCTCAAGAAGGCGTATTATTGGGTGACAAGAATGGCTTACAGACAGCTTATGTCTTAGGACTTTCTTATTCTCTATAATTTACCATCTCTAGATAAAATGAAGCACGCTTCGATCTACAAGGTCAGGCGTGCTTCTTTATTTTGGCGCTATTGCTTCCATCATTACAGCACTCAAGATTGCACCATAAGTTCCTATTATGTATCCAAAAATTGCAAGCAACACACCGACACTAGCCAATGAAGTGTGGAAGGCAGACGCTACAATCGGGGCCGAAGCTGCACCTCCGATATTTGCTTGGCTACCGACTGCAAGGTAAAAGTAAGGTGCCTTGATTATTTTTGCTACGATTATTAATAATATTCCATGGAAAGAAATCCAAATTAAACCTACTACGATCAGTCCCGGACTATTGATTATTGAATTTAAATCCATTTTCATACCGATGGTAGCTACGAGGATATAAATGAGCAAACTTCCTATTTTGCTGGCACCTATTCCTTCAAAAGTTTTCATTGATGTGAATGACATCAGTACACCTATTACAGTAGCTATTGTTACCATCCAAAAAAAGCTATCAGTAAATGTACTCAACATACTGCCTTTCTCACCAAAGGCTGGAAATACAGACGTTAATAGGTCCGGTATCTCTAGGCTACTCCAATGTGAGAAACCAACGGCACCAAACACAACACCTAATAAAATCATATAGTCCCTGACTGTAGGAATCTTGCTAATCGAAGCGGTATAATTAGAAACTTTTTCCTTTAGCTCATCTATTGCTGTATTATCCGCTTTTAACCAAGAGTCAATTTTTTCTTTTTTCCCGATGCCATAAAGTAAAACTGCCATCCATATATTAGCAACTACGATGTCCACAAGTACCATAGCACCGTAATTTGCTTGATTGTATTTATAAATCTCTAGCATGGCAGTTTGATTTGCGCCGCCACCTATCCAACTCCCAGCGATAGTAGATAGCCCTCTCCATACGGCATCAAAACCTGCACCTCCTACGACTTCGGGCGCAAAAAATGAAGTAATGAGCATAGCTATAGGACCACCTAAAATGACGCCTACAGTACCAGTCAAGAACATGATCAGCGCTTTGTTGCCTAAGCCGAATAATGCTTTCATGTCAATACTCAGTGTTAACAAGATTAAAGCTGCTGGCAATAATAAACGACTGGCAACATGATACAAAGAAAGTTTGACCGATGTAGGTTGCATGTTTTCATCCAAAATAAAATTTCCTGTATCATCGACAGCATGCCATTCAGGAGATATAATGTTTAATGAACTTAGAATGGATGGTAGTAAATAACACATCAAGAGTGAAGGCATTACTGTGTAAAACTTTTTCCAAAAAGTACTTTGACTGGAGGATGTGTAGAATACAAAAGCCAGCAAAATCATAAGAATACCGAATACCACAAAATTGTCAGTAAAAATAGGTGGCATTCTTAGGTCTGAATTATTATTCATTATCTAATTGTTTAAAATGTTGTATTAATCACAAATCTATAAAATTTTTTTGCTGAATGTAATTTTAAGAGATTCTTGTACTAAAATCGGACGCAAATAAGAACCAAATCCAAGATGACGGCACAATTCAAAATGTTCGTATTTGATTGATTTACAATTTATTTATTTTTTCCTGAACGAATATTATAAAATTATCAGAAAATTTGTATTATCTTTGCACGCATTTTTAAAATCTTCGTACATTAATTAAAAGTATTATGAGTAAAAAGAAAGTTCTTTTTGTAACACAGGAATTGAATCCGTATACAGAAATTTCCTTTTTATCAGACTTGACCAGAAAAATCCTACATTATGCCACCAATGAAAATTATGAATTTCGGGTTTTGATGCCCAAGTTTGGGATAATTAATGAGCGACGGCATAGATTACACGAGGTAGTTCGGTTATCAGGTATGAATATAATTGTCGATGACGAAGATTATCCATTGATTATCAAAGTAGCATCTTTGCCAGGGGCAAGATTACAAGTATATTTTTTGGACAATGAGGAGTTTTTTAAAAGAAAAGCTGTTTTTACTGATGAACAAAATGAGCCTTTTAATGATAATCAAGAAAGACTCGTGTTTTTTTGTAAAGGTGTGATGGAGACAGTCAAGAAATTTGGTTGGTCCCCAGATATCGTGCATCTGCACGGCCAGATCACCAGCCTTATCCCATTGTATATGAAAAAGGCGTATAAAAACGATCCAGTTTTTTCGGATGCGAAAATCATCTACTCAATGTACAACAACGAGCTTAGTCATGCTTTTGACGAAAGATTTTTGAGTATAGCGGCCATAAATGATCTGCAAGTAGAAGATCTTTCTGTTTTCAAGGAAAATGATGGCATAAATCTTGACCTTGGTGCAATTTTATTTGCAGACGGGATTTATTCAGGAAGCGAAATGACCCATGACATCGTTAACTCATATGGTGAGACTCACAATAAGCCAATCGCACTTTGCGGTGAAGATATAGATGAGTCTGCTCATAAGACAGTTGAATTTTATAAAACGCTTTTGGAAGAAGAAAAAGAAAATTAAAAGAATGGCAGTAAATTCCTTCATTACTCGATTAGGGTTATTTATATGGGCAATATTTTTAGTCTCAGGTTGTCAAGATCCAATATTGGTCGGCGGAGACTTTTTGGAAGATGAAAAACTAACCATCAGCAATACAGATAAAGTTTTTATCACAACGCAGACAATCGCTGGTGAAAGGGTAACCACTCATAATCCAAAACTTAACTCCAAAACATATATTCTTGGAGCACTTGAAGACAGTAAATTTGGCAAAATCACAGCAGAATTGTTTTTGAAATTTGCAATGAAATCAACAAAACCTGCATATCAAGACGAAACCAATCCTAAATTTGACTCTTTAGTTTTAGTATTGCAATACGACACATTGGGTACCTATGGTAAATCTTTTGCTACTCAGGCCATAAAATTGTATCAACTTGACGAGACTATTTCGAATACAGATACATTTTATTCAGACAAACAGTTTAAGTACCTTTCGGATGAAATTGCAAATATCAATAAATTTGTAAGTCCAAAGGATTCAGTAAGAATTACTGACCACCTTACGGGCAAAGCGGTGACATTGGCACCACAACTGCGTTTAAAATTAAATGATAGTTTCGGACAAGCACTTTTTAATAATGCAAGCGCTGCAAAAAATGATACAATATTTAATGATTTCTTTAAAGGAGTGTATATTACGTCCAAGTCTCCAAATAATGAATCATTTGTATATGGACTTAATCTTTCAGATGAAGCGCTTATTGCCCAATCAGGAATCAATAAGTTGATTATGTATTACACAGTAAGCGATACGGTCAAAAAATCCTATGAGTACAATTTACATACAGCGACAATCAACAAATTTGATCATGACAGAAGCGGTAGCCTTGTAGAAAAGTATATATCTAATACAGATGTTAGTGACTCAATAACCTTTTTTCAGGGTCTCGGCGGTGTAAAAACAGTAGTTAAATTTTCTGATTTGGCAAAATTGGATTCTATCATAATCAATAAGGCAGAGCTTGAATTTTATGTAGCAGATCTTCCTGGTCTTAATGATAGTTATGCCATTCCACCACAATTGATAGCAACTAGAAAAAATGCGAGTGGACAGGATATATTTATTGATGATTTTGCTTATAGCTTTACATCTGCTTCAGCGCTGGCAATTGCTTTTGGTGGTGTTCCATTTGTAGAAGGAGGTAAAACAAAATACACAATGAACATTACTAATCATATCAAAAAAGCGGTAAAAGATTCAACCTACAATGCAGATATTTATTTAAATGTATTGACTGAAACCGGAAACCCAAAACGGGTTGTGCTTTTTGGTGCAAACCATAGTACTTACCCAATGAAGCTTAATATTACTTATACAAAAAAATAATAAAATAATATGTGTGGTATCGTTGCCTATATAGGCTCTCAGCAAGCGTACCCTATCATACTGGAAGGTCTGAAAAGACTGGAATACAGAGGATACGACAGTGCCGGCATTTCTGTACTGAACGGAGACATAAAAACTGTAAAAAGAAAAGGAAAAGTATCTAAGCTAGAATCTGCTGCCAAAGACAAAGATGTTTCTGGTAATATAGGTATTGGCCATACGCGCTGGGCTACCCATGGTAAGCCAGACGATATCAATGCACATCCACATTTGTCAGGCAATGGTAGGTTGGCACTTATACATAATGGTATCATCGAAAATTATTCTACCCTAAAAAAGGCATTAGCCGATATAGGGCATGAATTCAAAAGTGAAACAGATACCGAAGTCCTGGTTCATCTTGTCGAAGAATATCAGAAAAGAGAAAATTTGAGCCTGAGTGAAGCCGTCAGAAGGGCTTTAGAAAAGGCTATCGGAGCTTATGCTATTGTTGTGATAGACAAAGAAAATCCAGATGTCATCGTTGGCGCACGCAAATCCAGTCCATTGGTTTTGGGTTTGGGTGATGATGAATATTTTTTGGCATCGGATGCTTCTCCCATCATCAAATACACCAATAAGGTAGTATATCTCAATGATGAAGAAATCGTAACTATCCATAAAAACGGTAATTACGAAATTATTAATCTCTCTAATGAAGTCCAGCAACCCAAAGTGCACGAGCTCGACCTGAAACTGGAAGAACTCGAAAAAGAAGGGTATGACCACTTCATGTTGAAAGAGATATATCAGCAACCTACAACGATCGGCGAAAGTATGCGTGGTCGTATAAATGCCCACGATGGTTGGGTCATGGTAGGCGGTATGCAGCAATTTATAAACCAGATTGTAAATGCCAAAAGGATCATATTTGCAGCCTGTGGTACTTCATGGCATTCGGCACTTGTAGCAGAATACTTGATAGAAGAGTTAGCAAGAATCCCTGTAGAAGTGGAATATGCTTCAGAATTGCGGTATAGAAATCCGATTATCAATGCAGATGACGTAGTAATAGCCATCTCGCAATCAGGCGAAACAGCAGACACACTTGCTGCATTGGAATTGGCAAAAGAAAAAGGTGCGCTTATCTATGGTATTGTCAATGTCGTAGGCTCATCTATATCTAGAATCACACATTGCGGATCATATACCCACGCCGGCCCTGAAATCGGTGTTGCGTCAACAAAAGCATTCACAAGTCAGCTCACGGTACTTACTCTAATGGCATTGAATTTGGGACATCGTAGAGGTACGATCTCAGAGGACTATTTTAGACAATTGGCTTATGCAATGGAAAGTATTCCCGCTAAAGTAGAAAAAGTACTCCAGCAGGATGAAAAAATCAAATACATCGCAAGTGAAGTAAAGGATGTAACCAATGCTTTATATCTTGGAAGAGGATATAATTTTCCAGTTGCTCTTGAAGGAGCATTAAAGTTGAAGGAGATTTCTTACATACATGCTGAAGGATATCCTGCTGCCGAAATGAAGCATGGACCTATAGCATTGATAGACGAAAATATGCCTGTCATCATCATTGCGACCAACAAATCTGCTTATGACAAAGTAGCTTCAAATATTCAAGAAGTAAAGGCCCGAAAAGCAATTGTCATATCTATCGTGACCGAAGGTGATGTCAGAATCAAAGAAATGTCTGATTACTGTATAGAAATACCAGAAACAGAAGAACCTTTGACTCCTTTATTGTCAGTCATTCCATTACAATTATTGGCATATCATATCGCAGTAATGCGTGGATGTGATGTGGACCAGCCAAGAAATTTGGCAAAATCAGTAACCGTTGAATAATCATTAATTATTTATATCATGACAAAAAAGTTATTAAGCCTGGAGTATAACTCAACCAGGGATAAACTTTTGTTTTCGGAGTATGGAAGATCAGTTCAAAAATTAATTCAATACGCAAAAACACTTGATAAAAAAGAAGAGCGTCAAGCTGTGATTGAAGAAATTGTCGAATTGATAAATCAGCTCAATCCGCAGACAAAAAATGTACTAGAATATAAACAAAAGCTATGGAGACACGTCTTCAAGATGGCAGATTATAGTCTGGATGTGGATCACCCATTCGGTGAAAACCCAACGGAAGATGATATCCGATTCAAACCCAAAACAGTGCCTTATCCTCAGCATGAGTTTAATTGGAGGCATTATGGATACAATATTCGGGTCATGATAGAGAAAGCACTAAAAATGGAAGATGGTCCCATAAAACAAGGATATGTCGAAACGATACTCTCTTACATGAAGCTTTCGTATAGAACTTGGAATAAAGAGCATTTTGTAAGTGATGATATCATTATTTCTGACTTGTCGGTATTATCTGCCAACAGACTTTCGGTAGATGATGATCATACAATCCAGGTTGTCACTAACAATAATCTTCCAAATTCGAATGTCAATACATTCAAACAGCAAAAAAACAAAAACAAAGGTCCAGTCAATAATAATCAAAAAATCAACAGAATAAAAACAGACCTAATAACAACAGCATTAATAAAAATAAAAGAAAGGGATAGTATTTGTAATTGAAAATAAAAATGTAGTAGGAAATAATTTCTTTCTACATAAATTCTTTGACTTCTACATAATTGCGATGTTGTATCACAAGCCCTTCATTTTCAAGTTTTTTCATGAGCCTAGAGATGACTACTCTGGATGAATTCAGCTCATTGGCTATCTGAAAATGTGTGATGTGGATTTTGGATTCTTTGGTTATCATCACCTTTTCTCGCAGGTATTTATACAGACGTTCTTCCATATTGTTGAATGCAAGATTGTCTATAGCATCCAGCATTTCATTCATTCGGATATTGTAACTATCTAATACAAATCCACGCCAAGATTTATACTTAACCATCCATTCTTCCATTTTTTCTATGGGAATAAAGAGAATTTCAGCATCTGATTCAGTGATGGCTTTAATGGCGCTCTTAGATGGTTTTGTACAACAACTCATTGTCACAGCACAGGTATCACCGTATTCTAAATAATATAAAAGTAATTCATTGCCTTCTTTGTCTTCTTTCAAAACCTTGACAGAACCAGAAATAACCAGTGGCATATGAGTCAATACTTGCCCGATATCCATCAATGTGCTACCTTCTTTATATGTTTTTACCACACCGGACTTACACAATTCATTGATAAGCTCAGACTCAAAAATATATTGAAACTTATCCATTAACATGTTGTAACAAGCAGTATTTATCGCGTTATTGCTTAGGCTCATATAATATTTTGTGCTGGAGTCAGGTCTGAAAATTGAATGTCATACAACTCTTTGTAGTGTCCGTTTTCATTGTTAAGTAGCATCTGATGATTGCCTCTTTCTACTATTCTTCCATCAGAAAGCACTAGAATAAGGTCAGCATGTTGTATTGTGGACAATCGGTGTGCAATGATAATAGAAGTGCGTCGATTTATCAGCTTTTCTATGGCATACTGGATCACAGCCTCGCTTTCTGTATCTATGGATGATGTGGCTTCATCTAGAATCAGGATATCAGGATCGAACACTAATGCGCGTACAAAAGAAATAAGTTGTCTCTGACCAACAGATAGGTTGCTACCACGCTCTGAGACTGTACAATAGTATCCACCAGGCAATTTTTCAATAAATTCATGAGCACCGATAGTTTTGGCTGCTTCTATTACTTTTTGTTCGGAAATATTATGATCTCTAAGTGTAATATTATCTAAAACGGTGCCTTCAAACAAAAATACATCCTGAAGCACAATGGCTATCCTGTCTCGCAATGCAGATAATTCGTAGTCCTTTATATCTTTGTTATCTATAAGAATTTGGCCTTTCTGAATATCGTAAAACCTATTGAGTATGTTAATTATCGTAGATTTGCCGGAGCCAGTACTGCCTACCAAGGCTATTGTATGACCTTTTTCGATTTTAAAACTGATGTCTTCCAGTACGAAGTTTTCATCATCATATGCAAAACCTACATGTTGAAACTCTACAATACCTTCCAGTTTATCTGGTTTTATACTACCTTTATTAGTAATGATTTCTTGACTGTCGAGGATTTTAAATACCCTTTCGGACGCCACAAGACCCATTTGTAAGGTATTGAATTTATCGGCCAAAAATCGAATCGGTCTGAAAAGGAGATTTAAATATAGTGGGAATGCAACGAGATCACCAAAACTCACCTTGTCCTGCAGATACCCACGTGCTCCAAGCCAGATCATCAATGCTAGAGAAACGGCTGAAACCAACTCTACAACTGGAAAAAAAACGGCATAATAGAATACAGAATCGAGATTGGCGCTGGTATAAGCTCTATTTATTTGTTTGAATTTTTCATTTTGTTGGCTTTCTGCATTGAAAAGTTGTACGATTTTCATACCTGTGATTCTTTCTTGCAAGAAAGCATTCATTGCCGCTATTTGAGTTCTTACTTTTTGATAAGAAACTTTCACTTTTTCTTTGAAAATATAGCTGGTGATGATCATAAAAGGCATCGTAATAAACACAATCAGTGTCAATCTCCAGCTAGAATAAAACATAATACCAACTACAGCCAATAAGGTAAGAAAGTCAGCAGCCATGGTGATGACTCCTTGCGCAAATACATTATTTATAGCTTCGATATCATTGATGGTTCGTGTTGTAGAAGTGCCGATCGGTGTCTGGTCGAAATATCGCAATCTTAAATTTGTGATATGTCTGAATACTTTCACTCGCATGTCTTTGATGACTGACTGACCAAGCTCTGCGGTAATATATATGAAGTAATATTTCATCACTACATTGATCAGCAATACTACTATAAATACGATTGACATCCACAACAAACCACTTTTTTGGCCACCGATGATATTTTCGTCCACTATTTTTTGGACAATAAATGGCTGTGCAATGGAAAATGGTGTAATTATAATCGCAAGGAGAATGGATTGTATAAATAAACTTTTAAAAGGCTTGGCTGTCGCCAATACCCGCCTTAATAAACGCCAATCTGTTCCTCCTTTTGCATTCATACTCTAAAATCAATAGACTAACGCATTGAAATCAATATTGTTTTATTTTCCAATATTTTAAAAGGTAGCTTGTTAGAAAATGCTATCAATCAAATGAAAGAATTTGAGAACTTTAGATGCTTATTTTCCACATTTTAAGGTGTAATCATCGACTATTGTCTTTGCTGCAAGCTCCAATTTAGGACCTGTCAATCCTTCTGATTTGAGCAATTTCTTTATGCCAGAAACTGGTTGTATTTTGTATCTTTTGTCATCGAACTTCTTGACTACAGCAGGACAATCTTCAAAGAACGTCTTATAATTTATTTCTTGGATGGATTTTGCTGCAATTCCTTCTCTTGAAATAAGAATGTCAAAATTTTCTTTTGCTTCATCAGTGATCTTTTTAAGGAGTGCTTCATCATCATAATCAGCATCAGTGATGACTGGTGGCTGATAAAATTTCAACAATCTTATTTTACCATCCGTAATGATCTCAGCAAAGAAATCAGAATTTTTATCACCTTTTATTTTCTCTACTGTAGATTTTATGACATCATCGCCTTTATTTTTTACATGGTAATTGACATATATAAACCTACGATCACCAAAGCCATATTCTATTATCTCTCCAGCAACCAGGGATTTTTTGAGCTCACGCTTTACACGGCCACCAGTCAACAATGCGCGGTCATAATATTTGATACCTTCTTGGTATGTCCATGGTTGTGTGGCATCTTCTACTTCGATGGCTACTTCTGAGCGACTACCATCAGCCATGATGATATATCCTTCTTTCTGATTGTCTTTCAATGTTTTTTGTGAGAAACTTATTCCGACATTGGACAAAATTAAGATGCAAATTGTAATATACTTTATTGACATTTATTTTGATTTTTTTATTTGATCACCATTGAGATTCATACCTTTTCTTTCATCCAATACTGGTTTTGGTCTTGGAGCTGTGTCCATAATTTCAGTAGCTATTTTGTCTATTTTATTCCAATAACCGTTTTTGTAACTATAGCCTACATAAGTTCCGTCAGGAACAAGAGTCTCTCCTTGACCTTGAATACGGCTCATCTTTCTGATCAGGTGATCTACCATGATCATTTCCATACCTGGATTGTAATTTAGCGAGACTTGCGCATCGGCTGCATATTTGAATGCCAAGCGATTAAAAATTTTAACTTCATCAGCATTTGTATTATCCTTAAAAATGGGCAATCCAAAATATGGTTTTCCTTCTTTACTGAAAAAAAGTACGTCGATGAGTTTTACATTCTCGAAATTGTTCCAGCGATTTACACCAAATAACAAATAATATGGTTGACCTGAGACAGTTGTCCCTTCCATCAGATTGTAATATAAAGCTCCAATCCAGTTTTCGTGACTAAATTCTTCTTCGGCCAGATTCTCAGCATTGTCGATATCATCAGTTAGAACGAAAATAGTCCCATCATTTTTTTGTAGGATACCAAAATTTTTGACATCAGAATCAGAGACCTTGACTTCCCACGTAAAAATCCTGAATGAATTGTCCTTTGGCGATTTTTTTGATATCCACTTCAGACTGTCAAATGGAAATTTGTATGAATCACTCAATGCTAATGCTTCACCAAAAAGTATATTAAATTTTTCCATTGCCATTACTCTGTGGCGAGCTTCTGCAGCGTTTACCATTACATCAGCATGATAAGCCAATTCTTTTTCCTTTTCAACAAATGTAGGCTGAGCTACAAAACTAGCTGCCAAAAATAGGAAACAAAATGTACTAAAAAATTTAAAATTATTCATAAGTATCACATTTGCAAGTTATTACTAAGAACGTACTTACGGGTATGAATATTACAAACAAATAGTTAAATAAATAAGTTCTGTCAAAATTAAAGTTGTATAAAATACTAATCATCTTATCTTTGCGCAATGTTTACCTGGCTTAAAAATATTTTTAATAATCCGAATCCCGTACCTGATCCCATGAAATATCTCATAGTAGGCCTTGGCAATATTGGCACTGAATATCAGCATACACGACACAATATCGGATTTGATGTAGTTGATTTTATGGCCAAAGATGCTGGTGTCTCCTTCCGTCAAGAAACTCATGGAGATATTGCTGAGCTTAAATTCAAAGGTCGAACCTTGATCTTGCTTAAGCCATCTACCTACATGAATCTAAGTGGAAAAGCGGTAAAATATTGGATGGAAAAACAAAAAATCCAACCAGAGAATCTTTTAGTTATCGTTGATGATCTGCACTTAGATTTGGGCAAAATGCGACTACGCGATAAAGGTAGCGACGGTGGACACAATGGACTTAAAGACATTCATGATAAATTGGGCTCTAGTCATTATATCAGACTGAGAATGGGTATAGGGCAAGATTTTCGTCCTGGACAACAGGTCAATTTTGTACTTGGTAAATGGAAGCCAAATGAAGAGGCAGATGTTGAAAAGATGATATCAAAAGCATCGGATGCGGTCAAAAATTTCACAACAATTGGCTTAAAACTCACTATGGATAGCCTTAATAGGTGATTTCATTGGGTATAATAATATCGTGCATACATTTGAAATGTCCTTTCGGACAATGATCAAATCCAAGTTTTGAACATGGTCTGCAAGATAAACCTTCTACTTGGAGATCTATATGTTTGTCACTGTTTTTGGTACCATAGTAAGGATACATTCCAAATTCCGGAATCGTATTGCCCCATAAGATTATTATTTCTTTTTGTAAGGCGGCAGCAATGTGCATCATACCTGTATCACCTGTCACAACTTTTTGGGCATGTTTTATGATGCCAGCACTCACACCGAGCCCTACTTTTCCGCAAAAATTGATGACTTTTTCAGGATACTGTTCGGCTAAGGAAGACGCTATTTCAGATACATCATTTCCACCAACCAAAATTGTATGGCTACCATAACGCTCAATGATTTCCTTACATTTTTCTAGAGGAATGCGTTTTGTGAAGTAAGTAGCGCCTAGCACCAAAACTTGATACTGAATACCGCTGACAAGTTCTTGAGCATCATATTCGTCTTCTTGCATGATGAAATAATCCAAACCCAAGCCATCATCTTTAATGCCCAAAGCTCCTAAGCTTTCGAAATACCTGTCCACGAGGTGTTTTCCTTTTGGAAGTGTATTTATTTTAAAATTGACAGCCAGCCATTTCTTAATATTCAGCTTGGTAAAAGTGACAGAATCGATGCCGAGTGCCTTTGAGATTCGGATAGATTTTAGGTTTTTTTGCAAATCTACCACCAAATCATATCCTTCGCTTTTAAGTAATTCTATAGTATCATCTAAGTTTTCGCTCACTCTATGGATCTTATCAATATAAGGATTTTCATGAATGACATGAGCAAAAGACGGCTTAATCAAATAGTGTACTTCTGCACCTGTTTGCTGTTTGATACATCGAATGACAGGTGTAGTCAAAACCACATCACCAATAGATGAAAATCGTATGATTAATACTTTTTTGATGGTCTATAATTATTGCATTTACTAATACTTATTCCAATAATTTATAACACTTGGTGTCGGGTTTAGTTTTGAACCAAATTTCATATCTTGAATTGGCTCAAGCATGGATGTACTGCGATAAAGAAAATAACCATCTATCTGTATGGAAATCTTTTTGCTAAAGCTTTTGCTATATTTCGGACTAAATCCGTATTTTTTTCTTTTAGTCTTAAATCTTTTCTTTTGGAAAATGCCCAAACTGGTTCTTTATGTTTTACATCAGTTATTTCAGTTTTAATAAAAACAGGGACTACCTTTGTTTGTCCAATGCGATGAATCACAAGATTTTTATCAAAATAAAATTCAGCCATATCCAACAATTCTTTTGAAAGATCATTTTTGGTAGAGTGAAGGAAAATTTCTGTTGTAATATGGGTTTGAAAAACAACATCTGCGTCAAGTGCATTTGTAATATCATCAAAAGGGACTGCTCCAAGGTTGTAAATATTAATACCTTTTTTTATCAATTTGTCATTTGTTGCCTGAAGAGATTCAACCTTAATTTTTATATCTTTTTTGTTCAATCCTGTTCGCAATAAAATTTCTTGATAGATCATAGACTGGATAAAATCGTTTTCTCTTTTTAGCAATAAGTTTTTTTCGTTTTCAGGCATTTCAGCGATCATTTTTCCTTCAAATACAACAGGAAGAATGGCTATTTTTTTATGATCTTTTGACAAGTTAGCGTAGGAAGAAGTTTTGAATTTCTCAGGAGATACACAGCCTGTTATCAATAATAAAGATAGGTAAATTAAAAATCTCATAACAAAATATTTTTATAGTCATATAATGATTATACGACCATAATCAAGTAAGCTTAGTTACCTGTTATGAAGATTTTAAAATTTAATTAACGTATGACCACAAGTGTTGTGGCCAAAATCAATCCAACCTTTCTATAATACCTGCGATGCCTTGTCCACCACCAACACATGCTGTCACCATTCCATACTTCTGATTCCTTCTACGCAACTCATTGATAATCTGAATGCTGAGTTTTGCGCCAGTACAACCAAGTGGATGACCTAATGCTATTGCGCCACCATTGACATTGACTATGTCAGGATTGAGTCCTGTTTCCTTAATTACTGCCAATGCTTGTACCGCAAATGCTTCGTTTAGTTCTATTAAATCAACATCATTTAACGAAATTCCAGCCTGTTTTAGTGCTTTGGGAATAGCTACTACTGGTCCGATTCCCATATACAACGGATCTACACCTCCAACGGCACATGAAGCAAGTCTAGCTACTGGAGATAAACCTAATCTTTTGACCATCTCTTCGCTCATGACAAGGACAAAAGCGGCACCATCAGATGTCTGAGATGAATTACCTGCAGTTACGACACCATTAAGTTTGAAAGCGGGTTTCAATTTGGATAATCCTTCAATCGAGGTATCTGCTCTCACGCCTTCGTCAGTATCTATAATAGTTTCCTTTTCGATTCTTTTATTATTTTCTACCAGCACTTCTTTTACGACGATGGGCACGATTTCATCCTTAAATTTACCATCTCTTATTGCCGCTGCCGCAAGAGTATGTGACCTTACAGAAAACTCATCAGCCTGTTCGCGTGTGACTTGATATTTTTCGGCAACAGCTTCGGCTGTATGTCCCATGCTGACATGATAATTGATGTTTTGCATCGCAGCATTATAACTCGGCGCCAATTTATATCCTGTCATTGGCAAAAGCGACATGGATTCTGCGCCGCCAGCCACATAACAATGACCCATGCCAGCGTTTATTTTTGAAGCGGCAATAGCTATCGCTTCCAAACCTGATGCACAATATCTATTGATAGTCATACCGGGTACTTCCTGACCTAAAGCTCGAGCTGCGATAAGTCTGCCTACTTGAAGTCCTTGCTCTCCTTCTGGATTGGCACAACCGACTATGACATCATCTATTTCTTTGGGATCAAGTTGCGGAACTTGGGAAGCAAGATAGGTAAGGATATCTACGGCAAGATCATCTGATCTATAATTGCGAAATCCGCCTCTTTTAGCTTTTCCGACAGCAGATCTGAATCCTTTTATTATATATGCGTTCATTTTTATTATTTGATTTAATTTCTCAATGGTTTATTATTCATCAATAAATACTGAATTCTATCCAATGTTTTTTGATTGCCTAAAAGCTGTAAGAATGCTTCTCTTTCTATATCCAATAGATATTGCTCTGAAACTTTTTGTTGCCCAGTCAGGTCTCCACCACAAAGGACATAAGCTACTTTTTTGGCTATTTCTAAGTCATAAGCTGACATATATTTCCCAAGGTAAAATTCATTTAATGCGGTATAAAGCGTACCTAATCCACCTCTACCTAAGACTGTAACTTCTTTTGGAATCGGTGCATTATAGTTTTGAGCAAGCGACAGTACCTTAGCTTTCGCAGTACTAAGGACTTTATTGAGATTGATTTCTACAATATCTCTGTCGTGTTGCAGATAACCATTTTTAAATCCTTCATAAGCTGATGTAGAAACTGTTGCTGTTGCTATTACTTTTAGCTTCTCTACAAGAGTCGGAATCTGTACATCACCTTCAAAAAATGACTCTGAAGCTCTAACTGCAAACTCTTTGGTACCACCACCACCTGGAATCAAACCAACACCAACTTCTACCAGTCCGATGTATGATTCGGCATGACAAACAGCAGCGTCTGTATGCATCAAGATCTCGCATCCACCACCGAAAACATAGCCTTGAGTAGCAGTTACTACTGGAATAGGTGCATATCGGAGTGCCATATTTATTTGTTGGAAGGCATTGACCATCTCTTCCAATTTTGCAAAATCTTTTTGCATGGCTACCATACCTACATTCATAAGATTGGCGCCGACTGTGAAGTTTTTGGCGTTATTACCAATAACTATGCCTTTCCATTCTCCGTTTTGTGCGATATTTAATGCTTCTAGTGCACCTTGACCGATGCCTTCTCCTATTGCATTAGATTTTGAGGTAAACTCAAAGCACAATACTCCATCGCCTATATCATGTATCGTGCATTCAGAATTTTTATACACTGGAGTTACCGTTCTGTAATTGTCCAAATGGATATTTAACTCTGTACCTGGTATTACTTTATAGGATTTTGAATCCAGATCATAATACTTGCGTTTCCCATCTTCAATTTTGTAGAAACTTGTGACGCCATCTTTTATCATTTGTTCTACCCAAGCAGGTATCACTTCACCTAGATTTTTGGCAATTGCGGCGCCCTCAGCAATGCCTATCATATCCCAAAATTCGAAAGGTCCATAAGTCCAAGCATAACCAGCTTTCATGGCATTGTCGATGCTGTAGATATTGTCACTTATTTCTGGGATTCTATTAGAAGCATAAGCAATGATCCCACAAATAAGGTCTCGCACGAAATGGCCAGAATTTTCATCAGAAGCCATCATTTCCTTAAGTCGCTTATCCATGATCTCGACTTTTTTGGCTATTCCGACCACAGGGATCATAACCTTTTGTGTAGGTTTGTATTCCAATGTATTCAGATCTAAAGCCAAAATAACCCGACCTCCTTTTTCATCGCGTTGATCTGTCTTTTTATAAAATCCTTGACCCGATTTATCACCCAAATAATTGTTGTCAAGTAGGAATTGGGTAGCTTTGTGAACAGGTTTGTTTTTTATGATCTTTACAAATTCGTCATCAGGACAATTATCTATCACACCTTTGGTAACTTTGACTGATGTATCAAGACCAACTAAATCAAGGAGTCGATAGCTACCAGTATTTGGCCAAGCTAAAGGCTCACCTGTTATTTTGTCCACTTCTTCAATAGACAAACCATACTTTTCGGTCAATTCTCCGACTTTATTGCCGCTGTAGAATCCTATTCTATTCGCAATAAATGCCGGTGTATCTTTACATAATACGGCTTTTTACCCAAGTAAACTTCTCCATAATGCATCCAGAAATCGATAACATCTGCATCTGTTCCAGCATGTGGTATCACTTCGAAAAGTGCCATGTATCGTGCTGGATTAAAAAAGTGCGTACCGCAAAAGTTCTTTTTAAAATCTTCACTTCGCCCTTCAGCAAGCTGCCCAATAGGAATGCCTGAAGTATTGGATGTAACCAACGATCCTGCTTTGCGTAGATTGTCCACTTGAGCAAAAATCAGTTTCTTGATATCCAGTCTTTCGACCACTACTTCTATTATCCAGTCACATGCCGATATTTTGTCCATATCGTCTTCAAAATTGCCCGTGGTAATCCTAGTAGCAAAAGCGGCGTCATATAACGGAGCCGGTTTGGATTTTATGGCATTTGCCAATGAAGTATCTGCTATTCTATTTCGGAGTGTTTTATTGGATTTTTGTTGATCGTCCAAGTTTGGCGGTAAAATATCCAACATTAGAACTTCCAATCCAGAATTTGCTAAATGACAGGCTATGCCCGAGCCCATCACTCCAGATCCGAGGACAGCGACTTTTTTAATTCTTTTGGTCATATTTATTCAGATAAAATGCTAATAATCATATAAAACTGGTAAAAAAGAAGTTACTTCAATTTCGCACATAAAGTTATAGCCTTTTTTCGGAATAAGAAACAATTTTCATAAAAAAATTTAACTCTGAGTTAAATTTTATACAAACAGATAATTAAACCAAAATACAAAAATCAAACCATAATTGCTACTTTTGTATTATGAATCACCTTACAGATACCATCATTGCTCCAGCTACACCACAAGGACAAAGTGCGATTGCCATCATTCGATTGTCCGGAAAGGAAGCAATTTCCATTACCGATAGAATTTTAAAGGCAAAATACTTCGTGATGCGGATTCCCATACAGTACATTATGGTTGGATCGTAGATGGAGAGAAGGAGATCGATGAGGTAATGGTCACATTATTCAGGGCACCTAAGTCTTTCACTACAGAAGATAGTACCGAGATATCTTGCCACGGCTCACCACAATTGGTCCAATCCATCATTTCCCTAGCAATAAAAAACGGAGCCAAATTGGCTTATCCGGGAGAATTTACGCTGCGCGCCTTTCTAAATGGACGACTAGATCTCTCTCAAGCAGAAGCTGTGGCTGACTTAATCCATGCATCTTCTGCCAAGTCAACTGAAATCGCACTAAATCAACTCAAAGGACATTTTTCGTCAAAACTCAAGGAGCTAAGACAGGAGTTGATTGATTTTGCCGCTCTAATCGAACTGGAACTTGACTTTTCAGAAGAAGATGTAGAATTTGCCCATCGTGGAAGGCTCAAAGACCTTATCTTCAAGATAATTAATGTCATCAATCCTTTGCTTGATTCATTTCGTTGGGGCAATAGTATCAAAGAAGGTATTCCCGTTGCTATCATAGGCGCGCCCAATGCTGGTAAATCTACTTTGCTCAATACGATCCTCGACGAAGAAAAAGCCTTGGTAAGTGACATAGCAGGCACGACAAGAGATTTTATCGAAGATACCTTGGTGATAGATGGCATCATGTTTCGATTTATAGATACTGCAGGCCTCCGTGAAACATCAGATATCCTTGAAGGCTTAGGTATAGAAAGGTCAAGGCAAAAACTCCGAGAAGCGGAAATCGTGCTTTTCATCAGTGACATCCATAAAAGCGTAGAAGAAACTACTGCTGAATTCCAAAACCTAGCACTTACCAGCGATCAAACTGGCGTCATCCTGCTCAATAAAGCGGATACTATCTCAGCCGCACTCGCCGAACCTAAAACTCAAGCCATCGCAGAAAAAAGTGGCACAAAAACACTACTCATCACAGCCAAATACAAGTCAACACTTCAACCATTATTGGCTTACTTCTCACAATACATCAAAAACCACAACCAAGCAGAAGGCACGATCATCAGCAATGCACGCCACTACGAGGCATTAGAACACACAAAACTAAGTCTCGAAAAAGTATTGGCAGGAATGGACACAGGTCTATCATCAGACTTTGTGGCGATGGATATCAGAGAAGCACTTTTTCATCTCGGCACTATCACCGGTGAAGTATCGACGGATGATTTGTTGGAGAGTATCTTTAGTAAGTTTTGTATAGGAAGTAAAAAAAACATTTAAATTTATTGGTATGTCAAAAATTAAATTTTAATTAAACATCATAACTATATTTTTATCAAAACATGATAGTTATTATTGCATTGTAATTTTTTTAAAATATGTATCTTTTCTTCTGTAGCTTAAATAGATTTTATTTCCGGGGAGTATTAGTGCCACGTTATAATATTAAAGCTGAGATCTTGAGCTTTGTGGCTTCTATTTATGAAAAGTTAGGAGAAATAAATGCAGGAGAAGCAAACAAGGATAATTTCTAATAAAGTAAAGCTAAAGTTCTACAACATATCATAAAAGTCAAGTTATAATTTGACAAAAACATAGAAATAGTCAAGTTAAAACTTTACAAATTTTATTAGACATATCTAAAATTAGTTTGGCGAATAGTTACCTTTTAAAGTATCTCAGACGACATTCTTGAACTTTAACAAAAGTATATTCTACAAAACTTATCTTTTTAAATAAAAAAGCCTATTTTTGTTTAAAATTAATACGTTATGAATAAGCTTTTACCTATTCTATTTTTATTCTTTTCGGTATTTTTATGTGCTCAAGAGAAAATATCTGATTTTACTTTCAAGGGTGTAATTAATTCTACCAATTTAAATGGAAAAATTGGTTTTGCACAAATTGGTGATAAACACTATATGCTGGAAGAGGGCGATTCACTTAAAATTTATTTGTTTATCTCCCATCGATTTGAACTCATTCATACATTGGTTGTGGACAATACAACAAGTGTGAATGAAGACTTAGATCTACCCAATAGATCACATTTTGTAATCAGAAAAAACAAGTATTACAGACTTCTGAGGGATAAACTGCAAATAATCAATGTAGAAGATGGAGTTTTAGAAAAAAATATTGCATTTTGGACTGAAAATGTAAAAAGCTACCACAAATTTGAGCTTACTGATAATGCTCTGTATGTAACTTTTCTTGATAGGAATAATGATTACCAACTATATTCTTATGACCTTGTTACCGGAGCTGTGACGGATATTTCTTATGAAGGTAATACCATTGTAAATGACGACTTTAGGCTATCTTTTGTGGACAGCAATATGGTAAAACTCACCAATATTTTGACAAATAAAGATTCTATTTTTACTTTACCACTGAGTTTCAAAAGCGTTTTTTATTCTGAAGTTGATAGCATCTTTTATATCATTGACAAGGAACATGTACATAAGATTTCTTTAAATTTTACACATGAATCTACTTTGTGCCAAAACACTTTTTCATCTCAAGGTTTAGAAGACAATTTTATTTTTAATGATAAATTGATTTTATATTACAGTCACCCGAAAGATGATTTCAATGCAAATCAAGATAGTATCGTCATTTTGGATTACAATACTTGCACAACTATGGCATTTGTTACGGAACCGATTCCAGATTATGCAGAAAATAGACAATATATCAATAATGAATTTTCAAACCGGCGATTTTCAATGTTGGGATATTATGGACATCATCCAGCAGATGGATTAGATGTGGGATTATTTTATTTAATAGATCACGAGAAGAAAACTGCGACAGCAATTAAAAATGTAACCACCTTTGATCACAATACATTGTTCCAGCAAGACAGTTTTGTGTATTGTATTGGCAAATTGGGAAATTATTTTGGATACATGCCTTTTTTATTTAAATACAATATTGAGAATCAATCCTACAAAATAATATTTATGGAAAATCAAGAGAACATACAATACAGTTCCATCGTATTAGGCTACCAAGAAGATAAGGGCTTAATACTTTCAGCAAATAATGATTCAGAAAAACCAGAGATCTTTTATCTAGACAAAAATGACAGTTTGGTCTCGGTACAAAAACTTGATTTTGCAGAAAACTTGGGGATAAACTATGTTTTTGGAAAGTTTAATCTCCACGACCAACAGTATTTTATCAATTACAATGGGTTGTTTTCATTGGATGATACATGCCACCATCTTATAAATTTCTATCCAAGAGAGTTGGTGCATTTTGATGAAAGTCCGAATATTTCAATGAATATTTACACAACGACGCATTTTTACACAAGTACGAATTATGGAGATTTTATAGCTACTGTAAATTATGCTGGAAACTATAAGTATTTAATAAAAAGGTACAATACCTTGACAGGGTCAATAGACAGCTTGGTTGTGAGTGCCTATAATCCGAGTTTTAAATCAGTAGGGCCTTATATATTTTTGTCTAGGCTTGACGTGAATAGTTTTCAGATTTATGATATAAAATCGCACAAAAGGAAGATCATTCCCAACTTCAATCTTGCTTTTGACGTTCTTGGTGGCGAATCTTTTTTGGTCATTAAGGATATACAAAGTAAAATTACCACAATCGATTATGACTCAAACCAATTAACAGAATATGTCGATTCAAATTTAGGAGAACTTGAGTTAATTCCTGGACATAAAAATGCTTTTTATATACAAAGCAATATATCAAACAAAACTCAATTCTATATATTAAATAAAAGTACTGGGCTGAAATTATTACCCTTTGAAATAAATAATTACACTAAAATTTCTACAAAATTGCGTTTGCCTGATGAAAGGACGTCGCTAGTCTTAATATGGAATAAGGATCGTCATCAAATTTTGGAAATTGAAAACGAGGAAATAAAAACCATTGATGTTCATTCACCAGGATTTTCATTGTATAATAGATTTTCCATCATCGGAAGTGATAAAGTAATATTTGATTTTGAAGGATTTTCTTATTTGTATAGGAAAGGTCAAGATGTGATAAAGATCTCAGAAATTAAGAATTTGAGCTTTTTACTTGTAAAAGATAGTACTCTATTGTTTAG
This sequence comes from Saprospiraceae bacterium, assembly GCA_016717105.1. GTDB lineage: Bacteria > Bacteroidota > Bacteroidia > Chitinophagales > Saprospiraceae > OLB9. The sequence goes on along the minus strand of JADKGF010000001.1, from coordinate 24,440 downwards.
TTATATCACTGCCGCAGGTGATCTGAATCTATTTGAGTATAATTTTATAAATGGTGATAACATTAGCACAGATATAATAAATGAAGACTGTGTTACGAGGTATAATCCTTATTGTATTCCAATAAGTGAATCAAAATTTCTTTGTTCGTCCCAATGTAATAGTGGAAGCGAGCTTTATGTGTTAAATGTCGAAGATAAGACCTTAAAGTTGCTTTCCGATATAAATGGAGGGCCATCTTCTAGCTTTCCTAGAAACTTCACAAGATATAAAGATTGGGTATATTTTACTGCTATACATGAAGGTCAAAATAATCAGTGGTACCGATATCCCACCAGTTTCATGTCTAATGTAGATGAGTTACCACCATTAGATGAGGTAAAATTGAAAATAAATCCTTCTCCAGCTTCCAGTAATATCTCACTTGAAGTGGATGCAAACCAAATTTCGATTTTTAATGCGGATGGCCAGCATATAAGGACGCTCAATAATTATACAGCAGGGCAAAGTATTGATGTGCAAGTACTACCTTCCGGAATCTATTTTATTTATGCCATTGACAAATTCAAAAAGGTAAAAACTGGAAAATTTGTTAAAATCAAATGATATCGTTTTTATTGCTGAGCTGTTATTTAATAGGTATTCCACTTTTGTTCACAATTGTTAGGAGTATAGATTTCCCAATCAAGATTTACCTCATTTTCCTTAGTGTTAATCGGCATAACAAAAATACAAATTGTTAATCATAAACAACAAAATGTAAAATTGTTTTAATAAATAAACAAATTTGTAAATTGTTTTCTATTATTTTAATACCTTTGTCTTTGTTAAAAGTAAATGGTTAAGAAGTACGATATGAGCAATGTAGCAATTGATAATCTTATAGAGATAAGTAGGCGAAGAATAGAAAATGTAGAAACCCATTTTTTACGTGAATTATATAGAGATGTAGAATGGAAGTCAAGATTGATTTTACTGAAAGGTTGTCGTGGTGTTGGCAAAACATATATGATGTTGCAACGTTTGAAATCATCCGATGAGAAAGTGTGTATTTGTCATTGGATAATATTTATTTCCTGACCAATATACTGTCAACAACCATTGATACTTTGTACAAAAAAGGATATAGACTTTTTCGGATTGGATGAAGTACATAAATACCCAAATTGGTCTCTCGAAATAAAAAATATATATGACAATTATCCAGACATAAAGCTTATCATCACGTCATCATCAGCTCTGGACATCATGGCCGGACAAGGTGATCTAAGTAGGAGGATGGATGAGTATAGAATGAGAGGCATGTCGTTTTCGGAGTTTTTGAGTTTTGAATACAGCGAAATGCTCCCTACTTATTCGCTGGAAGAATTACTTGAAAATCACTCAGAAATTTATGACGCATACTTCGAAAAACTTGACTTAGGTAGAAAATTTAATATCTATCTCAAGAAAGGATACTATCCATATTATAAAGAATCTGGCATTAAATATCATGATCGACTCCAATCCGTCATCCTGCAAGTGATTGATTCTGATATGGCGGCTATATTCAAAATCGATTATGAGTCAGCCCGTCAAATCAAAAAAATGTTGGCACTTATCTCCAAAATAGTGCCGTTTAGTCCCAATGTATCGAAGCTTTCTAGGGACCTTGCTATGTCGCGCAATAGCGTGCTGACTTATTTGGATTATCTGTCAGAAGCAGATATCATTTATGGACTTAAATCCACTTCAAAGTCAGATAGTTCGCTCACGAAGCCTGATAAAATATATTTTGAAAACACAAATTTGTTATATGCTTTTGATGTGGCTTCGGTGAATACCGGGACCATTCGTGAGACTTTTGTGATGAATACACTCAGTAGAAACGGATTAGTCTCCACACCTACCAAAGGCGACTTTATGATTGATGAGAAGTATGTCATAGAAGTAGGCGGCGCTAATAAGTCCTTTCATCAACTTGCAGGAATGCCGAATGCGATCCTAGTCAAAGAAGGGATTATTCGTGGCGGGAAAGGTATTATTCCTATGTGGCTTTTAAGTTTACTGAAGACCAAAAAGTACTGACCATACATTAAATATTTATTGATAAAATTTGTAAATATGTTGTTTGTAATTAACAAAAACTAATTATGTTTAATTGAAACAACAGATTATCTTTTTGTTTTACTATCATAAATTCCATAAAGCGCAGATTTAAATCTATTATAACCACATCACTATATTGCAGTGAAATTGCAATATAATTTCACTTTTTTTTCTACCTTTGCAGATCAAAATTAAGATCATGAGCAATTTTGTAGTTTCTGCTAGAAAATACCGACCCACGTCATTTGATGAGGTCGTAGGGCAGGACCATATTGCAAAAACGCTGAAAAATGCACTTTTTACAGACCATCTAGCGCATGCATTTTTGTTTACTGGACCTCGTGGTGTAGGTAAGACTACCTGTGCGAGAATTTTGGCTAAAATTATCAACTGTGAGAATCCGGTCAACAAAACGGAAGCCTGTAATAAATGTACTTCGTGTACATCTTTTAATGATAATGCATCATTCAATATTTTCGAGCTAGATGCGGCATCCAACAATAGTGTAGATAATATGCGATCTCTAACCGAGCAGGTCAGATATCAACCTCAACAAGGCAACTACAAGGTTTTCATTATCGACGAGGTACACATGTTGACCACAGCAGCATTCAATGCTTTTCTCAAAACCTTAGAAGAGCCACCTGCATGGGCTATATTCATCTTAGCGACTACCGAAAAACATAAAATAATTCCAACCATACTGTCACGCTGTCAGGTTTTTGATTTCAAAAGGATATCGCTTGCGGACGCTGTAGCACAATTAGAAAAGATCTGTGCCAAAGAAGGAATTAAAGCCGAATCGGAAGCAATCCATACGATCGCATTAAAAGCTGACGGTGCGATGCGCGATGCTTTGACTATTTTTGACAAGATCTCAAGCTCTACATCAGGAGATATTATCACGTACAAAGACGTCGTGGCTAATCTCAATCTCCTAGATTACGAATATTATTTCAAAATTACAGATGCATTCTTGAGAGAGGACATAGCTTCTGCATTGCTTACGCTAAATGAAATCGTGAATTCCGGATTTGATGCAGATCATTTTGTTGTTGGATTGGCCGAACATTTCAGGGATTTGATGATAGCGAAAGTTCCCGCGACATTAGGTATTCTGGATATGAGTGATGAGCTCAAAAAACGGTATTTCCACCAAGCACAATTGGCAAAATCTTCTTTTTTGCTTACGGGATTAAATATTCTTAATCAGTGCGACCTAGATATAGTCCGGGCCAAAAACAAAAGGCTTCAAGTAGAATTGGCACTAAGCAAATTGACTTATCTGAATAGGGCAAGTGATGTAAATATTTTTAATGAAGTCGGAAATTCACAGGAAAAAAAAACTCTAATTCTGAACAAAAACACGGATAATCAGGAAGAATCCGTAAGTGTTGAGCCAATCGTCCAACCAAGTATAACCGAACAAGAAAGCACGAAAATAAAGCAGAATATTGATGAATCGATCGTAACTGAATCACCAAATTTGGCTTCAGAACCGATAAAAACTCCGGAAACCATTCGGATATCCAGTATTGATGCTATACGCCAGAGTATAAAACAAGCCGAACAAACCAAAGCTGAAGCCCGTAAGAATGTAAGTCTCGAAGGTATTCAAAATATTTGGGACAATTACACAGAACACAATCCATCTAAAAGTGTGCAATCTGCCTTAAAACTGGCGGTTTTAGGTTTTGATGATAAGACGATTAAGGTGTTTGTTCCTGCCCAAATTACAAAAGACATGATCCTTCAAGAAAAGGACCTCATGGACAGATTGCGGTTGGAATTAGGTATAGCAGACTTGGTCTTGAATGTAGAGATAAACAAATCACTTTTTCCTGAAATGGAAGAGGCCAAACCAGTTCAAATCATGACCCAAAGGGAAAAATATGCTTTTATGCTTGAAAAAAATCCCCATTTAGGATCATTTACAAAGAAATTTGGTTTAAAATTGGATACCGATTTATCATCATAAAGTATGCTCCGATTATGAGTCCACAATCCATATGGTATGCAGAACAGGTAAATCTTGAAGCACTTTTTATTAGTAATCCTTCATTGGAGACTGAGTTTGAAGCCAGAAAAAAGGTCATCAAAAAAGGAAATTATATCTATCTGCCTGAGGAAGTTTCCAATAAGATATATTTTATCCTTAATGGTAAAGTCAAAATAGGGACTTTCCGCGACAACGAGAAAGAAATCGTAACCGCTATTTTACAAACAGGAGATGTATTTAGCGAGATGTCAATCTTAGGTGAAAAAATACGAAAGGATTTTGCTATTTCTACGACAGATTGCACCTTGGTGGCATTTACAAAATCAGAGCTAAACGTCCTTATGAAAAATCATTCAGCACTCAGTATCTTGATGATGCGCATTATGAATGAAAGAGTCATAGAAATGGAAGACAGGCTCGAGTCATTAATATTTAAAGATTCAAGGACCAGAATTCTTGAATTTTTAATATCAAGAATCGAAAAATCTGGACAAAGAATCGGTTATGAATGGGTGCTTAGAAACTTTATTACGCACCAAGATATCGCAAGTCTGACATCAACTTCGAGACAGACCGTCACTATGATCCTCAATGACCTTCGCAATAACAATATAATTCAATTCGACCGTAAGCGATTATTGGTCAGGGATTTAGATAAACTCAAATCATCGGTAAATAAATAAAAAATCATGCTCGTAATCCAAGATGTGCTAATAAGTAGCGATGTCGTTACAGAAAAATTCTTTTGCAATCTCAATGCTTGCAAAGGTGCTTGCTGTACGGAAGGCGATTATGGTGCACCTGTAGATGCGGTTGAAATGGAAACAATTCGTCAATTTCAGGACATTATAGTTCAGAATCTTCCTGATAGATCCAAGGCATATTTTGAGTCGTCCGATGGTTTTAAATATTATGACGAGCCTGGTATTTGGGGTACAGATTGTCATCCTGATGGTGCCTGTGTATTTCTTACTGCTGGAGATGATGGTATAGCGGTGTGTGGTATAGAAAAAACTTGGTACGAAAAGAAGATTCCTTTCCAAAAACCCATTTCTTGTCACCTATATCCAGTCAGAATTTCTACCAATGATATTGTAAGTTTTGAAGCCTGGAATTATGATAAGTGGGATATTTGTTCGGCTGCGTGTACAAAGGGCCAAAAAGAGAAAATGCCATTATACAAATTTGTAAAAGATGCCATTATTCGCAAGAAGGGCAAAGAATTTTATGATGAATTGGATGCAGCTGTACAACATATGGCCGAAAATGGCAGTTTATAGATAAGAGTTCTTTGTTGAACTTCACAAGTGGCAAATTTATTTACCCAAATTTGTGCTGTAATATTTGTAATTTTGTGTTTTCATAAGAAAATTTATTTGATAATAATTTCTCTGCAATCCAGTTCATGAGTATTCTATCCATAAGTCACCATCTACTTTACTCAGCAATGATAACCATAAGTCTGAGTTTGTTGTCAGTAAGTGTGGGCGCCCAAAAAAATATCATAATAGAAAGTCAGCCTTCGGTCGATAAATTAATGAATCGCTTTATTAGTAATGGTAAAGCAACTGAAACCATTAAGGCTTGGAGAATACAGATCATTACGACGGATGATCGTCGGGAAATGGAAGCTGCCATGAGTACTTTCTCGGTGATGTATCCGGATATTAATATGGATTGGAAGCATGTTGTTCCTTATTATCAGGTGCGTATTGGATATTTTGAAAATAAAAATAAACTAATGCCATTTCTGCTTGAGCTTAAGAAAACATTTCCTTCTGCAACGCCTGTGTATGACAATGTCAGTAAAAGGTCACTGGTAAGCAATTAATATAATTCATGGCACAAAGGGCACTTTCCAGAGATAAAACATTTGACTGGGTCACTATGACAATTTACTTTAGTCTGGTGATCATTGGGTGGTTTATGGTGTTTTCGACGCTTTATGACGAAAAAAATCCATACGCATTTCTAGATGTAACTAGTCAATTAGGTGCACAGACGCTTTGGGTTGTACTTTCAGTTTTGACGTTTATAGTTGCTCTTACTTTAGATTGGAAATTTTGGAATACTTTGGCATTTCCTATATATGGTATTACAGTATTTTTCCTTATCATGGTATTAATATTTGGAAATGTGATAAATGGCGCTCGAGCCTGGTTTTCATTCGGATTTTTCTCATTTCAACCAGCGGAATGGGCAAAATTTGGTACTGCCCTTGCTGTGTCGAGTTATCTCAGTTTTTACAAAACATCTATTACTAATTCCAATGTCATGGCCATATCTTTGGCACTTTTTCTTGGACCTGCTTTGTTGATATTATTGCAGCCGGATTTTGGTTCTTCTTTGGTATATTTATCGTTTTTCATTTTGCTTTATAGAAGAGGCATGTCACCAGCTATATTTCTGATCGGATTTGGAGTAGCTGCGATTTTTATTTTATCATTGGTATTTACACCTTATCTGGTAACAGTACTTTTGTTATTTATAGCTGGGCTGATCTTGATGTTTGATTATGAAAACCCACAAAGAGCTTCTTTGTATGGCTTAGGAGTTCTCTTGGTTTTAATGTTTATGTTTATGCAAAATGAAATGAATTTGCTAGCCATTCCTGTGGTAATTTTGTTTTTAATATATCTCTTTTTCCAACTTAAGAAAAGAAATTTCAAAATATTGAGTTTCGTGATGCCTGTCATTTTGGTCGCTTCAGCATTTTCATTTATGGCAAGTTTTGTATTCGATAATGTGCTCAAGCCACACCAGCAGGAAAGAATAAACGTGTGGTTGAGACCCGAGAAATGTGATCCTCGAGGATCACTCTACAATATTATCCAATCGAAAATGGCCATTGGTTCAGGTGGACTTGCTGGAAAAGGTTTTTTGAAAGGTGAAATGACAAAACTCAACTATGTACCCGAGCAATCGACAGATTTTATCTTCACATCTATAGGCGAAGAGCAAGGATTCATAGGATGTGTAGGTATTATTATTTTGTTTACGATTCTGCTTATGCGGTGTTTTGTGATTGCAGAGCGTGCCAATCTTGAGTTTATTCGCAATTATGGATATGCAGTTGGTGGGATATTTTTAGTGCATTTTGTGTTTAATATAGGTATGACTATGGGCCTTTTGCCCGTGGTTGGTATTCCATTGCCATTCCTTAGTAAAGGTGGATCATCACTTATTGCATTCACTATAATGATAGCAGTATTGATAAAAATGGACATGGCGAGATTCAGATCAAATTAATAATATGACATTCGAAATACAATATCAGGATAAAGCTTCATCTGCCAGAGCTGGTAAAATTTCTACAGATCATGGAGAAATAGAAACACCGATTTTTATGCCTGTTGGGACACAAGGTACTGTAAAAGGTGTCCATCAACAAGAACTTAAAGATGTGATAAACGCCCAGATTATTTTAGGTAATACCTATCATCTTTATCTCAGACCTAGTATAGATATCCTGCAAAAAGCCGGTGGATTGCATAAATTTATTAATTGGGACCGACCTATCCTTACCGATAGTGGTGGATATCAAGTGTATTCTCTCAAAGGAATGCGAAAAATCACAGAAGAAGGTGTAAAATTTCAATCACACATCGACGGATCCAGACATTTTTTTAGTCCCGAATCTGTGATGGATATCCAGCGTATTATAGGTGCAGACATTGTGATGGCTTTTGACGAATGTACACCGTATCCTTGTGAATATAAATATGCACGCAATTCTATGAATATGACTCATAGATGGCTAAAAAGATGCATCACCAGAATGAATACCACAGAGCCAATTTACGGACATCATCAGACTTTTTCTCCAATTGTCCAAGGTAGTACCTATGTGGATTTAAGGGTAGAATCTGCAGAATTTGTTGCAGCTCAAAATCAGGATATGAACGCCATCGGAGGCCTATCTGTCGGTGAACCACATGACGAAATGTACGCAATGACTGAGTTGGTTTGTGGTATATTGCCCAAGAATAAGCCTAGATATTTGATGGGTGTAGGCCTTCCAGAAAATATTCTTGAAAGCATAGCTTTAGGCATTGATATGTTCGATTGTGTACTACCATCGCGCAATGCACGACATGGGATTCTGTACACTAAAAACGGACTTATCAACATAAAAAATGCTAAATGGCAGGATGATTTTAGCCCTATTGATATAGAAAGCAATGCGCCAACGAGTCGCATTCATACCAAGGCTTATCTCCGTCATCTTTTCAAAGTAGAAGAGTTGCTTGCTGCCCAAATTGCGACATTACATAACCTGAGTTTCTTTTTATGGCTTGTAACTGAGAGTAGAAATAAAATAAAGGAAGGCACGTTTTATGATTGGAAAAATCAAATGGTCAAATCAGTAAGCCAAAGATTGTAATAAAAATATCACCATGAAGATTCTGGATTGGTACATTATAAAAAAATATCTGAGCACATTCTTTTTTACGATGATGCTGATCACGATGATTGCCATTACCATAGATTATTTCGAACGGGTTGATAAGTTTATAAATGCTGAACTTTCAACCAAAGAAATAATTATGGAATACTATCTACATTTTATTCCTTGGATAAATGGCTTATTATGGCCGCTTTTTGCATTATTGGCAGTTATTTTTTTTACATCTAGGATGGCAAAAAACTCAGAAATTATAAGTATTTTGAGTGCAAAAGTAAGCTATGCCAGATTTATAAGGCCATACATGATAGCTGGAGGAACCTTAGCTTTGTTGCTTTGGATAGGTAATAATTATGTCATTCCGAAAAGCAATAGATTGAAAAATGAATTTGAAAGTGAGTATATTTATAAAAGCGCCAAAACGACTTTAAATCACAATATTCATTTTTGGTTATCGCCCACAGAAAAAGTCTATATCAGGAGTTATACCACCAGCGATAGTTCGGGACGTATATTCAGATTGGAGCGTTTTGCGGATAATAAACTTGTCTATGTATTAAAGGCTAATAAAATCAAATTCATAGGTCAACCAAATAAATGGAAATTGGAAGATTATGAGATCCGCACATTTGGTGATATGTCAGAAAACCTGATACCAAAACCCACAGAACATAAAGATACGACATTCAGCTTTGTGCCTAAGGACTTCACCCGATACACCAAGCAAATGGAGATGATGAATACATCGGATTTGAGGGAATTTCTAAAGTACGAACAAGAAAAAGGGCTGAATTCTGGTAAGAAATACAGCATCGAATTGTATAGGCGGACGGCAGATCCATTCACTATTTTTATTTTGACACTTATAGGCGTCTCTGTAGCATCCCGAAAAGTACGCGGAGGCATGGGATTTCACCTTGCAGCCGGCGTTGTCATTGGTGCTGTTTTTGTGATAATATCAAAGTTCAGTATGACTTTTTCTACCAACTTGGCGCTTCCACCAGGTATCGGAGTTTGGATACCGAATATGTTCTTTTCAGTTGTTGCTTTCTTTTTGGTAAAAAATGCACAAAAGTGAGTAAAGTATTATATTGTCAAATTTGGAAATTTTCCTAATTTTGCGAAAACGACCACATCATCATGCACGCCAAATCAAAGCAAAAAATCAAAACTGAAGAACCATCAAATGGTGGAACACAGCGTAAATCTACATGGAATCTTCCCTTCTTGTTATGTTTATTGCTTATAGCCGTGGCGACTTATGTGATTTTTAGTGGAGCAAAAGACAATCAATTTGTAAACTGGGATGATCAGGTCTATGTAGAAGAACAACCATTGGTATTAGAAAAGAAGTATAATCAACTACTGAAAACTCCAGTGTCACTCAATTATCATCCTGTGACGATGATATCATTGGCACTTCAGGTACCAAAGGATGTAAAAAAACTTAGTCCTAAACCATTCATACACCTAAATATCTGGCTGCATATTTTCAATAGCCTTTTGGTTTTTGTGTTGATTTGGATGATCAATGATCGCAAATGGATGATTGCATTGCTGACAGCTTTGATATTTGCGTTACATCCTAGCCATACTGAATCTGTCGTATGGGTTTCTGAGCGTAAAGATGTGTTGTATACGTTTTTCTTTTTGTCATCAATGATTGTGTATTGGCATTACACCAATAAAGGAAAGTACCATTGGTTGTTGCTATCGTTTATAATATTTATTCTGAGTGTATTATCCAAAGCAATGGCTGTATCGCTACCTCTTGTGCTTTTATTGCTAGACTATTGGAAAGGGCGAAATTTAAAAGAGGTGTCTATTTGGATTGAAAAGATTCCATTTTTTGCCGCATCATTATTCTTTGGGTTGATGGCTATCAGTGTGCAAAAAGGTGGAGATTTTGGAGGAATCTTGACCTTTATTGGGCGAAAAAACTAAAGCAGTTGCTGATGCTGAAATTTTTAGTTTTTGGCAAAGTTTTCAGTTTGCTTCATACGGATTTGTCAATTACATCATACAGTTTTTTGCACCTTTTAAAATCTGTGCATTTTACCCATATCCAAAAGACTATACATTTACCGGTGCAGTAAGTTTTATGTATCCGATCATATTTTTGCTTATCCTTACCATCACGCTTTGGTCCGCTTTTCGCACCAAAATTGTGGCTTTTGGTATAGGATTTTATTTTGTAGCTGTCGCTTTAGTCTTGCAATTTTTATCTGTAGGATTAGCCATTATGGCAGATAGATATACTTATATTCCATTTATTGGTTTGGCATTTTTGGTGGTGTATGCCGTTGATTTTTATGTCACAAAATTTAAGCTTAGCAAATACGTTACTTATAGCCTTTTGGGAATATTTGTCATCATGCTGGCTACAAAAACTAAATCACAAGTAGATGTATGGCAGAATAGTGAAACTTTATGGTCTCAAGTGATCAAATACTACCCTAATGAAGATCTTGCATTGGCAAACCGAGGAAACTATCTGGGCAAATCAGGAAATATTCAAGGTGCGATGGCTGATTTCGAGCTAGCAATTGCTGATGGATGCAAAAGAGCGGATGTGTATGAAGGATTAGGTAATAGCTATGGTACTCTCAGTATGCAGCAACCCAATAAACGTGACGAATACAGGACAAAGGCCATAGATATGTATCGCCAAGCATTGAGCATAGATTCTACCAAAGGTAACATCCATTTCAATCTTGGTGTCACACTTTTGCAAGCAGATCCATTGGTTGCAGCCAATTCCTTTCAGGCAGCACTAAAATATATGCCTTATAAAGAGAAGGACATCTTGCCGAATTATGGTATTGCCTTAATTAATGCAGGAAAATATCAAGAATCAATTAATGTACTTACCAAAGCTCTTTCATTGGTTCCATCTGATGAATTGTATTATAACAGAAGTTTGGCTTACATTGGCATTAACAATAAAGACGCAGCAATAGCAGATCTGAGGCAGGCGCTTGCCATCAATCCTAATAATCAATCCGCTCAAATCAAACTGAGTGAATTGTAAATAAAGGCTTAGTATTCTTTTAAAATAAATTTTCTAAGCATATCCAAAGCATAAAAAGTCGTGGTTTCTATGTTTTTTAGTCTGTTTTTGCCAGCTTTCAACAAGAAAGTTTCTTGGATATCCTTATTTCCTACACAAATCCAAATATGACCAACGGGTTTTTCTGGTGTGCCTCCATCAGGTCCGGCAATACCAGTTACACCGATACTTACATCCGATTGCAAGGCTTGATTTACCCCAATGACCATAGCTTTTACGGTTTCTTCACTTACAGCTCCAATACGAGATATAGTTTCTTCAGGCACATGCAAAAGGTTTTGTTTTACAGCATTATCATAGGCAACTATGCTACCCATATAATAAGCGGACGATCCAGGTACAGTGACCAATCTTGATGCAATAGCACCACCTGTGCAGCTTTCGGCTGTGGATATTTTAAGGTCTTTTTGGATGGCAAGTGTAAGAATCTCTTGCTCAAGTGAAGAATCGTCATATCCGTAAACTATATCGCCCAATTTTTGAGAAATAAGTTGCGTATAATGTTGTATCTCATCATTAAGCTTAGCTTCATCGCTGCCCGTGCCGCTAATTCTTACCCTGACACTTGCGATCGCGGGTAGATAAGCGACCTTGATATAAGGCGGCATTGAGTTAACGATATCGCCTATCATGTTTTCAATGGTAGTCTCTCCTGTACATGCTGTAAGTATAGTTTTATGGCATATTTTAATGGACGAAGTGGATTTAATCATAGGCAGCACAATTTCTGATATTATGGCCTTCATCTCGTATGGTACACCAGGCATAGAGATAATGATTTTTCCTTCATGCCTAAACAACATTCCAGGCGCTGTACCCATACTATTGAATAGGATTTCTACACCATTTGGCATCATACATTGGTCGTGGTGACTTGGTGACATTGATCTACCCAATTTCTCAAAAATACTTTTTATTCTCTCAAATGTTGGTTCATCAAAATACATATCTCTTCCCAGAAAATCCGCAATGGCTTTTTTGGTAATATCATCCTTTGTAGGTCCTAAGCCACCAGTCATAAACAAGATGTCCGTTTCTTCTAGAGCTTGTTTCATGCCTAGGATAATCTGATCTGATTCATCAGCGACAGACCAAATCTTTTTTACAGAGATTCCGATTTCTGACAATTGCTGGCCAAGCCATGCTGAATTAGAATCTATGACTTGACCTATAAGTATTTCGTCGCCAACTGTGATGATTGATGCCTGCATGTATGTTCGAATTTTTGTACGGATTATCAACAAGTAGCCTGATAATAAGTTGACAAAGTAGCTTATAATTGACTTTCGTCGAAAAAAAGCATCATTTTATATATACGGAGATTATTTACTGAACACTGTTTATTATATTTGCGTTGTTAATTGAAATTTATAAAAATGGGACTTGCAGAAAGGAAAGAAAGAGATAAATTGGAACTCAAAAAAACAATCCTAGAAGCAGCACAAAAAATGTTGCTTGCACATGGACAAGATGGACTTTCTATCAGGAAAATAGCGGATGAGATCGAGTATAGCCCTGCAACAATTTATTTGTATTTTGCAGATAAGGATGCCATTTTGCATGAACTGATGGAAATGGGTTTTGGTGTGATGAATGAGTATATGAAAGATGCATTTGCCCAAAAAGATCCTATCAAAAGAATACATAGTATTGGGCATGCTTATATCCGTTTTGGATTGGAAAATAAAGACTGGTACGAATTAATGTTCAACTCAGATAAACCAATGAAGCATATCGAAAAATGTTGTGAAGATTGGGATCAGGGAATGGCCATGTTTGCATCTCTAACCGAAACGTGTCGCCAAGCGATCGAAATGCACAAAATGGAAAATGTCGAAGAACAAATATTGGCATTACAGCTTTGGTGCAGTGTGCATGGCTTGGTCAATCTGGCTTTGACAGAACGATTGGAAATTGTCCAGCAGAATAATAGTCAAGTCCTTATAGAAAAAACACTGGATGCCATCATTCATACAATATTTAAGAAATAATTTTTTTGTTTTTGTCAATCAATGTTAATCATCAAAACATGCGAAACTTTTTTCATTTATTAATAATAGTGGCCATTGTTTTTACGAATATTGTGGCGAAGGCTCAGGATTTTTCGCAGCTTGTAAATAAGGCTTGGGAAAACAATCAGGAACTGAAATCAAAAAATTTTCAACTCCAAAGCGCTGCACAATCCTTGAATGAAGCTAAGGCATTGTATGGTCCTGAAGTCAAATTTGGTGTCCAATATTCCTTGGCTTCAGGTGGTAGAAGTATCTCTTTTCCCGCAGGTGATTTGCTCAATCCTGTCTATAGCACGCTCAATCAAATCACCCAAACCAACGCCTTCCCTCAGATATCCAATGTGAACGAACAGTTTCTACCCAATAACTTTTATGATGCGAGATTTCGCGTGACACAACCGATTTTTTACCCAGATTTGGCCATCAACAAAAAACTAAAATCCGAAATTGTAGAACAAAAAAGTCTCGAAATTAAAGCTTTCAAACGATTGATAAGTAAAGAAATCATGCAAGCATATATTCAGTATAAATCAGCTGGTCAGGCCATAGAAATATTTCAATCTGCGGATACATTACTCAACGAAGCCAAGCGCAGTACGCAGAGTATGATAAGAAACGGAGTTGCACTGCCTACGTCAATGTCTAGATTAGAGAATCAAACCGCTGAACTACTGTCACAAAAAACGGAAGCTATGGCAAACCACAATAATGCCGAAAAATTATTGAGGTTTTTACTTGGAATAAATGAAAATGAACCATTGCCAATGGTTTCTAATTTACCACAAATGCCGACAAATTCACATGAACAAACAGGTCAACGAGAAGAACTTTTGCAAATCCGACAAGCAATGAAGATGCAGTCACTGGCTGTAGAACAGGAAGGAAATTATTATATTCCCAAAATAGGTGTTCAACTTGATGCAGGAAGTCAGGACTTCGATTTTCAGTGGCAACCTTATGTTTTACTGGGTCTGAATGTAGATATGAATATTTATGACAGCAAAAGACATCAATACAGAAAACAAGCGGCAAAAGCGAATATCATGGCCACAGAAGCGCAATTGACACATACAGAAAATCAACTTTCATTACAACAAAAAGTTTCTGAAGAAAATCTAAAGGCAGCCATTATTCAGGCTAATGTTTTCGAAGCGAGAATTAAAGCTACTAAAAAATTATATGATGAAGTTTTTATCAAATATAAGGAAGGAAGTGCTGGATATATTGAACTAATAGATGCCCAAACCCAATATACCCAAATCCGAATCCAACATCTTTTGGCAAATAATAATGCATGGATGAAGTGGGCAGAATATGTTTACGTCGCCGCTATTTATCCTATTCAACAATAATAAAATCTTTCAAACAATGAAAACTTTTAATATACTCATAGCTATTATAGGAATTTGTTTTTTTGCGTGTAAATCGGAACCAGATACATCCAAAGCATCACCAAAGATTGCAGAAATATTTGTAAAAACATACCCTGTAGATACCATCAATGAGTCAGACGATATTCAAGTGCTAGGTATTGTCATGAGTGAGTCAGAAGCAAGACCTTCATTCAAAACTGGCGGAGTAATCAAGAAAACTTACGTCAAAGAAGGCGACTTTGTCACTAAAGGTCAGCTATTGGCTACACTGGAAATGCAAGAAATCAATGCACAAGTACAACAAGCCGAAGAAGGACTTAATAAAGCACTCAGAGATAAAAACAGAGTAGCTAATTTATATAAAGATAGTGTGGCTACATTAGAACAATTTCAAAATGTAAATACTGCTTATGAGGTAGCCAAACGTACAGCAGATATTGCTGCCTTTAATAGACAATATTCGGAAATAAAAGCGACTATTTCTGGCAAAATCATCAAGCAAATCATGTTTAGTGGTGAGATTACTGGCCCAGGAAATCCGGTATATGCCATTCTCGGTGTAGGAAAAGGTGATTGGATTATTCAAGCTGGACTTACGGACAGAGATTGGGCACGAGTTCATAAAAACGATAAAGTCCAAATCAGTCTTGATGCCTATCCTGGCAAGAAATTTACAGGCTACATTTCTCAAAAATCATCGGTTGGCGGTAGTGCAAGTGGGACGTTTGATATAGAAATAAAATTTAGCAACCAACCTGATAATCTTGCAGCTGGTTTGATCACAAATTTGACTATCACTTCAACAAATAAGGAATATTTCACGATTATTCCTATAGAAGCGTTGATAAAATCAAACGGTAAGACGGCATATGTTTTTACCGCTGAGAATGGCAAAGCAAAACAAATCAAAGTCAATATTGCAAAACTTTTGGGTGATAAAGTGGCAGTTGCCTCCGGACTGGATGGCATTTCTAATGTAATCACTACTGGCGCCATGTATCTAGAAGATGGTGACAAAATCAGTCATTAATTTCAGATTACCAAATTTCATTCACCATTCTTAATACGACATTAATATGGGATTCAATAAATTTTTTGTAAAGAATTGGCAGTTTACATTGGTTATATTTGTAGCTGTAATGGTATTGGGTATCAATGCATTGATGAATATGCCAAGAGGTGAAGATCCACCTTTTGGAGCACCGATTTTTTCTATCGTGGTCGTCTATCCTGGTACCAATCCGACAGATATGGAAAAGCTCATTGCAGATCCCATAGAAGAAGAGTTGTACCAGCTTTCTGATGTAAAAAAAATAAATACTACGATCAATGATGGACTTATAGTAATGCTCGCAGAGTTCAATTTTGGTGTGGATGTAGAAGCAAAAAACAATGATGTCATTCGCGAAATCAATAAAATACGCCCAGATTTGCCAGACGGAATTGTACTTCTTGATATCAAAAAAGCTGCGTCAAGTGATGTCGTCATCTTACAGTCTGCCTTGGTATCTGATACGGCTTCTATGGAAGTAATGGTTGACTTGGCAGAAAGCCTTGAAAAAGATATTGAACGCATCAAGGATATAAAATGGGTTGAAATCCAAGCAGCACCTGACAAAGAAATTCATATTGATTTGGACCTAGACAGAATGGCTTCTATGAAGTTGGGATTAAATCAAGTCATCGGATTAATTCAGGCCAATAATATCAATATTCCTGGAGGAGATATAGACTTGGGTCAAAAGAAATACAATATCAAGACGACTTCCGAATTTAAGACCATAGATGACATCAAATCCACGATTGTACAAGTGACACCAGATGGTAAAACCGTGAAACTCGGACAAATATCGGAGATTTACTATACTGAGGAGACTACGGACCACATAGCCAGACACAATAATCACAGAGCTATTTGGGTCAATTCAGCCATGAAGGACAAGAAAAACATCATAGCTGTTCGACACGAATTAGAAAAAGTATTGACTCATTTCAAAGAAAAACTACCTAAAGGAATCACATTGGAACATGCTTTTGATCAGGAAATTGGTGTAAAACATCGGCTTTCTGGTTTAGGCAGAGATTTTGCCATAGCAATTTTCCTAGTGTTGTTGACCTTACTTCCTTTAGGCACTAGAGCTTCAATTGTCGTGATGATATCTATCCCGTTATCGTTAAGTATTGGCTTATTTATGTTGGATTTATTGGGATATACACTCAATCAACTAAGCATTGTCGGTATGGTAGTGGCATTGGGACTTTTGGTGGATGATAGTATTGTCGTGGTGGAGAATATAGAACGATACATGCGCAAAGGAATTTCGGCAAAAGAAGCTGCTATTTCTGCAACAAATCACATTATGGTGGCCATCATGGGATGTACAGCTACTTTATTATTGGCATTTCTTCCATTGGCAAATCTGCCTGAAGGTTCAGGTGATTTTATTCGATCATTGCCTATGGCCGTGATGTTGACAGTTTTGGCTTCTTTATTTGTATCGGTTACAATTATACCATTTTTATCGTCTATCTTGCTGAAAGCACATGAAAATGCAGCAGGCGGCGAAGGCAATTTTTTCTTCAATGCCTTTAAAAAATATGTGAATAATCCTTACCAAAAATTGTTGCAGTGGTGTATGACGCACAAGGTGACAACATTGGTTTTAGCGGCAGTGATTTTTGGACTGTCTTTGATGTTGGTGCCAGTTTTGGGATTTAGTTTGTTTCCCGAATCAGAAAAACCAATCGTTACCATTGATATAGAAACTGAACCTGGTTCCAATCTTACACATACAGACAAAGTGGTACGAAAAGTGGAACAAAAACTATTGTCATTTCCAGAAATTGACCATATAAGTGCGAATGCAGGCAAGGGCAATCCAAGGATTTATTATAATGAATTTCAGCGTCAAAACTCATCCAATTTCGGGCAAATTATCGTATATCTTGATGAAAAAACCAAGGTTCCGGAAATTATAAAATTTGCCGAAAAGGCGAGATCAGAACTTGCCAATTTCCCAGGAGTGAGAATAGAAGTCAAAAGATTTCAACAAGGGCCACCTATCACTGCACCTGTAGAAATGCGTATTATCGGTAATAATCTTGATACCTTGGATCAGTTAAGTGCTAAAGTAGAAAAATTGGTCAAGGCCAGACAAGGTACAATGTATGTACGCAATGACCTAAAATATGTTAAATCCGATATCATCGTAGATGTCAATAAAGAGAAAGCAGGTTTATATGGTATCAATGGTGCGGAAATTGCCAAAACGGTGAGACTTGCTATAGCTGGACTTGACATAAGCGAAATTAGTAATACTGAAGGTGATGAATTCAAAATGAAGATATCGCTCACTCAAAACACCGAAAATGCACTCCAGATGTTTGACAAAGTTTATGTCACATCGATGAGTGGATCACTTGTACCCTTAAAAAACATAGCAGAATTATCCTTAAAACCTTCAGCATCCATCATACGACATTTTAATAAGGAGCGGTATGCTTTGGTCAGTTGTTTTGCACAAAACGGCGTCAACATCAGTCAGCTTACAGATGACATTCTTAATGATATTGCGACTCAAGTGCCAATGCCAGACGGATACCGCGTGATAGCTGCCGGCGAACGCGAATCTTCGCAAGAGTCTTTTGGTGGTTTAGGTACGATTATCATTCTCACAGTCTTTGGTTTATTGGCGATTTTGATTTTAGAATTTAGGACGTTCAAATCGACCATTATCGTCCTTAGTGTCATACCTATGGGAATAATCGGTGCTTTGGTGGCTTTATACGTTTCAGGTGAGTCATTATCCTTTGTGGCGACGGTAGGAATCATCGCATTAATGGGTATAGAAATCAAAAACTCGATTCTGATGGTTGATTATACCAATGGCCTCAGAGAACAAGGAATGAACTTGTATGATGCAGTCATGGATGGCGCTGAAACTAGATTTTTACCTATTCTCTTGACCTCGATGACGGCTATCGGTGGATTGACACCATTAGTGCTCGAAAATTCGCCATTGATCAGCCCATTGGCCATTGTATTGATAGGAGGATTGATAAGTAGTACTTTACTGAGTCGATTGGTTACTCCAGTATTGTATTATTTGATTCCACCGCAAGTGAAGTAAAAGAGTTGAATTTTTAATGGCTTTCAAAATTGAAGACATCGAGACTATTTGAATACAAATTCATACTTTTGTAATTCAAAGAAGTCAAAACATGTACAGTACCGATACACAGCAGCATTTTGTTGCTTTGAGCAAAAAATATATTTCATCTCCAGCTACAGCGAATGACCTAAAGGAATTAAGGGATCTTTTGGTATTTCATGAACGGAAATATTATATCGAAGATAGCCCGCTAATTTCGGATTTTGAATATGATATTTTGTACAAGCAACTGGTCTCATTGGAAGAACAATATCCCGAGCAGATAACACCTGACTCACCAACCCAAAGAGTAAGTACTGATTTGTCGGGTGATTTTCCGCCAGTACAACATACCGTTCCGATGCTTTCCCTTGATAATTCGTACAATGAGGACGACTTGAATGATTTTGATGCAGCGGTTAAAAAACTGTGCAATCTGCCTTCAGATGTCGATATTGAATATTGTGTAGAACCGAAATTTGATGGTGGAAGTATTGCTTTGGTTTATGAAAATGATGTACTTGTCAGGGCTGCCACTAGAGGCAATGGTACAATGGGTGAAGAGATGACGCCAAATGCGCGAACATTACCGAGTATTCCATTGAAAGCTGATTTCGCTTCTTTTGGTATTGTCAAAGCTGAATTGAGAGGCGAAGCACTCATCCGCAAAGACAATTTCGAAAGAATCAATAAAGAAAGAGAAAAAGAAGGACTGACACTCTTCGCTAATCCAAGAAATGCAGCAACAGGTGGCCTTCGGACCAAAGATGCCAATGAAACTCGAAAACGAGGACTTGAAGCTTTTGTGTACCAATTGGCTTATGCTGTTGATAATGCTGGAAATTCAGTACTCCCGACAATGAAAACACACATCCAAGGTATTGAAATGCTCGGCAAGCTCGGCTTTAAGATCCCAAAAGATGAAAAAACGGTTTGTAAAAATATAAATGTTGTCCACGATTTTGTAAAATATTGGGAAGAAAAGCGAGATACGTATGCTTACGAGATCGACGGCATGGTGATCAAAGTAAATAGCCTAGAACTTCAAGACAAATGCGGATTTACCGCGCATCATCCACGATGGGCGATTGCATTTAAGTTTAAGGCCAAACAAGCTACAAGCAAACTACTGGCTGTAGAATATCAAGTAGGGAAAATAGGCTCTATTACGCCAGTTGCCAAGATCGAACCCGTTTATTTGGCAGGAGTGACAGTTTCATCTATTTCTCTTCACAATGAGGATTTCATTAGGTCTAAGGATTTGCGTTTAGGCGATACTGTGTTGGTAGAACGAGCAGGAGACGTTATTCCATATATTGTAAAATCGTTTCCAGAGTTGCGCACAGGTGTTGAAGAAATCATCAATTTTCCCGAGTTTTGTCCGACAAATACCAGCGATACACCAGTAAGATTGATAAAAGAAGATGGAGAATCAGCTTGGCGATGTCCAGACTGTATATGTGGTGCACAAGACCTTCAAAAGATGATATTTCATGTGTCAAAAGATGCGATGGATATTGATGGATTCGGAAAGTCATATGTAGAGCGATTTTTTGATTTAGGATGGATCAAAGATATCAGCGATATTTACAACCTTGATTATGACAAAATAGCCGTTTTGGAAGGATTCGGCAAACGGTCAGCTGAAAACATAAAATTATCAGTTGAAAAAGCAAAATCAAATCCTATACAGCGGCTTTTACATTCGTTAAGCATTCATCATTTGGGCAAAAAAGCGAGTAAACTCATTGCAGAACAAATCAGCCATGTACTTGATCTTAAGCACTGGCCAAAAGAAAGATTTCTTGAAATAAAAGATATTGGTCCTGTTGTTGCAGATAATGTTATTGCTTGGTTTGCCAATGAAAAGAATATTACCATGTTACATCAAATGGAGTCTTATGGTGTAAATCTCACACAGACGGACGAAGATAAGCCATTGCAAGTAGCAGAAGATGCCGTTTTTTCTGGTAAAACCATACTTTTTACAGGTACATTACTGAAGATGGGACGCAAAGAAGCCGAAGAGAAAGCTGTCAAAGCTGGAGCCAGAAATATCTCAGCGGTGAGTGCAAATCTCAATATCCTCGTCGTAGGCGAAAAAGCTGGTTCTAAACTTAAAAAAGCCCAGGAACTTGGTACTGTTCAGATAATGACTGAGGACGAATTTCTTAATTTGATAGAATAATACTATCTTCGTCTATTGAATATTGTGATTTGTATTATTTACATGAGATTTTCGCACATTGTACAATTCGCAACTTATATTTGACCCAATCAAAACAATGTCAGCAATGAGATTTTTGCCTGTTTATTTCATCTTTTTACTTTTTTAGTGCTTCAATATTTTCCCAAGAGCGCTCCAATCACGCCAAAAAATTTGAGCAATTGGATAATATATTGCGATCACCCAATGAATATCGTGGTGCTGATGGAGCTCCTGGACCTAAGTACTGGCAGCAAAAGGCCGATTATAAAATAAAGTGTACCCTTGATACCAAGGAGCAACGATTGGATGGTAGCGAATCGATAACATATCATAATAATTCGCCGGTAGAGATGACGTATTTGTGGATTCAACTGGATGAAAATGAGCATACACCTACATCTCCAAAACACCATATCGAGGGATCGAAGATCTTTGATGTAATGAATGAAGATGCTATAGATCGTTTTGAAGCGACGTCCAAACTAGATAAATTTGGAGTCAATATCAAAAAAGTAACTTCTGATAAAGGTACACCACTTAAATATCTTATCAATCAAACGATGATGAGAATAGACTTGCCACAACCTCTAAAACCAGGTAAAAAAATAACATTTAACATAGATTGGAGTTATTACCTCATAGACAGGATGAACACACCTAGTTGGGGAAGAGGTGGATTCGAATACTTCAAGGATCATGGCAACTATTTGTACACTGTCGTGCAATGGTTTCCACGCATGTGTGTGTATAGCGACTTCGAAGGATGGCAAAATAAGCAATTTTATGGTCGCGGAGAATTTGCCTTGTCTTTTGGAGATTATGATGTAGAAATCACGTTGCCTTCTGACCATATTGTCGCTGGAACTGGCGAGTGCCAAAATTACAAGGAAATGTTAAGCCCGACGCATTACAATAAGTGGATTCAGGCTCAAAATAGCAAAACACCATTGGAAATCGTAACACTTGATGAAGCAAAGGCAAATGAAAAAACGCCGATTTCGTCAAAAATGAAAACATGGAAATACAAGGCTAAAAATGTGCGAGATTTTGCTTGGACAGCAAGTAAAAAATTTGTTTGGGATGCTATGCCGCACTATAATGAACTAGGTCAAAAGGTGATGTGTATGAGCCTTTATGGCAAGGAAGCTTATCCTATCTACAATAAATATTCTACCAAGGTGATAGATCACACATTGCGTTCATATTCAAAATATTCCATACCTTATCCATATCCAGTAGCCATCTCGGTAGAAGCGGCCAATGGCATGGAATATCCGATGATTTCGTTTAATCCTGGTCGTGCCGAAGATGATGGAACATATACCGAAGGCTCGAAAAGAGCAGCTATCCTCGTTATTATCCATGAAGTGGGACATACATATTTTCCTATGATCTTTAATAGCGATGAAAGACAATGGGCTTGGTTTGATGAAGGTGTGAATAGTTTTATGCAATTCATAACCGAGCAAGAATGGGACAACAATTTTAAATCAGAAGGTGGTGTACCACACAATATTACAGAATATATGGCTCGACCAAAGGATAAACTGGAGCCTATCATGACTAATAGTGAAAATATCATCGACTATGGCAATAACGCTTATGACAAACCGGCAACAGCGCTAAATATCCTGCGTGAGACCATCATGGGACGTGAACTATTCGACTATTCTTTCAAGGAATATTGCCGTCGATGGGCATTCAAGCACCCAACACCGGATGATTTCTTTAGAACGATGGAAGAAGCCAGTGCCATGGACCTTGATTGGTTTTGGCGAGGCTGGTTTTATAGTATTGATGCTGTGGACATCTCATTGGATAGTGTGACATGGTACAAAGCGGACCTCGATAATGACCCAAAGAAAAGTATTGACACTTTCCGTACTTCAATAAAAAAACCCAAAAATTTCCTAACTAAGCAGCGCAATCGCGAACAATTCGGTACTTTTCCGGTAGAGAGAGATAGCACAGTATCAGATTTTTATAACACATATCGCCCTTGGGAAACTGAGGATTCTGTAGATGTAGAGATCAGAATGAAATACGATAGTTTGATGACAAAAGAAGAAAAAACTGAAAAATATAGTGATAAAAACTATTATGAACTTCAATTTAGCAACAAAGGAGGATTGGTCATGCCCTTAATTATTCAGTGGACTTTTGACGATGGTACCGTAGAAGTGGAGCGTGTGCCAGTGGAAATTTGGCGGAAAAATGAGCAAAAAGTGACCAAGGTATTTGTCAAAGATAAAGAAGTCACTGCCATCGAATTAGATCCATTCAAGGAAACAGCCGATATTGACGAATCAAATAACAGCTTTCCAGTAAGAGAAGTACCGACCAGATTTCAGCTCTTCAAAAAACATAAATACAAAGATAAGCCCAATCCCATGCAAAAAGCAAAACAACAGCGTGAGATCAGACCTTGATAGAATGCTTATTTAAGCTGATTGCAACTCTATTAAAGTAATTTCGGGCCACATACCTACTCTGCCAGGGAAACCAAGGAAGCCAAATCCTCTATTTACGTACAGATATTTGTCGTCTTCCTGGTATAAACCCAGCCATTTTTTGTATCTATATTGTGCAGGCGACCATTTAAAACCTGGCATTTGAAACCCAAATTGGAAGCCATGCGTATGACCGCTTAGGGTCAAATCCATTTTTTTAGGAAAATTCAAAACCTTTTCGTCCCAATGTGTAGGATCGTGAGACATCAAAATCTTAAAACCGTTTCCATCCAAGTTTTCAGTGGCTTTTGCCAAGTCTCCTTTTTTGGGAAACCAATGTCCTGCGCCCCAATTTTCGACACCGACTATATGGATAGTCTCGCCATCTTTGGTGATACTTCGGTTTTCATTATTTAGGAGATCAAATCCCATTTTTTTAAATTTTGAGAAAAAATCTTCAAAATATACCTTCTCGGCTTGTGGATCGTTTTTGTCATAATGTCCATAATAATCATGATTGCCGAGCGTGGCTAATTTCCCATATTTGGCTTCTATTTCAGAGAAAATTTCGATATAAGGATCGATCTCATCTTTTTCGGAATTGACTAAGTCACCGGTAAAACATACGACATCAGCTTTGAGTTCATTGATCTTTTCGATGCCTTTTCTCACTTTGTCGGGATTA